>NZ_JBITLU010000028.1:0-110027 GCF_044465525.1 Nonomuraea sp. NPDC049646 | reverse complement strand
GGCCGACAGATCCCGTTGAGGACCCAGAGGTCAGTCAGGCCATGGGTCAAACCCTGGCGGGAAGCACTCATCTACATCATCACTGTCAGGCCAGCGCGGCCTCCAGCACCGCGCGGGCCACCTGCGCCACCGCGCCGGCCCGGGGGCCGGGGTGCTCCAGCACCACGCCGACCGCCACCTCCGGGGCGGTCGCCGGGGCGAACGCCGTGGCCAGCGCGTGCTCGCCGCCGTTCGCGGCGATCTTGGCGGCCACCTCGACGCCGGGGACGGCGACGGCCGCGCCCGGCCCGCCCGCGTGCGTCCCCGCGGTCATCATCGCGGCCAGGTAGCGGGCCTGGACGGTGGTCATGGTGGTGCGGTACGGCTGCGGCCCCGCCTGGCCGAGCAGCGAGCCGTCCGGCAGGCTGACCTCCTCCACCAGGTACGGCCGCATCAGCACGCCGTTGTTGGCCACGGCCGCCGACAACATCGCCACCATCAGCGGCGTCGCCCGGTCCTGGTCCCGGCCGACGGCCGACAGGGCGGTCCGCGCCCGGTCCATGCCCTGCGGGTACGTGCTGCGCGCCGGGGCCATCGGCACGCGCAGGTCGCCGTCGCCGAACCCGAACGCCTCGGCCTGGTCCCTGAGGATGTCCTGGCCGAGCTGCACCCCGATGCCCGCGAACGCGGTGTCGCACGAGGTCTGGAAGGCGCGCAGCAGCGTGGGCCGGGACCTGCCGCACGAACCGGCGAGCGCGGCGGGCAGCCGCGGGCGGACGGCGGCGTCCACGGGGGCCGTGGGCGTGTACTCGCCCGAGGCCAGCGCCGCGGCCGTGGTCACCACCTTGAACGTGGCCCCCGGCGGATAGACCTGGTCCAGCGCCCGGTTCAGCAGGGGCCGGCCGGGGGCCTCGCGCAGCCGGTCGAGGGCGCCGTCGAGCCGGGCGGGGTCGAAGGTGGCCAGCGTGTTGGGGTCGTAGGACGGGTAGCTGGCCAGGGCGAGGATCGCGCCGGTGGCCGGATCGATGGCCACGACCGCGCCGGGCACGCCGGCGGCCTCCAGGGCGTGGTAGGCGGTCCACTGGGTGCGCTGGCCGATGGTCAGCCGCACGTCGGCGCCGGCCACGTCGCCGTCGCTGACCATCGAGCGCACCTTGACCTTGGCGTCGTCGCCGGACAGGACGCCGTCCTCGGCCTCCTCCACGCCCGTGGACCGGTAGAGGGACATGTAGCCGGTCACGGGGGCGTAGAGCTCGCCGTCGGTGTAGACCCGCTGGAACCGGTACGGGCCGCCGCCGGGCGTCGGGCGGCTCCTGGCCACGGTCGCGCCGTCGTAGGTCAGGATGTCGCCGCGCGGACGGGCGAAGCGGGCGATGAGCGAGCGCTCGTTGCGGCGGTCGGCGTTGAGTGCCCGCGTCCCGAACCCCTGGACGACCGTGAGGTGGGCCAGCAGGACGAACAGCAGGACCGAGCAGAGCACGGCCATGCGGCCCAGCGGGACGTCGATCTGCTTCGCCCTGGTTCCCGCCATGGTCCTTGGTCTAACAACCGGACCACCAAGGCAGGGCTACAGGACGCTGCGGTAGTAGGAAATCTTGCGGTGGATGTAGTTCTGGCGCTCGGCCAGGTTGGCGATCTGGGCCTGGACCTGCCGGTCGTGCTCCTCCAGCAGCCTGATGCGGTCGGGGATCGTGTCGTCGCCGCCGCGGACGAGCTCGGCGAAGCGCAGCAGCATGGCGATGGGCATGCCGGTGTCGCGCAGGCAGCGGATCATGCCGAGCCAGCCGACGTCCTCCTCGCTGAACCTGCGCTGACCGGCCGCGTTGCGCTCCACGCGCTCCAGCAGGCCGATCTTCTCGTAGTAGCGGAGGGTGTCGAGGCTGAAGCCGGTCTCCTCGACGACCTCGGCGGGGGTGTACACGCTCACGCTCCCAGTCTTCCACCTGGAGCGCGCTCCAGGTCAACGGCTTGACATGGAGTGCGCTCCAGGTCCGAGGGTTCTGCCCCATGAAGATCGCACTCGGCACCATCCCGTTCGGCACCGGCGTCGGCCTGCGGGAGACCTTCGCCATCCTCGACCGCTTCCAGGACGCCGGCGGCACCATGCTGGACACGGCCAACAACTACCCCTTCTGGAACGAGGGCCGCACCGGCGACGAGAGCGAGGAGGCCATCGGCGCCTGGCTGGCCGCGCGCGGCAACCGGGACCGGATGTTCATCGGCACCAAGGGCGGGGCGCGGCCGAGCGTGCCCGGCGACCGCACGCTCGACTCGGCCGAGGGCCTGTCGGCGGCGGCCGTCGCGCGGGCCGCCGAGGGCAGCCTGCGCCGGCTGCGGACCGACTACGTCGACCTGTACTGGTCGCACATCGAGGACCGTTCGGTGCCGCTGCACGAGACGCTCGGCGCTTTGAACACGCTGGCCGAGCAGGGCAAGGTCCGCGCGCTGGGAGCGAGCAACATCGCCGCCTGGCGGCTGGAGCGGGCCAGGAACCTGGCGGGCGCGCGCGGCTGGCTGCCGTACGGCCACCTCCAGCTCCGCCACACCTACCTGCGCCCGCGGCCCTTCACCCGGCTGCCGGAGGGCGGCCACACGCTGGCCTCGGACGATGCCCTCGACTACGTCGCCGCCGAGCCGGACGTGACGCTGTGGGCCTACAACACGCTGATGGCGGGGGCCTACACGCGGGCCGACCGGCCCATGCCTGAGGTCTACGACCACCCGGGCACCGCCCGCCGCCTGGCCGTGCTGGGCGAGGTCGCCGGCGAGCTGGGCGCGACGCCCAACCAGGTGGTGCTGGCGTGGCTGATGGCCGACGGTCACGTGCCCGTGGTCGGCGTGTCCACGACGGCCCAGCTCGACGAGGTCGTCGGCGCGGCGGACGTCAAGCTGGACGCCGAGCTGCGCGCCCGCCTGAACGCCGCCGCCTAGGGGATCAGGGCAGGTGGTCGGCGAGGTAGCGGCGGACGAGCTGCTTGCACTCGGCGATCAGGTCGGCGTCGCCGTCGGGATCGGCCCGGAAGGCGAGCTTGAGCACGGCGTCGGTGGCCTCGACGGCGACCACGAGCGCCCGGTCGAGCCCGGGGCCCGCGGGCGCGTCGAGCAGGGCGAGGGTGAGGGCGCGCAACCGGTCGGCCACGATGACGTTGTTGTCGAGGGCGCTGTCGAGCGTGCGCTTGGTGCCCTCCAGCGGCGGCCCGCCCGGGGTGGGCAGGACCTCGCCGAAGTCGACCACCGCGAACCCGGGGGTGGTGCGTTTCATGTCGACGAACTCGTCGATGGCCAGGTCGACCAGGTCGGTCCAGTGGCCGAGGTCGGCCTCGGCGATGCACTGGGTGACCCGCTGGAGGAACGCCTCCAGGTTGCGCAGCGCGAGGGCGCGCACCAGGCCCTGCTTGTCGTGGAAGAACTGGTAGAAGGTGCCGATGGGGACCTCGGCGCGGCGCGCGACCTCCTTCGTGGTCAACGCCTCGTAGCCCACCTCGTCGAGCAGGAGCGCGCACTCGTCGAGCATCCGCTCCACCCGCTCCACGCTCCGGCGCTGGGCGGGACGGCGGCGCAAGGTACTCGTCATGCTCCCCATCCTGGCTTATTACCAGCAGGTACAGACCGGCCACTTTGCCGTCCGTTAACATGAGCCATACTCGCATAAAGGAGCCGAGATGTTCTTATGGGGTACGGCGACCGCCGCCTACCAGATCGAGGGCGCGGTGGCCGAGGACGGCCGGGGCGCGTCCATCTGGGACACCTTCGCCCACGAGCCCGGCCGGACCAGGGACGGCCACACCGGGGACGTGGCCTGCGACCACTACCACCGCTGGCGCGAGGACATCGCCCTCATGTCCGGCCTCGGCGTGAACGCCTACCGCTTCTCCATCGCCTGGCCGCGGGTGCAGCCGCTCGGCTCCGGCGAGGTCAACCCCGCGGGCCTCGACTTCTACGAACGCCTCACCGACGGCCTGCTGGCGGCCGGCATCCAGCCCGTGCCGACGCTCTTCCACTGGGACCTGCCCCAAGCCCTCCAGGACCGCGGCGGCTGGACCGAGCGCGACACGGCCGGCCGCTTCGCCGACTACGCCGCGATCGTCGCCGAGCGCCTGGCCGACCGCATCCCGCTGTGGATCACCCTGAACGAGCCGTTCGTGCACATGGCCTTCGGCCACGCCATGGGCATCCACGCCCCCGGCCAGGCCCTGCTGCTCGACGCCCTCCCCGTCGCCCACCACCAGCTCCTCGGCCACGGCCTGGCGGCCGGGGCGCTGCGGGCGGCGGGCGCGCGGCAGGTGGCCATCACCAACAACTGCACGCCGGTCTGGCCCGCCTCGGAACAGGAGGCGGACGTGAAGGCCGCCGACGCCTACGACGTCCTGCACAACCGGCTGTTCAACGACCCGGTGCTGCTCGGGAAGTACCCCGACCTCTCGGCCTACACAGCCGCCCTGGACTTCGTCCGCGACGGCGACCTGGAGACCATCTCGGCCCCCCTGGACGCCCTCGGCATCAACTACTACAACCCCACCCGGATCGCCGCCCCGCCGCCCGGCGAGGCGCTCCCGTTCACCGACACCGGCGTCACGGGGTATCCCACCACCGCGTTCGGCTGGCCGGTCGTCCCCGACGGCCTGCGCGAGCTGCTGACCGGCCTCAAGGCCCGGTACGGCGGCGCGCTCCCGCCGATCCACGTCACCGAGAACGGCTGCTCCCAGCCCGACGAGCTCACCCCGCAGGGGACGGTCGAGGACCAGGCCCGCATCGACTACCTGCGCGGCCACATCGACGCCGTCATGGCCGCCCGCGCCGAGGGCGTGGACGTGGACGGCTACTTCGTCTGGTCGCTGCTGGACAACTTCGAGTGGGCCGAGGGCTACCACCAGCGCTTCGGCCTGGTGCACGTGGACTTCGCCACGGGCCGCCGCACCCCCAAGGCGTCCTACGCGTGGTACCGGGAGCGGATCGCTCAGAACACCGACACGTGAACGTGGTCGTAGTGGTTGGCGGTCACGCCGCCCCGGTCGGACATGGGGTCCCAGCCGCCGCCTGACCGGATGTCGTAGTAGCGCTGCTTCCAGATGATGTACATGACGCCGATCCGCGAGCCGTTCTTGATGAGCCATTCGGCCAGGGCGTCCCCGCGGTCGGCGTCGGCCCCCGAGGCCATGGTGCCGCCGCGGGACATCATGAAGTCGCAGGCCCGGCCCTTGCCGTGCTCACCGGGGTCGCCGGGGCGCAGGCAGCCCACGCCGTACTTCATGGGGAAGTTCTGCATGATCTCGGCGCGTACCGTGATCATGCGCTGGGTCAGGCCCTCGGCGCCGCCGGGCTGCTGGAAGCCGTACTTGGCGAGCAGGCGCTCGATCTCGCGCCGCTTGCCCTGAAGGGTCCTGATCTCCTTCTTCAGCTTGTCGATCTTGTCGTTGGCGTTGAGCTTGGCCTCTTTGGACTTCGCGATGAGCTTCTGGATGCTCCGGACGCGCTCGGTCCGCTCGGTGGCCATGTACGACATGTTCGCGGCCTGCCCGAGCGCGATGGCCGGGTCGGCGGTGAGGCCGAACAGCTGCATGCCGTCGAGGGGGCCGGTGACGTACGTCTGGCGCGCGATCTCGGCCACGCCGGCCTGGGCCGCGGCCAGGCGCGCCGCCAGGTCGCCGGAGGTGTCGGTGGCGTTCTTGGCCTGGATCCTGATCTCCTCCAGGCTCTGGATCTGGCCGCGGTAGAGGTCGTTCAGCCGGGACGCCTGCTTGGTGAGTCTGCGCAGCTCGTCGATGTTGGGATCGGCCGACGCCGGCTGCGGGGAGGCGAGCCCGAGCAGCCCGGAGAGGACGACGAAGACCGCGGCGAGCCGCCAGATCCTCACACCCGTCCCCTCCTCGCATAGACGGACCGAAACTATAGAAGATGATCTTGATGGCTGTCATCCGAACCAGCCAAGTGACGCACCTTTGGCGAGGTACATGGTCCTTTGTCGGAAATAAGGAAGATCTAAAAGTTTGGGCCTTGTGGAGGGCTTGATCCCGGTCTGAGATGGCGATCGAACTCGTCTCTGCGAAGGGGCAGATCGTGTCTCGAATCATGACCATCGCCGCGGCCGCGCTTCTCGGCCTGGGCGCCTCCCTCGTCCCCCTCACCGCCGAGGCGTCGGTCGATCCGCTGCCGCCCGGCGACCGCATCGACCTCTACCAGGTGGACGGCAAGCCGGGCACCGCCCAGTTCCTGCGGGAGAAGGGCTTCGACGTCGTCCAGCACGAGAACGGCGGCGACAAGGAGCACGTCGAGCTGACCGCGACCCAGGCCGACCTGGCCGGGCTGGCCAAGCTCGGCCTGCGCCCCGAGCCCGTGCGCAACGCGCAGGGGCAGAGCAACCTCCAGGCCGCCAAGGCCCAGGCGGCCGGCGGCTACACCGTGTGGCGGTCGTACTCCGAGCGGGGCGGCATCGCCGACCAGCTCAGGGCGATCGCCGACGCCAACAGGGACATCGTCAAGCTGCAGTCCATCGGCAGGACGCTCAAGGGCCGGGACATCCTCGCCGTCAAGGTCTCCACGGGCGCCCGGCTGCTGCCCGACGGGCTCAAGCCCGCCACGCTGTACTCGGCCACCCAGCACGCCCGCGAGTGGATCGCCGCCGAGGTGGACCTGCGGCTGCTGAAGTACGTGATCGCCAACAGGTCGGCGCTGCGGGACCTGCTCAACCGGACCGAGCTGTGGTTCGTGCCGGTGGCCAACCCAGACGGCTACGACTTCACCTTCACCGAGGGCAACCGCCTGTGGCGCAAGAACCTGCGCGACAACGACGGCGACGGGAAGATCACCAACGGCGACGGCGTGGACCCGAACCGCAACTTCCCCACCAACTTCCGCTACGACGAGGAGGGCTCGTCGAGCATCCCGAGCAGCGAGACCTTCCGCGGGACCGGCCCGGCCAGCGAGCCGGAGACCAGGGCCATGGACGGCCTGCTCAACCGGGTCAGGTTCGAGATGAACCTGAACTACCACTCCTTCGGCCCGCTGCTGCTCTACCCGAGCGGGTTCCAGATCGCCACGAAGACCGCGGACAACCCGATCTACGAGGCCCTGACCGGCGACGACGACGCCCCGGCCGTCCCCGGGTTCGACCCCGACCTCGGCGCCGAGCTCTACACCACGAACGGCGACACCAACGACCACGCCCACGCCAGGTACGGCACCCTGTCCTGGACGCCGGAGCTCGACGAGGGCTGCGACGGCTGCGGGTTCGTCTTCCCCGACGACGAGGCGGCCGTGCAGGCGGAGTTCGAGAAGAATTTGCCGTTCGCGCTCGACGTCGCCAGGTCCGCGGCGGACCCGGCCGATCCGGTCAGCCACCTGGGCAACAGGACGCCCGACTTCGTGCTCGACCCGTTCGAGTTCAGCTACGGCACCGACCAGGCCGTCCAGGTCACCGCCAAGAGGAAGGTCGGGCCCGTCCTGCTCAACTACCAGGTCAACGGCGGCCGGACGAGGATCGCGCCGACCGGCGAGTGGAAGGGCGGCGAGCGGTACGGCAAGGGCTACGACCGCTACTACCACCGGCTGCGCGGCAGGATCACCGGCACCCGGCCGGGCGACAAGGTCAAGGTCTGGTTCAGCGCGATCGGCAGGAAGAGCGGCGAGTTCACCTACACCGTGCAGGACGACATCGGCGGCAAGGTGCTCGTGCTGGCCACCGAGGACGTCACGGGCCTGAGCCCGGCCCAGGGCGGCACCGAGGCCAAGTACGCCGCCGACTACGTCAAGGCGCTCCAGGACGCCGGCTACACGACCGACGTCTACGACATGGACAAGATGGGCCGCAGGGCCCCGCACCCGCTCGGCGTGCTCAGCCACTACAAGGCGGTGGTCTGGGAGACCGGCGACGACGTCATCCCCCGCTCCCCCGGGCAGGTCGCCGGCACCACGTCGAAGGGCGGCGTGGACACCGAGCTGGCGGTGCGCGACTACCTGAACGAGGGCGGCAAGCTGCTGCACGCCGGCAAGTACCCCTCGTACGCGGCCAACAACAACGGCGCCTACTACTACGAGCCCGACCAGCCCGGCCACCCCGAGTGCACGGTCCCCGACGACCCGCCGTGCATCCAGGTGTTCAACGACTTCCAGCAGTACTGGCTGGGCGCCTACGTCTTCTTCGACGACGGCGGCGCCGACCGGGCGAGCGGGCAGCCGTTCGCGCTGAAGGGCAACGGCGGCGCGTTCGAGGGCTTCGCCGGCACGCTGGAGCCGAGCCACACCAACTCGTTCGTGGCCACCTCGGCCATCCTGCCCCCGGCGCAGTTCCCGCTGTTCGCCAGCTCGGCCCAGGTCAAGTGGGTACGCCCGGGCGGCCCGTTCGACCCCCACACCGGCTCCTGGGACGTCTACAGCGGCATCGCCGACGTCTCCTGGAAGCGGCTGACCACGACCGTGGACCTGACCGGCAGGAGCTCCGGCGACCTGTCGTTCTGGACCTCCTACGACACCGAGGCCGACTGGGACTTCCTGACGGTCGAGGCGCACACCGCGGGCGCCGACGACTGGACCACCCTCCCCGACGTCAACGGCCACACCTCGCAGAGCACCGGCGAGAGCTGCAAGGCCGAGAACAGCGGCGGCTGGCGGGTGATCCATCCGTTCACCCGGCACTACCAGGGCGCGGCCTGCGAGCCGACCGGGTCCTCCGGCGCCTGGCACGCCGCCTCGGGCAACTCCGGCGGCTGGCAGCAGTGGAAGGTGGACCTGACCCCGTACGCGGGCAAGCGGGTCGAGCTGTCGATCTCCTACGTCAGCGACTGGTCCACCCAGGGCGCGGGCGTCTTCCTCGACGACGCCAAGGTCACCCTGGACGGCGCGGCGGCCGGTGACACCTCCTTCGAGTCCGACCTCGGCGGCTGGGCCGTCGCCGCGCCGCCGGCCGGCTCGGCCCCTTCGATCAACAACTGGTTCCGCACCGACCAGGTCTTCGAGGAGGGCGGCGGCATCGTCACCGCGGACACCGTCTATCTGGGCTTCGGCGTGGAGAGCCTGACCGGCCAGGCCACGCGTACGGACCTGGTCAAGCGGTCGATGCGGCACCTGCTGGGCGACCCCCGCTAGCGACGCCCGGAGGGGCGCGGCACACCGCTGCCGCGCCCCTCTTGCGTGCACGGACAGAACATGGTTCGGTCGCCTTGAGGCGTACGCGCAGCAAGCAAGCATTCGGTCAAGCAGGAGGCTCACGACATGCGCCAGCACGACAAGCTGTTCATCGGGGGCGAATGGGTGACCCCCGCGGGCACCGGGACGATCGACGTCATCTCCCCCCACACCGAGGAGGTCGTGGGCCGCGTCCCCGACGGCGCCGCCGAGGACGTGGAACGCGCGGTGGCCGCCGCCCGCCAGGCGTTCGACCACGGGCCGTGGCCGCGCATGACGTTCGCCGAGCGGGCCGCCGTGATCGAGCGGCTGGCCGCGATCTACAACGAGCGCCAGGGCGAGATGGCCGCCCTGATCACCGAGGAGATGGGCTCGCCGATCACCTTCTCCAACCTCGCGCAGGCCCCGCAGCCGCTCGGCATGCTGCAGTTCTACGCCGGGCTGGGCAAGGAGTTCGCCCAGGAGGAGGAGCGTCCCGGGCTGTTCGGGCCGATCACCGTGCGGCGCGAGCCGGTCGGCGTCGTCGCGGCCGTCGTCCCGTGGAACGTGCCCCAGTTCGTGACCATGACCAAGGTCGCGCCCGCGCTGCTGGCCGGGTGCACGATCGTGCTCAAGCCCGCGCCCGAGACGCCGCTGGACGCGTACCTGCTGGCCGAGTGGGCGGCCGAGGCTGGGATCCCGGCGGGCGTGCTCAACATCGTGCCCGCCGGGCGCGAGGTGAGCGAGCACCTGATCTCCCACCCCGGCGTCGACAAGGTGGCCTTCACCGGCTCCACCGCCGCCGGCCGCCGCATCGCCTCCATCTGCGGCGAGCAGCTCAAGCGGGTCAGCCTGGAGCTCGGCGGCAAGTCCGCCGCGATCATCCTGGACGACGCCGACCTGCAGGCGAGCATGGGCTTCCTGGCCATGGCCACGCTGATGAACAACGGCCAGGCGTGCGTCGCCCAGACCCGCATCCTGGCCTCCCGCAGCCGGTACGACGAGGTCGTGGACGCCGTGGCGAACATGGTCAACTCCCAGCCCGTCGGCGACCCGGCCGACCCGGCGACCGGCATCGGCCCGCTGGTGGCCAAGCGCCAGCAGGAGCGCGTCGAGGGCTACATCAAGATCGGCATGGACGAGGGCGCCAAGGTCGTCGTCGGCGGCCTCGACCGTCCCCGCGACCGCGGCTGGTACGTCGCGCCCACGGTCTTCGCCAACGTCAGCAACGACATGCGCATCGCCCGCGAGGAGATCTTCGGCCCGGTCCTGGCGGTGATCCCGTTCGAGGACGAGGCCGACGCCCTGCGCATCGCCAACGACAGCGACTACGGCCTGGCCGGCACGGTCTGGACGGCCGACGCCGAGCGCGGCATGAACGTCGCCCGCCAGGTGCGCACCGGCACCTACGGCGTCAACTGCTTCATGCTGGAGTCGAACGCGCCCTTCGGCGGCTTCAAGGCCAGCGGCATCGGCCGCGAGCTCGGCCCCGAGGGCCTGAACGGCTACCTGGAGTACAAGACGATCGCCCGGCTGGGCTAGCGGCGGGCGAAGAGGGGCCCCGCGCGCCGCGGGGCCCCTCTCGCGGGCCGGGGAAGGCGCCCAGCGTGCCCCCGCGACGCTAGGCGCCGGATCCGCCGCCTACAGTCGGCGACTGCCCGGCTACTGAAGTATGTCCCAAGGCCACCGCGAAGGCGGTTTCCTTCCCCGAGGACTTTTCTCCTGGCGGATCCTTTCCATCCGTCTTAGGTAGACGGGTATTACTCACGAAAGGTTCGAGGAGATCCATTTACCGATACGCCGGATGAGTTCGGGGCTGGCGGCCGACTCCGCGTGCCCGTAGCCCGGCTCGATCCACAGCTCCTTGGGCTCGCGGGCGCCGTCGTAGAGCTGGTGGGCGTGCTCCAGCGGGAAGAAGGCGTCGGCGTCGCCGTGCACGACCAGCAGCGGGGCGGGCGAGACCAGGGCGGCGGCCTCGTACGGCGGCATCGGGATCGGGTCCCACTGGCCGCCGGCGATCCTGGTGCGCTTGGCCACCCGGGCGGCGAACCTGCCGAACGGCTGCTCGATGGCCCAGTGAACCTGGCGCATGGGCTTGGTGCCCCGGTAGTACCAGCGCGCCGGGCCGCTGACCGCCGCCACCGCGTCCACGCCCCGGCGCAGCGCCGCGTGCCGGACGGCCACCGCCGCGCCCATGGAGAAGCCCACGACCGCGATCCGCCGGTAGCCGACCACGCGGGCATGCCGGACGGCGGCCTCCACGTCGAGGATCTCCAGGTCGCCGACCGTCGTCTCGCCGCCCGAGCGCCCGTGGCCGCGGAAGTCGAAGGCGAGCACGCCGCCGTAGCCGCTGAGCACGTGCGCGATGCGGCGGACGGTGCGCTCGCGCCAGGATCCGGTGAAGCCGTGCGCCATGACGATCCCGACGTCCCCGGCCGCCGAGGGGGTGTGGGCGGCGTCGATGCGGACACCGTCCTCGGTCCTGAGCATCACCGGGAAATGGGGCGCGAAAGGCATGAACACCAGCTTATTCGTGGTCCGTTTCCAGGCCGTGCTCGGTGGCCCACACCGCGATCTGGGCCCGGGAGGCGAAGCCCAGCTTCTCCATGATGTTGGCGACGTGCCGGGCCACCGTGGCCGGGCTGATCACCAGCTTCAGCGCGACGGCCCGGTTGCTCAGCCCGCCCGTGAGCAGCGCGGCGATCTCCAGCTCCCGGCCGGTCAGCCCGCCCTGCCAGCCTCCCGGCGGCGGCCCTGACGGCCCTGCCGCGACGGTCCGGCCGGGATCGAGCACCCGCCTGGCGACCTCGTCCGGCGACTGCCCGGCCCCCTTGGCCCACAGCAGCGACACCCGGCCCTCGCCGAGCCCGCCCCTGGCCCGCGTGAGCAGCTCCTGGACCGGGCCGGGGACGCCGTACTGGCCGATGGCCTCGCGCAGCGCGGTCGCGGCGGCGGCGGCCAGCACCGCGCCCTCCAGGTCGCCCTGCTCGGCCGCCAGCGCCGACATGGACGTCAGCGCCCGCACCACGCCCCTGCGCTGGCCGGTGCGGGTGCTCAGGGCCAGGCTGGCGGCCAGGTGCAGCCGGGCGGCCGGGTAGTCGTGCATCCGGGCCGCCACCCGGCCCAGCTTGGCCTGGCAGCGGGCCAGCTCGACCCGGTTGCCCATGTCCTCCAGCAGCGGCAGGGCCGAGGTGTGGCAGGTCATGGCGGCCTCCAGGTCGCCCGCCGCCTCGGCCACCGCGCCCAGGTGGGTCAGCGCCCTGGCCAGCGTCCAGTGGTGGCCGGCCTCCCTGGCCAGAGCCAGCGCCTGCTCGCCGCGCCGGCGGGCCTGGCGGAGCTGGCCGCGGAACAGCGCCAGGTTGAGCTGGGCGATGCGGACCGTGGCCAGGTTGAACAGGTCGTCGTGGGCGGTGGCCGACGCCTCCAGCTCCTCCAGGTAACGCAGTGCCTTCTCGCTCTGGCCGGTGCGGAAGAACACGGCCAGCGCCACGCTGTAGGTGACGCCCAGCCAGTGGGTGTACGGGTGCCTCTTCTGCTCCTCCACCCCCTGCACGACCAGCTCCTCGGCGCGGGCCAGCTCGTCGCAGATCTCCAGCCCGTACGCCAGGCCGCCCTTGGCCACGGCGACCACGTCGGAGGGCACCCGGGACAGGTCGAGGGCGAGCAGCCGCTGGTGCCAGCCGACGGTCTCGCCCAGCTCACCGCGCACGGCCAGGATGGCCAGGGCGGCGCGGGCCAGGCGCAGCCCGAGCACCGGGTCGGCCGACTCCACCGCCCGCTCCACCGCCGCCCGGCAGTCGTCCATCAGCGCGCGGCCCCTGGCGAAGTGCGGGACGCGGGCGGACCAGGGCATGCGCGGGTCGAGCGTGCCGGCCTGGTAGCAGTGCTCCATCTCCTCGCAGATCACCCGCAGGTGCCGGTCGCGCAGCCGGGTCAGCTCGCCGGCCTCGGCCAGCCGCTCGGCGGCGTACTGCCTGATGGTCTCCAGCAGGCGGTAGCGCCCGTCGTGGTGGAGCACCAGCGACTTGTCGACCAGGCCGTTGAGCAGGTCGAGCAGCTCGGCCCTGGGCACGATGCCGCCGTCGGCGCACACCCGTTCGGCCACCGTCAGGTCGAACAGCCCGGCGAAGACCGACAGCCGGCGCAGCAGCACGCGCTCCTTGGGCCGCAGCAGGTCGTGGCTCCACTCGACGGTGGCCAGCAGGGTGCGCTGACGGGCGGGCGCGGTACGGTCGCCCCTGGTCAGCAGCGTGAACCGGTCGCCGATGCGGTCGGCGATGCGGCCCGGGCTCATCAGGCTCGTACGGGCCGCGGCCAGCTCCAGCGCCAGCGGCAGGCCGTCGAGCGCCCGGCACAGGCGCACGACGTCGTCCATGCTGCCGGTCACCGACCGGGCCCCCGCCGCCAGCGCCCGCTCGACGAACAGCAGCACGGACTCGGCGTCGGGATGGTGGTCGTCGGGCAGCTCCAGCGGCGGCACCCGCCAGACCAGCTCGCCGGGGATGCGCAGCGGCTCGCGGCTGGTGAGCAGGAAACGCAGCTCGGGGCAGTCGGCGATCAGGCCGGCGACCAGCTCGGCGCAGCGGTCGACCAGATGCTCGCAGTTGTCCAGCACGATCAGCGCCCTGGCCTCGCGCAGCCGTACGCGCAGGCCGTCGAGCAGCCGCCCCGGCGCCTCGTCGCGGACGCCGAGCACCCCGGCCATCTCGTTGACGATCAGGGCGGGGTCGGCGAGCCGGGCCAGCTCGACCAGCCAGACGCCGTCGGCGAACCCCGGCGCGGCCCTGGCCGCCACCCGCAGCGACAGGCGGGTCTTGCCGATGCCGCCGACGCCGCTCAACGTGACCACGCGTTCGTCGTGGACCAGCGTGCTCAGCTCGGTCAGGTCGCGCCCGCGGCCGACGAAACGGTTGGGCTCTGCGGGCAGGTTGTGCGGAACTGGCGGAGTCATGTCGGTGCCCAGGGTCAGCGGAGGATCACAGGTCCGCTCAGTCTCCACCCCCGGCCGACCTCGTGCGATCACTTTCCGTGGACTGTCCGCGACCGAGCGGATACGGATGCCGTCCGCCCAGCTCGGCCACGCTCATCACGATCCGCACCCGCGACTCCTCGGCCGCCTCCAGCGCCTCCGGCACGTCGGAGATCATCACCCGCGCGCCGCTGGCCCGGATGCGCTCGCCCAGCCCGGCGCGGCCGAGGTCGGCGGGCACCGGCCAGACGACGCCGCCCGCCGCGATCACCGCGTCCGCCGCCACCAGCAGGTCGGGCCCCACGGGCAGGCAGACGAGCACCGTGTCGCCCGCGCGCACCCCTCTGCGCCGCAACTGGGCGGTCGCGATCGCCGACCGCTCGTCCAGTTGCTTCTCGGTGAACTCCACACCCGTGCCGGAGTCCACCATGACGATGTGCTCATCCATGGCGTCCACGGTAGGGAGGGGGGGCACGTGCCTACATGGGGCGGAATATGCAGATCCCTATGCAGAAGCGCTGGGGTGCTCGGCGGCCCACACCGCGATCTGCGCGCGCGAGGTGTACCCCAGCTTCTCCATGATGTTGGCGATGTGCCGGGCGACCGTGGCCGGGCTGATCACCAGCTCCTCGGCGATGGCCCGGTTGGACAGGCCGCGGGTGAGCAGGCCGGCGATCTCCAGCTCGCGCACGGTCAGCAGCGAGTGCCTGACCGGCTCGGCCGGCACGGGCCGCGGCGCCGCGGGCCGCTCCCCCGCCAGCACCTGGCGGGCGGCGGCGTCGGGGCTCATCGCCCGGCCGCGCGACCACAGGGAGGCCGTACGGCCCTCGCCGAGCTTGGCGCGGGCGCGCGAGAGCAGCTCCTCGATCCGGATCGTGGCCGAGTGCTGGCCGATCGACTCGCGCAGCGTGGCCGCGGCGGCGGCGGCCAGCACCGCGCCGTCGAGGTCGCCCTCGTGCTCGGCCAGCACCGACAGGCCGGCCAGGCACCGGGCCACCCCCTGCCGCTGGCCGGTCTGCCGGCTCAGCGCGAGGCTGCCGGCCAGCCGCTCCCTGGCCGCGGCGAACTCGCCCAGCATGGCCGCCACCCGGCCCACCCTGGCCAGGCAGCGCGCCAGGTCGGAGTCGCTGCCCAGCTCGCACAGCCACGGGACGGCCAGCTCGTAGCGGGACTTGGCGGTCTCCAGGTCGCCGCGGGCCTCGGCCACGGCGCCGAGCTGGGCGGCCATCCTGGCCATGAGCCAGCGGTGGCCGTGCTCGCGCGCCCGCGCCAGGGCCTCGTCGCCCAGCCGCTGGGCCTCGCGCAGCCGGCCCCTGGTCAGCGCCACCGCCGACAGCCCGGCCAGCCCCGCCGCCTGGTTCCAGGCGTCACCCGACTCGGTGGCCTCGGCCAGGCCCCGCTCGGCGTGGTGCAGCGCCTCGTCGATGCGGCCCATGCGGAGCAGGACGACGACCACCAGGCTGTGCATGACGCAGCGGGTGAACCTGTTCTCCTCGCCCAGGCCCGCCAGGCTCTGCGTGGCCACCTCCAGCGACCGGCTGAGCTCGTCGCGGGCCTCCAGCCCGTAGGCGAGGTACGCCTTGCCCTGAGCGACCTGCTCTTCGGGCACGGGTTCGAGGTCGAGCGAGAGCAGCCGCTCGATCCAGCCGACGATCTCGGTCAGGTTGCCGGAGATGGGCAGCAGGGCGGTGCTGGCCGCGCACAGGCGCAGGCCCAGCCGCGCGTTGCCGGACTCGGCGGCCCAGTCGAGGGCGGCCCGCTGGTCGTCGAGGAGCTGTTTGCTGGCCGTCAGGCACTCCAGCCGCTCCGGCCAGGGCACGCCCGGCCGGACCATCTCGGTGGTGAAGTGGCGTTCCTGGAGGTCGCACAGGACGGTGAGGTGCCGCTCGCGGACGTCCTCGCGCTCGCCGGCCCGCTCCAGCCGCTTCATCGCGTACCGCTTGATCGTCTCCAGCATGCGGTAGCGCCTGCGCTCCTCGTCGCACAGCACGAGGGACTTGTCGACCAGGCCGCCGAGGAGGTCGACGATCTCGTCCCGGGCGATGGGCCGCTCGGCGCAGACCTGCTCGGCCAGGTCGAGGTCGAAGTCGCGGGCGAAGACCGACAGCCGGCGCAGCAGCACCTGCTCCTTGGCCGACAGCAGGTCGTAGCTCCAGTCGACGGTGGCCAGCAGCGTGCGCTGCCGCGCGGGGGCCGTACGGCCGCCCGTGGTCAGCAGCGAGAACCGGTCGTCGAGCCGGTCGGCGATCTGCCCGGGGCTGAGCAGGCTCGTACGGGCCGCCGCCAGCTCCAGGGCCAGGGGCAGCCCGTCGAGCGCCTGGCACAGGCGGACCACGTCGGGCAGGCTGTCGGGGCCGAGCCGGGTGCCGGCGGCGGCGGCCCGGTCCATGAACAGTTGCACCGACTCGGCGTCGGCGTACCCCATCTCGGGCAGGTCGAGCGGCGGCACCCGCCAGATCAGCTCGCTGGCGATGCGCAGCGGCTCCCGGCTGGTGGCCAGGATGCTCAGCCGGGGGCAGCAGGCGACCAGCTCGGCGGCCAGCTCGGCGCACCCGTCGACCAGGTGCTCGCAGTTGTCGAGCAGCAGCAGGCAGCGCAGCTCGCGCAGCCGGGCGGTGACGGTGTCGAGCAGCGGACGCCCGCTCTCCTCGCGCACCCGCAGCACCCGGGCGATCTCCTGGACGATCTGCTCAGGACGGCTGACCCGGGCCAGCTCGACCAGCCACACCCCGCCCGGATAGCCGCCCACGAGCCCGGCGGCCACCCGCAGGGCCAGCCGGGTCTTGCCGATGCCGCCGACGCCGCACAACGTGACCACGCGCGTCTCGCCGAACAGCCCGCGCAGGTCGTCGAGGTCGCGTTCGCGGCCCACGAACCGATTGGGCTCTGCTGGAAGATTGTGCCGGGGGGCCTCTGGCATGTGTTCACCCTGCGTCGCCGAAGGATCACACTCTTCCACAGTGTCGCACTTTTCACAGGCCAAGCGAGCTGACGATCGCCCTTTCGTCCACAACGCGCAGAATGGGGTTTCCCAGCAGCCGCCTGGCGACGTCGTAGGGCGCCACGACCATGGTGGCCCTGCGCTCGGCGGCCAGCACCCGGCAGCCGATGACGGTCGGCTCGTTGGCGGCGATCACCACGTGGGCGCCGGACATCAGGGCCAGGTCGAGCACCCGCAGCCCCTTGAGCAGGTCGCCGGCCGCGTTGACGACGACGTCGTCCTTGCCGACCACCAGGCGGGCGGCCAGGTTGCGCAGGTCGGCGGCGAGCTCCCCGTGGTCGAGCACGCGGCCGCCGCCCGGCTCCAGCGCCGCGCCCGCCAGCGGGCCGAACTCCACCGGGCTCGCGTTGAGCAGCCCGGCGAACGGCAGCGCGCCGGGCGAGGGGCGGAAGGCGTAGACCCGGTCCGCGACCCGGTCCGCGGCGGCGCCGCCGGGCTCGCGGGCGCCGCGGGTGATCACCATGCGGACCGGACCAGGGCCGCCCAGCACGGCGACGCCGCCCGCCCAGGCCACCGCGTGGACCGCCACCGCCAGCGACGCGCCGAGCGGCAGGTCGATGAGGACGCGGTCGCCGAAGGCCAGCCCGTCGCGGCGCAGCCCGCCCGCCGCGCGGGTGACCCGCCTGGCGAACTGCGCGTACGACAGCACCTCGCCGGTCCTGACGTCGCTCACCGCCGGCTGGTCGCCCTTGCTCGGTGCCGAGCCCATAACCAGCTCTGTCCACGTCATGACGACAATGTAGGGACCGCGAGGGCTCCTGCCATGCACACAAATGTGCAACCTGCTATGTACGTCCCGGCTCGCGCTCGTACAGCTCGGTGAGGAGGGCGAGCCGGTCGGCGGGCACGTTCAGGCGCAGGCCGGCGCCGGGCTCCTCCGACCAGGAGCCGCCCTCCCAGGCGAGCTGCTCCCAGGCCACCAGCCTGCTGCCCTTGAGCCGGTGCCTGATCAGGGCTTGGACCAGCCAGGGGGCCCGGCCGCCAGGGCCGCGCTCGTACCCGAAGAGCTTGCCGGTGCGGCGCGGCACGACGATGAGGTCGCTGACCCGGAACGCGTTCTGCACGCCCATGAGCAGCGGGCCGTCCTGGCGCAGCCGCACGTCGGCGACCCTGCCGACCACCTCGCCGGCCGCGTCGGTCACGGTGCGGCCCTTGAACCAGCTGATCCGCGGGGCGAGGCCGGCGGCGTGCACGACCTCTCCCCCGGGCCGGCGCTCGCCGCCGCTGCCGGGGATCCGGGCGATCACGTTCTCGCGCGCCCAGCGTTCGAGTGCGGGCTCGGCGAGCTCGCCGCTCGCCTTGATCGCGCTGCCGATCTCGGTGACCAGGTGCATGGGGACGCGCCGGGGCTGCGGGTGCTCCTCGGGCCGGAACAGCGTGGTCACCGAGCTGATCAGCCAGCCGGGCAGTCCGCCGACGCGGGGGGCGAGCGCGAGCGGCCCGGCGAGGACGGCCGCCACGTACGGCGGGTCGCCGGCCAGCTCCAGGTCGTCCACCTTGCACACGGGCTCGCCGTCGTCCGCGCCGACCACCTGCCGGTCGAGCAGGTGCAGGTCGGCGTGGAGCTCCCGGGCCCTCATTGGCCCGCCTTCGTGGCGATCAGCAGCGGGATCGCCGCCACCGCGACCGCCGACAGCAGGATCATGTACGCCGTGCCGACGGCGTTGGTGAACCGGCTGTTGACCCGGTCGTCCATGTAGTCGGGATCGTTGGCGATCATCAGCACGGGCAGGTACGTCAACGGCAGCGCGGCGGCCGAGAACACCAGCGAGTACTCCGTCACCATGACCGGGTCGACGGTCGTCAGGATGAGCGCCGCGGCCAGCACGACCGCGACCAGCACCACGACGTGGAACCTGGCGGCGTCCCTCGGCCGCACCCGCTTGCCCCACCGCCAGCCGAAGTACTGGCTGAGCGTGTACCCCGACGACAGCGCGGTCTCCAGCGTCGCGCCGAACGTGGCCGCGAACACCCCGATGATCGCCATCGCCAGCCCGACCTTGCCCAGCCCGACGCCCACGGGCAGCACCATCTGCGCCAGCGACTCCACCTGGGCCTGCGCCGGCAGGAACACCGCGGCGGCGCAGACCATGATGGTCAGCGACAGCATGCCGCCGAGCGGGAAGCCGACGAACACGTTGGCGCGGGCGGTCACCAGGTCCTTGCGCGTCCACCGCTCCTCGACGCCGCCGGAGGAGAAGAAGAACACCTCGTACGGGGTCATCGCGCCGCCGAGCAGCGCGACCGCGTAGTACCAGTAGGTCGCCGCCCCCTCGGCCTGCGGCGGCGAGGCGAGCTGGCCGCCCAGCTGCCCCCAGTCGGGGCCGAGCTGCCACGCCGCCACCCCGAACACCACCAGCGCGAGCCCGGCCAGCCCGAACACCCGTTCCATGGTCTCGAATCTGACCCGCCACATCACCAGCCAGGCGACCAGCGCCACCCCCGGCACCCACAGCAGGTAGTTGACGCCGGTGGCCAGCTCCAGGGCGAGCGACGCGCCGCCGATCTCCGCGGCCAGCGTGAGCAGGTTGATGAAGAACGACGCCCCCAGGTTGAGCAGCCCCGCCCGCGGTCCGAGCCGCTCGCGGACGAGGTCGAAGACCGGCCGGCCGGAGACCGCGGCGATCCTGCCGGACATCTCGGCGAACAGGCAGATGCCCACCACGCCGACCACCACGACCCACGCCAGCGACATCCCGAACCGGGCTCCGACCAGCGAGTTGGCCACGAGGTCGCCGATGTCCACGAAGCCGCCGACGGCGCTGAGGATGCCGAGCGTGACGGCGAAGAGCTTCTTCACCCCAGCGCCTCCAGCTCCCGCACTGCCTGGGCGGGGTCCTTGATCCGGTCCCGGCGTACCTGGATGAGCAGGTCGTCCACCAGCTCCTCGGCCCGCTGGATCCGGTCGAGCAGCCGGTCGCGCAGCTCGTCGGAGCGCTCGGAGGGCGGCTGGACCCCGCCGAACTGGTCGCCGACCGCGTCGAGCTCGCCGGCCGCGTCGGTGAGCACGACCTTGAGGTACGGCCTGGTCAGCCGGTGGGAGTTCTGGACGGCCAGGCGGACGATCCGGATGGTGGAGGAGACGCTCTCGTCCGACTGCTCGGCCTTGAGCGCGTAGTCGTGGTCGTCCCACGCGGGGCTCACGCAGCCGGCCGCGGCCACGAGCAGCACGAGCAGGGCCGCCACCCGCCTCACGTACGGCCCCGCAGCAGGAAGTAGGCCAGCAGCCCGAGCAGCACCGCGAACTGCCCCCACGCGAGGAGCAGCACCAGTCCTTCGTCCCTCACGGTCGCTCCCTGCCCTGCCGCCCGTGATCCATGCCGGACGCCGGGAATCAGACGCGCCGGCCGGCGCGTTCACCCCTACAGCGCCGCAGACGCCTTGTCCCGCTCTTGTCACGAGAGGGGATCAACTAGACTTGGTGGGTCGCGACTTCGCGCGGCCGCCCCCACGACACAGAGCGAGAAGTCATCATGCCTTTGAACAGCCGCGACGACCTGCGGAACATCGCGATCATCGCGCACGTCGACCATGGCAAGACCACACTGGTCGACGCCATGCTCTGGCAGTCCGGGGCCTTCCGCGCGAACCAGGACGTCGACGACCGGGTCATGGACTCCAACGACCTGGAGCGCGAGAAGGGCATCACCATTCTCGCCAAGAACACCGCCGTCCAGCACGGCGGCATGACCCTGAACATCATCGACACCCCCGGCCACGCCGACTTCGGCGGCGAGGTCGAGCGCGGCCTGTCCATGGTCGACGGCGTGGTGCTGCTGGTCGACGCCTCCGAGGGCCCGCTGCCGCAGACCCGGTTCGTGCTGCGCAAGGCGTTCGCCGCCAAGATGCCGGTCATCCTGTGCATCAACAAGGTCGACCGTCCCGACGCCCGCATCAAGGAGGTCGTCGACGAGGTCTACGAGCTCTTCATGGACCTCGACGCCACCGAGGAGCAGATCGACTTCCCGATCGTCTACGCCTCGGCCAAGGCCGGCCGCGCCTCCCTGAACCGTCCCGACGACGGCGGCATGCCCGACTCGGAGGACCTGGAGCCGCTGTTCGACATCATCAAGTCGACGATCCCGGCGCCCACGTACGACCCCAGCGCCCCGCTGCAGGCGCACGTCACCAACCTCGACGCCTCCTCCTACCTCGGCCGTATCGCGCTGTGCCGGATCCACCAGGGCGTCATGCGCAAGGGCCAGCAGGTCGCCTGGTGCCGTACCGACGGCACGATCCAGAAGGTGAAGATCACCGAGCTGCTGATGACCGAGGCGCTGGAGCGCAAGCCGGCCGAGGAGGCCGGCCCCGGCGACATCATCGCCATCGCCGGCATCCCCGAGATCATGATCGGCGAGACGCTGGCCGACCCGGAGGACCCGCGCCCGCTGCCGCTGATCACGGTCGACGAGCCGGCGATCTCGATGACGATCGGCACCAACACCTCGCCGCTGGTCGGCAAGGTCAAGGGCTCGAAGGTCACCGCCCGCATGGTCAAGGACCGGCTCGACAAGGAGCTGGTCGGCAACGTGTCGCTGCGCGTGCTGCCCACCGACCGTCCCGACGCCTGGGAGGTGCAGGGCCGCGGTGAGCTGGCGCTGGCCATCCTCGTCGAGCAGATGCGCCGCGAGGGCTACGAGCTGACCGTCGGCAAGCCGCAGGTGGTCACCAAGGAGATCGACGGCAAGGTGCACGAGCCGGTCGAGCGCCTGACGGTCGACTGCCCGGAGGAGTACCTCGGCGCGGTCACCCAGCTCCTGGCCGTCCGCAAGGGCCGCATGGAGCACATGACCAACCACGGCACCGGCTGGATCCGCATGGAGTTCGTGGTCCCGGCCCGCGGCCTGATCGGCTTCCGCACCGAGTTCCTGACCGAGACCCGCGGCACCGGCCTGGTCCACCACGTCTTCGACTCCTACGAGCCGTGGTTCGGCGAGCTGCGCACCCGCAACAACGGCTCGCTGGTGGCCGACCGGTCGGGCCCGGTGACCGCGTTCGCCATGCTCAACCTCCAGGAGCGCGGCACGCTGTTCGTCTCGCCGACCACCGAGGTCTACGAGGGCATGATCATCGGTGAGAACTCGCGTTCCGACGACATGGACGTGAACATCACCAAGGAGAAGAAGCTCACGAACATGCGCTCGTCCACCAGCGAGGAGACCGAGAAGGTCATCCCGCCGCGGACGCTGTCGCTGGAGCAGGCGCTGGAGTTCATCCGCGAGGACGAGTGCGTGGAGATCACGCCCGACGCGGTCCGCATCCGCAAGGTCGTGCTCGACGCCGCCGCCCGCGGCCGCGCCGCCGCCCGCGCCAAGCGCGCCTGATTCGTTTCTCTCCGCACCGCGGTCGCGTGTCACCTTTTCCGGTGGCACGCGGTTTCCGTGTCAGAAGGGCCTGTCAACCGGCGGCCCGAGCACGCGCGATGGAACGCCTCTCCCGGGTCACGGTGTAAAGAAACATGGTCATGAGACCATCTGTGATAACACCGTGACCCTATGCCATAGAACATTTCGGCATGCCGGAGAATCATCCCAATTGTGGGAAAGCTCCGGATGGCAATGTCATTCGGGCTGGCTCTGGTGTCGTTCGGGGCGATTGTTTGGTGCACCATCGCAGCCAGGCCCGTGACCGGGTCCGACAGGCCCAAGAGCACCGTCGTGACCAATCCGTGGGCGGCCGCCGCCGCCCGCGCCGACCCGGCGACCGGATGGGCCCGTACGGCCGCCACCGAGGTCTCGGTCGCCCCGGCCCGCGCCGCCGACCTCGACGCCGTCCCCGAGGGGCGGATCGATCCCCGGCAGCGCCAGGTCAGGATCACCGTCAGGCACCGGCTGGACATGCGTCCCGACGACCCGCTGGCCGAGGCGCTGCGCCAGGGCGGCGGCTTCCCGGGCACGCTGCCGCAGGTGACCGACTCCGGGTTCGGCGCGCTCAAGGTGGACGGCCAGAGCCTGGCGCCCACCACCCGGCTCGCGCCGCTCATCGTCTCCTCGCCGGGGCACGTCACGGCCGAGTTCACGGTGACGCTGCTGCGCCAGGTCAAGGTCGAGGGGCTGCTCCGGCTCGACTTCACCTCGCCGACGGCGCTCCCGCTGATCGTCGTGGTGCGCGCGGTCACCGTGCTGCCCGGCGAGTGGACCGTGCTGCGCGTCGAGGGCATCCAGCCGGAACGGCAGGAGCGCGGCCTGCTGCGGTTCTCCGTCGGCGCCTACCCGGTGAGCCTGACGCTGGCCCCCGGCTCCTACGGCTTCCCCGACGTCGCCGAGGAGGACGACTTCTCCTGGGCCACCGCGCTCGGCGTGCTCACGGCGTGCGCGCTGGCGGTGTTCCTGGTGCGCTCGCTCGGCCGCCGGTGGTGGCAGCGGGTGCCCAACAGGGAGCTGGTCGTCGGCCTGGCCATCGCCGCGCCGGCCCTGCTGATCCCGCTGGTCGCCGCGGAGTGGTCGCCCGTCGGGTACGTGATCCTGTTCGTCGCCGTGCCGGTGATGGCCCTGCGGCACGCCGGACGGGTGCTGCCCACCAGCCCGCCCTGGACCGGCCGCGACCTGCTCACGGTGACCGGGCTCGGCCTGCTGGTCGGGCTCGGCATGCTGAGCTGGTCGTGGCTGCACGGCCAGCTCCCCGGACGCGTCCTGCTGACCGGCGGAGCCGTCGCGGCCCTGGCGGCGGCGGGCGCGGCGGTCGGCTTCAGCGTGGACCTCGGGGTCCGGCCGGTGGTCGTCCGCCTGGCCGCGCTGTGGGCCGAGGCCGCGGTCGGGCTGCTGGCGCTGGCCCTGTGGCTGCGGGCGCTGCTGGACGGCGTGTACCCGCCCGACAGCGTCCGGCTGCTGCTGGCGCTGAGCTGGGCGATGATCCCCGTGGCGGCGGTGACCGTGGCGACCAGGCGGTGGAGCCGGGGAGCGGTGGTGGGCGCGGTCGTGGTGAGCCTGCTCGTGCAGGGCTGGCCCACGGAATGGCTGGACGCGGGGTCGTGGAGCCTGGCCGTGCCCCGGGCGGCCGTCCCGACGATCGGCAGCCTGCCGCTGGACCCGCTGGTCCGCGGGGTGCTCGGGCTGCTGCTGCTCGGGTTCGCGATGCTGGTGCTGCGGCTGTGGCGGCTGGGCTCCCAGGTGGCGGCCGTGCGCGACCCGGCCGCCGAGTCGACGATGGTCGTCGTGCTGATGGTGCTCTACATCACGCCCGGCGGCAGCACGACGCTGGCCGACATCGACGTGCCCCTGCCGCTGCTGGCCATCACCTCGATCGTGGCCTGGCTGACCGCGCGCTGGCTGCTCGCCGGGCCGCCGGCGTCCGTCGTGGAGCCGGACACGCAGGAGGAGCACCGGCAGTTCGTCCGCGCGGCCCTGCACCGGCGCCTGCTGCTGCTCGCCGAGCAGGAGCTGTACCGCGCGGGACGGACCCGGCTGGCCGCCGACATGTCGATGGCCGAGTTCGACCAGCGGCGGCAGGCCCTGGAGTCGGCGCTGCGCGAGCACGGCCGCCATCCCGAGACCGCCTTCGCCACGGCGGCCGGCTGCACACCCTGGCACAACGGCGTGTCGGCGTTCACCGTCAGCCTGCTGCTGAGCCTGCCGTTCGCGCTGGTCTACGGCCGGCCCGAGGGCGCGGACCTGACCAGCTTCCTCTTCGACGGCCGCTACCTGCTCACCCTGCCCGCGTTCGGCTTCCTGTTCGGCTACTTCTACCCGTGCGTCAGAGGCACCCAGCCGATGACCAAGGCGCTGCACCTGGCCGTCGCGGCCCTGCTGACCAGCCTGGCCGGCTACCTGTCGACGCTGGTCGAGCCGGACATCGGCCCCCTCGACAAGGCGCAGGTCGTGGCCATCGTGGTGGGCCAGGTGATGATGGTCTGCGTCGGGCTCGGGCTGTTCTGGGAGTGGCGGATCATGCACCTGGCCGGCGAGCCGTGGGCCAGGGTGCGCAACCTGCGCAGCGTGCGCAGCCTGGCCGCGCCGACCCTGGCCCTGGCGCTGGCCGTGGGCACGACGGCGGCCAGCTCGGCGGCCGGGCAGACGGTCGACCGCATCCTGAAGGGCGACCAGGTCACGACGAGCCAGCGGTGAGGCTCAGCGGCGCGGCAGCTCGCTGCCCCTGACGTGCGCGCACTGCCAGTCGATCAGCGCGGCGAAGTCGCGCCAGGCCCGCTCGACCCGCCCGCGCACCTCGGCCGTGTGCACCCACGGCTCCGGCTCGTGGCGGACGCCCGCGAACAGGGACCTGTGGCGCAGCAGCTCGATGCGCGGGTGGTCCTCGTCGAAGCCGCGCGGCCTGGTCTTCAGCCGGTCGCCGCCGATCGTGTAGCCGGCCTCGGCGAGCCGGGCCGTGATCGACTCCAGCGGCTTGCCGGTGACGTCCTCGTCCACGGCCGCGCGGTAGCGGGCGATCTGGTCGGGGGCCTGGGTGTAGCGGCCGCCGGCGACGTACAGGCCGGCGGCGCTGATCTCGACGTAGTAGCCGATGCCGGGCATCAGATCGACGAAGGCGCCCTGATGGGTCTTGTACGGCGTCTTGTCCTTGGAGAAGCGCACGTCGCGGTAGGGCCGGAAGAGCTGGGCCGGGCCGAACTCGGCGGCCAGCTCGTCGGTGAGCTCCGCCATGGGCGCCCGGACCGCGTCCTCGTAGAGGTGCTTGTGGCGGGTGAAGTAGGTCTTGGAGTTGTCCGCCTCAAGGCCCTCGTAGAAGATGAACGCCTCGTCGGGAAAGCCGGTGAAAGCCATGGCCCAAGCGTGCCATGCCGCTCACCGTGCGGTGTACGTGCGGCCCGGCGTGGGCGGGCGGCCGTACAGTTCGGAGATCGTGACGAACGTGTAGCCCTTCCTGGCGAGGGTGTCGATCACCTTCGGCACGGCCTCGACCGTGGTGGGGTGGATGTCGTGCATGAGCACGATCGACCCGGCCTTGGCGGTGTCGGCCCGCCTGACCACGGCGGCGGGCTCGCGGTGCAGCCAGTCGAGGGTGTCGACGTCCCACAGGATCTGGGCCAGGCCCTCGCGGCGGGTCTCGGCGGCGACGGCGTCGTCGGTGCTGCCGTACGGCGGCCGCATCACCCGCATCTTGACCCCGGTCAGCCGGTGGACGAGCTCGTCGGTGTGCCCCAGCTCGTTGCGCACCCCCTCGCGGGACAGGCCGGTCAGCGACGGGTGGGACCAGGAGTGGTTGCCGATCTCGTGGCCCTCGTCCACGATGCGGCGGGTGATCCGGCCGCCGCTGTCGGCGGCCACCATCTCACCCAGCACGAAGAACGTGGCCCTGACGTGGCGCTGGCGCAACAGGTCGAGCAACTTGCCGGTGTAGGGCCCTGGACCGTCGTCGAAGGTCAGGGCCACACACTTGATCTTGCCGCAGTCGAACTTGCGGCTGCGCGGCCAGTCGGCCTGCTGCGCGATCAGCCGCTTGGCCAGGACCTCAGGACTGACCTGCGGCCGGATCAAGGCGGAATGCCGGCGCGGCACCGGCTGGGCCGCGCAGCCCACGAGAACGATCAGGACGAATGGCAAAGCCCAAATGCGCATGTTTTCCCCCGAAACACCGCACGCGGGGGCCTTACGGATAGTCCTGGACCGGTCTCCCCCGTAGTTCCCTGGCCAGGTCGTCCCACCAGAGTGGGATGTCCGCGTGCAGCTCCTTGTAGCGGCGCGCCACGCGCATGGCACATCCAACCGGATCCGTACCCAGATGACGACGTTTAACCGGACCTTCCTGCCAACGGTAAAAACCGTCCCTGTAGTGCACGACGAGACCTATCCAGACCGAGATGGTCGCTCCGTCCCCCACCTCGTACGCGCTGGTGACTCCCAGCCCGTGCAGCTCCGCCTGGAGTTTCTCCGCCGCCGCGCGGGCTTCGGTCACACGCCACCCCCTGCCGACGTTTCCGTACACAACAGATGTACCCAGCAACGGGCATCAGCTGTCCAAGACATGGAGTAATCATGAAACTCCGGGGAGTCACGCGCAGGCCGTTCGACGTTATCGGTGGACTTCCGCCGTTGCGCGGCCGGGCCGCCCTTGTTACGTTTCGGCCGTGCGCCGTGAGCGGGCACAGTCGCTGAAGCACGTCGCGGTACCGTACGACTCCGATCGGGCCTTCCTCGACCTCGTCGTGCCGCGCGTGCGAACCGCGCTGGACGAAGACCGGCGCGTGCTGGTCGTCAACCGCCCCGACCGGCTGGCGCTGCTGGCGGAGGCCCTCGACGGCGACGCGCGGCGCATCGACAGCCGCCCGGCCGGCGCCTGGTACGGCCACCCCCACCGGATGCTGGCCGCCTACCACGAGTACACGCGCGGCCGGCCCACCCTGGTGGTCGGCGAGCCCGTCTGGAGCGAGCTGAGCGAGCCGCGCATCCAGGACCTCATCCGCTACGACTCGGTCGTCAACGCCGCCCTGGCCGCGGCCCCGTCGGTCATGCTGTGCCTGTACGACCTGCGCCACGTCCCCGAGCCGGTCCGCGAGCTCACGCCGGTCGTCCATCCCCTGGTGCTGGGGTCGGGGGGCGAGGCGGCCAGCGGGCGCTTCGTGCAGCCCCACGAGCTGGTGCTCGACGGCGACGACGCGCCCTTCCCCGAGCCGGGCCCCGGGGCCTGCCTGGTGCGGTTCACGGCCCGCGAGCTCAAGCGCCTGCGCCAGACCGTCGGCGACTACGCCAGGACGGCCGGCATGGACCGCAACCTCATCTCCTCGCTGGTGCTCAGCGTCTCGGAGATCGCCGCGAACTGCGTCGAGCACGGCGCCGGGTTCGGCACGATCACGATGTGGGTGGAGGAGCGCGACCTCGTCTGCGAGATCGCCGATCCCGGCGGGGCGCTCGACGACCCCCTGCCGGGCTACATACCGCCGGAGCCCGAGTCCCCGCGGGGGTACGGGCTCTGGATCAGCCGGCAGCTCTGCGACCGGGTGCAACTGCGCGACGAAGGCGGCGTGTTACGCGTCCGCCTTCGTCTGTCCCTGGACTCTCCCTAGCGGCTCTTTCCTAGGCGGCGGCGCGGGGGGCGGGAAGGCGCACGGCGCCCTCCTCCCGCGCGTAGTCCTCCAGCATGCCGCGGAGCTGGCGGCGGCCACGGTGCAGGCGGGACATCACGGTGCCGATGGGCGTCCCCATGCGCTCGGCGATCTCCTTGTACGCGAACCCCTCGACGTCGGCCAGGTAGACGGCCACGCGGAAGTCCTCGGGCAGGGAGCGCAGGGCGTTCATCACGACGCTGTCGGGCAGCCGGTCGAGCGCCTCGGTCTCGGCCGAGCGCAGGCCCGTCGAGGTGTGGGACTCGGCGGCGTGCAGCTGCCAGTCCTCGATCTCCTCGGCGGCCGACAGCTTCGGCGAGCGCTGCTTCTTGCGGTAGTCGTTGATGAAGTTGTTGGTGAGGATGCGGTGCAGCCACGCCTTGAGGTTGGTGCCCTCACGGAACTGGTGATAGGACGTGTACGCCTTGGCGACCGTCTCCTGCACCAGGTCCTCGGCGTCGGCTGCGTTACGGGTCAGGCGCATGGCGGAAGCGAACAGCTGCGACGTCACGGGCACGACATCGCGCTCGAACCAGTCCTGACGCTGCTCATCGGTCATAGTGATCAATTCATTCCCCCTTGCGCTATCCCCCGTTCGGCACAAGCCGCCTGACAGCGTTCCTCATCCTCGCAACTCCCAGGTAAGGGACGCGTTAGGAGAGTCCGCATAGGTCAGAAGGGGTTTGTAGTCCATCTGCTCGCGGCGTGCGTGGTCACGTCCACGGCCGGACAAGTCTCATTATCATAACACTACCCACCCAATTTCGTAGGAATAGTGGTCAGAGTCACAGGGGATAGCGTATGGACATGGAATCTGTGGACCGTCACGACACGGGGACACGTCGGTGGGTGGCGGAGGCCATCCGCAAGGTGGAGGCCGACGCCAACCGAAGTTGTGACACTCACCTGCACGTCTTTCCGCTTCCCTCGGACTGGGGCGTAAACCTCTATCTGAAAGACGAATCGGTGCACCCGACCGGTTCACTCAAGCACCGGCTCGCGCGGTCCCTGTTCCTGTACGGCCTCGCCAACGGCTGGATCGGCCCGGCCACCACGATCGTGGAGGCGTCCAGCGGCTCGACCGCGGTCAGCGAGGCGTATTTCGCCCGGCTGCTCGGCCTGCCGTTCATCGCCGTCATGCCCGCGTCCACGTCGCCCGAGAAGTGTCACCTCATCGAGTTCTACGGCGGGAAATGTCACCTCGTCGCCGACCCCGGGGCGATCTATGACGAATCTCACCGCCTGGCCGCCGAGACCGGGGGCCACTTCATGGACCAGTTCACCTACGCCGAACGCGCGACCGACTGGCGGGGCAACAACAACATCGCCGAGTCGATCTACTCCCAGATGTCCATGGAGCCACATCCCGAGCCCGCCTGGATCGTCGTGGGCGCCGGCACCGGCGGCACGTCGTCCACGATCGGCCGCTACATCCGCTACCGCCGCCACCCCACCCGCCTGGCCGTGGTGGACCCGGAGGGCTCGGCGTTCTACCCGGGCTGGGTCTCCGGCGACCCCGCGGTGACGGCCTCGGGGTCGCGGATCGAGGGCATCGGGCGTCCCCGGGTGGAGCCGTCGTTCCTGCCCAGCGTGATCGACCGCATGATCGCCGTCCCGGACGCCCGCTCGATCGCCGCCATGCACTGGACCCGCGAGGTCACCGGCCTGGACGTCGGCGGCTCCACGGGGACGAACATGGCGGCGTGCGTCGAACTCGTCAGGGAGATGCGCGAATCCGGCGTCCAGGGCAGCGTCGTCACCCTGATCTGCGACCGCGGCGACCGCTACAAGGGCACCTACGACAACCCGGAGTGGCTGGCCGGCCAGGGGCTCGACCTCGAACCCCACCTGGCCGGCCTGCGGGCGTTCCTGCCGCGCTGAGCGCCGCTAGGCGGCCTTGGCCGGGTCCACGGAGAAGGTCTTGGCCAGGTCGTCCAGGATGGCGTGGGCGCCCTGGATGCCCACGGCGCTCATCCAGGTCAGGTCGCTGACCTCGTGCTTGTCCCCCTTGAGCCGGCCCCACAGCGGGTTGCCGACGAACTTCTCCTTGGGCCCGTCGCTGGCCGGGTCGGGGTAGGTGGCGACGAAGATGTGGTCGGCGTCCAGGTCGGCGATGCGCTCCTGGCTGACGTCCACGGCGATGGCGTCGTCCTTGGCAGGCTGGCCCTCGGGACGGGGGAAGCCGACGTCCTTCAGCACCACCCCGGAGTACGACTTCTCGACGTAGAGCCGGACGGTGGGCTCACCGGCGAAGCGCACGATCGAGACGGTCGGCAGCTTCCCGCCCACCTTCTCCTTGATCGCGGCCCCGATCGTGCCGGCGCGCTCCTCGAACGCCTTGATCCGGGCGTCGGCCAGGTCCTCCTTGCCCAGGGCGCGGCCCATGAGCCGCAGGTTCTCCTTCCAGATGGCGCCGGTCGTCTCGCTGAAGACGGTCGGCGCGATCTTCGAGAGCTTGTCGTACAGGGCCTCGTGCCGGACCTTGGCCGAGACGATCAGGTCGGGCTTGAGCGCGGCGATCTTCTCCAGGCTGGGCTGCTCCAGGGTGCCGACCGGGGTCGCCTCCTTGCCGTACCGGTCGACGAGCGGGCCGAGGTAGTCGGGCAGCTTGCTGTCGATCGACCGGTAGGTGGTGTAGCCGATCACGGGGGTCTCCAGCGTGAGCACCGCGTCCACGAAGCTCTGGTCGAGCGCGACGACCCGCTTGGGCTGCCCGGAGATCTTGGTCGAGCCCATCGCGTGCTCGATCGTCCTGGCCGCAGGGTCGGCCGCAGGGTCGGCCGACGGCGTGGCCGCCGGCTCCGTCGAGCCGCACGCGGCCACCCCCGCCACCAGCAGTACACCGGCCAGCACCCGCCACGCTCTCATCGGAACCCTTTCTGGAAGTAAGGCGAACCTAAATTAGGTTAGCCCTGCCTAACCTGGCATACTTCACCACGTTCGGGCAAACAAGGGGAGGAAACTGGTGACCGCGCTCGCGCCCCGCCTCCACGGCATCCGGCGCCGGCGGCTCGTCCTCCTGCTCCTCCTCCTCGCCGCCGTCGCGGCAGGGGTGGTGCTGAGCATCACGGTCGGCTCGAAGTCCGTACCGCCGGGCGACGCCTGGCAGGCTCTCACCGCGCCCACGGGCAGCGAGAACGACATCATCATCCGCTCGCTGCGCGTGCCGCGTACCGTGCTCGGGGTGCTGGCCGGGATCGCGCTCGGCGTCGCGGGCGCCCTCATGCAGGGCCACACGCGCAACCCGCTGGCCGACCCCGGCCTGCTGGGCGTCACGCAGGGCGCGGCGTTCGCCATGGTGGCCTCGATCATCCTGCTCGGCGCCTCCAGCCTGCTCGCCTACATCTGGTTCGGCCTGGCGGGCGCGCTGGTGGCCAGCGTGGCGGTGTTCGCGCTCGGCATGACGGGCGGCAGGGGCGGCCCCACCCCGGTCACGCTGGCGCTGGCCGGCACCGCGGTCAGCGCCCTGCTGTACGCCATGACCTCGGCCATCGTGCTCCTCGACGAGCAGGCCATGGACGTCTTCCGCTTCTGGCAGTCCGGCTCCATCGCCGCCCGGGGCCCGGACGTGGTCTGGCAGGTGCTCCCGTTCATCCTCGCCGGCCTGCTGCTCGCCGCGGTCAACGCCCCGGGCCTGAACGCCCTGTCGCTCGGCGAGGACGTCGCCCGCTCGCTCGGCCAGAACATCGCCCTGACCAGGACGGTCGGCGTCGCCGCCGTCACCCTGCTGTCGGGCGCGGCGGTGGCGGCCTGCGGCTCGCTGGCGTTCGTGGGCCTCATCGTGCCGCACCTGGCCCGGGCGCTGTCGGGCACCGACCACCGGTGGCTGCTGCCGTACTCGGGGCTGGTCGGGGCGGCGTTGCTGCTGGTCGCCGACGTGATCGGCCGCGTGGTCGCCCCTCCGGGCGAGCTGGAGGTCGGCGTGGTCCTCGCGCTGATCGGCGCGCCCTTCTTCGTCGCCCTGGTCCGCCGCAGAAAGCCGGTACGGCTATGACCGCCCTCCCCCTGCGCCTCGGCTCCCTGTCCTGGCGGCTGCGCCTGCGCGCCGTCGCCGTCGGCCTGACCGGCCTGGCGCTCCTGGTCGTGCTCATGGCGCTGAACATGCGCATCGGCGACCTGCCGATGAGCCTGCCGGAGGTGTTCCAGGGCACCTTCGACGTCGACAGCCCGGCCCACTTCGTCATCATGGAGCTGCGCCTGCCGCGCGCCCTGACCGGCGCCCTAGTCGGCGCCGCGCTCGCGCTGTCCGGCGCGATCATCCAGTCCATCGCCCGCAACCCGCTGGCCAGCCCCGAGATCCTCGGCGTCACGACCGGCGCCTCGGTCACCGTCGTGGCCGGCGTGGTGGCCAGCGGCAGCGTCTACGGCGGCGCCAGCGGCCTGCTGGCCGACCTGGGCATTCCAGCGCTCGCCCTGCTCGGCGGCCTGCTCGGCGCGTCCGTCGTCTACGGCCTGGCCTGGCGGCGCGGCCTGGACGGCTACCGCCTGGTCCTAGTCGGCATCGGCGTGGCCGCCGTGTTCACCAACGTGAAGTTCTGGCTGCTGACCGTCGGCGACGTCAACGACACCGGCCGGGCCATGGTCTGGATCAGCGGCTCGCTCAACGGCCGCGGCTGGGAGCACGTCGTGCCGGTGGCGCTCGCGCTGGCGGTGCTCGTCCCGGCCACCCTGCTCGGCACCCGCTCGCTCGACGCGCTGCGCTTCGGCGACGACGTGGTCACCGCACTCGGCGTGCGCGTGAACGCGGCCCGCGCCCTGCTGATCCTGGCCGCCGTGCTGCTGGCCGCGGTGGCCACCGCCTCGGCCGGGCCGATCGCGTTCGTGGCCCTGGCCTCGCCGCAGATCGCGCTGCGGCTGGCCCGCTCGGCCCGGCCGCCGCTGCTGTGCTCGGCGGTCACCGGGGCCGTGCTCACCGCGGGCGCCGACCTGATCGCCCGGACCGTCTTCTCCCCGATCGAGCTGCCCGTCGGCATCGTCACGGCCGTGCTGGGCGCACCGTACCTGATCCACCTGATCTGGAGGGCACGCAAATGAGGCTGCAGGCCGCGGGCGTCAAGCTCGGCTACGGCGACCGGACCATCGTGGACGGCCTCGACCTGGGCGTCGAGGCGGGCACGGTGACCACCATCATCGGCCCGAACGGCTGCGGCAAGTCCACCCTCCTGCGCGCGCTCGGCCGCCTGCTCAAGCCCCAGGGCGGCCAGGTGCTGCTGGACGGCAAGCGCATCGACGCCATCCCCACCCGCGAGGTGGCCAAGATCCTCGGCGTGCTGCCGCAGGCGCCCTCCGCCCCCGAAGGGCTCACCGTGGCCGACCTGGTCGCCAGGGGCCGCCATCCGCACCAGACGTGGTACCGGCAGTGGTCCTCCGACGACGAGTCGGCCGTCGCCGCGGCGCTGACCATGACGGGCCTCGCCGACCTCGCCGAACGTCCGCTCGACGAGCTGTCGGGCGGCCAGCGGCAGCGGGCGTGGATCTCCATGGCCCTGGCCCAGGGCACCGACCTGCTGCTGCTCGACGAGCCCACCACGTTCCTCGACCTGGCCCACCAGGTGGAGGTGCTGGAACTCGTCCGGCACCTGCACGAGCAGGCCGGCCGCACGGTCGTCATGGTCCTGCACGACCTCAACCTCGCCGCGCGCTACGCCGACCGGCTGGTGGCCATGCGCGCCGGCAAGGTCGTGGCCGCCGGCGCGCCGCACGAGGTGCTGACCGAGGAGCTGCTGCGCGAGGTGTTCGAGCTGGACGCGAAGGTCATCGAGGATCCGGTCGCGGGGACCCCGCTCGTGGTGCCGATCGGGCCGCTCGCCGCCGCGCGAGGCTGACCCGGCGGCACCGCCACGCCCGCCGGCCCCTGCTGTCACCCCTCGGCCAGCGCCCGCCCGACGTCCGGATCGCCGGGGGCCAGCTCGGCGGCTCTGAGCAGGTCCTGCCTGGCCTCCTTCGCCCGTCCCAGCTCCCGGTGGACCATCGCCCGGTTGAACAGCAGCTCGGCCGTCTCGGTCAGCTTCAGCGCGCGGGTCAGGTCGGCCAGCGCGCCGTCGGGGTCGCCGCGTTCGAAGGCGAGCACGGCCCGGTTCCCCCACGCGGCGGCCAGGTCGGGATCGATCTCCAGCGCGGCGTCGAAGGCCGCGTACGCCTCCGGGTGGCGGCCCTGGGCCGTCTCCACCTGGCCGAGCACGCAGAGCAGATGGGCGTCGCGCGGCCGGAGCGCGAGGCCGCGCGCCACGTCCCGCCTGGCCTGCTCGTACTCGCCGTGGAGGGCGAGCAGGCCGCACCTGTTCACGTACGCGGGGGCGAAGTCGGGGTCGAGCTCCAGCGTGCGGTCGAGGTCGGCGCGGGCGCCGTCCAGGTCGCCGGCCGCGAACCGCAGCTCCGAGCGGTTGTAGTACGCCTCGGGGAAGGGCGGGCTGAGCCGCATGACGGCCTCGTAGTCGGCCAGGGCCTCGTCCGGTCTGCCCAGTTTTGCCAGCAGGTTGCCCCGGTCGAGGTAGTAGTCCGGGTAGCCGGGGTCGGCGTCGATCGCCGCCGTGTAGTCGGCCAGCGCCTCCTCGGGCCGGCCGGCCCCGGCCAGCAGCTGGGCCCTGTTGGCGCGCAGCACGAGCCGGTGGATCGGGTGCTCGCCCGCCAGGTGCTCGTCGGCCAGGGCGATGGCCTGCTCGACCAGCCGCAGCGCGGCGTCCGGACGGCCGGCGCGCAGCTCGACCAGGGCCTTGCCGTTGAGGTCGAAGCCCAGGTGGAAGGCGCGTTCACGGGGGTCGGGCAGCAACGACGTGATCGTGACGGCCTCGTTGATCCACGCCATCGCCTCGCCGGGGTCGCGGCGGGCGGGGTCGTGGTGGCGTACCAGGAGCATCGCGGTGGCGTAGGCGATGGTGGCCCGGTGCCTGGGATCGGTGCTGAGGCGCCTGGCCCGGTCGTAGAGCTCGCGGGCCTCCTCCTCGCGCTCCACCGCCTCCAGGGCCCCGGCGACGCGCTGCACCAGGGTCTGCCACCCCTCGGGGTCGTCCTCGTACGCCATGCCGCGCAGCGCCTCCGTGCCCGACTCGGCCATCGCGTGATGGAAGCCCTCGTCGCGGTAGCGGTCGAAGTCGGCGCACAGCGGGCCCTCGCCGGGCGACGACGGGCCCTCCTCGACGCGCAGCAGCCCGGGGTCGAGGCGGCGGCGCAGCACCTCGACCAGCTCGCGGTCGGTGTGGTCGGCCTCGCCCAGGTTCGCCACGACGAGCGTGAGCGGTCCCGTGACGGCCAGCAGCTCGCCGGCGAACTCGGCCAGCCCGTTGGCGATCCTGAGGCTGCGCCGCGCCCCCGGGACGAGGATGCGCTGCCCCCTCGGCAGGTCGTCGGCCAGCGAGCGTCTGCGCACCGGCACGAGCGGCCGCAGGCGGGGGGCGGCGACCCGGAGCTCCACGTCGTGGGCGGCCACCAGGTCGGGCCGCCGGTCGAGCGCCTCGGGGACCAGAAGGTCGAGCAGCGCGGCGGCCAGCGTGTACGGCCCGGCTGCCCGGCGGTCGGCGTCCAGGGCGATCGTCCTCACGACCGCCCTCTTCCCAGCGGTCGGCGTTCCCGCGCGGAAACGCCGACCCAGAGACAGGTCAAAGACTGTGTCGCGGCGAGGCGAGCGTGGAAGGCCTGACAGTCCCGGGACGATGGACGACGATCTTCTTCATGGGCATCCCTTACGTGATCGCGGATAACCCGAACATGTCAGCACAAAGCTAACTAACGACTCAAGACTTTTCTGGTAAGGGCCATTTCGGCATGAATTAGGACATGGCCGATAAACGGGTCAGTCGCCCAGGATCGCGTCCACGAAGACATCCGGGTCGAAAGGCGCCAGATCGTCGGGCCCCTCGCCGAGCCCCACCAGCTTCACCGGCACGCCCAGCTCGCGCTGCACGGAGATCACGATGCCGCCCTTGGCGGTGCCGTCGAGCTTGGTGAGCGCGATGCCCGTGATGTTGACCACCTCGGCGAACACCTGGGCCTGGCGCATGCCGTTCTGGCCGGTGGTGGCGTCGAGGACGAGCAGCACCTCGTCGACCGTGGCCTTCTTCTCGATGACCCGCTTGACCTTGCCAAGCTCGTCCATCAGGCCGGTCTTGGTGTGCAGGCGGCCCGCGGTGTCGACGATCACGACGTCGACCTTGTCCTCGATGCCCTTGGCCGTGGCCTCGAAGGCCACCGAGGCGGGGTCGCCGCCCTCCGGCCCGCGCACGGTCTCGGCGCCGACCCGCTCGCCCCACGTCTGGAGCTGGTCGGCCGCCGCCGCGCGGAAGGTGTCGGCCGCGCCGAGCACGACCTTCTTGCCGTCGCCGATGAGCGAGCGGGCGAGCTTGCCGGTGGTGGTGGTCTTGCCCGTGCCGTTGACGCCCACGACCAGGACCACGGCCGGCCGCTCGCCGTGCTTCTGCACGTGCAGGCTGCGGTCGAGGTCGGGGTTGACCTGGGCGAGAAGCTGCTCGCGCAGCAGGCCCCTGACCTCCGCGGGAGTGCGGCTGCCCAGCACCTTGACCTTGGTGCGCAGCTCCTCGACCATCGCGCGGGTCGGGGCGACGCCCACGTCGGCGGTGATCAGGCTCTCCTCGATCTCGTCCCAGACCTCGTCGTCGAGCCGGTCGCGGGACAGCAGCTCCAGCAGGCCGCGGCCGAGCGCGCTCTGCGAACGCGCCAGACGCGAGCGCAGCCGCACCATCCGCCCGGCGGACGGCGGCGGCACCTCGACCTCGGGGGCGATGACCATCGGCTCGGCCGGCGCGACCGGCGGCGGCACCGTGGTGACCGCGCCGTCGGCCTCCTCGACCGGGCCGGCGGGCCGCTTCTCCTCCTCGGGAAGCGGCGGCGCCTCCGGCGGCGGCACGGGCGGCGCCGCCTTGCCACCCGGCCTGAACAGCAGGAAGAGGCCGCCGGCCGCCAGCAGGGCGACGACGGCCACGATCACTATGACGCCGAGGTAACCATCCACAAGATGTCAGTTTTCCAGATCGACCGGCATGGTCATGCCCAAGGCACACGGATGATGACAGGCCGGATCAGGCGGATTCGCGCTCCCGCAGGCGCTGGCTGACCACCTGGGTCACGCCGTCGCCGCGCATCGACACGCCGTAGAGGGCGTCGGCGATCTCCATCGTGCGCTTGTTGTGGGTGATGACGATGAGCTGCGAACTCTGCCGCAACTCCTCGAACAGGGTCAGCAGCCGTTGGGTGTTGGTGTCGTCGAGGGCTGCCTCGACCTCGTCCATCACGTAGAAGGGCGAGGGCCGCGCCTTGAAGATGGAGATCAGGAACGCCACCGCGGTCAGCGAGCGCTCGCCGCCCGACAGCAGGGACAGCCGCTTGACCTTCTTGCCCGGCGGCCTGGCCTCGACCTCGATGCCCGTGGTGAGCATGTCGGTGGGGTCGGTGAGCACGAGCCGCCCGTCGCCGCCGGGGAAGACCCGGGTGAAGATCTGCTCGAACTCGCGGGCGACGTCCTCGTAGGCCGAGGCGAACATCTGCTCGACGCGGTCGTCGACCTCCTTGACCACGGTCAGCAGGTCGCGCCGGGTTTTCTTGAGGTCTTCGAGCTGCGAGGTCAGGAAGGCGTGGCGCTCCTCCAGCGCGGCGAACTCCTCCAGCGCCAGCGGGTTGACCTTGCCGAGCTGGGTCATCTGCCGCTCGGCGGCCCTGGCCCGCTTCTCCTGCTCCTCCCGGACGTACGGGACCGGCGGGTCGCCGGGGACGGGCGCGTCGGGGCCGTACTCGGAGACCAGCGCCTCGACCTCGACGCCGAACTCCTCCATCGCCCGCTCCTGGAGCTGCTCCAGCCGCAGACGCTGCTCGGTGCGGGCCACCTCGCTCCCGTGGACCCGGTTGACCAGCTTGTCGAGCTCCTGGCCCAGCTCACGCACGCGCACGCGGACCTGCTTCAGCTCGGCATCGACGGCGACGCGGGCGAGGTCGGCGTCGTCGCGCTCGCGGGAGGCGAGCCGGATCGAGGAGGCGAGCGCCCCGAGCACCTGCCTGGCGCCCTTGCTCACCGCCTCGGCCAGCAGAGCCTGCCTCTTGCGCCTGGCCCGCTGAGCGGCGGCCTGGGCGCGTTCCTGGCGCTCGCGCTGGGCGGCCCGCAGCAGGCCGTCGGCGCGCCCCTCGATGCCCTTGACGCGCTCCTCGGCGGTGCGCACCTGCAGCCGGGTGTCCATCTCGCGCTGCCGGGCCGTCTCGCACGTGGCGGCCAGGTCGTCGCGCAGGTCGGTGGTGGGCTCGGTCTCCAGCTCCTGGGCGTATTCGGCCTCGGCCAGCCGGATCTCCAGCTCGGCCAGCTCCTCCAGCCCCTCGGTACGGGAGTCCTGGGCCGCGGTGACGCTGCGGGCCAGGCGTTCGGCCTCGGCGTGCGCGGCGTGCGCGGCGGCCTCGAGCTGGGCCAGCCGCCTGGCCGCCGCCGCGTTGCGCTGGTCGGCCTCCCGCTGGCGGCCCCTGACCTGGTCGAGGACGCCCTGAGCGGCGCTCACCCCGGCCTGGGCCGCCGTCACCGCGCTCTGGGCCTCGTTGACGTGCGCCTGGGCCGCCTCGACGGCCGTCTGGGCCGCCTGCTCGGCCTCGATCGCCTGGTCGAGCGCCTCGGCCGTGGCCTCCGCCGTGGCCTCGGCCACCCGCAGGTCGCGGACGGCCTCGTCGAGCGCCGCCCGCACCTGCAGGACGGAGGTGCCGCCGGCCGACCCGCCGGCGGCCAGATGGGCCCCGAGCACGTCGCCGCCCTCGGTCACCACCCGCAGCTCGGGACGCCGCCCCACCAGCTCGCGGGCCGCGTCGAGGTCGGCGACCACGACGACCTTCGCCAGGACGTGGTCGAGCGCCGGCCTCAGCTCGTCGGGCACGGTGACCAGATCGGCGGCCCACCGCCCGCCCTCCGGCGCGGCGGGCCGGGATCGCGCAACCTGGGAGTGGTGCGCGGTGTCCGAAACTCCGGTCTCGGCCACCAGCAGCGTGACCTGCCCCGCGTCGGCGCCGCGCAGCAGGCCGAGCGCCTCGACGGCGGTGTCGAGCGTCTTGACCGCGACGGACTCGGCGACCGCCCCGAGCACGGCCGCGACGGCCAGCTCCGCGCCCGGCGTGACCTGCATCGAGGCGGCCAGCGGGCCCAGCACCCCGGCCAGGTCGGCGTCGAGCAGCGCGGCGCCGCCGTCGCCCTTGGCCAGGCCCAGCTCCAGGGCGTCGCGGCGGGCCCGCAGCGCGGCCACCGAGCGCTGGGCCTCCTGGTCGGCGGCGCGGGCCGTGGCGACCCCCGCCTTGGCGGCCTGGACGGCGGCCCGCGGCGCGCCGAGACCGGCCTTGGCCTCGTCGGCGGCCACGCGGGCCTCGTCGGCGGCGGCCCTGGCCTCCTCGACCGCGGCCTGCGCGGTGGCCAGCTCCGCGGCGAGCGCCGGATCGGCCGCCGGCTCCTCGGCCCGCTGGTTCTCCAGGTCGGTCAGCGCCTGCCGTTCGCGCTCGGCGGCGTCGGCCACGGCCTTCTCCAGCCGCCCGATCTCCTCCTCGGCCGCGCGCGCCCTGCTGCGCACGGAGTCGACCTGGCCGCGCAGCCTGGCCAGGCCCTCGCGGCGGTCGGCGGCGGCGCGGGCGGCCATCGCCAGGCGCCGCTCCTCCGCACCCAGCTCGGCCTCGGCCGCGGCCCGCCGCTCGACGGCCTCGGCCAGCAGCTCCTGGGCGTGTTCGAGCTCGGCCCGCAGGATGTGTTCCTGCTCGCGTGCCTCGCCCGCCTCGCGTTCGAGGTCTTCGGGGTCGCGGCCGCGGCGTTCGATGGCGGCGGCGTCGAGGGCGTGGCGGTGGCGTTCGGCGGCGAGCTGTTCCAGGCCGGTGATGCGCTCGCGCAGGGAGGAGAGCCTGAAGAAGGTCTCCTGGGCGGCGCTCAGCCGGGGCTGGGTCTCGGCCTCGGCGGCCTCCAGGGCGGCCTCGCGCTGCTGGCCCTCGGCCAGCTCGGCCTCGACCTGGTTGCGCCGGGCGGTGACGGCGGCCTCGTCGGCGGCCTCGCGTTCGAGCGTGGCGCGGAGGATGCACAGGTCGTCGGCGAGCAGCCGCAGCCGGGCGTCGCGCAGGTCGGCCTGGATGACGGCGGCCTTGCGGGCGATCTCCGCCTGGCGGCCGAGCGGCTTGAGCTGACGGCGCAGCTCGGTGGCGAGGTCCTGCACCCGGGTGAGGTTGGCCTGCATGGAGTCGAGCTTGCGCAGCGCCTTTTCCTTGCGCTTGCGGTGTTTGAGCACGCCCGCGGCCTCTTCGATGAAGGCGCGGCGGTCTTCGGGCCCGGCGTGCAGCACGGCGTCGAGCTGGCCCTGGCCGACGATGACGTGCATCTCGCGGCCGATGCCCGAGTCGGACAGCAGCTCCTGGATGTCGAGCAGGCGGCAGGTGTCGCCGTTGATGGCGTATTCGCTCTGCCCCGACCGGAACATCAGCCGGCTGATCGTGACCTCGGTGTAGTCGATCGGCAGCGCGCCGTCGGAGTTGTCGATGGTCAGCGTCACCTCGGCCCGGCCGAGGGGCGGCCTGGAGGAGGTGCCGGCGAAGATGACGTCCTCCATCTTGCCGCCGCGCAGCGACTTGGCGCTGTGCTCGCCCATGACCCAGGCCAGGGCGTCGACGACGTTGGACTTGCCCGAGCCGTTGGGGCCGACGACGCACGTGATGCCGGGTTCGAGGCGCAGGGCGGTCGCGGAGGCGAAGGACTTGAAGCCGCGCAGGGTGAGGGTCTTCAGGTACAAACGCCGACCCTCCTCCCCGGCCTCGGCTGAACGGGCTTCGGAAAAGCCTACTGGTCTCGGCCGCCCGTCGTGGGCATGTCGATGACCAGCGCTTTCTCACCAGGGAAAATAACAAGGGACGCCTCTTCGAGACGTCCCTGGGTCTTGCGCTCCGATCACTCTCAGGTGAGTGCCGGCTCGCGCTCCTGCAAGCGACTGAGCGCTTCGTCGCGGGTTTGCGCCGCAAGAGCGTCATTCGTGGCCTGAAGTCGGATGAGTTCTGCCTCCAGATCCCGGATACGCTGCTGCAAGCGGCGCATCTCCGAGACCATCCGAGGGTCAGGACCGCCGACGTGGCCGAGTAGAGCCTTCGCCATGGTAAAGGGTCCTCCACGCTGAGTGACCAGACTGGTTCGCGCACTTCTGTTCCGCGGGAGGGGTGCGCGTGGTACTTAACAAGAGTCGCACCGGCAGTGTGGGCGGTCAAGTCGATCCAACCGCAACGCCCTACTGATAGGCACTCCCGACATACAACTATACCCTATTTGGGCCGTTTAGCAAAAGCGACTACCGCTCTACAAAACCGCCCAAACTACCTCGGGGTTCACTCCATCGTTCCACTACTCCATCGACCCTTCCCGGCGTGTCGCAACCTTTGAGCAGCTCCAACAGCTTGACGCACGCCTCCCGCGGCCCCTCGGCGACGACCTCGACCCGGCCGTCGTCGGTGTTCCGCGCCCAGCCGGTCAGGCCGAGCTCCAACGCCCTCGCGCGCGTCCACCACCGGAAGCCCACCCCCTGGACCCTCCCCCGCACCCAGGCGGTTACTCGGACGTTTTCCGAACCTTTGTCGCCATTACTCTTCGTATCCGTCATGCCGCCACCGTCTCATGCCGCCGTACGACTTCCATGGCCAACTCGTTGAAGGCCAGGATCGAGGCCGTACGTCCGGCGCGCAGCCAGGACAGGCCCAGGATCGACGGAGGCAGGCCGTCCACCGGCACGAACGCGATGTCGGGACGGCGATGGTGGTCGGCGCTCGGCTTGCAGAAGAGCATGCCGCCGCGGTTCAGCGCGACCTGCGTCAGGCCCTCCTGGGTGGTGGCCACCGAGCCGGCCCGCGCGATCGGCCGTCCGGAAGGGGTGAGGGTGGGGGCGATGTGCTCCTGCCAGCGGCGCGGCGCGGGGTCGTCGAGGCCGAACAGGGCGACCGAGGCCAGCTCCTCGGCGTCGAGGCGGGCGCGGGCGGCCAGCGGATGGCGTACCGACAGGCCGAGCTCGACCGGGCAGTGGTTCAGCTCGGCGCCGCCCTCCAGGTCGGGCTCCTCCAGCGGCAGCAGCGTGAACGTCAGGTCCACCCGCCCCTCGCGCAGCTTGCTGAACGGGTCGGAGAGCGGCACCTCGACCAGCTCGACCATGCAGCCGGGATACCGCCGCTCGAACGCCGCCACGCTGCCGGTGACGATCTCGGTCGGCGTGGCCAGGAACCCCACCCGCAGCAGGCCCGTCACCTCCCGCGCCGAGGCCGTCGCCCGCGACACGGCCGCCGCCATGCCGTCGTAGGCGGGCCGCAGGTCGGCCAGGAAGCGCCGGCCGAGCGGCGTCAGGCGCACCCGCCTGCTGGTGCGGTCGAACAGGCGGCCGCCGATCCGGGTCTCCAGCGACCCGATGAGCTGGCTCACCCGGCCGGGCGACAGATACAGGCGCTCGGCCGTACGCGCGAAGTGCAGCTCCTCGCTCAGCACGACGAAGCACTCCAGTTCCCTGAACTCCATGCCACTCCCCGGACGCGATCGCTTAGCCTGCCTAAAGCAAGGCTTCGAGCTTCGTCATTGTTCCGTCCCCGGCCGATGACGAGGCTGAACGGCATGACGACTCTTGAGACCTCCACTGTCGCGCGGGCCCGCTGGCTCGCCGTCCTCGCGGTCGCGGTGGGCACCTTCACCATCGTGACCAGCGAGATGTTGCCCGTCGGCCTGTTGACCTCGATCGCCGCGAGCTTGGGGGTGTCCGACGGCACCGCCGGGCTGATGGTGTCGCTGCCGGGGCTGGTCGCGGCCGTCTCGGCCCCCGTGCTGGCCGTGGCCACCCGGCGGCTGGACCGGCGCGTCCCGTTGCTCGGCCTGATGGCGTTGCTGGCGGTGGCCAACCTGGCGGCGGCGTTCGCGACGAGCCTCCCCGTCATGCTGGGCGCGCGGGTGCTGACCGGGATCAGCATCGGCGGGTTCTGGGCCTTCGCCGCCGGGCTGGGCCTGCGGCTGGTGCCCGAGCGCTCGGTGGGCAGGGCCACGTCGGTGATCCTCGGCGGCGTGTCGGTGGCCTCGGTGCTCGGCGTGCCGGCGGGCACGCTCATCGCCTCGGCGGCGGGGTGGCGCACGTCGTTCGCGGTCATGGGCGGGCTGGCGCTGGTGCTGCTCGGGCTGCTGGCCGCCGTGCTGCCGCCGATGCCGGGCGAGGCCGCCTCGGGCGGCTCCCGGGCGCCGCTGCCGGGGGCGCTGCGGGTCGTGCTGGCGGCGACCGTGCTGATCATCACCGGGCACTTCGCGGCCTACACCTACGTCCGGCCGTTCCTGGAGCAGGTCGCCGACGCCGGCCCCGGCCTGGTCAGCGTCGCCCTGCTGGTGTACGGCGCGGCCGGCGTCGTCGGCAACTTCGTGGCGGGCGCCAGGGCGGCCCGCGACCCCAAGCCGGTGCTGATCGTCCTGGCCCTGCTCATCGCCGCCTCCACCGCGGCGCTGGCGCTGGTCGGGCTGCCCCTGGTGATGCTCGTCGTGTGGGGCCTCGGCTACGGCGGCGTCGGCGTGGCGCTGCAACTGTGGATCATGCGCTCGGGCGGGGGCGAGCTGGGCACCGCGCTGTTCGTGGGGGCGTTCAACGTCTCGATCGCGCTCGGCTCGTTCGTCGGCGGCCGGGTGGTGGACGGCGTGTCGATCTCGTCGGTGATGTGGCTGGGCGCCGCGCTCGCCCTGCTCACCGCGGCTTTCGCTGGCATTTGGGGCAGGAGTACGACGACCGGTTCATGAACGCCTCCCGCCTGATGGGCGTGCCGCAGCGCGAGCACGGCAGGTCGCGGCGGCCGTAGACCTCCAGCGAACGGTCGAAGTAGCCGCTCTCGCCGTTGACGTTGACGTAGAGGCTGTCGAAGGAGGTGCCGCCCTGCTGGAGGGCGGCACCCATCACCGTGCGCACGCCGGCCAGCAGCTCGGCGATCTTCGGACGGGTGAGCGTCTCGGTGGGACGGGCCCAGTGGAGCCGGGCGATCCACAACGCCTCGTCGGCGTAGATGTTGCCGACGCCGCTGATCAGCGACTGGTCCAGCAGCGCCCGCTTGATCTCGGTGCGCCTGGCCCTGAGCCGGCGGGTGAACTCCGCCTCGTCGAACGACGCCTCGAACGGGTCGGGCGCGATGTGCGCGATCGGCGCGGGCACGCCGCCGACGAGCGGGGTCAGCATGACGTGGCCGAACGTGCGCTGGTCGACGAAGCGCAGGTCGGGGCCGCCGTCCTCGAAGCGGAGGCGGACGCGCAGGTGCTTCTCGGGCGGCGTCTGCGGATCGACGACGAGCAGCTGGCCGCTCATGCCCAGATGGGCCAGGAGGGCCTCCTCGCCGCCCGACAGGGGCAGCCACAGGTATTTGCCGCGGCGCTCGGCCGACAACACCGTACGGCCCTTCAGGCGGGCGGTGAACTCGTCGGCCCCGGGGACGTGCCGCCGGATCGCGCGCGGGTGGAGCACCTCCGCGGCGGCGATCTCGCGGCCGACGACCCATTGCGCCAGGCCGCGCCTGACGACCTCGACCTCGGGCAGCTCAGGCACCGTGCACCAACCGTCCTCTCGACTTCCCCGGCCGCGGGGCGTGCCGCGGCGGATCCGCAGTCACAACGCCGGACGCGGGCCGGGGCTTCCCGTGCGCCGGGGTCAGCTCGCGGGCCGGCTCTCGCGCTGCTCGCCGCGGGGTCAGCTCGCGGGCTGGCTCTCGCGCTGCTCGCGGCGGGCCCGGATGCGCGTCCAGGCCGCCTCGGCCGCCTGCTGCTCGGCCTCCTTCTTGCTGCGCCCGGTGCCCGAGCCGTAGGACTCGCCGCCCACGCGCACCATGGCCGTGAACGACTTGGCGTGGTCGGGGCCGCTCTCCTCGACGTGGTACTCGGGCACGCCGAGCGCCTCGGAGGCGGTGAGCTCCTGCAGGGACGTCTTCCAGTCGAGCCCCGCGCCCAGCGAGGCCGAGCGCACGATCAGCGGGTCGAACAGCAGGTGGACGACCCGGAACGCCTCGTCGAGGCCCTTGTCCACGTAGATCGCGCCGATCAGCGCCTCCAGCGTGTCGGCCAGGATCGAGGACTTGTCGCGCCCGCCGGTGCCCTCCTCGCCCCTGCCGAGCCGCAGGAACCGGCCGAGGCCCAGGTTGCGGGCGACGTCGGCCAGCGCGCGCATGTTGACCACGGCGGCGCGCAGTTTGGCGAGCTGCCCCTCGGGCAGGTCGGGGTGGTTGCGGTAGAGGGTGTCGGTGACCACGAGACCCAGCACCGAGTCGCCGAGGAACTCCAGGCGCTCGTTGGTGGGCAGGCCGCCGTTCTCGTACGCGTAGGAGCGGTGCGTCAGCGCCCGCTCGAGGATGTCGGGGTCGAGGCCGACGACCAGGACCCGCTGCAGCTCTTCCCTGGCGACCTCCACGGCCACCGGCTTAGGACCTGCGCCCACGTGTTTCCTCCTCGGACATCTTCACAAGGCGGCCGCGGAAGATGCCCGAAAACGTGGTGGGCGTCGGGGTAACGTGTAGCCCCGGCGTCCACCACGGCCGCGGGCGAACCGCCGCCGTACGCATCTACAGACGTTAACGCCGACCGAGGCACAATGGCACCCGGTCGGCATCACGTCAACTGCTGACGGTGAAACCCGCCCAGAACAACGGCGGGCGGGCCTGCTGTCAGTGTGATCAGGCGGACGGCTCGATGACCTGACGACGGTTGTAGGTGCCGCAGGTGGGGCACGCGATGTGCGGCTGCTTGGGCGAACGGCACTGCGGGCAGCTCACCAGGGCGACAGCAGTCGTCTTCCACTGGGAGCGACGGGCGCGGGTGTTGCTCCGCGACATCTTTCGCTTCGGGACGGCCACGTCACTTCTCCTGATCGTTATCGTTCTCGGAAACCAGACCTTGCAACGACGCCCAGCGGGCATCGATCTTCTCGTGCCGGTGATCGGCGCCGGCCTCGGCCAGCTTGATCCCGCACTCCGTGCAGAGCCCCTCGCAGTCCTCGCGGCACACGGGGCTCAGCGGCAGTGCGAGCACCACCGCGTCACGGAACGTCGGCTCGAGGTCGAGCAGCTCTCCGTCGAGCAGTGAGTCGTCCTCCGAGGCGTCCTCGTCGGAGTAGAAGAACAGCTCCTGCAGATCGACCTCGATGTCCGAGGTGATCGGGTCAAGGCACCGCGCGCACTCCCCGGCGAGCGGGGCGTGCGCCGTGCCCGAGACGAGCACGCCTTCCATCACTGCTTCGAGCCGGAGGTCCAGCTCGACTTCGGCGTCTTTGGGGACGCCGATCATGTCGACGCCGAGGTTAGCCGGTGCCGGAAGGGACAGGGTCATCTGCCGCATCGTGCCCGGTCGCTTCCCCAGATCATGAGTGGAGAGCACCCAAGGGGAGCGGGGGTCGAGGTGCTGAGTCATCCTGCTCTCGCTAGGCATGGCGAAGACGCTCGCCGTCGTACAAGGCCGAAATGAAAGGATACCAGGTCGCGGTCAGCCCCTGAGACGCTCTATGAGCAGCTTGTGCACCAGGTCAGGGACCAGGCCGGACACGTCGCCACCATACCGCGCGATCTCCTTGACCCGGCTGGAGGACAGGAAGGAGTACTCGGGATTGGTGGGCATGAAGAGCGTCTCGACGCCCGACAGACGGTAGTTGAGCTGGGCCATCTGCAGCTCGTAGTCGAAGTCGCTGACGACCCTGATGCCCTTGACGATGGCGGGGATGTCGTTGTGCTTGCAGAAGTCCACCAGCAGGCCGTGGAACTTCTGCACCTTGACGTTGGGGTACTCCTTCGTCACGGTCTGAAGGATCTCGATCCGTTCGTCGACCGTGAACAGGCTGCTCTTCTCGATGTTGATGAGGACCGCCACGACCACCTCGTCGTACAGGCGGGCCGACCGGCCGATGATGTCGAGGTGGCCATTGGTGATGGGGTCGAACGACCCCGGGCAGACAACGCGGCGCAAGACGCCTCCCAGGTCTACGGGTTCCCGGCGGCGCGACCGTACCAAACGGATGCTTCGCCGTATCTACGGACCCTCTCCTCAACATAACCTTCCGGCCACATCAAGGACTTTCCCCTCGTTTCCCGCTCGAATGCCACCAGTCCCTCGTCCATCAGCCAGCCGTTGTCGCGCAGCAGCTCCAGGACCCGCGTGACCTCGCCGTCACCCAGCGCGTACGGCGGATCGGCGAAGACGATGTCGTACGGCTCCTCCGGCGGCCTGGCCAGGACCCGCTCGACCTTGTCGGCCACCAGCTCGGCGCCGTCCAGGCCGAGCGACTGGATGTTGGCCCTGATCGTCCGGACCGCCTTGGCGTCGGACTCGACGAGCAGCGCGTGGGCCGCGCCCCTGGACAGCGACTCCAGGCCCACGGCGCCGGAACCGGCGTACAGGTCGAGCACGCGGGCCTCGCGCAGGCCGTACAGGGAGTCGAGGGTCAAGAAGATGCCTTCCCTGGCCCTGTCGCTGGTCGGCCTCGTGCCCCGCCCCGGCGGCACGGCCAACCGCCGCCCACCCGCGCTCCCCGCGATGATCCGAGTCATAAGGCCCATTGTTCCGCATGTTCGCCCAGGTCAAGAGTGGACAAGTGTCGGCCTCGACTGCGCAAGGGTGATTCACATCGGGCGGATCGGCCCGCATGATGAGTCTGCGGCCTTCAAGGTGACCCACATGAAGGCCGACCGGCGTGATCGTGAGCCCTTCCGCACGCCGGTTCCCTCGGCACCTGACCCGAGGGTGGGCCCAGCCGGGGACGGCATTCGGGGGGAGGCCGTCCCCGCGGCTGGGCCTTAACATCTTCTTCTTTTACGGCTTCGCGTGGTTCTCCCACTCGCCTTACTTCGGCTGATGGCCCTCCACGTGACGGCCTCTGACCCGTCACCGGCTCACCGCCGTCACGCGAGCCTTCGTTGACCTGTTCCGTGGTTCTCTGGGCCTCTCACGTCTTCTCCAGGTACTCGGCCTTCTCGTCCTCCAGGAGGCGGGCAATCTCGGCGCGCAGGCCCTCGTGGTGGGCCAGTTCGGGGTCGTCCGAGAGGAGCTTTGCGGCTTCGTCCCTCGCTGTCGTGATGACGTCTTCGTCTCTCAGGAGTTGGAGGAGCTTCAGGGAGCTGCGCTTGCCCGACTGGGCCGCCCCCAGGACGTCGCCCTCGCGGCGCTGCTCCAGGTCGACGCGGGACAGCTCGAAGCCGTCGAGCGTGGCGGCCACCGCGTCGAGGCGGGCGCGGGCCGGGGTGCCCTCGGGGAAGTCGGAGACCAGCAGGCACAGGCCGGGCAGGCCGCCCCGGCCCACCCGGCCGCGTAGCTGGTGGAGCTGGGAGACGCCGAAGCGGTCGGCGTCCATGATGATCATGACCGAGGAGTTGGGCACGTCGACGCCCACCTCGATGACGGTGGTGGCGATCAGCACGTCGAGCTCGCCCCTGGTGAAGGCGCGCATGATCGCGTCCTTCTCCTCCGGCGGGAGCTTGCCGTGCAGGGTGCCGACCCGCAGGTCCTGGAACGGGCCCTGGGTGAGCAGCTCGGCGACCTCCAGCACGGCCAGCGGCGGACGGCGGTCGTCGTCGCCCCCCGCCGCCGCCAGGTCGCCCTCGTCGCCCTCCAGGTCGCCGATGCGCGGGCACACGATGTACGCCTGCCTGCCCAGCTCGACCTCCTCGCGCACCCGCTGCCAGGTGCGTTCGAGATAGTGGGGCTTCTCGGCGGCCGGCACGACGTGCGTGGTGATCGGCGCGCGCCCCGACGGGAGCTGCGACAGCGTCGAGACCTCCAGGTCGCCGAAGACCGTCATGGCGACCGTGCGCGGGATCGGGGTCGCGGTCATCACCAGCACGTGCGGACGGCCCCCGCCCGCCTTCTCGCGCAACGCGTCACGCTGCTCCACGCCGAAGCGGTGCTGCTCGTCGACCACCACCAGGCCCAGGTCGGCGAACTGCACGTGCTCCTGGAGCAGGGCGTGCGTGCCGACCACGATGCCCGCCGTGCCCGAGGCCGCGTCGAGCAGCGCCGCGCGCCGCGCCGCCGCGCCCATCGAGCCCGTCAGCAGCGTGACCGCCGTGCCGCCGAACATGCCGCCCTGGGCCAGCTCGCCCAGCATGTTCGTGATCGAGCGGTGGTGCTGCTGGGCCAGCACCTCCGTCGGGGCCAGCAGCGCGGCCTGGCCGCCCGCGTCGACCACCTGGAGCATCGCGCGCAGCGCCACGACCGTCTTGCCCGCGCCCACCTCGCCCTGCAGCAGCCGGTGCATCGGGTGCTCCAGCGCCAGGTCGGCCGCGATCTCCTCCCCCACCTGCGCCTGCCCCTCGGTGAGCGAGAACGGCAGCCGCCCGTCGAAGTCGGCCAGCATGCCGTCGGCACGCCTCGGACGCGGCCTGGCCGGCCACGCCGTGGCCGCCTGGCGGCGCTGGAGCAGCACCGCCTGCAGCACGAACGCCTCGTCGAACTTCAGCCGCTTGCGCGCCCGGCCCACGTCGGCGAGGTCCTTCGGCCGGTGGATGGCCACCAGCGCGTCGGCGAGCGGCTGGAGACCGTGCCTGGCCCGCAGGTCGGCGGGCAGCGGGTCGTCGAGCGGGCCCAGCGTGTCGAGCACCACGCCGACCGCCCGGCGGATCGCCCACGGCGTGACGTCCTTGCCCGCCGGGTAGATCGGCACCGGCGCGGACGCGAACTCCTCGGCGCTCGCCTCGGCCTCCTCCTCGAACAGCTCGAACTCGGGGTGCGAGAGCTGCCAGCGCGGCTTGGACCGCGCACCGAACAGCCCCACCTTGCCGGCGAACATGCCGCGCCGCCCCGGCTTGAGCCGCGACTCGGCCACGTGGGAGCCCTTACCGAAGAACGCCAGGTAGATGCGGTTGCCGTTGCCGTCGACGACCTCGGCCTCCAGCCACGTGCCGCCGCGGTTGCGCATGGGCTTGCGCATCAGCCTGGTCACCTCGCCGACCACGGTGACGTGCTCGTCGACCTCCAGCGCGTCGAGCGAGGTCAGCTCGCCGCGCTCGGCGTAGCGGCGCGGGTAGTGGCGCAGCAGGTCGCCGACCGTCTCCAGGCCGAGCACGCTGTGCAGCAGCTTGGCGGTCTTCGGGTCGAGCGCTTTGGTCAGGGGCTCGTCGAAACGGCTCACGGGATCCAGTTCTACCGCCTGCGGCCGACAGGAATCCCGCACCGGGCCCCGGAGTCGCCCGCGAAGGGGTCCGCGCCCGGCCTGGGGGTCGCCCGCAGGAGGGCTCCGCGTCGCTACTCGACGCCGATCAGCAGCGGGTAGCCACCCTGCTCGCCGTCGTAGACGACCAGGTCGACGTCCGGGCGGGTGCGCCGCAGGTGGTCCTCCAGCCGGACGGCCAGCCGTTCGGGCAGGTCGGAGCCGGTGACCAGGGTCACCAGCTCGCCGCCGCCGGCCACCATCCTGTCGATGATCAGCTTCGCCACGCGCTCCAGGTCGCCGCCGATCACCGCCACGTCCCCGTCGATCAGGCCCAGCACGTCGCCCGGCCGGCACACGCCCGCGCTGGTGAACGCCTCCCTGTCCGCCACCGCCAGATGTCCGTACCTGGTGTGGCCGGCGGCGTCCGTCATGGCCACCACGTCGTCGTCGAACCGGCGCAGCGGGTCGTGCACGGCCAGCGCCGACAACCCCTGCACGGTCGCCCTGGTCGGCAGGACGCTGACGGCCACGCCGTCCTCGCGGGCGATCTCCGCCGCCGCGACGGCGACCGCGAGGACGCCCTCGTCGTTCGGCAGCACGGCCACCTCGGCCCCCGCCTGCCTGATCGCGGCCAGCAGCTCGGGCAGCGCGGGCCGGGTGCCGGGCGCGCGGCGCACCACGACCGCGCCGCTCTCCTCGAACAGCGCCGCGATCCCGTCGCCGGCCGCCACCGCCACCACGCCCCTGCCCGGCCCGCCCCGGTGCGTGCGCTCGGCCAGGTACGTGATCCTGACCCGGTGCGGACGCCCCGCCCGCAGCCCCGCCTCCACGGCCGCCCCCGCGTCGGCCACGTGCACGTGCACGTTCCACAGGCCCTCGCCGCCCACCACGACCAGCGACTCGCCCATGGCGTCGAGCTCGTCGCGCAGCGCGGCCACCGCGCGCTCGTCGGCGTCCAGCAGGTACATCACCTCGTAGCCGGCGCCCACCTCGGTCATCGGCGTGACCCGCCCGGTCGGCGCCGGCACCTCGTAGTGGTCGCTGTAGGAGTCGGTGAGCACGGCGGCCAGGGTCTCCAGCACGATCGCCGCCCCCGCGCCGCCCGCGTCCACGACCCCGCTGCGGGCCAGCACGTCGAGCTGCCCCGGCGTACGGCGCACCGCGGCCCGCGCCTCCCGCGCCGCCTGCCGCGCCACCTCGCACGCGTCGCCGTCGGCGTCCTGGGCGGCCCGGGCGGCCGACTCCAGGACGGTCAGCACCGTGCCCTCGACCGGCCTGGCCACGGCCTCCCTGGCCAGCGTGGCCGCCCTGAGCAGGCCGGCCCGCAGGTCGGAGCCGTCCTTGAGCACCTCGGCCAGCCCGCGCAGCGCCTGGCTGACGATGACCCCCGAGTTGCCGTGCGCCCCGACCAGCGCCCCGTAGGCGAGCGTCTGCCACACCACGGCCGCGTCGACGTCGTCGGGCAGGGACTCGACGGCCTCGGCCGCCGACAGCATGGTGAGGTGCAGGTTGGTGCCGGTGTCGCCGTCGGCCACGGGGAACACGTTGAGTGCGTCGATCTCCGGTCTCGCCCGGCCGAGGGCGTCGGCGGCCAGGCGGGCCCAGCGGCGCACCGCGGGCGGGTCGAGGGCCTTCATCTGCGCTCCTTCGACCTCCCCGCATGCGCTACCTTGTTGGAGGAGAATATCCCCGCACCGGCCACCGTCCAGTGCTCTGGTTCGCGCCCAATGGTGTGGATCAGATATTCTCGTCTGGCTGGCCGGTTGTCCCGGCATGCCCTCCGCCCGGAAAGCATCAGCGGACAGGGCTACATCGACTGTTATAAGGAGCGATACCGTGGCTTCCGTCTGCGATGTCTGCCGCAAGGGGCCGACCTTCGGCAACAACGTGTCCCACTCGCACCGCCGTACCCGTCGCCGTTGGAACCCCAACATCCAGACGGTCCGCGCGGTCGTCGGCGGCACGCCGAAGAAGCTGAACGTGTGCACCTCGTGCATCAAGGCGGGCAAGGTCACCCGCTAGTTCTCGTCTTTCGCGAAGCCCGTCGCTCCTGATTGGAGCGGCGGGCTTTCGTCGTGCCCGCCGTCCCGGCCCGCCCCGCCCCGCCAGGGGCAGGCTCGGGGGGACGGGGTCAGCGCCAGCGCCAGGCGTGGTCCACCGGGCCGATGCCGGAGCCCAGAGGGAAGCCGCGGGCGATCGCGCCCGTCACGTACTCCTTGGCCCTCTCCACCGCCGCCGGGACGTCGTCGCCGAGCGCGAGCCGGGAGGCCAGGGCCGAGGCGAGGGTGCAGCCCGTGCCGTGGGTGTGCCGGTTGTCCAGGCGTTCGGCGGCGAAGCGGTACTCGGTCGTGCCGTCGGTCAGCAGGTCGACGGGGGCGCCGGGCAGATGGCCGCCCTTGATCAGGGCCCAGGACGGGCCCAGCGCGAGCACGGCGTCGGCGGCCCTGCGCAGGTCTCCCTCGTCCTCGACCTTGACGGAGGTGAGCTGCTCCACCTCCCACAGGTTCGGCGTCACGACCGTGGCCACGGGCAGCAGGCGCGTCCTGAGCGTGTCGACGGCCTCGGGGGCGAGCAGCGAGTCGCCGTGCTTGGACACCCCGACTGGATCGACCACCACCGGCGCGTCATAGGCCCCCAGCACCTCGGCCACCGTCTCCACCAGCACCGGCGAGGCCAGCATGCCGGTCTTGATCGCCTGAGCCCCGATGTCGCCCAGCACGGAGTCGAGCTGCGCGCGCACGGCCTCGGGCGGCAGCTCCCAGTAGCCCTGGACGCCCAGCGAGTTCTGGGCCGTGACGGCGGCGATCACGCTCATGCCGTGCACGCCCATCGCCATCATGGTCTTCAGGTCGGCCTGGATGCCCGCGCCGCCTCCCGAGTCGGAGCCCGCGACGGTCAGCACACGTGGAGGGGTCGTCATGAACCCCATCCAACCACTCGACCGGTACTTACCAGGCACTCAGCCGATCGCGCACTCCCCGCCGACCAGCCCGCACGAGCCGGGCTCCTGCGCCTTCCCCGTCGCCGAGTACGTGACGCTCGCCGAGTCCCCGGCGGCCAGCGAGCCCGACAGGTCGATGATCAGCAGGTCGCCGTCCTGGGTCCAGGAGCCGCCGTTCACGTCCATGACGCGGCCCTCGACCGGGACGGAGAAGGTGGCGTTCGCCAGCGGGGCCGCCGACTGGTTGGTGACGCGCAGCGTGGCCGAGTACGAGGTGAGCCGCTGCTTGACCGTCTGCCGCACGTTGACCGAGCCGCCGCTGCCGCCGTACCCGGACGTGGCGGTGGCCGCGGGCGCGGGGCTGCTGCCCACCGTGGGGACGACGCCGGTGTCGGAGTTGCCGAGGGGCGTGCCGTCGTCGGTCGGGGCCTCGGAGATCGTCTCCTCGGCCGGCGGCTCCGGCTGCCGCGTCGGCTTGGCCGAGGCCTTCGTCCGCGTCCTGGTGGGTGTGGGGGTGGGGGCCGTGCTGCGGCGCGGGACGCGGTTGCCGACCGTGGGGGCGGCGGTCGTCGGGGCGTCGGAGGGCGTGCTCGACTCCTCGTCCTCCGTCGGCTCCTCGGAGGGCTCCTCCTCCTCGGTGCTGGGGTCGGAGACCACGGCGGTCGAGGGGCTGGTGCTGGTGTGGACGGCGGCGCAGCTCGCGCCCGCGCACTTGCCCGGGTCGTCGGAGGAGCTCATGAGCTTCACCCCGGCGACCGTGCCGCCGAGCACGACGGCCACGGCGGCGACCGACAGCAGCGCCATGCGGCCCCTGCCCTTGCCGCTGCCGCCGCCGGCGGCCGGGTTCAGGCCGTCGTCGTCGCCACCGCCGCCGCCTCTGGACGACTTGCGACGGCCGCCGCGGCGACGGCCACGGGACTCGTCGGGCTCGTCCAGATCGTCGAGGTCCTGGTCGGAGGACCAGCCCGAGCGCAGGAAGCCGGTCTCGGCCTCCGCCCAGGCCGGGGTGTGCGCGGCGGTCGGCTCCCCGGCCACCTTCACGTCACCGGGCTCCGGCGGCCTGCCCGGGAAAGCGGTGTCGGCCCCGCCGGGCACGTCGAACCTGGCGGTGCTTCCCGACTCCGGCACGTCGAACCTGGCGGTGCCGCCGGGGCCCGGCACGTCGAACCTGGCCGTGCCGCCCGGCTCGGGGGCGTCGAAGGGGCCGGTGTTCCTGCCCTGCCGGTCGAACGGGCCGCTGTCAGGGCCCTGCGCGTCGAACGGGCCGGTGTTCCTCCGGGGGGCGTCGAAGGGGCCCGTGGTGCGGCCGGAGGCGTCGAAGCTCGGCGGCGGCCCGAAGGCGGACGTGGCGTCGGGCTGCGCGGAGGGGCCGACGGCGTCCCAGTCGGCCGGGCGGGCGAACGCGCCCGTCACCTCGAACGGCCCGGCCCCGTTCGGCTCGGGGTAGGGGGACCCGGAGAACTGGGGGCCGTTCGGCGGCGGGAAGGGGCCGGAGGGGGCGTCGGACGGCGGGAACCCCGGGGCGGCGTCGACGGGCACGGCGAAGGCCCCCGTGGTCTCGAACGGCTCGGGCTGCCTGCCGCGCTGCGGCGGGCCGTCCTCGCGGCGCGGCATCGGGGCCCACTGCCCCGTCACCTCGACCTGGTCCGGCAACGCCGGCCAGCCCGGCGCCTCGGCCGGGTCGTCGGGACCCCAGAAAGCGCTGCCGTTCCCCCGTTCATCCCCGTCGTCGGATCCACCGGTGCCGTGGCGGCCCATGGCTGCCCTTTCTCGCGGTTACAGTGGCCGCCAATCTTCATAACACCTTTACTACGTCCTTGTCACAACAATCCCGCTAGTGCCACCCCAAACCCGGAAAATTTCACTTAAACCGGGACAAGTCATCACCGAAAGTGATCCCAGCCGCCCTGTCCCACCTGGCGGCCGTGCACCAGGACGCCCTCGCCCTCGACCACCCGGCCCACGACCTGCCACGACGGCGGCAGCCGCACGTCGGCGGGGAAGACCGCGGCGAGCGCGTGATCCTCACCACCCGTGAGCACCCATTCGAGCGGATCCTGCCCCAGCTCCTCGGCCGCCGCCGCCACCGGCTCCCCCACGGCGAACGCCCCGGGATCGAGCTCGACGCGTACGCCGCTGGCCGCGGCCACGTGCCCGAGGTCCTGCACCAGGCCGTCGCTGACGTCGAGCATGGCGCTCGCGCCCAGCGCGGCCGCCCGCGGCCCCTCCTCGTACGGCGGGCGGGGCCGCCGGTGGGCGGTCACCGCCTCGGCCAGCACGCCGGAACCCGCGGCGACCCCGGCGCCCAGCAGCGCCAGCCCGGCGGCGGCGTAGCCCAGCCGCCCGGCCACGGCCACCACGTGCCCCGGCCGCGCCCCGGACCGCGTCACCGGCGCCCGCCCGCGCAGGTCGCCCAGCGCGGTCACCCCGATGACCACCAGGTCGGACCGGGTGATGTCGCCGCCGACCACGCTCGCGCCGACCACCGCGCACTCCTCGCGGAACCCGTCGGTCAGGGCGTCGAGCCAGGCCACCGGCAGCTCGGCGGGGATGCCGAGCCCCACCACGATGGACGTCGGCACGGCCCCCATGGCGGCGATGTCGGCCAGGTTCTGGGCGGCGGCCTTGCGGCCCACGTCGCGCCCGCCGGACCAGTCGAGCCGGAAGTGCCTGCGCTCGACCAGCAGATCGGTCGAGACGACCACCCGCCCGTCGGGCGCGGCGACCATGGCGGCGTCGTCACCCGGGCCGAGCATGACCCCCTCTCCCTGGGGCAGGCGTCCGGCAATACGATTGACGACACCGAATTCGCCGAGATCTCCGACTGTGATGACGCACCTCCTGACGCTCACAGGGTACGGTGGCCCTTCGGCGTGATCCAATCGCCCGGGAGGACGTGATGGTGCAGGCCTACATCCTTATTCAGACCGAGGTCGGCAAGGCCGCCGCCGTTGCCGAGGAGATCTCCGGTATTCCGGGGGTCACCCAGGCGGAAGACGTGACGGGGCCCTACGACGTGATCGTCCGCGCCGAGGCGCGCAACGTCGACGAGCTCGGCAAGCTGGTCGTGGCGCAGATTCAGGCGGTGGAGGGGATCACGCGTACTCTTACGTGTCCGATCGTTCATATCTGACACGTAAGAGGTCCGGGTTCCATGCGCGCCGCCGCCGTCCTGCTCCTTGTTCTGGCACTCGCCGGCTGCGGCGGCGTGGTACAGGTCGATCCGCCCAAGCCTTCGGGGGAGGCGGCGGCGGCCTGTGACAGGCTCGCGCCCCTGCTGCCCAAGACGCTCGACGGCGCCGAGCGCGGCACGTCGGAGCCGGCCTCGCCGTACGTGGCGGTCTGGGGGGAGGCGTCCATCGCGTTGCGCTGCGGCGTGCCGCGGCCTGCCCGGATGGCGCCGACCGACCAGCTCCGGGAGATCGACGGGGTGGGCTGGTTCGCCGATCCGGACAAGCCCATCCTGTTCACCGCGGTGGCCGCGCCCACGTACGTGGAGGTCACGGTCGGCGGCGACCACGCGGCGCCCGACGTGCTGGCCGAGCTGTCGGGGCCGATCGGGCGGGCCGTGTCAACGCAGTCCGGGTGAGCGCGACAGCGCGAGCTGGATCAGCCGGTCGACCAGTTGCGGGTAGGACAGCCCCGAGGCCGCCCAGAGCTGCGGCGCGACCGACAACGAGGTGAACCCGGGCATCGTGTTGATCTCGTTGAAGATCAGCCGGCCGTCGGGCGTGTAGAAGAAGTCGACCCTGGACAGGCCCTCGCAGTCGAGCGCCTCGAACGCCCGTACGGCCATCGCGCGCAGCTCCTCCGCGGTCTCGGCCGGGATGTCGGCGGGCACCGTGAGCGACATCTGGTCGGGGTAGTACTTGGCCTCGAAGTCGAAGAACTCCTGGCCGCCCTCGACCCTGACCTCGCCCGGGATCGACGCGGCGGCGGGCTCGTCGCCGAGCGACTCCAGCACCGCGCACTCGATCTCGCGGCCCTCGATCGCGGCCTCGATCAGCACCTTGGGGTCGTGCCGCCGGGCGGACTCGACGGCCGCCTCCAGCTCGGCGCGGTCGTGGGCCTTGGAGATGCCCTGCGAGGAGCCGGCCCTGGCGGGCTTGACGAACACCGGGAAGCCGAGCTCCTCGGCCTCCTTCAGCACGCACTCGCGGTTGAGCCGCCAGTCGCGGTCGCGGACGACGACGTAACGGCCGATCGGCAGCCCGGCGGCGGCCATCACGGTCTTCATGTGCGCCTTGTCCATGCCGACGGCGCTGGCCAGCACACCGGAGCCGACGTAGCGGACGCCGGCCATCTCCAGCAGGCCCTGGATGGTGCCGTCCTCGGCGAACGGACCGTGCATGACGGGGAAGACGACGTCGACCGCGCCGAGCTCGACGGGGATGCTCCCGGGGTCGTAGGCCACCAGCCCGGCGCCCCCGCTGGGCAGCGCGAGCGCGGCTCCCGAGGTGTCGACCGCGGGCAGTTCCCCGCCCTCGATGGCGAACCGCTGGTCGGACGCGGCGAGCACCCACCTGCCGTCCTGGGCGATCCCGACCGGGATCACCTCGTACTTACTCCTGTCGATCACATCCAGCACGCTGCCCGCGCCCATGAGGGACACGGCATGCTCAGAATTGCGACCTCCGAAAACGACGGCGACGCGTGGCTTGCTCATGACGTCCGAATCTACCGGGGTGTCCCCCTGACAGCGAGTCGAGCACGCGGTGGCGTCCGGATTCACACGCCGTACCGTTCGGGTTTGGGCGAGCGGGACATGAGCAGCATGCCCGCCTCCGACGGCGACATGCCGTCGTGCACGACCCCGACGACCACCTCGGTGATCGGCATCTCGACGTCGTGCTTCCTGGCCAGCTCAAGGACGGACTCGCAGGACTTCACGCCCTCGGCGGTCTGCTTGGTGGCGGCGACGACCTCGGCGAGGGTCATGCCGCGGCCCAGGTTCTCGCCGAAGGTGCGGTTGCGCGACAGCGGCGAGGTGCAGGTGGCCACCAGGTCGCCCATGCCGGCCAGCCCGGCGAAGGTGTGGGGGTCGGCGCCGAGCGCGGCGCCCAGGCGGGAGATCTCGGCCAGGCCCCTGGTGATGAGCATGGCGCTGACGTTGTCGCCCATGCCCATGCCCGCCGAGACGCCCACGGCCAGCGCGATCACGTTCTTCACCGCGCCGCCCAGCTCGACCCCGACCACGTCGGTGTTGGTGTACGGCCGGAACCACGGCGGCAGGTGGCAGGCGGCCTGGAGGCGTTCGGCGACCGACTCGTCGGTGCAGGCGACGACCGTGGCGGCGGGCTGGCGGTGGGCGATCTCCTTGGCCAGGTTGGGCCCGGACACCACCGCGACCCGCTCCTCGGGCACCTCGGCGACCTCGCGGATCACCTCGCTCATGCGCTTGGTCGTGCCCAGCTCGACGCCCTTCATGAGGCTGACCAGGACCGCGTTCGGCGGGATGTGCTCGCGCCAGGCGGTCAGGTTGGGCCGCAACATCTGCGAGGGCACGGCCAGCACCACGAAGTCGGCGCCGTCGAGCGCGCGCACGGGGTCGGTGGTGGCGCGCAGCGACTCGGGCAGCGTCACGCCGGGCAGGTAGTCGGGGTTGGCGTGGTCCTTGTCGATCGCCTCGACCAGTTCCGGCCGGCGCCCCCACAGCGTGACCTCGTTGCCCGCCTCGGCGAGGACCATGGCGAACGTGGTGCCCCACGAGCCCGTGCCGAGAACGGCTGCCTTTGTCATGCCATCACCGCCTGGCGGGATCGTAGGGAGTTTCCGGGGCCTTCTCGCCGCGCAGCTCGGTCAGCTGCTCGGTGATGGCCGCCATGATGTCGGCGGTCGCCTCGCGCAGCACGCTCGCGCGCAGGGGCTGCCCCTCGTACTTGGACAGGTCGACCGGCGGGCCGACGGTGACGTGGAAGGTCTTGCGCGGGAACAGCCTGGGCTTCTTGGCGCCGTACGGGAGCAGCTCGTGGGCGCCCCAGTGGGCGATGGGGATGACCTGCGCGCCGCTCTCCAGCGCCAGCCGGGCGGCGCCGGTCTTGCCCACCATGGGCCACAGCTCGGGATCGCGGGTGCAGGTGCCCTCGGGGTAGAACAGGATGGCCGCGCCGTCGCGCAGCCGCTGGGCCGAGAAGCTGAGCGACCTGGCCGCCTCGCTGCTGCCCCGCTCGACCGGGATGACCAGCAGGCCGTTGAGCGCCCGGCCCAGGAAGGGCACCTTGAACAGCGCCGCCTTGGCCAGGATGACCGGCCAGCGGCCGTTGTTGAACAGGAAGTGCGACAGCAGGACGGGATCGCTCCAGGACAGGTGGTTGGCCGCGATGATGATGCCGCCGGTGCGCGGAAGGCGCTCGCCGTTGCGCCAGTCCTTCTTGACCAGGAGCCACGACAGCGGCTTCACCACCGCTACGGCGAATGACTCCCAGAAACGCGAAGGTCGCGTGGGGCGGCTCATGGTCTCCTCCAACCCGTACGGTTTGCGCCCCAAGTCTCCCGGTTGGCCGCGTGGGATGTCGAGGCGAGATGCTTAAGCCTATGAGCAACCGCTGGTCTCTGGTCATTCCGGTGAAGACGCTGGTCGCGGCGAAGACGCGGCTGGCGGCCGCGACGGGTCCCCACCGTACGCGGCTGGCCGTGGCCGTGGCCTGCGACACCGTGGCCGCGGCGCTGGCCTGCCCGGCGGTGGCGCGGGTGATCGTGGTGACCGCCGATCCGGCCGCGGCGGGGCCGCTGGGGGCGCTGGGCGCGGAGGTGGTGCACGACCCCGACCGCGGGCTCAACACCGCGTTGCGCACGGGCGCGGCCCATGCCGTACGCGTCGCGCCCGGTGAGGCGGTGGGCGCCCTCCAGGCCGACCTGCCGGCCCTGCGACCGGCCGAGCTGGCGACGGCGCTGGCGGCGGCGGCCGAGTTCGACCAGTCGTTCGTGCCGGACGCCCAGGAGGTCGGCACGACGTTCTACGGCGTGCTCGCCGGGCGGCCGTTCACGCCGCGGTTCGGCGGCGAGTCGCGGGCCAAGCACCTGGCCGGCGGCGCGAAGGAGCTGTGCGTGCCGGGGATCGACTCGCTCCGGCGGGACGTGGACACCCCCGACGACCTGCGCGCGGCCCTGTCCCTGGGCCTGGGGCGGCACACGGCGGCGGTGGTCGCCGACCTGTGGCCGGGGGCGTGACCCTCCGGGCCGCCTCTCGCCCGCCGGACGGCCGTCGGCTTAGGCTGGACGGCGTGCAGGCGACGGTACGCAGCTTCGACGAGGTCACCCGTTCCGGCTCGGTCTTCCTCGACGACGGGACGGTGCTGGAGTTCGGCACGCGCGCCTTCGACGCGGGGCCGCTGCGGCTGCTGCGCACGGGGCAGCGGGTGAACCTGGCGACCGACGGCGGGCAGATCACCTACATCACGCTGTCGACGTTCCCCGTTCCCGCGCCCGAATGACGGCGCGGCCCCGGAAAACAGCGAACGCCCGGGCGTGGGCCGCCCGGGCGTGATGTCCGCTGAGACTATTTCTTCTTGCCGACCTGCTTGCCGCCCTCGTTCACCAGGTCCTTGAATTCAGAGCCGGGACGGAACTTGGGCGCCCAGCTCTCGGCGACCTTGATCTCGGCGCCGGTCGACGGGTTCCTGGCAGTGCGGGCGGGCTTGTTCACCATCTCGAACGCGCCGAAGCCCGTGATGGAGACCTTGTCCCCGCTCGCCACGGCCTTCTGGATGGCCTCGATGACCGCGTTGACGGCCTCGGTGGCCGTCCTTTTGTCGCCCACCCGATCGGTGATGGCGTCGACGAGCTCTCGCTTGTTCATGAAAGTCCTGCTCCCCCAGTGACGGCTCGGGGTTCCAGCTCTCGAGTTCGACGTAGAAACCCCTTACGCGCTCGAAAGTAGGCGGGATCGCGGGGGAACTCAATCACCCTGCGTGTTTTCCCCCTCGCGTGGCGTGTCGAGAGCGCCCAGAAAGGCGTCGAGACGGACGGCCGCCCTTTCCGGATCGCGCTTGGCGAGATCGCAGATGGACAGGTAACGGCGGGCCGCCCGTTCCTTGTCGGCGGCGGGGAGCATGCGGACGCGGCGGTGCGCCTCGCGCAACCGCCGCGCCAGTTCGTCGTCTTCTAGACGGTCGTCGGCAGCCATGGCTGCCGACCATTCTCGTACGCGGCCACGTCGTCGGCGTGACGCAGGGTCAGGCCGATGTCGTCCAAGCCCTCGGTGAGACGCCAGCGGGTGTAGTCGTCGATCTCGAACGGCACGACCTCGCCGGCCCAGCGGACCTGGCGTTCCAGCAGGTCGACGGTCACCTGGAGCTTCGGGTCGGCCTCGACGGCGGCCTGCAGGGCCTCGACCTTCTCGGCCGGCAGGACGACCGGCAGCAGCCCCATCTTGGTGGAGTTGTTGCGGAAGATGTCGCCGAACCGGGCGGCGATCACGGCGCGGAACCCGTACTGCTGCAGGGCCCACACGGCGTGCTCGCGGGAGGAGCCGGTGCCGAAGTCGGGGCCGGAGACCAGGATCGAGCCGCCCTCGTAGGAGGGGTCGTTCAGGACGAACGTCGGGTCCTCGCGCCAGGCGGCGAACAGGCCCTTCTCGAAGCCGGTGCGGCTGACCTGCTTGAGCCAGACGGCCGGGATGATCTGGTCGGTGTCGACGTTGCTGCGGCGCAGCGGCACCGCCGTACCGGTGTGGGTGGTGAAGGCGTCCATCGGTCTGGTTCTCCTTACAGGTCGGCGGGGGCGGTCAGGCGGCCGGTGACCGCGGTCGCGGCGGCGACCTGCGGCGACACCAGGTGGGTGCGGCCGCCCTTGCCCTGGCGGCCCTCGAAGTTGCGGTTGGAGGTGGAGGCGCTGCGCTCGCCGGGCTTGAGCGTGTCGGGGTTCATGCCCAGGCACATCGAGCAGCCGGCCTCGCGCCACTCGGCGCCGGCGGCCTTGAACACCTCGTGCAGGCCCTCCTGCTCGGCCTGGAGCTTGACCAGCATCGACCCGGGCACGATCAGCGTGCGGGTGCGGACCTGGCGGCCGCGCAGGATCTCGGCGGCCGAGCGCAGGTCCTCGATGCGGCCGTTGGTGCACGAGCCGACGAACACGGTGTCGACCTCGATCTCGCGCAGCGGCGTGCCCGCGGTCAGGCCCATGTACTCCAGCGCGCGCTCGGCGGCCGAGCGCTCGACCGGGTCGGCGAAGCTGTCGGGGCTCGGCACGGACTCGCCCAGCGGCAGGCCCTGGCCGGGGTTGGTGCCCCACGTGACGTACGGGGTCAGCGTCGAGGCGTCGATCTCCACGACCTTGTCGAACACGGCGTCGTCGTCGGTGCGCAGCGACTTCCAGTACGCGACGGCCTGGTCCCACAGCTCGCCCTCGGGGGCGTGCGGGCGGCCCTTGAGGTAGGCGAAGGTGGTCTCGTCCGGGGCGATCACGCCGGCGCGGGCGCCCGCCTCGATGGACATGTTGCAGACGGTCATGCGGCCCTCCATGGAGAGCTTGCGCACGGCCTCGCCGCGGTACTCGACGATGTAGCCCTGGCCGCCGCCGGTGCCGATCTTGGCGATGATCGCCAGGATCAGGTCCTTGGCGGTGACGCCGGCGGGCAGCTCGCCCGAGACCTCGATGGCCATCGTCTTCGGCCGGTAGGCGGGCAGCGTCTGGGTGGCCAGCACGTGCTCGACCTCGGAGGTGCCGATGCCGAACGCGATGCCGCCGAAGGCGCCGTGGGTGGAGGTGTGGGAGTCGCCGCACACGATCGTCATGCCCGGCTGGGTCAGGCCGAACTGCGGGCCGATGATGTGCACCACGCCCTGGCCGGCGTCGCCCATCGGGTGCAGCCTGATGCCGAACTCGGCGGCGTTCTTGCGCAGCGTCTCGACCTGGGCCTTGGAGACGGGGTCGGAGATCGGGCCGAGCACGGTCGGGACGTTGTGGTCCTCGGTGGCGATGGTGAGATCGGGCCGACGCACCTTCCGCCCGGCGAGACGGAGCCCGTCGAACGCCTGCGGACTGGTCACCTCGTGAATGAGGTGCAGGTCGATGTAGAGCAGGTCGGGTTCGCCCTCCGCACGGCGGACGACGTGCTGCTCCCAGACCTTCTCGGCCAGTGTGCGGCCCATGATCTCCTCCTTGAGATTGCCTCCGACTTGCTTTCTCATATGTCGAGACGGCAGTATCGGTGTATGGACAACTCTAGCGGAGTCGGAGTACTCGACAAGGCCGTTCTTGTACTCAATGCCCTCGAAGCGGGTCCCGCTTCCCTGGCTCAGCTCGTCCAGGCCACCGGCCTGGCCCGCCCGACGGCCCACCGGCTGGCCGTCGCACTTGAGCACCACCGCATCGTGAGCCGCGACACCCAGGGCAGATTCGTGCTCGGGCCGCGGCTCTCGGAGTTGTCCACGGCGGCCGGCGAGGACCGGCTGCTCGCGGTGGCCTCGCCCGTGCTGATGCAGCTGCGCGACCTGACCGGCGAGAGCGCGCAACTCTACCGGCGCCAGGGCGACGAGCGGGTCTGCGTGGCGGCGGCCGAGCGGGCCAGCGGCCTGCGCGACACCGTCCCGGTGGGGTCGGCGCTGCCGATGACGGCGGGCTCGGCGGCCCAGATCCTGCTGGCCTGGGAGGAGCCCGACCGGCTGCACAGGGGCCTGCGCGGGGCCAAGTTCACCGCCGCCACCCTCGCCTCCGTGCGCCGCCGCGGGTGGGCCCACAGCGTCGGTGAGCGCGAGCAGGGGGTGGCCAGCGTGTCGGCTCCCATAAGGGGCAGCGGAGGCAAGGTGATCGCGTCCGTCTCGGTCTCCGGACCCATCGAGCGGCTCACCCGGGCGCCCGGCCGGTTGCACGCCGTGCCCGTCATGGCGGCCGCCGAACGGATCACCGAGGCCATGCGCCGCACGTCATGATCGGCGAAAGCTCGTATTTCGGGGGCCGACTGCCTCGCGGGCGCACTAGCCTGAGTGCGTGACAGATCGCATCGAGGTAGCCGCCACTGAGCTGCGACCCCTGCTCGAAGAGTTCATCATGTGGGCGCGTTCCAACGCGCCCGGAAGCGACCCCGAGCTCGTGGGGCCTGCCGCACTCTGGCACCGTCTCGCCTTCTCGCAGGACCTCGGCACGTGGAAGCGTGCCGACCTGCGCAACCTGCTGCTCGACCGCATGCCGAAGGTCGTGGAGGATCCCGACGCCGCCGCCGACGGCATGCTGCCCGCCGTCGACGCGTACCTGACGTTCCTCTCCCAGACCGGCAGGCTCGCCAAGGGCTCGGACTCCCTCGCCGACCTGCAGGCCGAGCTCGACGACGTCGAGGACGAGTTCGTGGAGCTCATGGAAGACCTGCTCGACGACGACGGCGCGGGTGACGACGACGAGGAGGAGACGGGCGACCTGGGCGACTTCGAGGCGTTCGCCGACGAGCTGGCCGAGCTCGACACGATCAGGCTGCGCCCCGACTCCGAGCTGGCCGCGGCCGCCCGCCAGGCCCCGCTGGTCGCCAAGGCCCGCGATCTGGCGCTGTGGGTCGGCTCCGGCCGCCGCGTCGGCGAGGACACCCTGCTCACCGACGCCGAGGTGGAGGAGGCGCTGGCCGCCGTCGGCCTGCCCAGGCCGGAGACCGACGGCCCGGTGGCCGAGGCGGTCCCGCAGCTCTGGAACATCTGGAACCTCGCCGTCGACCTGGAGTTCCTCGAACCGGGCGAGGGCAACACCGTGGCCGTCCAGGACGACACCTCCGAGTGGCCGTTCGACGACGACGAGGACGTCCTCGACGCCTGGATGCTCGGCCTGCACTCGGTCGACTACGGCGACCCCGAGCTCGACGACGACGACCTGACGATGGCGCTGGCCGGCCTGACCCGGGGCCTGCTGGTCAGGCTGCTGCTGGCCGGCGGCTCGCGCGAGCGCGACGACCTGGCCCGCGAGCTGGCCGAGGCCGCCGCCGACCTCGACGAGCTGGGCGGCGACGCCTGGGAGGCGGCCGGCGACCCGCTGGCCCCCGCCATCGACTGGCTGACCGGCTACGGCATGGTCGAGGTCGAGGGCACGACCGTGCGCCTCACCCCGCTGGGCACCGAGGGCGTCGTCCACCTGGTGGACGACGCCGACATCGAGGTCGACGCCCGGCCCGCGATCGAGTCGATGAGCGCACACGAGCTGCTCGCGCTGAGCGCCGAGCTGCCCGAGGACGAGGCCGACGCCGAGTTCGCCGCCTGGATGCGGCTCAGGGAGCCGGCCAAGGCCGCCGAGGAGCTGCTCGACGCGGCGGCCGAGGACGAGAGCGACGCCCTGATCCGGGTGCAGGCGGCCAGCGTGGTCGGCACGCTGGGCGAGGCCGCCGTCCCGGCCTGGCAGGCGGCGCTCAAGCAGCCGTCCCTGCGGCCGTACGCGGCGACGCACCTGAGCCAGCTCGGGGTCGAGGGGGCGCCCGAGCCCACCCAGGACGACACCCACTGGCTGATCCTCGACATGTGGACGATCTCGGCCGGGCTGGGGCGTTCGGAGTTCGTCAGCAGCCTGCGGGACATCGGCCCGGACATGGTCAACGGTCTCCTTGAGGTGATCTGGAAGATCCCGCACGCGCACGTGGAGGAGCTGCTGGACCTGATCTCGCAGGTCCACCCCGACAAGCAGATCGCCAAGGCGGCCCGCCGCGCCCTGTTCAAGGCCCGCTCCTCGGCCTGATCCCACCACGGCCAGGGCCCCGCGCGATCCGCGCGGGGCCCTGTTCCGTTCCTGATCGATCCGCGCGGGACGCTGTTCGCGTTTCCAATCAATCCGCGCGGGACGCTGTTCCTGTTCCCGAGCGCCCCGGAGAACGCGAAAAACGCCCCGGTGCTTGACGCACCGGAGCGTTTTGGGTGAACGTAGTCCCGACCGGATTCGAACCGGCGCTACCGCCTTGAGAGGGCGGCGTCCTGGGCCACTAGACGACGGGACCTTCGCACAGCTTGTGATCGTGGTAGTCCCGACCGGATTCGAACCGGCGCTACCGCCTTGAGAGGGCGGCGTCCTGGGCCACTAGACGACGGGACCTTGTCCACAAGCTGGTGTGCCGGGCCTCCCCGGCGACGCAGGTAACTCTACCGCACCCCGCAGACCACAACCAAACCGCTTATCAGCGCATGAGATCGGGCCTGTGGCGGCGGACCCAGTCGCCCATCGGCCCCCGTTCCCACAGCGGGTCGATCTCCCCGAGCGGGATCGCGACCTCGGGCCGTCCGGTGACGGGGTCGGCGGGCACCCGGGCCAGGCGCTCGCGCATCCACCGCGGCGTCCGCGGCGGGAGCGTGCGCTCACCCCACCCGACCAGCCCCGCCGAGCGCAGCGCCGGGACGCGCACGCGGAGGCCGCCGGGCCGGCCCAGGGGCCTGGGGTCGGCCGGCCGGGTGTCCACCACGCCGATCGCGGCGATGTCGGGCCAGCGCAGGCGCACCCGGAAGCCGCGGGCGTCGGCCAGCTCCACGCCCTCCGGCGAGAAGCGCACCACCGTGCCCGCGACCAGACGGCGGTGCCTGATGACGAGCACGCCGGTCAGCGCCGCCGTGGCGAGCGCGCCGATCACGACCCCCAGCGCCGAGCTGCCGGTGAGGACGGCCCCGAGCAGCAGGCAGACGGCGAAGAAGAGCGCCAGCGGCGCGGCGAACGGGGCGACGAAACGTGCGAGGCCGCCCTCCCGCATGCGGAATTCGTCCTGGAGGCGAGGTTCGTCCATAAGGCGAGGGAGGCTACCCGGCGGGCGGCCCGCGGCGGAAGCCCTCGGCCACGGCCCCGGGGCCCGGCTTCCTGATCGCGGCCAGGCCGTCCATGCGGGTTCGGCGCCCATGGCGGGGCAGGCCCGTCGGCGCAGGACTTCAGCCTCGAAGCCCTCAACAGCCTCCTGCGGGACGAAACCGCGCCCGGCGTCACGCGGGTGTCGAGAATGGCGTCTTCGTCCGCGTACGACAGGGTCAGGGCCGCCCTGGTGGCATCAGTGTGCTCAGCGCGCCTTGAGGGAGCGAACGTGGCGACGCCGTGGGAAACGAAAAAACGGATGTCTCTCAGGGAGACATCCGTTTCGGAAACTTGCTGGGGTACCAGGACTCGAACCTAGACTAACTGAACCAGAATCAGTCGTGCTGCCAATTACACCATACCCCACCGCTGCGAACTCCTTCTCGGAGCGCGCTTGGCGACGTCCGAAAGAATAGCCCAGCTCGGGGGGTAAGACCAAAACGATTGCCGAAGCGGCGTCCGGCCGCCTGCGGCACAGGCTCCGACGTGCCAAGCTGAAGAGGACAAAACACCACGTGGAGGAGCCCAAGCGTTGGCCGAGAACCCGTTCTTCGCCCCTAGTAGCCTGCCGTACCAGCTGCCGCCGTTCGCGGACGTGCGCGAGGAGCACTACCTGCCCGCGTTCGAGCGCGGCATGGCCGAGCACCTGGCCGAGGTCGACGCGATCGCGAACAGCACCGAGCCGCCCACCTTCGACAACACGATCGCGGCCCTGGAGCGTTCGGGGCGCATCCTCGACCGCACGGCCACGGTCTTCTTCAGCATGGCCGCGTCCAACTCCAGCGACGGGATCATGGAGATCGAGAAGGAGATCTCCCCGAAGCTGACCGCGCACAACGACGCCATCCGCCTCAACCGGGCGCTGTGGGCGCGGATCAAGCAGGTCGGCACGTCCGACGCCGAGGAGGCGTGGCTGCTGGAGAAGTACCGGGAGGACTTCGTCCGGGCCGGGGCCGACCTGTCGGAGCCGGAGCAGGACCGGCTGCGCGAGCTCAACGGCGAGCTGTCGAAGCTGTCGACCGAGTTCGCGCAGACCCTGCTCAAGGCGTCCACCGAGGAGGCCCTGGTCCTCACGGACCCCAAGGAGCTCGACGGCTTCGACGAGGCCAGGATCGAGTCCCTGCGCAAGGACGACGGCACGTACGTCCTGCCGCTGCTGAACTTCACCAACCAGCCCGGCCTGGCCCAGCTCACCGACCGCGACGTGCGCCGCCGCCTGTACGAGCGCAGCGTCGGCCGCGCCCCGGCCAACTTCGACCGGGCCGCCAGGATGGCCGCGCTGCGGGCCGAGCGGGCCGCGCTGCTCGGCTTCCCCGACCACGCCGCCTACTCGGTGGCCGACCAGACGGCCAAGACCGTCGAGGCGGTCGAGGAGATGCTCGGCCAGCTCGTCGGCCCGGCGGTGCGCAACGCCGGAAAGGAGGCCGAGGCGCTGACCGAGCAGGCCGGGTTCGAGATCGAGCCTTGGGACTGGTCGTACTACTCGGAGAAGGTGCGGCTGGCCCGCTACGACTTCGACGCCGACGCCATGCGCCCCTACTTCGAGCTGAACCGGGTCATCAGGGACGGCGTGTTCTTCGCCGCCACCAAGCTCTACGGCATCACCTTCACCGAACGGCCCGACCTGCGCGGCTACCACCCCGACGTGACCGTCTTCGAGGTGTTCGACGAGGACGGCGGCGCGCTCGGCCTGTTCCTGCTCGACCCCTACGCCAGGGCGAACAAGCGCGGCGGGGCGTGGATGAACAACCTGGTCGACCAGTCGCACCTGTTCGGCGAGCTGCCGGTGGTCATGAACAACCTCAACATCACCAAGCCGGCCTCGGGGCCCACGCTGCTGACGTACGACGAGGTCAACACCGCCTTCCACGAGTTCGGCCACGCGCTGCACGGGCTGTTCTCCCAGGTGCGCTACCCGCGCGTGTCGGGCACCAGCGTGCCGCGCGACTTCGTCGAGTACCCCTCGCAGGTCAACGAGATGTGGGTGACCTGGCCGGAGATCCTGGCCAACTACGCCAAGCACCACGAGACGGGCGAGCCGATGCCCGCCGAGCTGGTGGAGAAGCTCAACGCGGCCGAGAAGTTCAACCAGGGCTTCGCGACGGTGGAGTACCTGGCGGCCACGCTGCTCGACTGGGCCTGGCACCGGCTGGCGCCCGGCGAGCAGGTGGCCGACGCGCAGGCGTTCGAGCAGCGGGCGCTGGAGGCGGCCGGGATCGACGTGCGGCTGGTGCGCCCGCGTTACCGGACCAACTACTTCGCCCACATCTTCTCGGGCGGCTACAGCGCCGGCTACTACTCCTACATCTGGAGCGAGGTGCTCGACGCCGAGAGCGTGGAGTGGTTCAAGGAGAACGGCGGCCTGACCAGGGCGAACGGCGACCACTTCCGCCGCGAGCTGCTCTCCAGGGGCGGCAGCATCGACCCGCTGACCGCCTTCCGCAACTTCCGCGGGCGCGAGGCGGGCATCGGGCCGCTGCTGGCCCGCCGCGGCCTCGACTGACCGCCGCTCCCCGCTTCTCCCGCCTCCCCCGCCTCCCCCGCCTCCCCCGACGAGGCTTTCCCTACGGCTCCGGCAGCTCCTCGATGCGCTGCCGGAGCCATTCCTTCTCCGCCCGGCTCGACGCGCGGGCGATCTCCAGCATCCCCCGCCGGTACGGGTCGGGCTCGTCCTTGATCCGGACCGGCCGGCCGTCCTCGTAGAAGAAGCTCGCCGGGGCCTCCAGGAAGGCCAGCCGGCGGCGCAGCACCCGTGACCGGTCGGCCGGGTCGGGCAGCGCCGACAGGAAGGTCAGCAGGGCGAAGAAGCGCGTCTGGTCGCTGACGTCGAGCTCGCTCGGCTCGCGCAGCCGCCGCAGCAGCTCCTCGCGGCCCTTGCCGGTGAGCGTGAGCACCTGCCTGCGGGCCGCCGCCGCGCCCGCCTCCTCGTGCCGCTCGACCAGGCCCTTGCTCTCCAGTCTCGATATGGCGGGATAGAGGGCGCCGTCGCTGACCGGGCGGAGATGGCCGGTGAGCGCGGCCAGGCGCGCCTTGAGCTCGTAGCCGTGCATCGGACGCTCGTTCAGGAATCCCAGGATGGTGAGGGACAGATCCCCGCCGCTTGCCATGTCGTGCATCGTAACGCTATACCTCTAAACGAGATACAACGAAACGAGGTATGCATGTTCAGGCTGGCCCTCCCCATTTATGTGGAGTTGCTCACGGCCGTGGTGGCGGTGGGGGTGATCGACCTGCTGTGGGTCTCGGGGCTCGGGGAGGGCGCCATCGCGGCGGTCACCGTGGGCACCACGGCCGAATACCTGGCCTACGGGCTGTTCCTGGCCGTCCCGACGGGGATGACCGTGCTCATCGGGCGGCGTGACGGGCGCGCGCCGATCGGGCCCGTGATCAGGACGGGCTGGCTGTTGTGGGCCGCGTTCTCGGTCGCCGTCGCCGTCCCCGGCGTGTTGCTGCGCGAGCCGCTGGCGGCCCTGTTCACCGACGACCCGGGGCTGACGGCCGGCTTCTTCCTGGTCTCGCTGGCCGGGCTGCCGGTGTTCTTCGCCCAGACCGTCGTGGACGGCATCCTCAAGGGCCTGGGCAACACGAAGACTCCCATGCGGAACGCGCTGATCTGCAACGCCCTGGTGATCGTCCTGGACCCGTTGCTCATCTACGGCCTCGACCTGGGCGTCCAGGGGGCCGCGCTGGCCACCGTGGCGGCCCGGCTGGTCACGCTCGGGGTGGCGCTGACCTCCCTCGTACGGCTCCGCGCCGCCGGCGGCGACGGCCTGCTGGCCGGCGAGGTGCTGCGCACCGGCCTGCCCATGTCGGGCGACTTCCTGGCCCGCTCCCTGGTGGGCATGGCGCTGGTGGAGATCGTGGCCGGGTTCGGCACGGCCGAGGTCGCCGGGTACGGCATCGGCCAGAAGATCATGCTGGCCGGGGTCATGGTCTTCTACGCGCTGCGCCAGGCGGCGATGATCCGCACCGCGCGGTCGGAGCCGGTCGGGTCACCGCTGCGGCTCGGGCTGGTGACGGGGGCGGTGGTCGCGGTCGTGGTCAACCTGGTGGCCGCGCCCGCGGCCGGGCTGTTCACCGACGACCCGGCGGTGGCCGTGGGCTTCCTGCGCTGGATGGCGCTCTACCTGGTGCCGTTCGGCGGGCTGATCGCCGTCGGCGGGGTGCTCCAGGCGAGCGGAAGGGGCAGCCGCCTGCTCGCCGCCACGCTGGCGGGCTTCGCGGTGCAGCTGCCCCTCGCCTATCTGCTGAGCTCGTGGCTCGGCGTCACGGGGGTGTGGCTGTCGATGGCCGTCGGGTCGTCGCTCAGCCTCGCAGGCGCGCTAGCGCCGCTCGGATCCGCTCCATGGAGCGCTCGCGCCCGAGCACCTCGATCGACTCGAACAGCGGCAGGCCCACCGTCCGGCCGGTGATCGCCACGCGTACGGGGGCCTGGGTCTTGCCCAGCTTGAGCCCGAGCGGCGCGCCGACCTCCTCCAGGGCCTCCTTGAGCGAGTCAGGGTCCCAGGCGACCGTCTGGAGGCGGTCGAGGTAGCCGCCGAGGATCTCCACCGGGGAGTTCTTCATCGCCTTGTCCCAGGACGGCTGGTCGAAGACGGGCTCGTCGAGGAAGAGGAAGTCGACGTTCTGCCGGATCTCCGACAGCACGCCGATGCGGGTCTGGGCCAGCGCCGCGACCTTGCTGAACAGCTCGCGGTCCCAGGCGGGGTCGAGGTAGGGCGAGCAGCGCTCCTCGAAGGTCTCCAGCGGCAGGGCCCTGATGTACTCGCCGTTGAAGGCCCGCAGCTTCTTCTCGTCGAAGAAGGCGCTGGCGGAGTTGACGTCCTCCAGCCTGAACAGCGGGACCATCTCCGCCCACGGCATGATCTCGCGGTCTTCGCCGGGGCCCCAGCCGAGCAGCATGAGGTAGTTGACCATGGCCTCGGCGAGGTAGCCCTCGTCGCGGTAGTCCTCCAGGGCCACCTTGTCGCGGCGCTTGGACAGCTTCTTGCGCTGCTCGTTGACGATCACCGGCAGGTGGGCCCAGACCGGCGGGGTGGAGCCGAGCGCCGGCCACAGCAGCATCTGCTTGGCGGCGTTGCCGAGGTGCTCCTCGCCGCGCACGACGTGCGTGATGCCCTGGGTGATGTCGTCGACGGCGTTGGCCAGCACGTAGAGCGGCGAGCCGTCGGTGCGGGCGATCACGAAGTCTTCCTGGGCCTCGTTGGGGAACTCGACGTTGCCCCTGATCAGGTCTTCGACGAGGGTGACGCCCTCGTCGGGGGTGCGGAAGCGCACCGCGCCCTCGGTCAGGCCGCGCTCGCGGCAGAACCCGTCGTAGCCCTTGTGCTCGGAGCCGGTGCGGGCCACCAGCGTCTCGCGGGTGCAGTCGCAGTGGTACGCCTTGCCGTCGGCCAGCAGCTTGGCCACGGCCTCGCGGTGCTGCGGCTCGTAGGCCGACTGGAAGTAGGGGCCCTCGAACACCGGGTTGGTGCCGTTGATGCCGATCCAGTCGAGGGCCGAGATGATGCCCTCGGTCCACTCCGGACGGTTGCGCGTGGCGTCGGTGTCCTCGACGCGCAGGACGAAGCGGCCGCCGGACTGTTCGGCGAGGGCCCAGTTGAACAGCGCCGTGCGGGCGCCGCCGACGTGGAACATGCCGGTCGGGGACGGGGCGAAACGCACCCGTAGATCAGTCACGGGAGACCACCTTGTTCGTGAGAGTGCCGATGCCTTCGATGCCGACGCTGACCTCGTCGCCGATCTCCAGCGGGCCGATGCCCGCCGGGGTGCCGGTCAGGATGACGTCGCCGGGGATCAGCGTCATGACCGCGCTGACGTAGGCGACCAGCGCGGGGATGTCGTTGATGAGCTGGCTGGTGCGGCCGCTCTGCCGGATCTCGCCGTTGACCGTGGTGGTCAGCGCGAGGTCGCTCGCGTCGAGATCGGTCTGGATCCAGGGCCCGAGCGGGCAGAACGTGTCGAAGCTCTTGGCCCGGGTGAACTGCACGTCCTTCTTCTGCAGGTCGCGGGCGGTGACGTCGTTGGCGCAGGTGTAGCCGAAGATGACGTCCTTGACCCGGTCGACGGGCACGTCGCGGCAGAGCCTGCCGATCACCACGGCCAGCTCGCCCTCGTAGTCGACCCGGTCGGACAGCGAGGTCGGGTAGGCGATGGCCTCGCCGTGGCCGATCACCGACGTGGACGGCTTCATGAAGATGAGCGGCTCGTCGGGCACCTCGTTGCCCATCTCGCGGGCGTGCTCGGCGTAGTTCCTGCCGATGGCGACGACCTTGCTCGGCAGCATCGGGGCCAGCAGCTTCACCTGGGACAGCGGGAAGCGCTCGCCGGTGAACTGCACCTGGCCGAACGGATGGCCGGAGACCGTGGAGACGAACTCCTCTCCAGGGCCGCCTTCGACCACGCCGAACGACACGCCTTCGCCTGTGGAGAACCTCGCTATACGCACCTGACAAGGCTATCGCCGCCGCCGGAGGGGTCCGCCCACCGCCAAAAAAGTCAGGAACTCTCCATAAATGCCCCCAGAGTCCGTTTTGTGGGGCATCGGTGGTGGTTAAGGGGATATCTCTGCTTATCAGAGACTTCTAGGGGGTGACGGAACGTGCCGGACACGATGGTCAACCAGACTTCTGCCGTACCGCGGGCCAGAACGCAGGAGGGCGGGCCGGCGACTTCGCTGGTCACCGACAAGGGCACGACGAGCATCGACGACGTCGTCGTCGCCAAGATCGCCGGACTGGCCGCACGCGAGGTATCCGGCGTGCACGCCATGGGCGGCGGCGCGGCCAGGGCGCTCGGCAACGTGCGCGGGATGGTCGGCGGGGAGCGCAGCGTCGCCCAGGGCGTCTCGGTCGAGGTCGGCGAGCGCCAGGCGGCCGTGGACATGGACCTGGTCGCCGAATACGGCACCGCCATCCCCGACCTGGCCGCGGCCGTGCGCAGGAACGTCATCGCGGCGGTCGAGCGCATGTGCGGCCTGGAGGTGACCGAGGTCAACATCAGGGTCGACGACGTGCACCTGCCCGGCCAGGACCGCGACAAGGACAGGGGCGACGGTCGCCGCGACGTCATCGAGCAGCCGGAGCCACGGGTCCAATGACCGGCCCCGGCGCCACCGCCTACACGCGGGCCGACGCCGACGCGGACGCCAAGGCGGAGGCCGAGACGCTGGCCGAGCTCGTCCGGGCCTGCCCGGGGGTGGCGGGGCTCTCCGGCGGCCCGTTCGGGACGGTGGCGACGTACCTGCCCGGGACGCGGGTCATGGGCGTCTCGGCCGACGGGGACACGGTGGAGATCGCCATCGTGGCGACCCTGGAACGGCCGCTGCCCGAGACCGCCGAGGACGTCCGCCAGGCGGTGTGGCAGCCGGGCGGCGGGCGTCCCGTCAACGTACGCATCGACGACGTGATCGACGTGGTGGAGGAATCATGAGCAACGTCCCTTGGCTGCCGGTCATCGGCATGGCGGTCGGCATCATCCTCGGACTCGCGGGGGCCTTCGGCGGCCTCGGCGCGTTCCTGCTCGTCCTCGTGCTCGGCGCGGTCGGCTTCCTGGTCGGCAAGGTCGCCGAGACCGGCGAGCTGAACCTGTCGGGGCTGACCGCGAGGCGGCGATGACCACCACTGCCCACGTCACGGTTCCCCGGCAGCGGCTCGCGCCGTCGGCCGAACCCGAGCGGCGGGGCCGTACCGAGATCTCCGACCGGGTGGTCGCCAAGATCGCCTGCTGCGCGGCGCGGGAGGTGCCCGAGGTGCTCGACGTGCGGCTGGGCGGGGCGCCGTGGACCCACTCGTCCAGCGCCGAGGTGCGCGGCGAGCGGGCCACCCTGAAGCTGGACGTGACCGTCGCCTACCCGGCCCCGCTGCACGCCGTGGCCGCGCGGCTGCGGGAGCACGTGCGCAACCGGGTGGCCATGCAGACCGGCCTGGACGTCACCCGCCTCGACGTGATCATGACCGATCTGGCGGGAGGACCGGCATGACCCGCCCGCTCCCGTCCGAGGAGCCAGAGGAGAGGCGGGAGGCCGTCCCGCCGGACGCGGCGGGGGCGCATCGGGGCGAGCCGGGGGCGGCGCCGCCGCGGGACAAGGACGCCGACCGGGCCGCGGTGCGCGCGTTCCGGCCGCAGCGCCGGGTGCCCGCCATCGTGGTCGCCGTCCTGCTCACGCTGCTGGGGCTGCTGGTGGCCGCCGAGACGGTGTCCGCGCTGCTCGGCAGCCCGTTGCGGTGGCTGCCCCACGACCGGATGCTGGCGTGGGCGGCCACGACGCCGTGGTCGGACCCGCTGGTCCTGACCGGGGCCGCGATCGTGGCGCTGGCCGGGCTGGCGCTGCTGGTCACCGCCCTGGTGCCGGGACGGCCGCGGATGGTCCCCGTGCGGACCGGCGACCCCGACCTGATCATCGGCGTGCGTCCCAAGAGCTTCACCAGGGCCCTGGAGCACGCCGCCGAGGAGGTGCCCGGGGTGCGCTCGGCGCACGCCAGCCTGCGCGGCCGTACGGTCGCCGTCACCCCGGCCACGTCCGGCTGGGACGACGAGGGCTTCGGCCGGGCCGTGCGCGACGCCGTCCTCACCAGGCTCGCCGGGCTGGACCCGGTGGAGCCGTACCGGGTGGCGGTCAACGTCAAGGAGCGCCGATGAACAGGAAGACCGGCCGCGGCAACCGGTGGGGGCTGGCCCTGGTCGGGCTGGTGCTGGCCGGGCTCGGCGGGCTGACGCTGGCCCGCGGGCTGCTGGGGCCGTCCACGCCGATCGTGGACGCGGGCGTCCGCGGGTTCTTCACCCGTAACAGCCCGGCCGTGTGGTGGGCCGTGGCCGCCGTGTCGGTCCTGGTCGCGCTGCTGGCCCTGCGCTGGCTGGTCGCCCAGGGCCGCAGGGACGCCCGTACCCGGCTGCGCCTGGAGGCCGGGCCGGACGGCGTCACCGAGATCGCGGCGGGCGGCATGGCCCACGCGGTCGCCGCCGACGTCGAGGCCAGCCCCGCCGTCCTGAACGCCGACGCCGACCTGGTCGGCCCGCGCGGCCACCCGGAGGTGCGGCTGCGCGTGGCCGCCGACGAGGCGGCCCCGATGAGCGAGCTGAGCGAGCACCTGTCCCGGGTCACCCTGCCGAACCTGCGGGACGCGCTGGACAGGGATCACGTACCGGCGGTGGCCCGCGTTAGCCTGGAGCCCTCACCTGCGACGCAGCGGGTCGTGCGCTAAGGCTTCGCCGAGAGGGGTCCTCCGTTGTCCATCGTGAAGATCAACGTCCTGACCGTGCCCGCCGAGATGCGGGAGGAACTGGAGCGGCGGTTCTCCGGCCGGGCCGGGATGGTGGAGTCGGCCGACGGGTTCGAGTGGTTCGAGCTGCTGCGGCCGGTCGAGGGCACCGACCAGTACCTCGTCTACACGCGCTGGCGCAGCGAGGAGGACTTCCGGACCTGGCAGCAGGGCCAGGCGTTCCAGCGCGGCCACGCCCAGGCCGCCGCGGGTCAGGGCCAGGGCCACGGTCACGGGCAGGGCCCGGCGGCGACGGACTCCCAGGTGTGGAGCTTCGACGTCGTGCAGAGCGCGGGGCCCAAGGGCTAGGCGTCGAGGGGGTTGGCGGCGATGCGGTCGGCGATCCCGCCGCGCACGAATTGGCCGGCGTAGCTCGACGGCTTGCGCGCGCCCTGGTCGGCGATGCAGGCGGCGAACTCCTTGGCGATCTCCAGCCGCGGGTAGCGCTCCAGCACCTCGTGCCGCACGCCGTCGGGGATGTCCTCGGTGCGCCGGCCGGAGATGTCCATGCCGGTGGAGAGCTCCAGCAGGTGGCCCTCCGGGTCTTCCTCCACCGGCACCTCCTCCCACATGTGCCGGATGATCACCTCGGAGGCGCGCAGCCGGCGCTCGGGCGACCAGCCGGCACCCGCGCAGAAGGCCCAGGCCACGTGCCCGCCGGCCTCCTCGAACGGCACCGTCTGGCTGTCGAACTCGGCGACCAGGCCGATGTCGTGCAGCATGGACGACACGTAGAGCAGCTCGGCGTCGAAGTCGATCGCCCTGTTCTGCGCGTACGCGGCGGCCCAGAGGTACGCGCGGATGGAGTGGTTGAGCAGCGAGGGTGACTGGTAGCGGGTGGCCACCTCCAGCGCACCGCGGCAGGCGGGCGTGTCGGGCAGCACGATGTCGTCGAATCTCACGGCTCCAGCATGACATCCGGTGCGTCGCAGGCACCGGCGGGCATCGGGCCGTTAACGATCCGGTACGCGACTTGACCGGTTGATCGTGATTCCGAAAGCATGTCCCGCCCTCACTTTCTTGTCCGGAAGGAACCCTGGCGTGCGCCGGCTCGCGATACCTCTTGCCCTCACGCTCGCGCTCGGCGGGCTGACGAGCCCGGCGCAGGCCGCCGACAAGGTGACCCGTACCGCGCAGTGCCAAGGCGACTGGCTGCCGGGCACGCCGACGGCCGAGGACGTCATGAAGGGCGAGATCTCGCTGGTCGGGCTGCCGGCGTACAAGCTGGGCAAGGACATCGACTGGGGGGCGAGCCCGTACCGGAACCGGTCGTGGGAGTTCGTCTTCCAGTCGTTGCGCTGGATGGGCACGCTGGTCGTGGCCTACGAGAACACCGGCGAGCGGCGTTACCTGGATCGTGCCACCGAGATCACCAAGGACTGGGTGGCGAACAACCGGCGCGGGGCCGCCGCCACCAAGCCGTACGTGTGGAAGGACCACCCGGTCTCGCTGCGCACGCAGCCGCTGCTGTGCCTGAGCATGCACGTCAAGGAGAGCTGGCTGAAGGACAGCCTGGCCGACCACGCCAGGCTGCTGTCGGACGCGCGGCTGTACAAGAAGGGCCACAACCACGGCATCGACCAGGACATCGCCCTCATGGGCATCGGCTGCCGGTACGGCCGCTCCGACTGGTCGAACCTGGCCTCCAGGCGGCTCACCGGCACGGTCAAGCTCGACGTCGACTCCCAGGGCGCGCTCATGGAGCAGGCCCCCCGCTACGCCGTCTACGTGTACGGCCGCCTCCAGGTCGCCATCACCAACATGAAGGCGTGCGACCGCAAGGTGCCGGCCGAGATCAGCCGGCGGGCCGAGGCGCTGAAGGACTTCATCGCCCATTCCACGATGCCCAACGGCTACATGGTCCCCATCGGCGACGGCAGCGCCGAGACCGAGCCGAAGATGGAGACCGGCACCCCGAAGCAGAAGGTCAAGGTCTACAAGGCCGGTTACGTCTACGGCCGGACGGCCTGGGGCAAGCCGGACTCGTCGTACTACTCGATCAGGTTCGGGCCCGGCATGAAGTTCCACGGGCACGAGGACCACCTGGGCGTGACGTACTACGCGCAGGGCCGCGACATCCTCATGGACGGCGGCTTCCACTCCTACGAGAAGAGCGCCTACCGCTACTGGACGCTCTCCCCCGAGGCACACAACGTGCCGGCGGTCGAGGGGGCCCGGTTCCGGCCGCGCACCTCGTCCCGGCTGACCAAGACCTCCTACGGCAAGGACCGGCAGGCCTTCCGCCTCACGGACAAGGCCTACGGCGTGAGCCGGACGCGTTCGGTGCTGGTGAACCACGGCCAGGACCTGATGGCGGTGCTCGACACGGCCTCCGGGGGCAAGAAGGTCAGCAACCTGTGGCGGTTCGCGCCCTCGTACAAGGTCGTCTCGAACAGCGGCGGCAAGGTGGTGCTGGCCGACGGCGCCTTCAAGGTGACGCTGATGCAGTTCTCCGCGTGCGAGCGGGTCGGCGGCCAGAAGGTGGAGCGCGGCGGCAGGCTGGGCTGGGTGTCGCCCACCTACCTGGCCAAGGACGCGACGAACGTGGTGGTGTCGCCGGCGGCGAAGTCGCTGCTGACGGTGATCGTGCCGGGCACCGACTCGCCCAAGGTGTCGTGCTCGGGCGGCAAGCTCAAGGTCGAGGGCGAGACCCTGTCGGCGGGCCTGCTCTAGCCGGTCTAGAAGGCGATCCGGCGGTACCACTCGTTGGCGAGCATCTGGGCGCGGGCCCGCTCCGGCAGCCCGGTCAGCATGGTCATCGACGCGCCGCGCTCCACCTCGGACTCGTGGGCGAGCATGGCCGCCCACTTGCGCTCCGACCAGCGCGACACGTCGATCGCGGCCGAGACCTGGTGGTCGGGGACGCCGGGCAGCGCCTGGCCGGGCTCCGGATCGGCGCCGAAGACCGCCCGCCAGTGGGCCGTCACGACCGAGCGCGGGACGGTCGCCAGGTAGAGCGCGTGCGGCCGCCAGGGGTCGCCCGTGCCGGGGTAGAGCTGGTCGTAGCCGGCCGCCTCGACCGCGGCCAGGGTGACCCGGTGCACGTGCACGTGGTCGGGGTGGCCGTAGCCGCCGAAGCCGTCGAAGGTGAGCACGACGTCGGGCCGGACGGCTCTGATGTGCTCGACCAGCAGGCCCACCGCCTCGTCGAAGGGCACGTCGAGGAAGCGCGGGCGGCCGGGGGCGGACTCGGGCTTGCCCGCGTCGGCGAGGCCGAGCAGCCGGGGCTTGCCCGCGCCGAGGATGTCGAGGGCGCGTTCCAGCTCCTGCGCCCGCTGGGTGCCCTCGGCCCAGGTGCAGGTGACGACGGCGGTCGTGGCGCCCTCGTCGGCGTATTTGGCGAGGGTGCCGCCGGTCCAGATCGCCTCGTCGTCCGGGTGGGCGTGCACGCCGAGCACACTGAAGCTCATGGGTCACCATCGTATGGAGGCCGGGCGCCGGTCGGGACCCGCGTAGGCTCTACGCGAACACCCGTCCCCCCGGAAGAGATGAACCGATGAGCGAGCCTGTGCCCCCTGACCTGCTGGAGATCGCCGACGCGCTCGTGCCCGGCGCTCCCCTCGGCAGCGCGCGGCTCGCCCCCGGCGGGATGCACGACGTCGTGCTGCTTCCCGGGGTGGCGGCCGTGCGGGTCGGGCGGCGGCCGAGCGTGAGCGCGGCGCTGCCGCGGCGGACCGAGCTGCTGCGCGCGATCGCGGCCGCCGGGCTGCCGTTCGCGGTGCCCGAGCCGCTGACGCCGGTGACGACGTTCGGGGAGCGCGCCGCCGTGGCCGTCTCCTGGCTGGACGGCGCCGGGCTCGGCGCGGGGCGGGGCGACCCGGCCCTGATCGGCGAGCTGCTGGGCGCCCTCCGCGAGCTGCCCGTCACCCCGGAGCTGCGCGCCCTGCTGCCCGCCCCGCGCTCGTACGCCGGGCCCGCGAGCTGGAGCACGATCCTCGCCGAAGAGGTCGTCCCGCGCTTCCCGGCCAGGTGGCGGGAGGAGGGACGCCGGCGCCTCGACGACGCCCTGGCCCTGGAGCAGGTCCCCGACTCGCTGGTCCACGGCGACCTCGTCGGCGACAACGTCCACTGGGACGCGAACGGCAAGCTGGTCGGCGTCCTCGACTGGGACCGGGCCCACCTGTTCGACCCGGCGATCGACGCGGCCTTCATGGGCTGGCACGGCTGGGAGCACCTGCGCGACGCCGTCGACGCGGGCACCTATCGGCGGGCGGTCACGTGGGAGCGCGCGTTCGGCGTCAACCAGCTCGTCGCCCTCCTCGTGCTGGCCGGCGAGCCCCTGACCCTCGTGGACAGCTTCACCGCCCACGTGGTGGCCTGGCTGGACGAGGACGGCGGCCCCGACCGGCTCTAGGCCGCCCGTTCCGGCGTGCGCATGATCGACACGCCCACGGCGCCGAACGCGGCCAGCAGGATGACCGGGCCGCCGATCCCGAGGACCAGGTTCCACGCGCTCGCGCCGAACAACCACACCACGATGCCCGCCAGCACGCCCGCCGGGAACCACCAGCCCGCCAGCCCCGCCCGCGCGTACGCGACCGCGACGAGTACCAGGCCCAGGAAGGACCCGATCATGCCGGGCAGCTGCCAGGCGGCGATGAGGGCGGGCTGCGCGGCGTCCTGCATGAGCTTCTCGGCCTGCGCGGCGGGCAGGGCGTCGAAGAGCACGATGTCGAAGAAGTCCGAGATCATCAGCGACGAGAAGTTGATCAGGCCGGGCACCGCGAGCGCGCCCGCGACGGTGGCCAGCGCCCTGCCCTTGCCCCGGACGAGCAGGACCATGCCGATCACCCCTGGCACGAACAGCACCCAGGTGTAGTGCAGGAGCGTCGCGCTGACGCCCACGGCGCCCGGGTTGTGCGCGTAGACCAGCGGGTCCTCGACCCCGAACTCGGACGGGTCGGTGATCATGCCGAGGATCAGGCAGACCGGGGCCAGGACGAGGCTCGCGCCGGCCAGGAAGCGGCGGATGGAGAGTGCGTCGGTGAACATGCCGGGCACGGTAGGCGTCGCCCGCCGGGCCCGTCGTCAAGGCAGGCTTGGACTCGGCGTCCCCCTTACGGGTGATTCCGCTGCACATTACGACATTCCGGGCGGGCTACTCTCGCCTCATGCTCCACCGCCGTTCCCCCTCCCCCGTCGACTGGCTCGTGGCGGCGGTCGTGGCCCTGTTCGCGGTCGCGGAGGAGGTCAGCGTGCGCTCGATGGCCTCTCCGCGCTCCTACCTGCTGCTGTGGATCGCCGCCGGGCTGGTCACCGCCGTCGCGGTGCTGTTCAGGACGCGCGCGCCGTTCGCGATCCTGGCCGGCTACTCGGCCGCCAACATCGCGACGTTCGCGCTGGCGCCCGGCTCCCCCGCGGCCTGGCAGTTCTACACCCAGCTCGTCCTGCTGTGCACGCTGCTGGCCGAGGTGCGGCCCGACAGCGCGCGGGCCGTGGCCGGGCTGACCGCGACGGGCGTGTTCGTGGCCGCCATGCTGTCCAGGGCCTCCCCTCCGTCGGGCTGGGGGGACGTCGCCGTGGCGCTGGTGATGTGCGCCATCGCCGCCGGAGCCGGTCTGGCCGTACGCCGCCACCGCGTGCTGGCCGTGCAGGCGGCAGAGCGCGGCGCGCTGCTGGCCCGCGAGTCGGTGCAGGAGGAACGGGCCCGCATCGCCCGCGAGCTGCACGACATCGTCGCGCACAGCGTCAGCGTGATGACCATGCACACCGGGACCGTACGGCTGCTGCTGCGCGAGGACCAGGAGCCCGAGCGGCAGGCGCTCACCACGGTGGAGGCGGCCGGCCGGGAGGCCATGGAGGAGCTGCGGCGCATGCTCGGGCTGCTGCGCGGCACGCAGGCCGGCGATCTGCTCCCGCAGGCCGGCCTCGACCGGCTGGAGGAGCTGCTGGAGCAGTTCAGGTCGGCGGGGCTCGACGTCACGCTGGCGGTGTCGGGCGAGCGGGCGCCGTTGTCGGCCGGGCTGGATCTGTCGGCGTACCGGATCGTCCAGGAGGCGCTGACCAACACCCTCAAGCACGCGGGGCCGACGCGGGCGGCGGTGAGCGTCTCGTACCTGCCGGCGGAGCTCCGGCTGGAGATCACGGACCGGGGGCCGCGCGGCCCCCGGTCGCCGTCGGCCGGGGGCGGCGGCCACGGTTTGATCGGCATGCGCGAGCGGGCCGCCCTCTTCGAGGGCACGCTGACGGCCGCCCCTCTGCCTGAAGGCGGCTTCACGGTACGAGCGGAGCTCCCCCTGTGACCCCCTCCTCCCCGAACGCCCCCTCCACCCCCGACGAGCCCGGCGGCGGGAGGATCGACGTGCTGATCGCCGACGACCAGGCGATGATCAGGGCCGGGCTGCGCCTGATGATCGGCACCCAGCCGGACCTGTCCGTGCTGGGCGAGGCGGCCGACGGCGAGCGGGCCGTGAAGCTGGCCCGCGGCCTGCGCCCCGACGTCGTGCTGCTCGACATCGCGATGCCCCGCCTGAACGGCCTGGAGGCCGCCCGCCGCATCCTGGCGACCCCGGCGCCCCCACGGGTGATCATGCTGACCACCTACGACACCGACGAGAACCTCGACCTCGCCCTGCACGCCGGGGTCAGCGGGTTCCTGCTCAAGGTGTCGCCGCCCGAGCACCTGTTCGCCGCCATCCGCAGCGCCGCGCGGGGCGACGTCCTGCTCGACCCGGCGGTGACCGGCCGCGTCGTGGCGGCCTACCGGCGTACGGCCCCCGCCCCGTCGCCGGCGGCCACGGGGGTGACCGCCCGGGAGGAGGAGGTGCTGCGGCTGGTGGCGCGGGGCCTGTCCAACACCGAGATCGCCGGCACGCTGTCCATCACGGAGGCGACCGTCAGCACCCACATCAACCGCCTGCTGACCAAACTCGCCCTCCGCGACCGCGCCCAGATGGTCCGCCACGCCTACGAATCGGGCCTCGTCCGCCCCGGCGACCCTGCGGACGACATCCCGTCGATCGGATGATCCGCTTCCATGAAGGTGATGACCGCCACCGAAGCGTCCACAAGCTTCGCCGCCGTGATCGGACCGGCCCCCATGGCACCGCGCATCCTGGTCACCATGGGCGCCTCCGCAGCCCGCTCGGAGCGGGCGCCGCCTCCAGGGTCAGCCGCAGTCGCGGCCCGCGCGCAGCAGGCCGTACGTGACCGCCTGCTCCAGCGCCTGCCACGAGGCGTCGATGATGTTCTCGGCCACCCCCACCGTCGCCCACTCGGCGGTGTCGTCGCTGGAGGTGATGAGGACGCGGGTGACGGCGTCCGTGCCGTGGGTGCCTTCGAGGATGCGGACCTTGTAGTCCACCAGCTCCAGCCGAGCCAGCTCGGGGTAGAGCTGCTCAAGCCCCTGCCGTACGGCCTTGTCCAGGGCGTTCACGGGGCCGTTGCCCTCGCCGGTGGCGACGATGCGCTCGCCCTTGGCGTGCAGCTTGACGGTGGCCTCGCTGACCAGCTCGCCGCCCTTCGTCCGCTCGACGATCACCCGCCACGACTCCACCTCGAAGTGCCGCCGCCGCGCCCCCTGGACGGTGTCGCGCAGCAGCAGCTCGAACGACGCGTCGGCGGCCTCGAAGGTGAAGCCCTGCGACTCCAGGTCCTTGACGCGCTCGACGAGCGTCTTGGTGTGCTCGGGGGTCAGCTCGTAGCCCAGCTCGCGGCCCTTGAGCTCGACGGAGGCGCGGCCGGCCATGTCGGAGACGAGCATGCGCATGTCGTTGCCCACGGCGGCCGGGTCGATGTGCTGGTAGAGGTTGGGGTCGACCTTGATGGCGCTGGCGTGCAGGCCGGCCTTGTGGGCGAAGGCCGACATGCCGACGTAGGGGGCGTGCGAGTTGGGGGTGACGTTGGTGACCTCGGTGATCGCGTGGGCGATGCGGGTCATGTCGGCCAGCGCCTCCCGCGGCACGAGGTCGAAGCCGCGCTTGAGCTGGAGGTTGGCGACGACGGTGAAGAGGTTGGCGTTGCCCGAGCGCTCGCCGTAGCCGTTGGCGCAGCCCTGGACGTGCGTGGCGCCCGCCTTGACCGCGGCGAGGGTGTTGGCGACGGCGCAGCCGGTGTCGTCGTGGCAGTGGATGCCGACGCGGGCCCCGGTCTGGACGGCCGCGTGCACGGTCTCGGCCAGCTCGTCGGGCAGCATGCCGCCGTTCGTGTCGCACAGGGCGATGACGTCGGCCCCGGCTTCGGCGGCGGTCCGCAGCACTTCGAGCGCGTAGGCTGGGTTGGACGTGTAGCCGTCGAAGAAGTGCTCGGCGTCGAGGAAGACTCGCTGTCCCTCCGCACGAAGGTGAGAAACCGTGTCGCGGATCATCGCGAGGTTCTCCTGGAGAGTCGTGCGGAGGGCCAGCTCCACGTGCCGGTCGTGGCTCTTGGCGACAAGGGTCACGACCGGCGCGCCGGATTCGCGCAATGCGGCTACCAATGGGTCGTCGGCGGCCTTCACACCGGCCCGGCGGGTCGCGCCGAACGCGGCGAGCTGCGCGTGCTTCAGGTCGAGCTCTGTTCGAGCGCGCCTGAAGAACTCTGTGTCCTTGGGGTTGGCGCCCGGCCAGCCCCCCTCGATGAAACCGACGCCCAGGCTGTCCAGCTGCCGTGCGATGGCGAGCTTGTCGACGACGGTGAGGTTGAGTCCTTCCTGCTGCGCGCCGTCGCGCAGGGTCGTGTCGTAGACGTGGAAGCGGTCGTCGGCCATGAAGTCTCTTCTTTCGGATCCGTGTTCTGGAAAACAAAAAGACCCCTCACGGACGTGAGAGGTCTGCGCGCTGGCGGTGTCCCTGTGTCAGCCAGCGCGCCTGCCGATAATGAGCAGACCGTAGAACATGGTGCCTGTCAGTCTGCCACAGGGATTCACCATCTGGCACATCGGTCTCAAGTTGTGGACACGACCTTTACACTTGCACGCCGGCGCCGCCGGTGACTGCGCGTTCGAGCGCCGCCGGGTCGAACACCTCGTTGCCGAGCTGCTGCCCGTCGAGCAGGACGGTCGGCGTGCCCTGGATGTGGATCTTCGAGGTCTCCGCCAGGTGGGTCTTGGCGTACGACTGCGAGGTCACGCACTCGTCCACCGAGGCGCCGGCCTTCCTGGCGGCGGCCACCAGCTCCTGCACGGTGAAGCCCGAGGCCGAGCCGTGCGGGGCGGGCTGCATGGCGTAGAGCTCGTCCCTGAAGGCCAGCCAGTTCTCCTCCGGCACGCATCGGGCGGCGGCCGCGGCCCTGATGGAGTTGGAGCGCATGGGCTCGTCCTGGAAGATCGTCACGGGGTGGAAGACGACCTTGAGCCTGCCCTCCCTGGCCAGCTTCTGGATCGTGCCGTCGACCTTGGAGTGCATCTCCTTGCAGATCGGGCAGTCGAAGTCTTCGTACACGTCGAGCACGGGCGCGTCGCTGGACCTGTCGGCCAGCACCATCGAACCGTCGAGCTGCCTGGTCAGGCGTACCGACCCGGCCGTCTCACCCGGCTCCGAGAAGGCCAGCACACCCAGCATCACCAGCGCCGCACACGCGACCGCGACCGCAACCAACCGCTTCATCATCCGCCCACTTCCCGCTCACCGATCGCGCAGACCCTACCAACGACAGGACCACTCTCCGGACGGCCACCCTGAACAGGACCGGCGCGGCTCCCTCATTGGTACCTGATGACGATGGGAGAACGCCGTGAGGGGAGAATGACCTTCATGAAGGCGAACCTCCTCGACCCCGCGGTGGGCCGGTACATCCTCGACCACTCCACCCCGCCCGACCCCCTGCTCGACGAGCTGGCACGGGAGACCGCCGAGGCGACGGGCGACGCCGCCAGGATGCAGATCTCCGCCGACCAGGGCCGGTTCCTGACCATGCTGACCCAGCTCGCGGCCCCGGCCGTGGCGGTCGAGGTGGGCACGTTCACCGGCTACTCGTCGGTGTGCATCGCGCGGGGATTGTCCGGCGGGCGGCTGCACTGCTTCGACGTGAGCGAGGAGTGGACGTCGATCGCCCGGCGCTACTGGGAGCGGGCGGGCGTGAGCGACCGCGTCTCGCTGACGATCGGGCCCGCCCTGGAGACGCTGGCCGCCTTCGACGAGCGCATCGACCTGGCCTTCCTCGACGCCGACAAGGGCAACTACCCCGGTTACTACGAGTTGCTGGTCGAGCGGCTGCGGCCGGGCGGCCTGCTGCTGGCCGACAACACGCTGCGCAGCGGGCACGTGGCCGACCCGGCGCACTCCGAGCCGACGACGGTGCAGATCCGCGAGTTCAACGACCTGGTGATCGAGGACCCGCGGGTGAGCGTGGTCATGCTGCCGGTCGCCGACGGGATCACGATGATCAGGAAGAACCACTAGATCGCGGGACGCCGCCGCCGTTACTCTGAGTGATCCTTTGGAAACCCCCCGGGAAAGCATGAGGACGGCGGCATGGTCAGGCCCCTGGAAGAGCGCTACCGCACCGTGCGCGAACTGTTCCCCGAGTTCCGCATCGAGACGGTCCAGGGCCGGATCGTGGTGAACGAGCCGGGCACCTGGCAGCACAACACGATCCTGTCCCGGACGTTGTTCCAGCTCGCCACCGCGGCGGCGGTCCGGGGCTGGGAGATCTGGCCGAACATCACCGTCTACCTGGGCCCCGGCCACGATCTCTACGTGCCCGACCTGGCCGTGGTCCCGCGCCGGCCGCGGCTGCACGAGGAGCACGCCGTCCACGGCGCCTCGACGATCCTGCTCGTGGACGTCGTCTCGGTGGCCACGACCTACGACGTGCACTTCGTCAAGACGGGCGGTTACGCGCGCGGCGGGGTGCCGCTCTACCTGGTGATCGACCCGTTCCAGCGGCTGGTGACGCTGTTCGGCGGGCCGGGCGGGCCGCGCTACCGCAGCGAGAGCGTCGTCTCCCTGGGCGAGCCGGTGTTCCTGCCCGACCCGTGGAACCTGCACGTCGACACCGCGGCCCTGACGGAGGCCGGCGCCTGAACGCCGGCCGTCCGCGCGGCTCTAGCCGATCTTGTGGATCCAGTTGCGGGTGTCGGGACGGGCGCCGTACTGGATGCCGACGAGCTCCTCGCGCACCCGCATCGTCACCGGGCCGGGGGTGCCGTCGGCGATGGTCCAGGAGCGGTCGTCGCCCCTGACCGAGCCCACCGGCGTGACCACGGCGGCGGTGCCGCACGCGAACACCTCGGTCAGCTCGCCGGAGGCGCAGGCGGACTCCCACTCGTCCACCGAGATCAGCCGCTCCTCGGTCTCCAGGCCGAGGTCGCCGGCCATCTCCAGGATCGACTCCCGGGTGATGCCGGGCAGCAGGGTGCCGGTGAGCGCCGGGGTGACGAGCTTGTTGCCGAAGACGAAGAACAGGTTCATCCCGCCCATCTCCTCGACGTACTCGTGCTTGTGGGCGTCGAGCCAGACGACCTGGTCGCAGCCGTTGTCGACGGCCTGGCGCTGGGCGACGAAGGCGGCGGCGTAGTTGCCGCCGCACTTGGCGAAGCCGGTGCCGCCGGGCGCGGCGCGCGTGTACTCGGTGGACAGCCAGACCGAGACGGGCTTGATGCCGCCGCTGAAGTACGAGGCCGCCGGCGAGGCGATCACCATGTACTTGTAGGTCTTCGACGGGTAGTTGACGCCGAGCCCGGCCTGCGTGGCGAACATGAACGGGCGCAGGTAGAGGCTGTGGCCCTCGGTGGTCGGCACCCACTCCTTGTCGGCCGAGACCAGCAGCTCCAGCGACTCCACGAACGCCTCCTCCGGCAGTTCGGGCATCGCCATGCGCTCGGCCGAGCGGTTGAAGCGGGCGGCGTTCGCGTACGGGCGGAAGGTCGCGATCGAGCCGGAGATCTGCCGGTACGCCTTCAGGCCCTCGAACAGCTCCTGCGCATAGTGGAAGACCGAGGTCGCGGGGTCGAGCGAGAGCGGCCCGTACGGCATGAGCCTGGCGTCGTGCCAGCCCTGGCCGTCGGTGTAGTCGATCGAGATCATGTGGTCGGTGAAGACCTGCCCGAACCCGGGGTTCGCCAGTACCTGCTCCCGCTCGGCCGCGGTGCGAGCGTGGTCGGAATGCTGCACGTCGAAGCTGAGCTTCTGAGCGATGGTCATGACGGCGGTCCTTCTCTCTACGAATCTGCGACTTCGAAAGCTGATTCTGGTAGCTACTGCCCGCGAGCAGTATTCGTACTTCCTAGTGTCTCGCGATTTGGGATAGCAAGAGGCAGTTGGGGTGGTTCGATCCGATGATCGCGAGAGAACGCCCCTGGTGATCGCCGGGAGACGCCTCCCGCGAACGCGAAAAAGCGCCTGGCAGTCCGCGTTCGGACCGCCAGGCGCGTGCGGGGCTAGGCGGTCCTAGCCGGCTACTCGCGCGGCGATGTCGTCGCCGATCTCGCTGGTCGAGCGGCCGGCGCGGCCGCTCACCCGCTCGGCGATGTCGGCGGCCACGGCCTGCTCGACCTTGGCGGCCTCGGCGTGCAGGCCGAGGTGGTCGAGGAGCATGCCCACGGACAGGATGGTGGCGGTCGGGTCGGCCTTGCCCTGACCGGCGATGTCGGGCGCGCTGCCGTGCACCGGCTCGAACATGCTCGGCGAGGTGCGCTCGGGGTTGATGTTGCCGCTGGCCGCCAGGCCGATGCCGCCGGCGATCGCGGCGCCGAGGTCGGTGATGATGTCGCCGAACAGGTTGTCGGTGACGATCACGTCGAAGCGCTCGGGCTGGGTGACGAAGAACATCGAGGCCGCGTCGATGTGGCTGTAGTCGGTGGTGACGTCGGGGAACTCCGCGGCCACGCGGTTGACCGTGCGCTGCCAGAGGTCGCCGGCGAAGGTGAGCACGTTCGTCTTGTGGACGAGCGTGAGCTTCTTGCGGGGCCGCGACTGAGCCTTCTGGAAGGCGTACCGCACGACGCGCTCGACGCCGTGGGCGGTGTTCAGCGACTCCTGGGTGGCGATCTCGTGCGGCGTGCCGCGGCGCATGACGCCGCCGGTGCCCGCGTAGAGGCCCTCGGTGCCCTCGCGGACGACGACCATGTCGATGTGCTCGGCGGTGGCGCCGGCCAGCGCGGTCTCGACGCCGGGGAACAGCTTGACCGGCCGCAGGTTGACGTAGTGGTCGAACTCGAACCGGAGCCTGAGCAGCAGGTCGCGCTCCAGGATGCCGGGCGGCACGCTGGGGTCGCCCACGGCGCCGAGCAGGATCGCGTCGTAGCCGCGCAGCTCTTCGAGCACCGCGTCGGGCAGCGTCTCGCCGGTGCGGTGGTAGCGGGCTGCGCCCAGGTCGTAGTGGGTGGGCTCGATCTTCGTGCCCACGGCCTCCAGGACCTTGAGCCCTTCGGCTACGACCTCGGCGCCGATGCCATCCCCGGGGATGACGGCCAGGCGGATGTTACGCGACTCCATGGGCGGTACCTTACCGGCTCGTCTCGGCTGACGAACACATCATCTCAACAACCGGACAATCCGTTTTGGGGGGATTGCGACCTTTTGACCGTTTCGTTAGAGTCCGACGAGCCTAATCCACGCAGCCGCTGCGTGGAGCCGGGGACCCACCTTTCCCCCCGGGGCGAATCGGCCGCGCCTCCCCCCGAGGAGCACCGCCGTAGGGCTACTTCCAGGCCCGAGCCCGTCAGCTAACCCGGCCGGCCACGTGGAAGGACAGTCCCCTGTCTAGCATCGCCATCCTTGTGGCGGTGGCAGCGGGCGCCGCAGGTCTCGCGCCTGCCGCCCCCGCGGCTCCCGTCGCTCCCGCCGCCCCCGCGGCTCCCGCCGCTGCGGCCGCCCCCACCCCCTCCGTCACCCTCACCGGCCCCCAGGTGAAACAGGTCCAGCAACGGCACGTGCCGAAACCGGCCTGGAAGGTCGCCCTCGAATACGCCATGGACAAGCGCGGCACCCCGTACGTGTGGGGCGGCGCCAGCGAACGGGGCTACGACTGCTCGGGCCTCATGCTCCGGGCCTACGAGGACGCCGGCATCGAGCTCCCCAGAACCGCCGCGGAGCAGTACGGCGCCTTCTCCAGGAAGATCTCCTGGAAGGACCTCAAGCCAGGCGACCTGGTGTTCTTCAGCGGCCTCGGCCACGTCGGCATGATCTCCAAGCCCGGCTACATGGTCCACTCCCCCCACACCGGCGACGTGGTGAAGGAGGAACGCCTGTCGCAATGGCGCAGGCAGGCCTTCGTCGGCGCGGTACGCCCCGACCCCAAGGGCGTCAAGCGCTGGGCCGCCTACAAGCAGCTCCAGAAGGCCCCCGCCCCCGCCATGCTCACCGCGACCCTGTGACGACGACCTTCCCCGGGGCGTGCCCCTCCTCCTGGTAGCGGACGGCCGCCGGGAGCTCGCCGAAGGGGAAGGTCCTGTCGATGACCGGGGTGACCGCGCCCCGCTCGATCAGCCCGGTCAGCGTCAGCAGGTTCGCCCTGTTGCTCCCGCAGCGGACGACGTCCGCCCTGACGATCCGCTGCGGGACGAAGGGCCCCGACGCGAGCGCGGCGAACATGTGGCCGGCCGGCTGCACCCAGCGGCCGGCCGGCCCGCCGACCAGCACGTACGTGCCCTTCCTGGTCAGCACGCGGCGGCAGTCGGCCGGCCGGCGTCCGCCCGCCACGTCGAGCAGCAGGTCGAAGCGCCGCCCCGACGCCGCGAAGTCCTCCTTGGTGTGGTCGATGACGTCGTCCGCGCCGAGCGAGCGCACCAGGTCCGCGTTCCGCCCGCTGCACACCCCCGTGACGTGCGCCCCCAGCGCCTTGGCGAGCTGCACGGCGAACGTGCCCACGCCGCCGGACGCGCCGTTGACCAGCACTTTCTGGCCCGGCTGGAGGCGTCCCTCGTCGCGCAGCGCGATCAGCGCGGTGTTGGCCGCCATCGGCACCGCCGCCGCCTGCTCGAACGACAGGCCCGCCGGTTTGGCCGCCACCTCGCCCTGCCGCAGGCAGACGTACTCGCCGAAACCGCCCCCGAGCGACATCGCGTACACCTCGTCGCCGGGACGGAACAGCGTGACGTCCTTCCCGGCCGCCTCCACCTCCCCCGCCACGTCGGCCCCGAGGACGGCGATGCGAGGCCGGCGCAGCCCGACCCCGCCGCCCATGACCCGGGCCAGGTACGGCTCTCCCCGCATGAAGTGCCAGTCGTAGGGCTGCACGGACGTGGCCCGCACCCGGACCAGCACCTCGTCGTCGCGCGGCACGGGCCGCTCGACGTCGGTCAGGACGAGCTGGTCGGGCGAACCGAACGAGCGCAGGACGTACGCCTTCATCGCTTTTCTCCCTTGTGCTGCCGCCGATGTGCCGCCAGTGTGGGCGCGACCTGCGCGGACGCTCAACGGTCGAAAGGCGACGGCTCGATGGCCGAAAGTACGACCGCCCTCCCGCCGATGGTGCGAATCAGGACCGGCCGTCCGCGCGATGACCGGGCGCGGGCGCGGGCGGCACGCTCTCAGGCATGAGATGGATCGCACCCGCCGGGCTGCTCGCGCTCAGCGTCGTCCCCCTGGTCGCCGGCGCGCTCCGGCTGACCGAACTGGCCGCGGGCGCCCCCGTCACGGCGGACAACGCGCGCTTCTTCGCCATGCCGGCGCCGGTGTTGCTGCACATCCCGGCGTCCCTGGTGTTCTGCGTCCTCGGCGCGTTCCAGTTCCAGGCCCGGTTCCGGGCCCGGCGGCCGGGGTGGCACCGCGCGGCGGGGCGGGTGCTGGTGGTGTGCGGCCTGGTCGCGGCGCTGTCGGGCTTGTGGCTGACGCTCTTCTCCGACCTGCCCGCCGGCGACGGGACGCTGCTGGCCGCCTTCCGCCTGCTGTTCGGGACGGCCATGGCCGCCTGCCTGCTGCTCGGCCTGGCCGCGATCCGGCGGCGCGACGTGGCCCGGCATCGCGCGTGGATGACCCGCGGGTACGCGATCGGGCTCGGCGCGGGCACGCAGGCGTTCACCCTGGCGTTCGGGCTGGCCGCCTTCGGGCCGCCCGGCGAGCTCGGCCGGGCGCTGCTCGTCGGCGCGGGCTGGGTGATCAACCTCGCGGTGGCCGAGTGGGCCGTCCGCCGGGGCCGCGGACCCCGGCGCGTCCGTGGCGGTCGCGGAGGCCCTGGCGGTCGCAGAGGCCCTGGCGGTCGCAGAGGCCCTGGGGTTCGCGGAGGCCCTGGCGGTGGCGGAGGTCAGGTGCGTACGCGGTCGGTCTCGTAGGCCCACATGGCGATCTCGACGCGGTTGCGCACGCCGAGCTTGGTCATCAGGCTCGCGACGTGGCTCTTGACCGTGCTGAGCGAGATGTGCAGCTCGCGGGCGATCTCGCTGTTGGTCCGCCCTCGGGCCACGGCGCGCAGAATGTCCTCCTCGCGGCCGGTGAGCGCCTCGACCGGCTGCGCGGGCGCCTCCGTACGCCCGGCTCCGGCGAACGCGGCCAGCAGGCGCGCGGTCACGCTCGGGGCGATGAGCGCCTCGCCGCCGGCCGCCGCGGTCACCGCCTGGGCCAGCAGCGCCGGGCCGGCGTCCTTGAGCAGGAAGCCCCTGGCCCCGGCGCGCAGGGCGGCGTAGACGTACTCGTCGAGGTCGAACGTGGTGATCACGACCACCGCCATGGGGTCGGCGACGTCGGGCCCGGCCAGCTCGCGGGTGGCCGCGATGCCGTCGAGACCGGGCATGCGGATGTCGAACAGGCACACGTCGGGGCGCAGGCGGCGGGCCAGTTCGACGGCCCGCCTGCCGTCGCCGGCCTCGCCGACGACCTCGATGCCGGGCTGGGCGTCGAGGATCATCCTGAGCCCGGTGCGGGCGATCTCCTGGTCGTCGGCGACCAGCACCCGGATGGCCGCCACCCCCTCCGGGGCAGCTCCCACGGCCTCCTGCCGGGCGTTCATGCGGTCTCCTTCGGCAGGACGGCGGTGACCGTCCAGCCCCGGTTGGGGTTGGGGCCCGCCTCGCAGGTGCCGCCGAGCAGGGCGGCGCGTTCGATCATGCCGATCAGGCCGTAGCCGGGCGCGGCGACCCCGCCGGCGCGGTCGCCGTCGTCGCTCACGGTCAGGCGTACGGCGGCGTCGTCGGCGGTGACCCGGACGGTGATGTGGGTGGCGTGGCGGGCGTGCCGCCGGGCGTTGGTGATCGACTCCTGGGCGATGCGGTAGAGCGCCGCGCCGGCCGAGGGCGGCAGGTCGCCGAGCCCGTCGGCGATCTCCACCTCGACGGCCGGGCCGACGCGCGGGCGTCCGGCGAGCCGCCGCAGGTCGTCGAGGTGGCGGCCCGGGGTCAGCTCCGCCGGCTCGTTCCTGCGCAGCACCCGGACCATGGCCCGCATCTCGGCGAGCGTGCGCGACGCCTCGGCCTCGATCACCCGCAGCGCGTCGGTGGCCGCGCCCGGCTCGGAGGCGGCGGTGGCCAGGCCCGCCTGGGCGCGGATGGCCATGGCCGAGACGTGGTGGGCGACGGTGTCGTGCAGGTCGCGGGCGAGCTGTTCGCGTTCGAGCAGTTTGACCTGGTCGAGCTCGCGCAGCCGCGCCCCGGCCCGGTAGCGGAAGGCGCCGCCCAGCCCGACGGTCGCGACCAGCACGCCGAGCGCCGGGACGACGTCGCCGGGCGCCATGCGTCCGGAGAGCAGCGACAGGCCGACCGCGACCAGCCCGGCCGCCATCCCGATCACGGCCTCGCGCCCCGATCCCCACCGGAACAGCGCGTAGAGCACGATCGTGACGAACGCCAGCGTGTACGTCTCCACCGGCTCGCCGCCGGTCAGCAGCGGGGCCAGGGTGGTGGCGCCGAACACGATCGCGACCATGAGCAGCGGCCTGGCCCTGCGCCACAGCAACGTGGGGATCAGCGCGACGGTGACCGCCGTCGAGACCACCGGCCAGCTCAGGTCGGGCCGCAGCACGCCCTCGATCACCGCGGCCGGAACGAGCACCGCGACGAGCGCCCAGTCGCGCCACACCCGCACCGGCGGGCCGGGAGGACGAGGCTCGCGCCACACGGAACGAAGGAGGCCGGCCACCCCCTCATCGTAGGCGCGCCCCCTCCTCCCCGCACCGTCCCGAACCCCGCCCGCAGGCGCGCTCCGGAGCCACCGGCCTGCGGGGGTCAGTGCTTGCGGGCGTCGAAGATGAGGTCCCAGGCGCGGGACTTGGCGTGCGCGACCGCCCCCAGCAGGACGCCGCTGTCGCCCAGCGCGCTGGCCACCACCCGCGGGCGCAGCGGCCCGAGCTCGGCGATGCGGCGCTCCACGGCCGCGCCCAGCAGGTCGAGGTTGCGCCCCACTCCCCCGCTCAGCACGATCACCTCGGGATCGAGCACGGCGGCCACGGCCACCAGCAACCCGCCGATGCGCCGGCCCTCGGCCTCCACCACCGACCTGGCCGCCTCGTTCCCCTCGGCGGCGGCGGCGAAGACCTCCCTCGCCGTCTCCAGTTCCAGCCCCGCCGCCCGGGCGGCGCGCACCACACCGGGCGCGGAGGTGGCCGCCTCGGTGGCCCCGTGCGTGAAGGGGTCGGCGTCCTGCGCGGGAGGGCCGGTGAGGGGGTCGTCGGCGGCCGGGATGTAGGAGACCTCGCCCGCCGCCCCCCGCGCCCCGACGTAGAGCTCGCCGTTGATCACGATGCCCATGCCGACGCCGGTGCCGATGGACACCAGGGCGAAGTTGGCCTTGCCCCGCCCGGCCCCGTGGGCGTGCTCGCCGACGGCGGCCAGGTTGATGTCGTTCTCGATGACGAGGTCGACGCCCAGGGCGGCGTGCAACCGGTCGGCCAGGTCGGGCGGGCCGGGCAGGTTGGGGGCGAAGTCGAGGCCGCCGCGCACGGGGTCGTACACACCGGGCGAGCCCACCACCGCGCAGGTGATCGAGCGCCACTCGACCTCGGCCTCGCGGGCCGCCGCCCCGGCCAGCTCGCCGACCAGCGCGGCCAGCTCGGCGGAGGTGCGGGCCGTGTTGCGGCCGTCGGTACGCCCCGCGAACGCGCCGCGCAGGTCGGCCACGGCCACCCTGATCCAGTCGCGGCCGATGTCGATCCCGGCGACGTGGGTCGAGGCGGCGTTCACGTCGTAGAGCGAGGAGACCGGGCCGGGCCGTCCGGACACCTCGCCCACCAGGTGGACCAGGCCGTCCTCGGCCAGCCCCGCCAGGGCGGCCGAGACCGTGGGCTTGGACAGGCCGGTGCTCTTGGCCAGGTCGGCGCGCGAGGCGGGGCCGTGCTCGTGCAGCTGGTCGAGCAGACGGCGCTCGTTGAGCACCCGCAGCAGCCGTGGATTCGCCAGGTCGCGTCGCATGTCCGGCCTCCCTCCGAGGTGCACTCTAGCCAACACGCCTGATAGTAAACTACCTTTCTTACCAAGCGGGGGCGGGCATCTTCTGAGAGGACGAAGTGCGATGCACCGAGCTTGGCGACTCATCCCCGCGGCGGCGGTCCTGCTGGCCGCCGCCTGCGGGAACAGCACCACCGGCACGACCACGACCACCACTCAGGCCGAAGGAGCGCGCAAGGGCGGGACGATCGCCCTGTTCCTCCCCGAATCCAAGACCACCCGGTACGAAGCCTTCGACCGCCCCCTGTTCGAGGCCAAGGTCAAGGCGTTGTGCCCCGACTGCAAGGTGATCTACGGCAACGCCGAGCAGGACGCCGCCAAACAGCAACAACAGGTCGAGGCCGCGCTCACCCAGGACGCCGACGTGCTCGTCCTGGACGCCGTGGACGCCAACGCGGTGGCGCCCCTGGTCAACCAGGCCCGGCAGAAGAAGGTCCCGGTGGTCGCCTACGACCGGCTGATCTCGGGGATCGACTACGCCTACTACGTCTCGTTCAACAACGTACGGGTGGGCGAGATGCAGGGTCAGGCGCTGCTCGACGCCATGAACGCCAAGGGCACCACGGCCAAGGGCCAGATCGTGATGATCCACGGCTCGCCCACCGACCCCAGCTCGGCCGACTACAAGAAGGGCGCCAAGAGCGTCCTGGACGGCAAGGTCAAGGTGGGCAGGGAGTTCGACACCCCCGACTGGAGCCCCGACAAGGCGCAGCAGCAGATGGAGCAGGCGATCACCGCCATCGGCCGGGACCAGATCGTCGGCGTGCTGTCGGCCAACGACGGCATGGCGGGCGGCGCCATCGCGGCCATGAAGCGCGCCGGCTACAAGGAGCTGCCGCCCATCACCGGCCAGGACGCCGAGCTGGCCGCCGTGCAGCGCATCCTCACCGGCGAGCAGTACATGACCATCTACCTGGACATCAGGCGGGAGGCGGAGAAGGCCGCCGAGCTGGCCGTCGCCCTGACCAAGGGCGAGCAGCCCGCCGCCACCTCCAAGGTGAACAACGGCACGGCCGACATCCCGGCCTTCCTCCTCGACCCCATCGCGGTCACCGCCGACAAGATCAAGGACACCATCGTGAAGGACGGGTTCTACAAGGCCGACCAGATCTGCACGGCCGAGGTCAAGGCCGCCTGCGCGAAGGCGGGCATCGAGTAGATGATCGCGGCGACCGGGATCTCCAAACGGTACGGAGCGGTGCAGGCGCTCGACGGGGCAGGGCTGGAGCTGCGTCCCGGCGAGGTGGTGGCGCTCATGGGCGACAACGGCGCGGGCAAGTCGACGCTGGTCAAGACCATCTCCGGCGCGGTCGTGCCGGACGCGGGCCAGATCACGGCCGACGGCGTGCCGGTGCGCGTCGCCACCCCGCACGACGCGCAGGCGCTCGGCATCTCGACCGTCTACCAGGACCTCGCGCTCTGCGAGAACCTCGACGTCGTGGCCAACCTGTTCCTCGGCGCCGAACGCCGCCGCTGGTCGGTGCTGCGCCACCTGAGCATGGAACGCGCGACCCGCGACCTGCTCGCCCAGCTCGACGTGCGCATCGGCGACATCAGGGTGCCGGTCTCGACGCTGTCGGGCGGCCAGCGGCAGTCGGTGGCCATCGCCAGGGCGCTGCTCGGCGAGCCCCGCCTGGTCATCCTGGACGAGCCGACCGCCGCGCTCGGCGTCGAGCAGACGGCCCAGGTGCTGGCGCTGATCCGGCGGTTGCGCGAGCGCGGGCTCGCGGTGCTGGTCATCTCGCACAACCTCGCCGACGTGCACGAGGTGAGCGACCGGGTGGTGGTGCTGCGTCTCGGACGCAACGCCGGTGAGTTCCGTACGGCCGAGGCCTCCCGCGAGGAGATCGTGGCCGCGATCACAGGAGCGGGCGAATGACGGCGATGCCGATCACGGTGACCGGACGGCTGCGGCAGGGAGAGGCCGGCGCCTGGCCGGTGGTCGGCGGCCTGGTGGCGATCACGATCGTGTTCAGCACGCTCAACGAGCGGTTCCTGTCACCCGAGAACCTCACCAACCTGGCACTCCAGATGGCCGCCACGGGCACGATCGCGCTCGGCGTCATCATGGTCCTGCTGCTCGGCGAGATCGACCTGTCGGCCGGCTCGGTCAGCGGCCTGTGCGCCACGATCATGACGATCGCCCACGTCAAGCAGGGCTGGAACGCCCTGCTCGCCATCCTGCTGGCGCTGGCGGCCGGCGCCGCGATCGGGCTGCTGCACGGGCTCATGCTGACCAAGCTGCGGATGCCGTCGTTCGTGGTCACGCTGGCCGGGCTGATGGGCTGGCTCGGGCTGCTGCTCTACCTGCTGCGCCAGGGCGGGACGATCAACCTGCCGTTCAACGGGTTCATCTCGGGGCTGAGCGACACCTGGCTGCCGGGGTGGCTGTCCTGGGCGCTGGTGATCGTGCTGGCGGGCGGCCACGCCGGGATCGCCACGCTGGCCAGGCGGGCGCGGCTGGCCGCCGGGCTGCCCGTGGCGCCGGCCTGGCAGGTCCCCGTGACGGCGGGCGGGCTGGCGGTCGTGCTCGGCGCGGCGGTGGCGGTCATGTCGGCCGACCGCGGGGTGCCGCTGCTGCTGGTGCTCTTCGGCGCGCTGGTGGTGCTGCTCGACCTGGTCCTGCGGCACACGGCGTTCGGCCGTCACCTGTACGCCGTCGGCGGCAACGCCGAGGCCGCCAGGCGCGCGGGCATCAACGTGACCAGGATCAGGATCCTGGCGTTCGTGCTGGCCTCGACGCTGGCGGCGGCGGGCGGCGTGCTGGCCGCCAGCCGGCTGTCGGCGGTCAACCAGGGGTCGGGCGGCAGCGACATCCTGCTCATGGCCATCGCCACGGCGGTCATCGGCGGCACGTCCCTGTTCGGCGGACGGGGACGGGCCTACGCCGCACTGCTCGGAGTGCTGGTCATCCAGTCGATCACCAACGGCATGTACCTGCTGAGCGTGGACTCCTCCGTCCGGTTCATGGTGACGGCCGGCGTGCTGGCCCTGGCGGTGGCGATCGACTCGCTGGCCCGCAGGGGCGCCGCCCGGTGAGCCGGGTCCTGGGCATCGACGTCGGCGGGACCAAGGTCGCGATCGGGGTCTCGGGCTCCGACGGGCCCGTGGTCGCCGGGCGCACCCGGCTGGACACCGGCCCGGACACGCTCGTCCGGGCCCTGGCCGCCGCCCGCGCCCTGGACGCGCGGCCGGCCGCGGTCGGCTTCTCCACCTGCGGGGTGATCAGGGACGGCGTGGTGCGCCTGGCGCCGAACGTCCCCGGCTGGGAGGGGCTGGAGCTGCCCAGGCTGCTGGGCGAGGAGTTCGGCGCGACGCCGGTGGCCATCGACAACGACGTGAACGCGGCGGCGGCGGCCGAGCTGCGGTGGGGCGCGCTGCGCGGCGTCTCCACGGGCGTCTATCTCAACCTCGGCACCGGCCTGGCGGCGGCCCTGGTGGTCGGCGGCCGGGTGGTGCCGGGCGCGCACGGCGCGGCGGGCGAGATCGGCTACCTCCAGGTCACGCCGGGGCAGGCGGCCTTCGCCGACGGGCGGGCGCCGCTGGAGGAGCTGGTCTCCGGCGCGGGGCTGGCGGCCAGGGGCGGCGCGCTGCTCGGCCGCCCGACCACGGCGGAGGAGGTGCTCGCCGCACGTTCCGGGCCGCTGGCGGAGCTGGTGGCGCAGGCATTGTCGGTGCTGACCATGACCGTGGCGAACCTGTGCGTCACCCTCGACCCCGAGGTGCTGGTCGTGGGCGGCGGCATGATGGGCGCGGCCGAACTGATCGTGCCCAGGCTGGCCGGGGAGGTGCGGCGCGCCGTGCCGTTCCCGCCGGAGATCCGGCCCGGCCGGTTCACGGACGACGCGCCGCTGCTCGGCGCGCTCGCCCTGGCCCACGCCGCGGCGCGGGCCTGAGGGCGGCGCTACCGGGCGGAGTTCTGGGGGGCGCCGCCGTTGTCCCTGCGGTCGAGGGCGGTCTGCAGGGCCTCGGCGGCCTCGTTCTCGGTCTCTTCGGTACGGTTCCAGGCGTACATCTCGTACATGTCGCTCATCTCGTTTCGCTGGCGCGTTCCAGAAAAGGGGGCGTCGGACCCCGGTCGCGAATCCGACCGGGCCTGCTCTCGCGGGTCCGGGTCACGGACCGGGCGAAGGGAAGGGACTGACCGGCCGACGGCATCACCACTCACCGCGGCGGGTCGTCGGCCTGCCCTAACAGGCCCCGCCGCGGCAGGTAATGAGTACGAGAACCTGGCGCATTTCCACCCACGGTACCCGGCGACTGTTTCGCTGTCTCGTTGGATGTCCTACTATCTCGCATTCTGAGACAAGAAAAGGCCGCCACCCGGAACGGTCCAGGTGACGGCCTTCCCCCGCATCGGGGGCTCAGTCCTCAGATCGCGAGGTCAGTCCTCCAGGTCGACCGAACGGCCGCTCTCGGCGCCGATCTCGGCCGCGATCTGGTCGATCACGGCGGCCGGGATGGCCGAGTCGACGGTCAGCGCGATGAGCGCCTTGCCGCCCTTGACGTCGCGGGCCACCTGCATGGAGGCGATGTTCACGCCCGCCTCGCCGAGCAGCCGGCCGACCACGCCGACGACGCCGGGACGGTCGGTGTAGGCGAAGAACGACAGGTGGGCCGTCGGCTCGATCTCCATCTCGTAGCCGTTGACCTCGACGATCTTCGTGATCTGCCGGGGGCCGGACAGCGTGCCGGAGACCGAGATCTGGCGGCCGTCGGCGAGCACGCCGCGCACGGTCACCACGTTGCGCCAGTCGGGGCTCTCGGAGCTGGTCACCAGCTCCACGTTGATGCCCCGCTCCTTGGCCAGCAGCGGCGCGTTGACGTACGTGACCTGCTCCTCGATCACGTCGGCGAACACGCCCTTGAGCGCGGCCAGCTCGATGACCCGCACGTCCTGGGAGGCGATCTCGCCGCGGACCTCGACGTCGAGCTTGGTGGCGACCTCGCCGGCCAGGGCGGTGAACACCCGGCCCAGCTTCTCGGCCAGCGGCAGGCCCGGCTTGACGTCCTCGGCCACCGCGCCGCCCTGGACGTTGACCGCGTCGGGCACGAACTCGCCCGCCAGCGCCAGCTTCACGCTCCGCGCGACCTGCGTGCCGGCCTTCTCCTGGGCCTCGTGCGTGGAGGCGCCGAGGTGCGGCGTGGCGACGACCTGGTCCAGCTCGAACAGGGGGCTGTCGGTGCACGGCTCCTTGGCGAACACGTCGAGGCCGGCGCCCGCGACGCGGCCCTCCTTGATCGCCGAGTAGAGCGCGGCCTCGTCCACGATGCCGCCGCGGGCCACGTTGATGATCCGCACGGACGGCTTGACCTCGTGCAGCTCCTTGTCGCCGATGAGCCCGAGGGTCTCCTTGGACTTCGGCAGGTGCACGGTGATGAAGTCGGCCTGCTTGAGCACCTCTTCGAGGCTGAGCAGCTTGACGCCCATCTGCGCGGCGCGGGCCGGCGGCAGGTAGGGGTCGTAGGCGATCAGCTCGACGCCGAACGGCTGGAGCCGCTGGGCCACGAGCTGGCCGATCTTGCCGAGGCCGAGGATGCCGACGACCTTCTCGTCCAGCTCGACGCCGGTGTACTTGGAGCGCTTCCACTCGCCGTTCTTCAGCGCGGCGTGGGCCTGGGCGGTGTTGCGGGCGCTGGCCAGGATGAGCGCGATGGTCTGCTCGGCGGCGCTGGTGATGTTGGAGGTCGGCGCGTTGACGACCATGACACCGGCCTTGGTGGCCGCCTCGACGTCGACGTTGTCGAGGCCGACGCCGGCGCGGGCGACCACGCGCAGCTTCGGCGCGGCGGCGATGGCCTCGGCGTCGACCTGCGTGGCGGAGCGCACGATCAGGGCGTCAACGTCGGCGAGGGCGGGCAGAAGCTGGGAACGGTCCGCTCCGTCGGTGTGGCGGACCTCGAAATCGGCGCCGAGCACGGCGAGGCCGGCCTCGGACAGCTCCTCTGCGACCAGAACGACGGGCTTGTTCACAGGCGTGGATCCTTAGGGGCATGCGGCGGGCTGGAGGGACACGTCGCTGGGCCCCTCGGATCCCTCAGAGTCTATCCGCGCTTGTGAACGCGTTCACGAGGGACCCACGATTTGAGACGCCCGCTCGGCGTCGCGACGCCCTGGACGCGGCTCCGGTACCCAGGCGGCGGCAAAGTCATCCACTCTGCACACATCTTTGTCTTGATCGGGGGATTTATTGGCCATTAGCCTGATAAGCCGTGGCCGACTACCTATGGTTCGTCATATGAGCATCGGGAATCCTGCGCTTGCCGACGTGCTCGCACAGCATGGCACGCCCCATCGCCTGCTGGCGGCCCTCGCCGACGGTGGAGTCCTGGTGGCAGTGCGACCAGATCGATCGGTCGTCCTCGGGACGACCCAGGCGGGTGACCGGGTTCTGCTCGGGTACACCAGCCCTGCTACCTACGCCAGGCACCGCGGCAGCCATTCCCTCTCGGCGTGCGACGCCGACACCATCCTGGACATCCAGCGCGTCACCGGCGTGCCGGAGATCGTGATCGACGCCGCGGGCCCCGCAGCCGCGGCCGTGCCCATCGACGATCTCCAGCGCTTCCTCACCGGCACGCGTTCGGGGTCCACACCCGTGCTGTCGGGGGCGGCGCCCGCCGCCTACGCGACCGGCGCCATGGCCACCGTCTCGCGGGTGCCCGCGCTGGCGCAGGTGGCCCCGCCCGCCCCGCAGGCGCCCGCGCTGCCGTGGGTCCCCGCGCCCCGGCCCCACCTGTCGGGGCCGATGCAGCAGGTGGACCCCGGCTACCGCCGGTGCACGCACCCGATCCTGCCGGCGCTGCGGCAGGCCATCGCGCAACTGCTGGGCGACTTCCCGCTCGTGCACCACGTGTGGATCTCCGAGGCCGGCACCGCGTCCGGGGCGACCGGGATCATGCTGCACGTCAAGGTGCACATGTCGGCCGCCGAGGACGTCGTCCGCGACCTGCACCGCCTGGTGCGCGCCCGCCTGCCGCAGTTCGCGGCCAGCGGCGCGCCGATCCTCATGGCCAGGGTCGCCGACGCGCGCAGCGAACGCCGCATGATCGAGATCGGCGCGCACGTGGTCTGCGCCAACGTGCGCGAGTAGCCGTCGCGCGGGACGTATCGGCAGGGCCCGGGAAACTGGGCCCTACCGAACAAGCCCTCGCTCGGCTTGAATGGGCCTCATGATCACATCGCCGGTGAGCGCGCCCACGGTCTCCAGGGGCGTGCGCCTCGGCTACGGCGTGGGCTCCTTCTGCACGGCCACGGTCAGCGCCGTGCCCGGCCTGCTGCTGCTGTACTACATGACCAACTTCCTGGCCGTGCCCGCGTGGCTGGCCGGCGTGGTGGTCACCGCGCCCAAGGTCTGGGACCTGATCATCAACCCGCTGGTCGGCCGCTGGTCGGACCGGACCGTCTCGCGGATGGGGCCGCGCCGCCCCTGGCTGCTGGCCGGGGCGCTGACGCTGCCCGTCGCGTTCTTCCTCGTCTTCGCCGGGCCGCCGCTGACCGGGGTCCCGGCCGCCCTGTACGTCGGGCTGTGCTTCATGGCGACGGCGACCGCGTACGCGCTGTACGAGGTGCCGTACAAGGCCATGCCCGGCGAGATGACCGACGACTACCACGAGCGCACCTCGCTGCTGCAGTGGCGGATGGTCTTCATCGGCGCGGCCACCGCGATCAGCGGCGTGCTGGCCCCGATGATCGCCACCGGCCAGGGCGACGAGGGCACGCTCGGCAGCTACCGGCTGATGGGCCTGACGATCGCCCTCATCCTGCTGGCCTCGATGCTCGGCTCCTTCTTCGGCACCGCCCGCGCCCCCATGACCGGCGCGCCGGAGGCCGACCACGGCGGGTGGCGCGAGCAGTTCGCGGCGATCAGGGGCAACCGGGCGTTCCTGTGGCTGACCGTCATGGCCTGCCTGCAGATGCTCGCCGTCAGCATGATGCTGGCCGCGGCGCCGTACTTCGCGTCGTACACGCTGGGGTCGCCGAAGAGCACGCAGACGCTCTTCGCCGCGCTGGTCGGGCCGATGCTGCTGACCATGCCGCTGTGGGTGTGGCTGGCCCGGCGCTTCGACAAGCGCGGCGCGATGATCCTGGCCGCGCTGCTGTTCGGCGGCGGCACGGCGGCGGCCATGGCGACCCCGCTGTTCGGCCCCCTGTACGCCCACCTGACCATCCTGCTCGTCGGCATCGGCATCGCCGGGGTCGAGCTCATGCTGTTCTCGATGCTGGCCGACGTGGTCGCCCAGGACGCCGCCGAGTCGGGCAAGCGGCGGGCCGGCGTGCTGACCGGGCTGTGGACGGCCATCGAGAGCGGGGTCAGCTCGTTCGGGGCGCTGATCTTCGGGGTCATCCTGTCGATCGGCGGGTTCGTCGAGTCCGACGCGAGCACGCCCGTCCGGCAGCCGGACAGCGCCGTGACCGCGGTCCTCATCGGGCAGACCGCGGTCCCGGCGCTGATCATCTTCCTGTCCGTGCTGGTGACGCTGCGGTACCGGCTCAGGCCACCCGGCGGGCCAGCACCAGTCGCGTCCGAGTGAACAGCCCGGCCACCACGGCCGCCACCAGCGGCAGCCCCAGCACGACCGCGGCCAGGAACGACCAGGGGACGTCGATCGTGCCCGGCCCATCCAGCAGCGTGCGCATGCCGCCGGCGCCCATCCTGGTCATCGGCCAGGTCAGCGCGACACCGGCCACCGCGCCGGCGACGAGGCCGGCCGCCGCGCCCAGGCCCGCGATGTAGGCGGCCTGGGCGGCCACCACCAGCCTGCGTACCCGGGGCGCCGCGCCGACCGCCGACAGGTTGTTCAGGTCGGGACGCATGTCCGCCGCCGCCAGCCCGGTGGCCGCGAACGTGCCCCCGAGCACCAGGACCAGCGCCGCGCCGAGCAGCACCAGCAGGGTGACGGCGCGGTCCTCCGCCCTCCCCCGCTCGACGTTCAGGAACAGGTTGCCGTTCACCTCACCCCGCAGGTCGGCCTCCATGCGCCGGTCGTCCTGCGGCAGGGACGCGGTGTAGAGCACCCGCTCGACTGTGCCGAGCCCGGCCTTGGCCAGCGCCTGCGGCGGGATCACGGCGCCTGTCTGCCGGGGGTCGGCGCCGCTGGACACCACGGCCGGGATCCGGATCCGCTTGCGCTCCTTGATGGTCTCGGAGTCCCAGTCGCTCACGGTCAGCTCGATCACGCCGTCGCTCACCACGTCCGCGCTGAACGCCACGGCCTTGCCCGCCGCCAGCGCGGCGGCCGCCTGCGGGTCGCGGCGCTTCTGGAGGAAGGCGAGCAGGTCCGCGCCGCCGATCGGGGGGCGGTCGTAGAACCGCTGCGCGCATGCCGGCTCGCACGTCCGCGGCACGGTCAACCAGAGGGTTCTGCCCTTGGCGTCCGTCGCCTCCTGACCGGCGACGACGTCGGTGCCGGGGAAGCGGGCGCGGACGGCGTCCTTCAGCCTGGCCCACGTCTGGCCGTCCATCCACGTGGCGCCGCCGATCACCGTGGTGCCCAGCGGGAACACCGTGACGCTCTGCTCCTCCTGCTGGGCGTACGCGCTGCTGCTGCCGATGCCGAGTGCGACCGCCCCCATGGTCGCCGCCATGACCGCGGCCGTGGCCGAGGCCGTACGGACGCGGTGGCGCGCGGCGTCGCGCACGGACAGGCGCAGCGGGAGCGGCAGCCGGGCGGCGATCCGCGAGGTGGCCTGGACCAGCCAGGGCATCAACGCCACCATGCCGAACACGAACGGCACGAAGGCCGCGATCATCGTCACCGTGCCCCTGGTCATGGCGTAGCCGATCGCGCCAAGCCCGGCCGCCACCAGCACGATCCCGAGCACCGGACGCCGGGCCCGCCCCCGGACCTGCGCGGCCCGGCCGGCCAGGACCTGCGCGGTGTTCTGCCGGCTCGCCTGCACCGTCGGCACGATCGCCGCGATCAGCCCGCTGACCAGGCCGAGCGCCGCCACGCCGAGCACCGGCAGCCACGGCACGTCGGCCGGCCCGTGCGACCAGTCCAGTTCCCTGGCCGCGATCGACTCGACGAGCAGGCCGGGGCCGATGCCCAGGGCGCCCCCGAGCACGGCCGCCGCGCCGCCGAGCACCAGGCCGTCGGCCAGCACGATCAGGCGCAGGTGCCAGGGCGAGCCGCCCTGCGCCGAGATCACCGCCAGCTCCCTGCGCCGCCGCCGCAGCCCCACGGCGAACGCCGGCCCGGCCAGCAGCACGGTCTCCATGACGACGAGCACGATGATCACGCCGAGCTGGACCAGGTCGCGGGTGTTGGTCGGGTTCCCGCGGGATTCGTCCTTCTGGGCGTCGAGCACCGCGCGGGAGGTGACGCCGAGGCCCGCCTCATTGAGCTGCGAAATCTTCGACCGCAGGACCGGACCGGCGGTGTCGACCAGCCAGCCGCTGCTGTTGCCGTCGTTCTGGTGGTTGAGCAGACCCTCGGGCAGGGCGGTCAGCTCCAGGTTGCCGGGCCGGTTGGGGTGCTCGGCGACGCCGACCACCTTCGCGGTCCGGTCCGGCCGCCGCACGGTGAGCGTGTCGCCCACCCGGACGCCCAGGCCGGCCATCTTCGGCGAGATCGTCACCTCGCCGGGCGCGGCGGCGTAGCGGCCCTGCTCCAGGGTGCGCATCCCGGCCGTCATGGGGTCGCGCAGATCGACCTCCACGACGTCCGCCTGGTTGAAGCCGTCGGGCAGCCGGACGCTGGCCAGGCCCGTCTGGTAGCGCAGCAGGCGGCCGGGGAGCAGCGTGTTGATCTCCGCGGGCGTCCACGGCCGCTGCGCGCCGCCGCTCTTCGGCTGGTACGCGGAGTCGCCGGTGTCGTCCTGCCGGACCGGGGTGCGGTACGCGAAGGTGAGCAGGCGGGCGTCGGCCGCTCCTAACCGCGTGACCGCCTGCTCCTTCGGAGTGACGCTGGTCGTGGCGGCGCCGGTGAGCACCGCCGTGATCACCAGCACGGGCAGGCCGATCATCACCATGATCAGGGCGCTGCGGCCCTTGAAGCGCAGCGCGTCCCTGCGGGAGATCCGCAGGGCGGCGAGGAAGGCGCTCATCGCGAGCTCTCCATCCGCACCGCCGACGCCTCGGCGACCAGGCCGTCCCGCAGGTAGACCACCCGGTCCGCCCAGGCGGCGTAGCGCGGCTCGTGGGTGACCAGCAGCACCGCCGCGCCCTCGTCGCAGCGGTTGCGCAGCAGGTGCAGGATCTCGTCGCCGGTGGCCGTGTCGAGCGCGCCGGTCGGCTCGTCGGCCAGCAGCAGCCGCCGCTCGCCGACCAGCGCCCTGGCGATGGCCACGCGCTGGCGCTGGCCGCCGGACAGCTCCTCGGGGAACCGGTCGGCGATCTGGTCGACGCCCACGTCGGCCAGGACGGCCAGCGCCTCCCGGCGGGCCTGCCCGGCGCGGACGCCGTCCAGTTCCCTGGGCAGCATCACGTTCTCGGCGGCCGTCAGGGACGGGATCAGGTTGAGGTCCTGGAAGACGTACCCGACGCTGCCGCGGCGCAGTGCGGCCAGGTCGCGGACCCCGGCCAGGTCGCGGCCCTCGATCCGGACCGTGCCCGACGTGGGCCGGTCGAGGCCGCCGGCCAGGTTGAGCAGGGTCGACTTGCCCGAGCCCGACGGGCCCATGACCGCGACGAGCTCTCCTTGTGCCACCTCCAGGCTCACGCCGCGCAGGGCGTGCACCTGGCCGTGCTCGCGGGTCACGTCCCGCAGCTCCACCACAGTCATCGGTTCTTCTCCTTGACAACGGCCTCGCAGTGGTCGAGCCAGCGCTGCTCGGCCTCGGCCTTGAAGATCATTGATTCCAGGACGAGCCGCTGGGCGAGGCCGTCACCGGCGGCCCTCTTGGCCCTGGTCAGGTCCTGGAGCGTGCGCATGGTCGCCATCCGCTGGGCCAGGATGACCGCGCCCACGTCCACGTCGGTGGCGGCGACGGCCATCGCGATCTTGATGGCGAGTTCGTCCCGAGGCCGGTCGGAGTGGTCGACGGGGGTGCTGAACCATCGCTCCAGTTCCTCCCGACCGGCCTCGGTGATCGTGTAGACGGCTCTGCCCTGCTCGTCGGCGCCACCAGGCGCCACCAGGCCGTCACGTTCCAGGCGGGCGAGCGTCGTGTAGACCTGGCCGATGTTGAGCGGCCAGGTCGCCCCCGTCGACGCCTCGAACTCCACCCGGAGCTGATAGCCGTAGCGCGGTGCACTGCTCAGCAGGGCGAGCAGTCCGTGTCTGATCGACATGGATACTGAGTATGCATACTGAGTATGGCCACCGCAACTGATCCGCGTATTCTGGACACGGAACGCCGTTCAGGCCGATACTCGGGACATGAGCTCCACCCAACCGCCGTTCCGCGCCTCCGACGGGGAACGCGACCGCGCGATCGACGAGCTCAAGCACCGGGCCGTGGAGGGCCGGATCTCTCACGACACCTTCGTCGGCCGGGTCGACCAGGCGCTGCGGGCGCGCAACCAGCACGAGCTCGACGAGCTGGTCGCCGACCTGCCGCGCCGGCCCACGATCAGGCAGCGGCTGACGGACGCCGTCTCGTCAGTGTCGGAACTCACCACCCGGTTGCAGGCGGCCTGGCGGCGGCCCCGGCTGCCCCGGCTGGCGCTGCCGGACGACGACCGGCTGCGTTACGTCGTGGGCCGGGGGTCGGCCTGCGACCTCGTCCTGTCGGACCTGACGGTGTCGCGCGTGCACGCCGAGCTGCGGCGGGAGGGCGACGGCGGCTGGCTGCTGGTCGATCTCGGCTCGCTCAACGGCACCCGGCTCAACGGGTGGCGGCTGGTGGGGCCCGTCCGGGTCAAGTCGGGCGACGAGATCTCCTTCGGCGACTGCGGCTTCCTCCTCGCCTCGGGCCACCCCTCCTCCTGACCCCCTGGCCGGCCCCCGCGTCCCGCCGAGCCGACTCCAGAAATACGGATATTTGCGGATTACACGGCGACTGCGCTGATTCATGCTCACATGCGATCCCCCAGTCCCTTGGAGACCACATGCGGCGCACCTCAGCCTCCCTCCTCGCGGGCACGCTCGTCGCGGCACTCGCGTGGGCGTCCGGCCCCTCCACACCGGCGGTCGCCCTCGACCCCTCGCCCGGCGTGGCCGACCTGACCCAGGACATCAATCAGATCCTCGGCGACTCCCGGCTCACGATCGCCAGGGCGGGCGTCGTCGTGAAGAGCGCCGCGAACGGCGAGCAGCTCTACGCCACCGACGCCGGCAAGCTGCTGACCCCGGCGTCCAACACCAAGCTGTTCACCTCGGCGGCGGCGGTGGAGACGCTCGGCCTGGACTACCGCTTCCCGACCACCGTGCTGAACGCCGGCCGCAAGGTCGGCTCGGTGCTCACCGGCGACCTCGTGCTGCGCGGCACCGGCGACCCGACCATGCTCGCCGAGGACTACGACGCGCTGGCGGCCAAGGTCGCGGCGGCCGGCGTCAAGGTCGTCACGGGCAAGCTGATCGCCGACGACACCTGGTTCGACGGCCAGCGGCTCGGCACCGACTGGGCCTGGGACGACGAGACCGCCTACTACGCGGCCCCGATCTCCGCGCTGACCGCCTCCCCCGACCGCGACTACGACGCCGGCTCGGTGATCGTCTCGGTCGCGGCCGACGGCGGCCAGGTCAAGGTCTCGACGACCCCCGCGACCGACTACCTGAAGATCGTCAACAAGGCGACCGTGGGCGCCGAGACCGACGTCCTCATCGAGCGGCAGCACGGCACGCGGACGGTCGTGATCACCGGCACGGTCGCCGACCCGTACCAGGAGTGGGTCGCGGTGGACGACCCCACGGCTTACGTGTCCTCGCTGTTCCGCAAGGCGCTGGCCGCGCACGGCGTACGCGTGCTCGGCCCGACGGCGACGGGCGCGGCTCCCGCCGGGGCGGCCGAGCTGGCCAGGCACGACTCGATGCCCCTGAGCGAGCTGCTGGTGCCGTTCCTGAAGCTGAGCAACAACATGCACGCCGAGATCCTCACCAAGGCCATGGGCCGTAAGGCCGCGAACCAGGGCACCTGGTCGGCCGGGCTGAAGGTCGCCACGGACTTCGCGAAGGCCAACGGCGTCCAGGTGATCAACATGCGGGACGGGTCGGGCCTGTCGCGCCGCGACGGCTTCTCGCCGGACTCGATCGTCCGGCTCCTGACCGCCGTACGGACCAAGCCGTGGTTCGGCACCTGGTACGAGGCCCTGCCCATCGCCGGCAACGCCGACCGTCTCACCGGCGGCACGCTGCGCAGCCGGATGCGGAACACCCCCGCGGCGAACAACGTGCACGCCAAGACGGGCTCGCTGACCGGCGTGACCTCGCTGTCCGGCTACGTGACCAGCGCCGAGGGCGAGCCGCTGGTCTTCTCGATCATGCTGAACCAGTACCTGTCCGGCTCGCCGAAGGACATCGAGGACAAGATCGCCGTACGGCTCGCCCAGTTCTCGCGGGCGACGGCGACCGACGTCACCGCCCAGCTCAAGGCCGCCGACCAGGGCCCGGCGGGCGACCTGGAGTGCTCGTGGCTGAAGCCGGCCCAGTGCTAGCGGACCGGTGGACGACCCCGGCGGCCTCTGCGCTCCTGGGCAGCCATGCCCCTCCGACGCGCGGCGGGCCGCCCGGCGCCCCCGGGGGCCCCCCCGGGGCCCCCCCCCCCCCCCGCCGGGAAAACGGAGCCAAAAAACAGCGCGCCCGACAAAAATAGGAAATATATA
>NZ_JBITLU010000027.1:31777-111373 GCF_044465525.1 Nonomuraea sp. NPDC049646 | reverse complement strand
ACATGGAACGACGCACCCAAGACGGCCTGTCCAAGAAAGAGATCATCCGCTGCCTGAAGCGCTACGTCGCTCGCGAGCTCTACCGAATCATCACAGCAAACGATCAAGAACATCCCGCTTGACATCCATAGGAGCATCGCCGGGTACGATGCCGGACATGACGATCAGCTCGGTGATGACGGCCCCGTAGGGGGTTTCACCGACGACGTCCTGTTGAGGTCCTGCGACCCGGGGCCTCTCGTCGTGTCGGGGCCCCTTCCGGGAGGCGACCGATGTACATCACGACGACCATCCCCTACGTCAACGCCCGCCCGCACCTCGGGCACGCGCTGGAGCTCGTCCAGGCGGACGTGCTGGCCAGGCGCCACCGGCGGCGCGGCGAACCGGTGCGGTTCCAGACCGGGACCGACGACAACTCGCTGAAGAACGTGCTGGCCGCCGAGGCCGAGGGGCTGCCGGTACGGGAGTTCGTGGACCGCAACGCGGCCGCGTTCGAAGGGCTGCGCGAACCGCTCGACCTGTCCTTCGACGCGTTCGTCAGGACGAGCAGCCACCCCGCACACCGCGCCGGGGTCGAAGGCATCTGGAAGGCCGTCGAAGACGATCTCTACCAGCGGCACTACGAGGGGCTCTACTGCGTCGGCTGCGAGCAGTTCTACCCCGGGGAACCCTGTCCGGAGGGGCACGTGGGGCCCTTGCAGGTGGTCTCGGAGCGGAACTGGTTCTTCCGGCTCTCCCGCTACCAGGACGCCCTGCTCGACCTCGTCCGCGGCGGCGGCCTGCGCATCGAGCCGGCCGCCCGGCGCAACGAGGTGCTGGCGTTCGTCGAGGCGGGGCTGGCCGACATCAGCGTCTCGCGGTCGGCGGCGCGCGCCCGCGGCTGGGGCATCCCCGTGCCGGGGGATCACACCCAGGTCGTGTACGTGTGGTGGGACGCCCTCGCCAACTACGTCACCGCCCTGGAGGGCGCCGACCACGACCGCTGGTGGGTGGCCGAGCCGGACAAGGTGCACCTGGTCGGGAAGGGGGTGATCCGCTTCCACGCCGTCTACTGGCCGGCGATGCTGCTGGCCGCCGGCGAGCCGCTGCCGTCGCAGATCTTCGTGCACGACTACCTCACCGTGAACGGCCGCAAGATCAGCAAGTCGTCCGGGACCGCCGTCGACCCGGTGGCCCTGGTGGAGGCGTACGGCGTGGACGCGGTGCGGTGGTGGCTGCTGCGCGAGGTGCCGCGCGTGGGCGACGCCGACTTCACCGAGGACCGCCTGATCGCCAGGGCCGACGAGGACCTGGCCAACGGCGTGGGCAACCTGGTCAACCGGGTGGCCACGATGGTCCACCGGTCCCTGGACGGGAACGTGCCGGAGGTGCGCGACGAGTTCGGGCCGGGCGACGTGGACGGCGCGCTGCGGGACTTCGACTTCCGCCGGGCCGCCGGAGCGGTGTGGCGGCTGGTGGAGGAGGCGAACAGGTACGTCGAGCGCGTCCGTCCGTGGCAGCAGGCCGCCGGCGGGCGGGAGGCGTCGCTGGGCGTGCTGGTGGGGGCGTGCCGGACGCTGGCCGTCGAGCTGGAGCCGTTCCTGCCGACGGCGGCGGCGCGGGTGGCGGCGGCGGTGTCGGGGGAACGGCTGCCGCGGCCGGAGCCCCTGTTCCCGCGCCTGACCCGGTGAATCGCGACATGTGCCGACACGCCGATCGGGACCCGCCCGGGACGGTTGACGGTGCGGCAGGGGCGGCCTACGTTGGGCGCACTTACTGACCAGTTGGTATGGAGGTCCCATGCCCACCGTCGAGACCGTCCGGGGCCCGATCGACGTCGAACGGCTCGGCCAGACGCTGATGCACGAGCACGTGTTCGTCGTGGCCGCCGAGCACGTGGACAACTACGGCAAAGGCGTCTGGTGGGACGAGGAGTTCCGGGTCGCCGACGCCATCGCCAAGCTCGGCGCGGTGGCGGCCAAGGGCGTGCGGACGATCGTCGACCCGACGGTGTGGGGCCTCGGCCGCCACATCCCGCGCATCCAGCGGGTGGCCGCCGCGGTGCCGGCCCTCAACATCGTCGTCGCCACCGGCCTGTACGCCTTCGAGGAACTGCCCCACCAGTACGAGCACCGCGGCCCCGGCCTGTTCCTCGACATGCCCGACCCGATGATCGACGACTTCGTCCGCGACCTCACCGAGGGCATCGCCGACACCGGGGTGAAGGCCGCGCTGCTGAAATGCGTGGTGGAGCACAAGGGGCTGACGCCCGGCGTCGAGCGCATCTGCCGGGCCGTCGCGCGGGCCCACGTGCTGACCGGGGCGCCGATCACCGTCCACACGAACGCCTTCACCCAGAGCGGGCTGCTCGCGCTGGACCTGTTCGCCAAGGAAGGGGTGAACCTGGAGAAGGTGGTCGTCGGGCACGCGGGCGACAGCAACGACCTCGACTACCTGATGCGCCTGGCCGACACCGGCGCGACGCTCGGCATGGACCGGTTCGGGCTCGACGTCTACAACCCGACCGAGCAGCGCGTGGCCACGATCGCGGCCCTGTGCCGGCGCGGATACGCCGACCGCATGGTCCTCAGCCACGACACCGCCTGCTTCATGGACTACTTCGGCGGCGCCTGGGACGAAGCCAGAAACACGCTCGCGCCGAACTGGCGCTACGATCACATTCACGATGACGTTTTGGCCGCACTGCTCGGCTCTGGTGTCACCGATGACCAGATCGAACAGATGCTGGTGTTCAACCCGAGACGCTACTTCTCGTAAAGTGGTCGAGAAGTGACGACAAGTGGGAAACAACGCGGGTAGGTGGAGCTGGGTGACTTCGGAGCAGGCTTTGTCGATCAGCCTCGGACTCCAGGGCCCCTGCGTCATCGCACGGCTGACCGGGGATTTCGACTTCGGGTCCGCGGCCGAGGTGCGCGACCGGGTCACCAAGGCGCTCGACCTCACCCAACCGCCGCTCCTCGTCATCGACATGCAGGCCGTCAGCGTCTGCGATTCCTCCGGCCTGTCCGTGCTGGTCTACCTGCACAAGGCCGTCACCGCCTCCGGCGGCAAGCTGCTGCTGTCCGGTCTGAACGGCCGGTGCAAGCACCTGTTCGCGATCACCGCGCTGGACAAGTTCTTCGACATCCGCAGCACGGCCGAGCTGGCCATCGCCGAACTCAACGAAGCCGGGAATTCGCCGCCTTTTACCGGGTAGTTGCCGTTACATGTCGGCCGCAGAGCCCGACCTGCTCGGCATGTACCTGGAGCAGATCGGAAAAAATCCCCTGCTCTCCGCCGCGGACGAAGTCGACCTCGCCCGGCGGATCGAGGCAGGACTGTACGCGGGCCACCTGATCGAGCTTGGCGCCGCGACCCCGGAACTCGAAGCCGTCGTCCGCGACGGGCGGCGGGCCAAGGACCAGCTGATCAGGTCCAACCTCCGCCTGGTCGTCGCCGCCGCCCGGCGGTACGCCTTCCGCGGGCTGCCGCTGCTCGACGTCATCCAGGAGGGCAACCTCGGGCTGATCAGGGCCGTGGAGAAGTTCGACTACACCCGCGGGTACAAGTTCTCGACGTACGGCATGTGGTGGATCCGTCAGGCCATCGAACGCGGCATCCACGACAAGAGCCGCACCGTACGGCTGCCCATGCACGTGGCCGAGGACCTGTCGCGGCTGCTCAGGGCCGAGCGGCAGCTCGCCACCGACCTGGGCCGCGAGCCGACGGACGGCGAGCTCGCCGCCTCGGCGGCGCTCACCGCCGAGCAGGTCGCCGCGTTACGCAGGCTCGGCCAGGAGGTGGTCAGCCTGGACCTCCCGGTCGGCGAGTCCGGCGAGAGCCGCATCGCCGACATGATCGCCGACGAGGAGGGCGCCGGGGTGCAGGAAGTCGCCGAACACCGCGCCCTGAGCGCCGACGTCCGGGACGTGGTCACGTCGCTGCCGCCGCGCGAGGCGTTCGTCATCAAGCTCCGGTACGGCCTCACCGGGCAGAAGGCGGAGAGCTACAGCGAGATCGCGGACCGCCTCGGGCTCACCAGGGAACGCATCAGGCAGTTGGAGAAGCAGGCACTGAAACGCCTCCGCCAGTGCAGCCCCCTCCTGGCCTGGGCCTCCTGACCTCTCATCCGCCGGTTCTTGGACGGCGGGTCGTCCGCTGTTCTTGGGCGGTGGGCGTCGGGGCGCGGTCACCCGGTCGGTCCCGGACAGCGGACGGGGGCCGAGCGCGTGCTCGGCCCCCGTTCTCCTCGGGTCTTGGGTCAGGCGGTGACGAGGAGCGCGACCCCGATCAGCACCGCAACCGGGACGAGCCACATGACGGCCTCGACAGCGAACTCCTTGTACATCGCGCAAGTCTCCCTCGAAACGCCCAAGTGGGGCACCGCTAAACGTCACTGCGCAGCATAGCCGCCCCCACCCCCGACTCGATCCACCCACATCCCCGGGAGGTCCCGGCCGGCGGCACCGTCGACAGCCGAATGTGCCACGTGCGGGAGCCGTTCGCCGGGCGATGCGGACGTGTCAGCTGTTGACGGGCGATGCGGGCGATGGGGACGGGCCACTTCACAGCTGCCGGCGGCCGATGGGGAGGAGCCGCCTCACAGCTGCTGGCGGGCGATGCGTTTGCCCAGACTTGCCAGGGACTCGTCGGCCATCAGGGCGGGCAGGCGCGGGGCGTCCACGTCGATCTGGTGCAGTACGGCGGGATGGGCGCCGTTGAACCGGCTCCACGCCCGGACCACCTCCGGCATCGCCGCCACCGCCGGGTCCGACAGGATGGCCTCCCTCGGCAGCCACGACGTCAGGAACTGGCTCACCCGCGCCGGACTCCACCAAAGCGGACGCTCACCCACAAACTCCGCCAACTTCTCGAACGCCTCCCGCGCCCCCGGCACATCGGGCAGCTCGTGGAAATCGGCCATCGTGCCGTCGGGCGCCTGCCGTACGAGCCCGGGCACGGCGAGAGCCCGCGCGATGGCCAGCGGGCGGACGGCGGGCAGCGTGTCGGCCACCTGAGCCCCCATGATCCGGTCGCCCAGCTCGAACGCGTCCAGCACCCGTCCGGCCACCACCCCGGGCTCGGCCGGGCTCAGGCCCAGGTCGTCGAGGAACTTGACCTCCTCGACGACGGCGTCCACCGCGAGGCCGCCGTTGGGCTGGTCGATGCCGACGACGAGGATGTGCGGCTCCTTGCCGTTCGCGTACCGGAAGGACAGGACGGCCAGCGTCTGCTCGCCGTACGGGTCGGCCTTGCCGTACCAGGCTCCTTCACAGGTCACCTGCCCCATACGCCGCACCCACCCGGGCAGCCCGAGCTCGGCCTCGGTCGTCCCGGGAACCTCCACCCCCAGGACCCGCAGCACCCCCGCCCCCGGCCGCGCTCCCGCTTCAGGCCGCGCTTCCCCCCGAGAGGCGTCCGGCGCCGCACCCGATTCCGCACCCTCCTGATCGCCATCCGCCCCGTGCCACCCGACCGCCGTCTCACCCGGCTCGGCCGACTCGTGATCAACGTCCGGAGAGGATTCCGCCCCCGTCCATCCGGGCCTGTCGACCGCGGCCAGGGCGGCGAGGGTGAGACGCGACTCAGCGCTGCCGTCCTCGGCCAGCTCCCGCAGGAACGGCCTGACCTCATCGGGCTCCAGAGCGGCGGTGAGCCGGGCCGCCCAGAGCTCGGTCCGCAGCGGCGAGCGCCAGCGAAGCAGGTCGTGGGCTTGGCCGACAGCCATGGAAAACACAGTTGTCCTCACCCTCCGACCGTATCGCCCCCACTGCAAACCCTCCGCCTAGTGGGGGATGAGCCGGCTGACAGTGGGCTGGTGGCAGGGGAGCCCTGACGGTGGGCCGGTTGTGAGGCCGGCCCGCCGTCAGGGGCTGACGTCAGCGGTTGTCGCCGCCGAGGCCCGCCTTGCGGAGGGCTTCGGCCATCGCGCCCATGGGAGCCGGACGGTCCTGGCGGCGCTGTCCGCCGCGCTGACCGTCGCCGCGACCCTGGCCACGACCACCGTCGCCACGACCACCCTGGCCACGTCCGCCGTCACGACCGCCACCGCCGCGCGTGCCGTCACCCCGGCCACCTTCACCCCGGCCGCCGTCACGGCCGTCGCCGCGGGAGCCGCCGTCGCGGCCGCCCTCGCCGCGGGGGGCGGAGCCGTCACGAGCGGAGCCGTCGCGGCGGGGCTCGTTGCGGGGGCCGTCCGAGCGGGCGCCCGACTTGCGGGGCGGGCGGCCCTCCGCGGACGGCTGGGGGACGTCGTCCTCCAGGCGCAGGGTCAGGGAGATGCGCTTGCGCGGGATGTCCACCTCAAGGACCTTGACCCGCACGATGTCGCCCGGCTTGACCACGTCGCGCGGATCCTTGACGAACGTGCGGGACATGGCCGACACGTGGACCAGGCCGTCCTGGTGGACGCCGATGTCGACGAACGCGCCGAAGGCGGCCACGTTGGTGACCACGCCCTCCAGGATCATCCCCGCCACCAGGTCGGAGATCTTCTCCACGCCCTCCTTGAAGGCCGCCGTCTTGAACGCCGGACGCGGGTCGCGCCCCGGCTTCTCCAGCTCGCGCAGGATGTCGGTGACGGTCGGCAGGCCGAAGGTGTCGTCGGTGAAGTCCTGCGGCCGGATCGTGTGCAGGGCCGAGGTGTTGCCGATCAGCGACTTGAGGTCGGTCTGGACCGAGCTCAGGATGCGCCGGACCACCGGGTAGGCCTCCGGGTGCACGCTGGAGGCGTCGAGCGGGTCGTCGCCGCCCGGGATGCGCAGGAAGCCGGCGCACTGCTCGAACGCCTTGGGCCCGAGCCGCGAGACCTCCTTCAGCGCCGTGCGGGTGCGGAACGGACCGTTGGCGTCGCGGTGGCGCACGATGCCCTCGGCCAGCGTCGCCCCGATGCCCGACACCCGCGTGAGCAGCGGCGCGGACGCCGTGTTGACGTCGACCCCGACCGCGTTGACGCAGTCTTCGACGACGGCGTCGAGCGAGCGGGAGAGCTTGGACTCGGCCAGGTCGTGCTGGTACTGGCCGACGCCGATCGACTTGGGGTCGATCTTGACCAGCTCGGCGAGCGGGTCCTGCAGCCGGCGCGCGATGGAGACCGCGCCGCGCAGCGACACGTCGAGGTCGGGCAGCTCCTGGGAGGCGTAGGCCGAGGCCGAGTAGACCGAGGCGCCCGCCTCCGACACCACGATCTTGGTGATCGACGGCATGAGCTTGACCAGGTCGCCGGCCAGCTTGTCGGTCTCGCGCGAGGCGGTGCCGTTGCCGATGGCGATGAGCTCGACGCCGTGCTTCTGGGCCAGCGCGCCGAGCACGGCCAGCGACTGGTCCCACTGGCGCTTGGGCTCGTGGGGGTAGATGGTGGCGGTCTCGACGACCTTGCCCGTGGCGTCGACCACGGCCACCTTCACGCCGGTGCGCAGGCCGGGGTCGAGGCCCATGGTCGCGCGGGTGCCGGCCGGGGCGGCCAGCAGCAGGTCGCGCAGGTTGGCCGCGAACACGCGCACCGCTTCGTCCTCGGCGGCCTGCCACAGGCGCATGCGCAGGTCGATGCCGAGGTGCACCAGGATGCGGGTGCGCCAGGCCCAGCGCACGGTCTCGGCCAGCCACGTGTCGGCCGGGCGCCCCTTGTCGGAGATGCCGAACCGGGCGCCGATGCGCAGCTCGTAGTCGGCGGTCTCGTCGGGCTCCAGCGCGACGTTGAGCACCTCCTCCTTCTCGCCCCTGAACATCGCCAGGATGCGGTGGGAGGGGAGCTTGGTGAACGGCTCGGTGAAGTCGAAGTAGTCGGAGAACTTGGCCCCCGCCTCCTGCTTGCCCTCGCGCACCTTCGACACGAGCCGGCCGCGGCTCCACAGCCGCTCACGCAGCTCGCCGATGAGGTCGGCGTCCTCGGCGAACCGCTCGATCAGGATCGCCCTGGCGCCTTCGAGGGCCGCGCCGGCGTCGGCCACGCCCTCGGTGACGAACTCCGCGGCGACCGTGGCCGGGTGGAGCGTCGGGTCGCCGAGCAGCTTGTCGGCCAGCGGCTCCAGGCCGAGCTCGCGGGCGATCTGCGCCTTGGTGCGCCGCTTGGGCTTGTAGGGCAGGTAGATGTCTTCGAGCCTGGCCTTGGTCTCGGCCGCCATGATCTGCGCGCGCAGCTCGTCGTCGAGCTTGCCCTGAGACTCGATCGACTCCAGGATCGCCGCCCTGCGCTCGTCGAGCTCGCGGAGGTAGCGCAGCCGTTCTTCGAGCGTGCGGAGCTGCGCGTCGTCGAGGGCGCCGGTGACCTCCTTGCGGTAGCGCGCGATGAACGGCACGGTGGCGCCGCCGTCGAGCAGATCGACCGCCGCCTGCACCTGCCCGTCGCGCACGCCGAGCTCTGCCGCGATCCGCTGGTGAATAGAGAGCACTTGCCTGCCTTTCGATGGTCCCGCCGGTCAATTGTGCAGGACTACGCCGTCTTTCATGACCAGAGTGCGCCGAGGGTGAACGACCACGGCCTCTCCGGGGCCGCTCGCGGGCACCACGACGAGGTCGGCCCGGTCGCCCGGAGCCAGGCCGTAGCCGGGCAGCCCGAGGGCCAGCGCGCCGCCCACGGTCGCGGCCTCCAGGGCGAGCTCGATGTCCTCGTCGCGGCGGAACGCGCTGCGGTAGGCGAGGTGCATCGCGCGCTCCAGCATGTCGCCCGAGCCGTAGGGACCCCACAGATCGCGGACGCCGTCGTGGCCGCAGGCGACGGTGACGCCCGCGGCGCGCAGCTTCTTGACCGGCGGGACCGGGTAGCTGTAGACGGCGGCGGTGGCGATGGCCACGCCCGCCTCGGCGAAGCCCTGGATCAGGCGATCCTGGGCGGCCTCGCCGAGCTCGCCCAGCGCGTACGCGTGGCTGACCGTGACCCGGCCGCCGAGCCCCAGCGCCTTGGTGCGCTCGGTGATCAGCTCCAGCTCCCAGCCGCCCAGCGAGCCGCCGTCGTGGAGGTGGATGTCGATGCGCGCGCCGAACCGGTCGGCCAGGCCGAAGATCAGGTCGAGGTGGCGCACGGGATCGCGGTCGACGCCGGCCGGGTCGAGGCCGCCGATCGCCTCGACGCCGCCGCTGAGCGCCTCGGTCAGCAGGTCGGCGGTGCCGGGGTTGGTGAGCACGCCGTGTTGTGGGAAGGCGACCTGCTGCACGTGGACGGGGGAGCGGGCGGCGGCCTCGCGCACGGCCTCCACGCCCCGCAGGCCCACGGACGGGTCGATGTCGGTGTGGGTGCGCACGTGGGTGGTGCCGGCCTGGCTCATCCGGGCCAGCAGCGCGGCGGCGCGCTCGGCGCTCGGCACTCCCAGCTCGGCGCGGCGGCCCAGGTCGTTGGCGATGCGGCCGGCCAGCGAGTCGTCGGCGGAGTGGGGGATCCAGGGGCCGCCGTAGAGCGTCTTGTCGAGGTGGCAGTGGGCGTCGACGAGACCGGGCAGGACGAGCTGACCGGACATGTCGAGGACGAGGGCGCCGGGCGCGTCGAGGGACGGGCCCACCCGGTGGATGCGGCCGTCGCGGACGAGCAGGTCGGCGGGGGACGCGAGCCCCCAGGGCCGGCCGCCGCGGATCAGCACGTCGGTCATGCCCAGCACCCTAGAGGGCGGCACCGACGATTTCCGTGCCCCTGGACGTGAGGGTCGTGAGCCGCCCGCGACGGCGGACGGAGCTAGTCGGGGCGGGTGGCGAACAGTTCGAGGTGGTGGCAGGAGCGGCAGCGGTAGGCGTCGATCTCCCACTTGGGACGGCCCATCAGCCGGGCGCCGCCGAAGATCCCGCGTGACAGCGCCCCCTCGACCCAGCGGGCGTACCCCCGGGAGTGCTCACCCTGGTCGGCGACGAAGCCGGGTTCGAGCCCCTCCTCGCCGCAATGCGTGCACCGTAAGTTGTCCATGCCGCAGAGCCTAGATCTCCGCGAGGTGCGCCACGTTGGCCACGTCGGCCGGGTCGGTGCTGGGGCGCCCGCCGAACCAGGCGTCGAGGATCTCGCCGAGCACGACGTCGGAGGTCAGGCGGAGGCTGAGGGCCAGCACGTTGGCGTCGTTCCACTTGCGCGCCCCGTCGGCGGTGTAGGCGTCGGCGCAGAGCGCGGCCCGCACGCCGGGCACCTTGTTGGCCGCGATGGAGGCGCCCGTGCCCGTCCAGCAGCAGACCACCGCCTGGTCGGCCCGGCCCTCCGCGACGTCTCTGGCGGCCAGCTCGCAGGCCCACGCCCAGTCGTCGCGCTCGCCGTCGTCGAGTGCGCCGTGGGTCAGCACCTCGTGACCCCGCCCGCGCAGCTCGGCCACGATGCGCCCGGCCACCCCGTCGTTGCTGTCCGCCGCCACCGAAATCCGCATGGCCCATCTCTACCAGCAATGTGGTGACGGGTGCGGGGATCGAACCCGCCTGGAGCGGCTTATGAAACCGCCGGGCACACCAGCGCCCCCACCCGTCTGGAACGGGCCGGGGGCCGCCGGTTCAGCGGCGGGAACCCCCGGACGGGTGCGGCATGCGCATTCGCCGGACGATCAGCTGGATGACCACGGGCACGAGCATGCCGCCCGCGCCCCCGGCCCCGCAACGCGTTTTCTCAGGTGTACCGGGCGCGCATGCGCTCGCAGAAGTCGTCCGACAGCTTGGTCATCAGCCTGGACAGGTCGGCGCGCTCCTGCTCCGGCCAGTCGGACAGCACCTCCTCGAACCACTCGGTGGTGACCCGGCGGCACCTGCTCGCCACCTCGGCCCCCTCCTCGGTGAGCGCGATGCGCCAGGCCCGCCGGTCGTCGGGGTCGCGTACGCGCTCGACCAGCCCGCGCTGCTCAAGGGCCGCGACGTGCCTGGTCACGTGCGGGCTCTCGACCTGCAGCCCCTCGGCGATCATGCCGATCCTGCGGGGCTCGCCCGCGTCGAGCAGGTAGACGATGATCTGCACGTCGGGCCGGTCGAGCCGGATGCCGGCCGCCTCGGTGAGCCATTCGTGGGTCTTGGCGCGGTTGAGCGTGACGACCAGCCGCCGGAAGGCCGACACCGTCCTGTTGAGATCTTCGCCCATCTGTTTGCTTACCTAACTTACGTATGTATCATCGTTGCTCGGTTACTTACCTAAGTTATCTAAAGGAGCCGACATGGCGACAGCCGTCGTATCCGCGACGCGTGAGACGTCGATGCGCAATCCCTGGCCCACGGTGGTCTCCCTGGCGTTCGCGGCCTCCATCGCCGCACTCCAGAACACCGCCGTGGTCCCCTTGCTTCCCGTGCTGCAGCGGGAGCTGCACGCCTCGCTCTCGGCCGTGAGCTGGACGCTCACCATCAGCCTGCTGGTCGCGGCGGTCTCCACGCCGCTGCTGTCGCGCTTCGGCGACATGTACGGCCGGCGCCCGATGATCCTCGGCGCGCTGGGCCTGCTGGTGGTGGGCTCGGTCATGGCGGCGATGGCCACGTCGCTGACCTGGTTGATCATCGCCCGGATCCTGCAAGGGGCGGTGTCCGCGCTGGTCCCGTTGTCGATCGGCGTGGTCCGCGACCTGCTGCCCAGGCAGCAGCTCGCGACCGGCATCGGCGTGCTGAGCGCGACGATGGGGTTCGGCAGCGGCGGCGGCATGATCCTGGCCGGGCTGGCCGCCGGTGACTACCACCTGGTGTTCTGGATCACCGGCGGGATCTCGCTGGTGGCCGTCGTGATCCTGGCCTTCCTCGTGCGGGACGTGGCGCCGGCCGGCAAGGGCCGCCCCGACCTCGCGGGGGCCGCGCTGCTGACCGCCTGGCTGGTCGCGCTGCTGCTGGCGATCAGCGAGGGCGGCTCGTGGGGCTGGACGTCGCCCGGCGTGCTCGGCCTGTTCGCCGGGGCCGCCGTGCTGGCCGTGGTGTGGGTGCTGGTCGAGCGCAGGGTGGCCGAGCCGCTGGTCGAGATGTCGATGCTGGTGCACAGGGGCACGATCGGCGCGACGGTCTCCTCGATGCTGCTCGGGTTCTCGTTCTTCACGATGCTGACCGGCATGTCGCAGTTCGCCCAGGTTCCGAAGGCCACCGGCTTCGGCTTCGGCGCCTCGACCCTCCAGGTCGGGCTGTTCCTGCTGCCGAGCACCCTGTTCATGCTGGTCATCTCGCTGTTCGCGGGGCGGATCATGCGCCGGTTCGCCGCCTCGTTCATGGTGGCGACGGGCGCGGGCGTGACCGGGCTCGCGGGGGCGTGGCTGGCGTTCGAGCACGGCAGCCCGGCCACTCTGTACGTGGCCTCGTCCCTCATGGGCATCGGCCTCGGCATCGGCTACGCCGCGCTGGGCACGATGGCCGTCGAGCACGTCGAGCCGTCCAGGACCGCGCTGGCCGCGGGGGTCAACGCGCTGGTGCGCATCGTCGGCGGCAGCGTGGCGGGCGCGGCCATCGCCGCGATCCTGGCCGCGCGCCCCGGCGTCCTGGGCTTCCAGTGGGTGTTCGGCACCGCCGCGGCGGCCGGGCTGGTCGCGGCGGTGTTCGCCACCGTCTACGGAAAGCTGAACAGCCGGGCCGTCACAGCGCCTTCAGCCCACTGATCACTTCCAGCAGCACCTTGGCGTCCGGCGCGGGGGGCGGCAGCTCGACCTGGACGAGCTGCCGCGCGTGCAGGTCGCCGACCAGCACCCGGACCACGCCGATGGGCAGGTTCAGCTCGGCGGCCACGTCCACCAGCCGGGTCGGCTTGGTGCACTTCTGCATGATGATCAGGTGCTCGGGCCCGAGCCCGACCGGGGGCGTCAGCCCGCCGGCGGTGACGATGACCGCGATGAGGTCGATGGCCTCGCTCGCGGGCACCGTACGGCCCCTGGTCAGCAGGTAGGCCGGGACGATCGGACCGGCGTCCTCGTCCAGCCAGCGCTCGTCACTCACTTGGCACCACCCGCATCACAGGACGGGCGGGCTCCTTCACGTCGGCCTCCGGTTCCGGATCGGCGACGTGCTCAGCCGGGATCAACACGATCGCGGTGGTCCCTCCATATGGTGAACCGCGTAGCGTCACGCGGATGTCGTGCCTGGCGGCCAGGCGGGAGACGACGAAAAGCCCCAGCTTGTCGCTGTCGGCCAGGTCGAACTCGGGTGGGCTGGCCAACCGCTCGTTGAGCTCGGCCAGCTCCTGGGCGCTCAGCCCGAGCCCGCGGTCCTCGACCTCGAAGGCGAAGCCGCGGGCGGTCTCCTCGCCGCGCACGATGACCTGCGTGTGCGGCGGCGAGTAGACGGTCGCGTTCTCGATGAGCTCGGCGACCAGGTGGATCACGTCGCCGACCACCGGCCCGGCCAGGCGCTGGCCGGACATCGGCTCGACGGTGACCCGGCGGTAGTCCTCCACCTCGGCCGTCGCGCCGCGGGCCACGTCGAGCAGCGGCACCGGCTTGCTCCAGCCGCGGCCCGGGGTGGCGCCCGACAGGATGATCAGGCCCTCGGCGTGGCGGCGCATGCGGGTGGTCAGGTGGTCGAGGCGGAACAGGTCGTCCAGGGCCTCGGGGTCCGTCGCGCGGTGCTGCATGTCCTCAAGCTGGATGCGCTGGCGGTGCAGCAGGGCCTGGGAGCGCCGGGCGAGGTTGCGGAAGACGTGCCCGACGCCCTCGCTGAGCTGCGCCTGGCCGATCGCGGCCTCGACGGCGGTCTGCTGGACGGTGGAGAAGGCCTGGCCGACGTCGCCGATCTCGACCGTGCTGGTGGCCACCGACAACTCCGGCATCTCCACCCTCTCGCCCTTGCGCAGCTTGGCCACCACGTGCGGCAGCCGCTCCTGGGCCACCTCCAGCGCGGCGAGCCGGAGCGCGCCCAGCTCCTTCGACAGCCGGTTGCCCATCCGCAGCGAGAACACGATCGACACGATGACCAGCAGGAAACACGTGCCGGCCAGGATGAACGCCCGCGACAGCACCTGGTCGGCCACCGGGTCGGCGCGCGCGTTGAGCAGCGTGCTGGCCCGCATGAGCGACTCCCCGTACGTCTTGGAGATCGACTCGGTGGTGCTCAGCCAGCCGCGCGGCGGCGTGGCGCCGGCGATGATCCGGTCCTCCATCAGCCGCATGCGCTGGTAGACGGGGGAGGTGACGAGGGAGACCTGGGTGTCGCGCAGGCTCGTGTCCAGCTCGCCGAGCCCCTGGTCGATGAGGAAGCGCCGGTTGCCGACGATCTGGGTGAACTGCCGGCGTTCCGCCGGCGTGACCGGGCCGAGCGCGATGGCCTGCTCCCTGGTCAGCAGCTCCTTGGCGTAGCCCAGCTCGATGATCACGCGGGACTGCTCGTAGATCGGGATGTCGTCGATGAGCGCGACGCGCCGGTGCAGGCCGTAGAGGGAGTCGATCACGGTGTTGTACGCCTCGCCGGCGAGCAGACGGTCGGACAGGCCGTCGTCGATCTCACCCCGGATCGCGTCGAGCCTGCCGAGCTGCGTGTACACCGCGTCCACCTGCGTACGGATCTCTTCCGATCGGTCCTTGGAGTTGCTGGAGAGCTTTCTGAACTCGTCCCTGGCGGCGTCGGTGCGGGTGCGCTGGTCGGCCACGTCCTTCTGGGAGGCGGCCCGGCGCAGCAGCTTGGCCGATGAGAGACGCTCGTGCTGGAGCTCGCTGATCAACTTGTACGCCGGATGGCGGAGGTTCGTCCAGAGTGTCTTGTACTGACGCAGCTCCAGGCTCTCGCCGGCGGTGACGGCGGTGATCACGCCCCACAACACGACCATGGAGGTCAGAGGCACGAGTAGTAGTCCGATGATCTTCATGCGGATCGTCCGGCTACGACCCATGGCACCTCACTCCGGTCGGTCCCCTGCTGGCAACCCCGGACGGGACAAGCCCAGAGGATAGCAATTCGATCACCCAATTGCCCAATTTTTCGGGACTTTTGGACATGTGTCCGTGATCTTGCAGTAGGTTTCCCCCAAATCGGTTACAGAGGGAGATGCGTTGCGCCGTCGTCTCGCAGCGGCCGCCGCGCTGGCGCTTCTGTCGGCCTGTTCCGGGCCCACGGAGGTCCCCCGGCCCCCCGCCGCCGAGTCGGTCTTCGTGTACGCGCAGAACCTGGACGTCATCTCCGACTGGGACCCCGCGAGCTCCTACTCCAACGAGCTGATCGCCTTCCAGAACGTCTACGAGACCCTGACCCTCTGGAACCCCTTCACCAAGAAGTCCTCCCCCCGCCTGGCCACCTCCTGGCGCTCGACGCCCGACGGCCGCACCTGGACGTTCACGCTGCGCCAGGGCGCGACCTTCCACACCGGCCGGCCGGTGGACGCCGCGGCGGTCAAGGCGTCGATCGAGCGCACGATCAAGACCGGCGCGGGCGCGTCCTACATCTGGGACGCCGTCTCCTCCGTCAAGGCCGAGGACGCGAGCACGGTCACCTTCGCCCTGAAGTACGCCGTGCCGCTCGACCTGGTGGCCTCCTCCGGGTACGCGGCCTACATCTACGACACGCAGGCGGCGCCGGACCTGCGCTCATGGCTCGGCGCGGGCAGGGACGCCGGGTCGGGGCCGTACACGGTGGCGGCCTGGCATCCGGGCCAGGAGGAGGAGCTGACGCTCAAGGCGTACCCCAAGTACTGGGGCGGATGGGACAAGCCGCACTACAGCACGGTCAAGTACCGCGTCGTGCCCGACCCCGACCGCGCGTGGCGGATGCTGGCCCGCGGCGAGGTGAGCTTCGTGGACCGGCTCAGCCCCCGGCTGTTCGCCAGGGCCGCGGTCACGCCCGGGGTGCGCACCAGCGAGCGGGACTCGTACCAGACGGCCATGCTGCTGTTCAACACCGCGAGCGGCCCGATGAAGGACGTGCGGGTGCGCCGCGCGGTGCAGAAGGCCGTGGACTACCGCGGCCTGGTCAGAGCGCTCAGGGGCGCGGTCGCGCCGGCCGGCGGCATCGTCCCTGAGGGGCTGACCGGCCACGTCGCCGGCCGCCCGCCCCAGCAGGACCTGGCGGGCGCGGCGGCCCTGCTGGGCCGCGCCGGGTACGGACCCGCGGGCCGGCCGCTGCGGCTGACGCTCACCTACGCGCAGGGCGACCACGACCAGCGGCTGCTGGCCACCAGCCTGGCGGCGGAGCTGAAGCCGCTGAACGTCACGCTCGACGCCCGCGCCATGCCCTGGAAGGCCCAGTGGGAGCAGGGCAGGAAACGCGGCCAGGACATCTTCGTCATGTACTGGTGGCCCGACTACCCCGACGGCTACTCGTGGTTCGGCAACGTCTTCCGCGGCGGCGACCCGCCGGTGTTCAACCTCGCCTACCTGCGCGACAGGACCCTGGACGAGCTGCTCGACGGGCTGCCCGAGCTGAGCGTGACCGACAAGGAGGCCGCGCAGGCGGCGTACGAGCAGGCCACCGGGCGCGTGCTCGACGTGCGCGCCGCCGCGGCGCTGCCCTGGGTGGTGCGGTACCAGAGGGCCTACCTGGGCGGTGTGCAGGGGTACGACGACAACCCGGCCTACCCGGACGTGGTCTTCGCCTACGAGCTGCGCCCCTCGGGCTGACCCGCCTCGGACGCCGCCTCGACGCGTTCCCGCAGCCGCGTCCTGATCTCCTCGGGCGTGTACGCCCGCCGCCTGCGTTCGGCGCGCGCGATCACCACCCCCGTGGCCGCGACCCCCGCGATTCCCGCCAGACCGAGCATCTTCCACCAGCGCATGTGCCTAGGCTAGCGATGTGCTGACTCTCGACGAGGCCGTCAAGGTGACCAGAACCGGCGATCTGTGGATCTTCCGTGGCCGGTCCGTGCCCGACCGGGCCATCCAGACGATGACCAACAGCCCGGTCAACCACGTGGGCATGGCGATCGTGATCGAGGACCTGCCGCCCATGATGTGGCACGCCGAGCTGGGAAAGTCGCTGCTCGACCTGTGGGCGGGCACCCACCAGCGCGGGGTCCAGCTGCACGACCTGCGCGACGCGGTCACCGTCTGGGCCGACCGCTACGGCCAGCGTCCCTGGCTGCGCCAGCTCGAACCGCAGGCCACCCCCGAGATGGAGGACGCCGCGCTGCGCGTGGTCGCCCGGCTCGACGGCACCCCGTTCCCGTCCACCGCCCGGCTGGCCGCCCGCTGGGCCAGGGGCCGGGTCCCGCGGCGGGCCAGGAAGGAGGCCACGCTGGAGAGCGCGTACTGCGCGGAGGTCGTGGCCGTCACCTACGAGGAGATGGGGCTGCTGCCCGGCGGCCGGCGTCCCAACTGGTACGACCCGGGCAGGTTCTGGAGCGGCGACGACCTGGAGCTGCTGACCGGCCGCCGCCTCGGCCACGAGATCACCGTGGGAGTTCCGCGTACGCGGGCCTGACCCTGGCCAGCGGGATCGTCGTCACGACGAGCGCGGCGACCAGCACGAACCCCAGCCGGTAGCCGGTGTGCCCGAGCACCAGCCCGAACCCCGTCGCGCCCACGCCCATCCCGGCGTCGTAGGCCAGGTTCCACAGGGCGCTGACGCGGGCCGGCTCGCCGCGCTGGAGCATCACCGTCAGCGTCGCGTTCTGCAGCACCCCGAACCCCGCCCCGAACAGCGCCATCCCGGCCACGACCGCAACGGGAGCCGTCGTCCACGCCTGCAGCGCGGTGCCCGCGGCGGCGGCGAGCAGGCCCGGCACGAGCAGCCTGGCCGGGCCGTGGCGGTCGCCGAACCGGCCCGCCCACCAGCGGGCCGCCGGCGTGGCGAGCGACTGGGCGAGCAGGGCCGCCGAGGCCAGTCCCGGCGAGCCCGCCAGCGGCAGGAACGTCACCAGCACGCCGACGGAGACCGTGACCGAGGCGAAGACCAGCATCGGCGCGGCCAGCCCGCCGGCCCGCCCGCCCGCGCCGGCCGTCGCGGGCCTGCCGGCGGGCAGGCCGGTCACCGCCACGAGCCCGGCCAGCGGCAGCAGCCCGGCCACCACGAGGACGGGCGCGAACCCGAGCACGTCGGCCGCCCACAGACCCAGCGGCAGACCGGCGACCGAGGGCACGCCGACGGCCAGGCCGTACAGGCCGAGCCCTTCACCGCGGCGCTCGGCGGGCACCAGGTCGGCGGTGAGCGCGGTGCCGGCGACCACGAGCACGCCGAGGCCCGCGCCGCGCAGCAGCGACACGGCCAGCACCACGGGCAGCTCCGCCGACAGCGGCAGCAGCAGGGCGGGCAGGCCGAGCAGCACCAGGCCGAGCGCCATCGCCGTCCGGTAGCCGTGCCGCGACAGCAGCCAGGGGACGGCCAGCTCGGCGAGCACCGTGGACAGCATCATCGCGCCGGTCGCCAGGCCCGCGCCGGACGCGCCGGACCCGCCGGTCGCCGCGTACAGGGGGACGGTGGAGAACAGCAGGAAGAAACCGAGCATCCCGGTCACCGAGGCGGCCATCATCAGGCCCAACGAACGCGTCATCATGCCATCGACGATGACGAATCCCGCTTTGGACCGGATCGGGCATGATGCGTAGCCGCCTCTTCATAATGAGAGGTGTGTTCGTGGGACGTGAGGCCGAACTGGGCCGGCTGGCCGCCGCGTGGGCCCGTACCCCGAGTTCGGTGCTGGTCGTGGGCGAGGCGGGGATCGGCAAGTCCAGGCTGGTCGCGCGGTTCGCCGGCGGGGTGGACGCGCTGGTGGCCGAGGGCGGGGCCGATCCGGGCGGGCCGGCGTACGCGCCGTTCGTGCCCGTGCTGCGCCGCCTGGTCAGGGAGTACGGCGCCGGGCTGGTGCCGGGCGCCGGGCGCAAGGGGCTGGCCTGCCTGCTGCCCGAGCTGGGGGAGCTGGACGACACGCCCGACCTGGGCCGCGCCCGGCTGTTCGAGGAGGTGCTGCTGCTGGTCGAGCGGGCCGCCGAGCGCCGTCCGCTGGTGATCGTGCTGGAGGATCTGCACTGGGCCGACCAGGCCGCCCGCGACCTGCTGGCGTACCTGCTGCGCAACCTGACGCGGCCCGGCGCGATGGTCGTCGCGACCTCGCGCGAGCCGCTGCGGCTGCCCGGCGCGGAGCTGGTCAGGGTGCCGCCGCTCGGCCGCGACGAGGTGGCCCGCCTGCTCGGCCGCGACGACGTCGACGCGATCGTGGCGCGCAGCGAGGGCAACCCGCTGTTCGCCGAGGCGCTGGCCGAGGCGGGCGAGACGACCCCCGCCTCGCTGCGCGAGCTGCTGCTGGCCGGGGCCGAGAGGCTGCCGGGGCCCGGTCTCGACGTGCTGCGGATCGCCGCCGTGGCCGGGCGCAGGACGCCCCACGAGGTGCTGCGCCAGGTCGCCGGCCTCGACGACCTCGCGCTCGACGAGGCGCTGCGGCCGGTCGTACGGGCCCGGCTGCTGCTCGTGGACGGCGACGCCTACGTCTTCCGGCACGCGCTCATCCGCGAGGCCGTCTACGACGACCTGCTCCCCGGCGAACGCCGCCGCCTGCACGCCCGCTGCGCCCCCGCCCAGCCCGACCTGGCCGCCGACCACTGGCACGCGGCCGGCGACGGGCCGCGCGCCTTCGAGGCCGCCTGGCTGGCCCGCAGATGGGACCTGGTGCTGGAGCTGTGGGCGCACGCCGACGGCCAGGACCACGCCCAGGTGCTCGAAGACGCCGCCAGGGACGCCCTGCGCGACGGCGACGCCCACCGCGCCGACGACCTGGCCGGCCGGGCGCTCGCCGAGGTCGCCGACCCGCTGCGCGCGGCCCACCTGCTGGAGCTGCGCGTCGCCATCCGAGACCTGCACGGCGAGGAGGGCCTGGACGACCTGCGCGAGGCCGTCCGGCTGGCCCCCCGCGAGTCCCGGCTGCTCGGCGCCCTGGCCTGCACGCTGGCCTGGCACGGCCAGGACGACGAGGCCCGCGCCCGCGCCGAGGAGGCGTACGCGCTGGGCGACGCCAGGTCCCTGGTCACCCTGGCCGCGCTCGCCGCGCTCGACGACGACCTCGCGACCGCCTCCGCCCTGTACGCCCGCGCCCGGATCAGCGCGCCCGACGACGACACGCTGCTCGTCTCCTACGCCGGCGAGGCCGACGCGCTGGAGGCCGCCGGCGAGCACGCCAGGGCCGAGGCGGTCGCGCGGCGCGGCATCGCCGAGGCCGCCCGGCTGGGCCTGACCCGCTCGCGCGGCGCCCACCTGGCCGCCAACCTGGCCGAGCCGCTCGCCTCGCTGGGCCGCTGGACGGAGGCCCGCGAGGTCGCCGCCCCCGCGCTCGCCCTCGACCCGCCGCCGATCTACCGCGCCTGGATCCTGCTGGTGCTCGGCACGGTCGCGGTGCAGGAGGGCTCGCTGTCCGCGGCCGGCGCGCTGCTCGCGCAGGCCAGGCCGCTCATGCGCGGGCGGTCCCGCGGCTACGACTCCTGCCTGGAGCCCGACCTGCTCGAATGCCGCCTCGCCGAGGCCGGGGGAGACCTGGACCGGGCGCGCCGGGTGGTCGATCATGTGCTGTCGGAGCACGACCTGACCCGCAGCCGCCGCTACGCCTGGCCGCTGCTGGCGCTCGCGGCCCGCGTCGGACGGGTGCGCGCCGCGCCGCCGGGCCTGCCCACCGTCGGGCGGCTGCAGGAGGCGTACCGGGCCACGTTCGAGGCCGAGCTCGGCGGCTCGTGGGCCGGTGCGGTGGCCGCCTGGCGGGCCGTGGGGCAGCCGTACGGGCTGGGGCGGGCGCTGGTCGGCGCGGCCGAGCGGGACCCGGCGCGGGCCCGCGAGCCGTTGCGCGAGGCCCTGGCCATCGCCGCCGCGCTCGGCGCGGAGCCGCTGCGCCGGCAGGCGGAGGCGGCGGCGGCCACCGCCCGGGTGACGCTGTCGGCGACGCCGGGGCTGTCGGCCCGCGAGCTGGAGGTGCTGGGCCTGGTCGCCGAGGGCCTGAGCAACAGGCAGATCGCCGAGCGGCTGTTCATCTCGGCCAGGACCTCCGGCGTGCACGTGTCGAACATCATGGCCAAGCTGGGCGCCGCCTCCCGGGTGGAGGCCGCCGCCGTCGCCCGCCGGACCGGCCTGATATGAACTCCGGCATGACCACCGTGAACGTCGCCCTCGTCGGCGTGGGCAACTGCGTGTCGTCCCTCGTGCAGGGCGTCGAGTACTACCGCGACGGCGAGGCGCCCGGCCTGCTCAACCCCGTGTGCGCCGGGTACGCAGTCTCCGACGTGCGTTTCACCGCCGCCTTCGACGTCGGCCGGGCCAAGCTCGGCCTGGACCTGTCGCAGGCGATCTGGGCGCCGCCGAACAACTCCCGCCGCTTCGCCGACGTGCCGCACCTGGACGTGCCGGTGCGCGAGGGAATCCTGGCCGACGGCGTGGGCGAGGGCTCGGCCGGGCTGGTCGAGCCGAGCGGCGCCGCGACGGTCGCCGACGTGGCCGCCCACCTGCGCGAGACCGGCTCCCAGGTCGTGGTGAACTTCCTGCCCACCGGCGCCCAGCGCGCCGCCGAGCGGTACGCCGAGGCCGCGATCGAGGCCGGCTGCGCGTTCGTCAACTGCATGCCCGCCGTGCTCGCCCGCTCCGCACGCTGGCGCGACCGCTTCGCCGCGGCCGGGCTGCCGCTGCTCGGCGACGACCTGAAGAGCTCCTTCGGCGCCACGCTCGTGCACCGGGCGCTGGTCGACGCCCTGACCGCGAGCGGGGTCCGGCTGCGCGCCGGCCACCAGCTCCTGGCCGGGGGCAACATGGACTTCGTCAACCTCCAGGACCCGGCCAGGATGGCCGGCAAGCGGGCCACCAAGGCGTCCGGCGCCGGCACCTCCACCCACGTCGGCGCCCAGTACCTGCCCTTCCTCGACGACCGCAAGATCGCCTTCATCCGGCTGGAGGGCGAGGGGTTCGGCGGCTCCCCGCTGGAGGTCGAGCTGCGCATGGTGGTGGAGGACTCGCCGAGCGCGGCGGGCAACGTCCTCGACGCCGTGCGCCAGGCCAAGGCCGCGCTCGACGCGGGCGCGGGCGGCTTCCTGCGCGACGTCTCGGCCGCCCTCATGAAGGCGGTCTGACCTCGGCTGCCGCGAGTGGTCGTGGCAGGCTGGGAGGATGCGCCTGGCGACCTGGAACGTGAACTCGGTCAAGGCACGGCTGCCGCGCCTGCTCGACTGGCTGGCCGCGACCGAGCCCGACATCGTCTGCCTGCAGGAGACGAAGTGTCCCGCGGAGTCGTTCCCCGTGGCGGAGGTGGGCGAGCTCGGCTACGCCGCCGCCGCCCACGGCGACGGCCGGTGGAACGGCGTCGCCGTGCTGTCGAGGGTCGGGCTGGAGGAGGTGACGCCGAGCTTCCCCGGCGAGCCGGGCTTCGCCGAGCTCGACGGGGTGGGCGCCGCCCGTCCCGAGGCCCGCGCGCTCGGCGCGACCTGCGGCGGCCTGCGGGTCTGGTCCCTGTACGCGCCGAACGGCCGCGCGGTCGACTCGCCGCACTACGCCTACAAGCTGGCGTGGTTCGCCGCGCTGCGGGACGCGCTGGCCGAGGAGGCCGGCTCGCCGCTGGTGGCCTGCGGCGACTACAACGTGGCGCCGACCGACGCCGACGTCTGGGATCCCGCGCTGTTCGCCGGCTCCACGCACGTCACCCCCGCCGAACGCCGCGCGCTCGCCGAGCTGCTCGACCTCGGCCTGCGCGACGTGGTGCCGACGCCGATGAAGGGGCCGCACCCGTACACGTACTGGGACTACCGGGCCGGGATGTTCCACCAGAACAAGGGCATGCGGATCGACCTGGTCTACGCCAGCGCCGACGTCGCGGAACGGGTGCGGGCGGCGTACGTCGACCGCGAGGCGCGCAAGGGGAAGGGCCCCTCGGATCACGCTCCCATTGTGGTGGATCTCGACCCGATAAATTAATCAACAAACAGCTGCAAGACGAGTATCGTGAGTAACCAAATGTGCGGGGGCACGCTTCTTCTTCAAGATCGAAAAAGGGGGCCGTGTCGTGGAACCTGCCGATGGTCGTGTCATTCTGTTCGTCCTCATCGGGCTGGCCCTGTTCGCGCTCGGACGCCGCTTCCAGAACATGATCATGCTTCGCCAGGTCTGGAAGCAGACGCAGCGGCAGGTGACGGTGCGGCGGGAGACCGCGCACCACGCGGTGAAGGGTCTGGTCGCCGTCACCGCCGTCGCCGCATTCGTCATCTGGCTGGCGATCAATCTCAATCGGATAATGAGCTGACCGCCATTCAGCTGATTACTGCGATTATCCGGAACGGCGGCGGCGCAGGCCCCATGCGGTCAGCACGGCCAGCCCCGCCGCCGCCAGTCCGACCGCGCGGGTGAGCCGGGCGGCGCGCCGGATGTCCTTGACGTCCGGCTTGGGGCCGTCACCCATCGTGGGGCGGTGTTCCGTCCGGCCGCCGTACACGTTCGTGCCGCCGAGGGTGACGCCGAGCGCCCCGGCGAAGGCGGCCTCGCACCTGCCCGCGTTCGGGCTGGGGTGGCGGTGGCCGTCCCGTCGCAACATCCGCAGCGCCCGGACGGGGTCGTCGGCCAGCGCCGCCGTCAGCAGTCCCGTCACGCGTGCCGGTACGTAGTTCGCCGCGTCGTCGAGCCGGGCCGCGGCCCAGCCGAACCGTTCGTAGCGGGGGGAGTGGTGGCCGATCATGGCGTCCAGCGTGTTGACCGCCCGGTAGGCCAGCAGCCCCGGCACGCCCGCCACCGCGCCCCAGAACAGCGGGGCGACCACGGCGTCGGAGGTGTTCTCCGCCAGCGACTCCACCGTCGCCCTGGCCAGCTCGGGCGCCTCCAGCGCCGCGGGGTCGCGGCCGCACAGGTGGGGGAGCCTGGCCCTGGCCCGCCGGAGATCGGCCTGCTCCAGGGCCTCGGCCATGTGCACGCCTTCGCGGGCGAGCGTCGTGCCGCCGAGCACGGCCCACGTGGCGAACGCCGTCACCGCCGTACGGACGGCCCGGTCGCCGCTCCGCTGGGCCAGCACGCCCAGGGCGGCCGCGCTCCCGACGCAGATCCCGACATGGACCACCCCGCGCCACCTCGTGTCGCCGTACGACGACTCCTCCAGCTTCGCCGCCGCCCGTCCGAACAGGGCGACGGGGTGGGCCGAGCTGCGCGGATCGCCGAGAACCTGGTCGAGTGCGACACCAAGCGCGAGACCTAGCGGGTCATACCAAATGGGCATGAAGCTCATCTTCGTGCACATCCAGCCAGGCTGCCGCCCGGCGGATGCGTTCCCCGGCGCCGCCCGCCCACATCTTGCCCCAGTTCCCGCCGGCCCGGGCGCGGGTGCGCATGACGTCGTAGGAGCGGTGGAAGCGGAGCCTGGACAGTTCGAGCAGCCGCCGGCGCTCGCGCGGCGCGAGGCCGTAGGCGTCGCAGAACAGGCGGATCCTGGCTCCCACGTCGGCGTCGCGCTGGAGGGGGTGGCGGTCGACGGGGTCGGCGATCGGGGCCCAGTGGCGGAGGGTGGTGACGATGTCGAACAGCCGGGTGGTGGGCCGGGCGAGGTCGAAGTCGATCAGCGCGACGGGGGCGGCCGTGGGGACGCCGGCGTCCTGACGGGAGATCACGTTGTCCGGCGTCAGGTCGCAATGCCCGATGACCTCCGGCGCGCGGTCGTCGTTCGACCCGCCTTCCCACCCGCCGGCGTCGAGCGGGAACCCGGCGGTCGCGTCGTGGAACTCTCTGACCAGCATCGCCAGGTCCACCAGGAACGCGTCGCTCGAACCGGCCAGGCACAACCCGCTTCGCCCCGGGACGTACGTGAGGATCTCGCGCCCTAAGCCGTCCGTTCCCAGGACCCGCGGCGCACCCCCGAACCCGGCTGCCTCAAGGTGTCTGAGCAGGGCGTGCACGGCGGGCGTGGCCGGACCGACCGGCCTGCGCACCGTGTCACCGACGCGCACCACCCCGTCTGTCACGTCCCCGCCCTGCAGGGGAATCTCATGCAGGAGCGTCGCGACCATGCCACAACAGCTTAGCCCCATTTGCCCCAGGGCCGCCTGCCCTTTCCCCCACCCCCTCCCTCCCCACCTGCCCCCGTCTCCCCGCTTTCCGGCACGTCCTTCACCCAACTCCGGGCCACCCTGTCCCCCGTACCGGGATCACCCCCCATTGCGCGCCCCGCACCGCCCCGCCTGCCCCGCCCCCCGCTCCGTGCCGCCCGTTCCGCCCCCGCTCCGCGCTGCCCGCTCCGCGCTGCCCGCTCTGCGCTGCCCGCTCTGCGCTGCCCGCTCTGCGCTGCCCGCTCCCCCCGCACTGCGCCGCACCGTCCTGCACCCACACCAACCCGCACCCACCACCGACGCCTCCGCGACCGACGGACGCCGTGCCCTGCGGATCCCGCCCCTTTCCCCGAACCCGTGTCCTTCTGTGAGCCTCTCCCTGCACCCGTGCCCTTGCGCGAGCGCCTTCCCTGAACCCGTGCTCTTCCGCGAGCGCCTTCCCTGAACCCGTGCTCTTCCGCGAGCCTGGCCCTGAATCCTGTGCTGTTGCTGAGCCTGTCCTGGAACCTGCGCCTTTTTGCGCGCCTGTCTCCGGAGCCGTGTCCTCCCGCGAGGTGGTCCGCGAACCCGCGCCCACCGCGAGCCGGTCCTCGAACCCGTGCTCCTGCGAGCTTGTCCTCGAAACCCGTGCCGCTCACGTGCCTGTTCTCGAACCCGTGCCCTCGATTCCGCTCATGCCTCGAATCCCCCTGTGCCCTCGAATTCCGCGGCCGAGTGTCGTACCGCCCCTGCCTCCCGGCCACCCCCTAGCCTGAGGAACCGTGCCCATCCTGCTCTCCTTGGCGGCCTTCCTCATGACGCTGCTGGGCGGGCTGGTCGCCGACCGCGTCAAGAACAACCGCCACCTCGTGCTCGGCGCCGCCGCGGGCGTGATGCTCGGCGTGGTGGCCTTCGACCTCCTCCCTGAAGCCCTCACCCGGGACGCCCTCGACGTGCTCGGCGTCCCCCTCCCGATGCTCATGTTCGCCCTGGCGTTCCTCGGCATCCACATCGTCGAACGCTCTATGGGCATGCACGACGCCCACGAAGGCGACTACGCCGCCCACCGCCACGCCCGAGCCGGCGTAGGTGTCACGGCCGGATCCGCCCTGGTCATCCACAGCCTCCTGGACGGCGCCGCCATCGGAGCCTCCTACCAGACGGACGCCTCGCTCGCCGTCGCCGTGGCCATCGGCGTCATCGCCCACGACTTCACCGACGGCTTCAACACGTACACGATCACGTCTCTGTACGGAAACGCCCGCCGCCGCGCCCTCACCCTCCTGGCCCTGGACGCCCTCGCCCCCGTGATCGGCGCCACCCTGACCTTCCTCATCGCCATCCCGTCCCACGTCCTGACCGCCTACCTGGGCCTTTTCGCCGGATTCCTCCTCTACCTGGCCATCTCCGACATCCTCCCGGAGGCCCACACAACCAGACGCGCCACCGGCTGGACCCTGGCCGCCACGGTCACGGGAACCCTGTTCATGTGGCTGGTGATCGCCCTGTCGGCCTGACACGACCAGAACGTGTGCGTGACAAGTCGCCGGATCATGCACAATAAGGCAGGAGCGCCCTTAGCTCAGCTGGATAGAGCACCGGACTTCTAATCCGACGGTCGCAGGTTCGAATCCTGCAGGGCGCGCAGATCACAACCAGGGGAAACCCTCGCCTGACCTGCGCTGTTGCGGCAAGGCGAGGGCATTTCGTGTCCGGCTGTCAACGGCTGATGCCGAGCATTTGCGGGTGGCTCTCCCCAATGCCTCCCCACGATCACGGGTCGCGCTGGTCGTCGCTCAGTGCCTGGTCGATGCGCTGTCTCGCGACCGCGTCCTGGCCGATGACGCACTTGGCGTAGATCCTGAGCAGGACTTCCACGCTGTGACCTGCCCATTCGGCCACCTGTGTGGCCGGTACGCCGGCGTTGAGCCAGGTCGAGACGCAGGCGTGACGCAAGTCGTAGATCCTCCTGGCCAGTGGTGACTGTGCTTCCTGCCCGGTCAGGGCCTTCTCTCTGGCCTTGGCCCACACGCGACGGCAGGTGATGCCGGGCACCTCGCCCCCGTGAACGCCGATGAACAGCCGTTCTCCGGGCTTGATGCCGAACTCCGCGAGGTGGGCGCGGAGTATCCGGGTGAGTGCGGGCGGGCAGGGCACGGTTCGCGTCTCGCCCTCGGCACGGTGCTTGAGGGCGCGTTCCTCGCGCAGGCTGCCGTCATCAGTCCACTCACGGCCGGCGAAGGGCGCCGCCGTCGCAAAGTGGAGCTCTCCCCAATCGTCGGCGGGTTCCTCCAACTCTCCTGATTCCGGATTCCTCACCAGGTCGGGAAGGGTGACGTTGTCTTTCGCGAGTTTGACCACTTCCTCGGGGCGAAGGCCGGCGTAGTAGATGATGGCGAAGAACGCGACCAGACGCTTTCCGCTGGGTTTCTGCGCCGCCACCTCGGCGAGAAGACGGCGGGCTTGCGTGTGATTGACGACGCTGCGCTTGTCCACCTCGTAGGTGACCCTCGGCGGCTTCCATTTGAGGGCCTTGATCGGGTTGGCGTCCAGAAGCTTCAGCTCTACGGCGTAGTCGAGGGCGTTTTGAAGGATGGTCTTGTGTCGGCGGATCGTGCTCGTGGCGGCTGGCTTGCCGTTCAGACGCGAAGTGGCCGCGTCGAGCAACACGCGCACGGCGGCGGCCTCGGCGAGTGCGGAAACAGGGCAAGTGTTCTTGGAGAGCCACGCCAGTACCTCGGCCGTTTCCTTGGAGGCCTCGGCGCGCTGCTTAGTGTTGAATCCCCACCGGCGCATGGCCGTGCGCAGGTCAAGATCGGCAGGTTTGCCCTTGCTGCCTGCAAGCATGGCGGGGGTGGCTGCGGTGAGGGCGCGGGCAATGTCTTGCCGGTACTTCGCCGAGGCGGCCTTCCACTTGAAGTCGGCGAACTTGCAGGCGAAGTCGTACCAGCTCATTTCGGGGCGTTTGGCTCGGTTCCACGAAACCGGCTCGCCGGTGAGCATGCTGAAAGACTCCCCTTCACGGGCAGCAATCAGAAGCTTGCTGCGGTAGGCGTCCGCTTGAGCGCTCTTCTGGAACGTGCTTCTCCAGCGCTTGCCGCCGGTGGCCCACTCGACGCGGTAGGAGGTGACCTTACCGGCGGCATTCTTGCGGGCTTCGGTCTTGTAAATGCGGACGCTGTAGGTGGTGTTCTCCATCAGGCGGCGTCCCCTCGGGCGTTCAGCCAGGCGTCGAGGTCAGCGCGCCGGACACGTAGCGAACCGTTGGGCAGGGTGATGCAGCGGGGGGCGCGGCGCTTTTGCCGCCAGTCGTAGAAGGTGGATCGGGAGATCTGGAGTTCGGTGCAGACCTCGGCGAGGGTTAGCATCGCGTGCAGGTGAGCGGCGGTGGCCATCTGGCGCGTTCCTTCCGGAGGAGATTGGAGCGGGGGAGGGCCGGCCTCAGTGGTGTGATTGGCGACTTGTCGCCGAGGCCGTGTCAGGAGGATGTGGGGGCCAGTTTGAGGGGAAGCCGTACCAGCCGTACCAGCCTCCTTTTCCCTGGTCAGGGCTGGTACGGCTTGAATCGGTGGTACGGCTAAGCCGTACCAGAGGCGGAAGCTGTACCACGCTGACCTGCATTAATGAGGCTGGTACGGCTGGTACGGCTCCCCCGCTCGAACGGACGCATGTCGGGCGGCTGGCGGTGTGCGAGGTTGCCAGCTGGGTGCAAGGGGTGCGACAGAACCGTGCCCATGCGCCAGCAAAGGTGGCCCCGTTGGCAGCCTCTGGCCACCCGAAGGAAAGAAGCGAAGGTTGTTCATGTCCGGACTCGGGGACGGATCGACAGACAAGCTAACTTTTGGCTCAGCAATACCCTCGGTTTGCGATATCTTAGGTCTGTGACTGAGGAGGAGTTGGAGACAGCGATCCAGGCCTCGCTAGGGCAGTTCCGTCAAGCGCTCAAGCAGCACCCTGATCCCCTACGGGTAGTGCGTGAATTCATCACGCATGGGCCATGCGTGGCCATAACTCGGGATAAGCACGCAGAGTTGAGGGAGGCTGTGGCGGCGGAGTTACAAGTTCATCCGAACCGTGATGTCTACACGGTCGGATCGGCAAAGCTGGGATTTAGCATCAAGCCTGACCATCGCTACCGTGTCTTCGGCGACACTTCGGACGTGGACGTTGCTGTTGTTTCTCCGGATCTTTATAATCAGCTTTGGCGTGAGGCAAGGAAGTTTCAGGCAGCCAAAGGCCTTTGGCCACGAGATCAATTGAAAAGCTTCAAAAATGGGCACCTCCGCGGTAGCATTCACCCTGGATCGATACCCATTTCAGAAGCTCTGCCCACCGCTAATTCACTGTGGGAACTTGGGAGAGAGTTGCAGCGCCAACAGGCGGCAGGGCCATACAAGGTTACTTTCGTCGTTTGGAACGACATGGATGCTCTAGAGTCGTATCAAAGCGTTGCAGTATCTGCATGCCAAGGAAGTGAGCGGTTGTGAAGACAACAGCAACGAACAAGAAAATTCGAGAACTCCTAACCGCAATAAATAATGGCACGCTGATTCCCCAACCCGAATTTCAGCGTCGTCTTGTCTGGACCAATCGCCACAAGCAGCTCTTTATAGAAACCGTGCTCGAAGGACTTCCCTTTCCGGAGATATTTCTCTGCGACGGAATCGTCGATCTGGATACCGGTGCAGGAAGTCAGCTGATCGTTGATGGTCAACAAAGAATCACTGCCATCTATCAGTACTTCACGGAATCCGAGCTACTCCGCCTTGGCGATCTTACGCCTTACGTCGACCTCGATGACGAGAAAAAGCACGCTTTCCTGAACTATGATGTCGTGGTCCGCGATCTCGGAACATTGGAAATCGACGAGATCCGGAAAGTCTTCCACCGCATGAACTCGACCAACTATAGCCTCAATACCATGGAAGTTAACCATGCGCGCTTCGATGGGGCGCTGAAGAAGGCCGCGGAAGAAATAAGCCGCTGGAACCAGTGGGATCAGCATCGAGTATTTACCGCTGCGGACATCAGGCGGATGCTAGACGTGAGCTGGTGCCTTACCGTTATCATCACACTGATATCTGGATACTTTACTCGTGATCTGGAACACGAAGCGTATCTCAGAAAATACAACGACGACTTCCCGCTTCGCGATGACGTGGAAGCAAGAATACGTAAAGCGGCAGACCTCATAGACAGTCTCGGACTTGACGAGAAAAGTCGAGCCTGGCAGAAGAACGACCTTTTCACGCTCGTTGTCGAACTGGCTCGTACCGATAAAACCTGCGTGGACCCCGAAGGACTCGCGAGAGAACTGAATGCCTTCTATGCATCGGTAGATGCGGTAGCTGCCGATGAGTCACCCAAAGCGGAATACGAGGCAGATGCTCGGCGATACCACGTAGATGTGATATCTGGAAGCAATGAGAGGGCGCGACGAATTCGGCGAGGCGAAATAGTCTCCAAGCTCGTCGCACCCTACTTCGGTTAACGATTGAGGAGGTAGTCGTACCAGCACCTTCCTTGGTCAGGGCTGGTACGACTTGAATCGGTGGTACGGCTAAGCCGTACCAGGCGCGGAAGCCGTACCACGCTGGCCTGCATTGATGAGGCTGGTACGGCTGGTACGGCTCCCTCGCTCGAACGGCAGCACGTCGGCCTCCGGCGGGGTTTCATCGCCAGCTGGCGGAGTGGGTTCGGGGGTGGGGCAGTAGCGCGCCCAGGCGTCGAGGAAGTCGGCGCGTTGGTAGCCCCTGGCCTGATGCCCGGTGGGCGGGAAGCGCATCATGGCGGAGCGAATGTCGTATTCGCGCAGCATCGTGCCGAGCTTCATCGCGGTCAGGCCGACCGGGCCGTGCTCGTTCCATTCCCCCTCAGGGTCGGCCTTGAGCCGTTCCAGAAGCACGGCGGTGGGCAGGACCGTGTTGATGCCGAATGCGGTGCGGCAGTCGGCCAACAGCCGCACGCGCGCCGATGCCTGGTCGTTGTCGTCGGCCTCGGCGGTGAGTGCTAGGGCGGCGGCGCGGGCGCGCTCGGGCCAGGTGCCGGCGGCGTGGTCGGCGACGATGACCAGCGGTTCCCAGGTGTCGGCGGCGCGGTCTTCCACGGGCATGGCGGGTTCGGCCTCCTCCAGGGTGGCCAGGTCGGCGCGTAGCCACTGGTTGAGGTCGGCGGCCAGGTCACGCAGTGGCGTGCGGTCGCGGCGGTGCCGGTACGGGGCGGCGGTTTCACCAGGCGCGCGGCGGCGCATGCGGACGACGACGGCGCGGTCTTCGATGGTGTCGGGCATGGCGCCGATGCCTGCGAGCGCGGCCATGGCGAAGGTCGGAATGCTCTCCACGCGGTTGGTGGCCGCGTCGTAGCGTTTGGCCGGCCGGTTGCGCTGATGACCGGCATTCAGCAGGCCGCGAAGGTCCTCGTTGCCGTCCGCCTTGGGGCCGAAGATGGTGTCGGCTTCGTCCACGAGCATGGTGGGCGGGTCGTCGGTGATGGAGCGGTAGACGGCGGCGCTGGAGGAGTTGACCGTGATGAACGGGTTGTGGCAGGTGGCCTCCACGATGTCGAGTAGCCGGGACTTGCCGCACCGCTTCTCCGGGCCACGGATGACCAGGCGGGGCGCGTGCGCCCACGCAGGTTGGGCGTGCGTGGCCGCGATCCACAGGGTGACGGCGTCGGCGACCTCCGGGGTCGGCAGGATGACGTAGCGGGTCAGGGCGGCGCGAAGCCGGTCCAGTAGCGGTGCGCCGGTCGGGTGATGGGTCATGGTGCCTCCCACGGCTGTGGTCAGACGTTGGCCAGGCGGCGGGGCCGGCGAGCGCCGTGCCGCAACCCGGATTCGATGGTTCGGATGACTTCGCTGCGGGTCAGTCCGAGGTCGCCCCCTCCCTGTTCAAGCAGCTCTTTGACGGGCTCTTCGGGGAGCGCGCCGCCGGCGATGAGTTCGCCGAGCGCGGCGGCGGCGCCGAACAGAGAGCGGTTGCGCTGGCCTGGTTGAGCGGCGGCCAGGTGCGCAAGCTCGCGATCCAGGGCCGCGCGCAGGTAGGAGGAATGACGGCCGTCGGCGATGGGGACGTGTACGGGCCTCTTGGCCGGTAGCAGGGCGGGCTTGAGCAGCTTGAACAGGGAGGAGGGCAGCGGGGCGGGCGTCGTGGCGTGCTGCACGGTGTAGCTGCCGACCCCATCCGGGAGGGTGACGGCGCTGCCGGGGGCGACGACGTACCCGCCCCAAGCGCGGGTGTCGATCAGCCATCCGAGGCTGCCGTTGGTGCTCGGGAGCCGGACGCCGGGCGGGGCGGTGTAGTACAGGTGCAGGCCGCCGCGCCGGGTCCGGACCTGGAGGGTTTCGAGGTCCAACGGGATGTCGGCGCGCTGGCAGATCAGCGCGAACACGTCCGAGCCGTCGCCGATGCCCGGCAGATCCCATTCGGCGGGCGGGTGCTGGCCGGGCTTGGGCCGGTCGAGGTCGATCACGATCAGTCCGGCAGGGCCGGTGGCGATGCCGACGTTGTAGGGCGCGTGTCGCCACCATGCGCGGATGCGGTCGGGGGCGCAGGTGGCGCGCTTCTCCCAGTCGGTGAAGCCGCGCGGGGGCGCCTTGTCCCCCACCGCGATCGGGAAGACCGGCCAGCCTCGGGCGGCGGCTCCCAGCGCGGCGGCGATCGGGTTGTGCTGGTGTGGTGCGGTCATGCGGCGATCACCTCGGTGGACGTGACGGTGTCGGGGCGCAGATGTTCGGGCAGTAGTGCGGCCACGGCGGCGGCGGCCTGAAGCGGTACGACGCCGTTGCCGATCAGGCGCAGGTAGCCGTTGCGGGAGATGCCGGGTACGTCGGTGACCCAGCCGGGGGGCAGGCCCATGAGCCATTCGGAGAAGCGAGGGCTCAGCCGGGGCTTGCCGCCTCGTCCAGGCTCAACTGGCCGGGGTGCCGGGTGGCCGAACGTCGCTTCCCAGCGCGTGACAGCGCCGGTGTAGGGCCCCCAGAAGGTAGGAGGGAGATCGCAGTGCGTAGGTCCATCCCACCGTCCTCGTGCAGGCCCGACCCGTTGGTGTCGGAGGTGCGGGGCGTCGGCGGCAGCGTGAACACGTTCGGCAGTTGTCCCCGGTAGCCGGCCCCCTTGCCGTCCCGAGCGACCGGTGTCGGCAGTAGGCCAGGCGAGGCAGAACCAGCGTTCCCGCTCGTGGGCGGCGCCGACGTCGGACGCTCGCAGACATGTCCAGTCCGCATCGAACCCGAGGCGGGCAAGGTCAGCGAGGACGACGTCAAGACCAGGTCGCCGAGTAACGATGGCCCGCACGTTCTCCAGCACGAGCAAGCGGGGTCGTAGCGTAGCGATGGCGTCGGCGATGGTGTGCCAGAGGCCACTTCGTGTTCCTTCCCTGATGCCCGCGCCGCGGCCGGCGTAGGAGAGGTCTTGGCAGGGGAAACCGGCGGTCAGCACGTCGGGCGCCGGGACGGTGCCCCAGTCGATGCCGGTCAGGTCGCCGAGGTTGGGCACTTCGGGGAAGCGGTGCGCGAGCACCCGTGCGGCGGCGTCGTCGTTGTCGGCGACCCACAGCAGGCGCGTGTCGAGCACGGCGGCGACGGCCAGGTCCAGCCCTCCGTAGCCTGAGCACATCGACGCTGCGGTGAGTAGGCCGGTCATGCCGCACGCCTGTCAGGGGCGAGCTGGAGGGCGGTGGTCATCGCCTGTTCCAGACAGACCTTGTGGACCGGGCGCCGGTCGTCGTCAAGCAGGAAGCTCAGGCGGTGGCAGTAGCGGCAGGGGCGGCGGCGTCCGCCGCCCCAGTGCTGGCGCTGCTTGTGCCAGTCCAGGGACACGCGCCCCCGGTAGATCCGGTGGCCGGTGGTGGCGGTGGCTGTCATGCTGGCAGGTGCCTTCCTCTGGTTGATCGGAGCGGGCGGGCGGCCTCGGCGGTTGTGCTTGGCGGCTTGTCGCCGAGGCCGCGTTCCGCCCTCGTGCTCATGGATGCGGAAGCCCTCAGAAGGGCGGTTCGTCGCCGGCCGCGGCGACGGTGGCCCACGGGTCGGCCGGCGCCCCGCTGGCGTGGCCGTTGCTGCCGGTGCGCGCGGCCTTCTGCGGTTTGGCGGTGGCGAAGCGCAGGGACGGGCCGATCTCGTCCACGGTCATCTCGGTGACGGTGCGCTTTTCGCCGTCGCTGCTTTCGTAGGTGCGCATGCGCAGCCGGCCGAAGGCGACGACGCGGGTGCCGCGGCTGAGTGATTCGGCGACGTGCTCGCCGAGGTCGCGCCACGCGCTACAGCGCATGAACAGGACCTCGCCGTCCTGCCACTGTTCGACCTGCTTGTTATAGGTGCGGGCGCTGGAGGCGATGGTGAAGCTCGCCACGGCAGTGCCGGTCTGGGTGTAGTGCATCTCCGGGTCGCCGGTCAGGTTGCCGATGACGGTGATCGTGGTCTCTCCGGACATGGCGGGTCTTCTCTCTCAGGTGGTGAGGGGGGCAGGGGTCTGGAGTGCGGTCGAGACGGCGGTGTGACGGTGGAGGAAGACACGCACGGCGGCCCATGTGTCCAGCGGAATGAGGTGGTCCTGGTGGGAGAAGGGCCGGGCGAAGGCGTCGCAGAACGTCCAGAGGCCGGCGCCCGGGACCCAGGTGGCGTAAAGCTCGAAGAAGTCGTCGGGCGCGTCGATGAGGAAGGTGAGGTGGATCGTGTCGCCGCCGGGTACTCCGCGCAGGTCATCGACAAGCACGCGCACGGCAGCCAGGCTGCGACCGTAGTCGAGAGCGTTCTGAACAGGAGGCGGAAAGGTAGTCATGGCGGATCTTCCGGAGGTCAGTAGGTGGTGAGCCGAGATGACAGGTGAGCACCGGTCGCGGTGACGAACACGAAGCCCTTGCAGGTAGGGCGGAAGCGGTGAAGGCTGATGCGGTGGGTCGTGCCGCGCATGTCGCGGGAGTTGCTGCACGTCACCTCTTTGGGCAGGTCGATGACGCGTTGAACCTCGTGGGAGTTGGTCAGGGTGGTGCAGATGGCGTGTCGGCCGTCGAGGGATTCGACCAGGATGGTTCGACCGGGGGCGCGCATATCGGCCCAGAGGCTTCCAGGGGTGACGGCGTCGAGGGCATAGATCTTCTTGGTCATGGCGGGTGTCCCTTCGCGGGTGGGAGAGTCCGGGGTCAGCGGGTGCCGTCGTGGTGCAGGCGCCGGAGGTAGACGTAGAGCTGCCAGCCGAGGCGGGGCCGCATGCCGGTGCCCTCGCAGGCGCGGCAGGTGCGGTTCTTGCCGCCGGGGGCGCAGCGCCGGCAGGTGCCCCAGGGGGAGGCGTAGCACCAGCACACGTAACAGAGAGTAACGAATGGCGGGCAGCTGACTAGCAGGGCGATGACGGTAGCCAAGGTGGCCTCCAGACCGGTTACCGGGGTTGTCGCAGGTCGTGCGCTAGGCACTAGTTCCCTGGTAGATCGCGGGATTGGGCGCTAGGAGGGGTGCTAGGTCTAGCAGGTGTGGCCGCTAGACCTAGCGGGAGATCACCGGGTTACGAAGCGGCTCCGCGACTACGCTCCGCAATGTCTTCGCGGATGATGCCGCGCCGGTTCGCACCCTTGCCGTCCGTCGTCGTGCCCCACACTTGGACGGTCTTGATGCCGTACGGCTTGAGCATCGCGGTGAGCTGTTCGACCTCCCACCCGCCGTAGACCTCGGGGCGCAGGTCGGCCAGTCGGGCGACGACGGTTTCGTTCCACACCTTGGCCTCGGACGCGCCGACCACGGCCAGGATGTCGGCCAGCAGGTCATAGCTCGGTGCGGTCTGTTCGGGTCTCTCGCCGAGGGCGTGACCGGACAGGGTGCCGGCGGCCTGGCGCAGGGCGTAGGCGCGATCGGCGATGAGCTGCGTTTGCGGGGTGTCGAGGTAGGCCGACTTGACCACCTTGGGCATCGGGGTCGCGCCGATCAGATAGCCGGTGCCGGCGTCGGTCTCGGACACGAACACCGTGGCACGGATGCCGTTCTTGTACGCCGAGGTGCCGAGGATCATGTCGTTCTCGGTCTGGCCGGCCACCTTCAGGCAGAACCGGATGGACACGTTCGCCGAGATGCCGGTGGGCAGGCTGTCCTTGTCCGGGCGCTGGGTGGCCAGGATCAGCACCACGCCGAGGGCGCGCCCCAGCTTGATGATGAACTCGGCATCCTCACCCGCCTTCGCCCCGTACTCGGGGTGCGCGAACAGGTTCTGACACTCGTCGAGGATGGCCACCAGCGGGTGCAACCCCAGGGAGCGCTTATCGGCGATCTGCCGGGTGACGCGCTTGTCCGGGCACAGGTCGCTCGGCAGCGACTTCAGCGCGGCGGCGCGCCGCATGACCTCTTTGCGCAGCAGGGTCAGGGAGTCGGCGGCATAGGCGATGGCCTCGTCTTCGATGCCGGACACGTAGCGGTGGCAGACCTTCTCGTACGGGTCCAGGTCGCCGGTTCCCTTCAGCTCGTGGAACCAGCCCTCGGCGGTGGGGTCGAGCACCACGCCGGCGGCCAGCTCGCGCACGGTGGCGGTCTTGCCCTGGCCGGGCAGCGAGCCGATCAGCACGTTGTGCTGGATAAGCGGCACCGTTACGCCACGGCCTCGCGGGTCGTTGCCGAGCGGGACACCCTTGAACACGTCGTGGCCGGCGGCCTTGAGCAGGGGCGACTTGACGATGGTCTTGGACAGATCCTTGTCACCGACCCACAGGATCAGCCGGCCCTCGTGGATGGAGGAGTCGCCCTCTGGCCAGATGCAGCCCAGCGGGCGGCGCAACGCCCCGGACATACGGTCGCGCTTGTCGAGCACGTCGCCCACGGTCACGCCGTAAGGCAGGTCCAGATCAGCGCGCCAGCCGGGGCCGTCACGAGTGATCGGGGCGACGAACCGGATGGCCTCCTTGGGATTCTTGGACATGGCTTGCGTGATGCCGGAGATGCCCAGCGTGGTCAGGGCGCGGATGACGATGTCGCTGGTCAGTTTCTCCACGGTGGAGGCCAGCACCGCGCGTTCGATCAGCGGCCGGTCGGCGGGCTTGCCGAGGATGCCGAGCGCGGCCAGCGCCACGGCCAGCGCGCCCCACTGCATGGCGGCCGGCTGGTTGACGACGATAAGTGACACGATCAGCAGCGTGACCAGCACGACCAGCATGACCGGGACGCGCAGACGGACCCGCGAGTCACGCTGCCGGGACAGCTTCAGGTACGCCTCGGGGTCGGACTTGGTCACGGCGGCCACCCGTACCGGCTCGCCTTCCAGGTCGAACGTCCAGCGCACCATGCCGCCGACCAGTCGGGCCAGGCCACGCGGGGAGCGCAGGGCCAGCCGGCTGGCATACATCGGGGTGCGGGCGAGCTGGTAGCCGGCAACGTGCGTGTAGTGCTTGCCCAGCCAGGTCAGGGTCTGCGTCGCCTCGGCGCGCGAGCGCAGCCACAGCGGTACCACGGGGCGGCTGGTTCGCACCTTGGCCTCCAGCTCGGCGCGCCAGTCGCGATCCTCTGTGCCGGGCTGGTCAACCCGGATGACCTGGCCTTCCATCGTCGGGCGGACGCCGGCGGGGGCCGGGCTGGTCGGCTCGGGGTCGTCGGGGGCGGGGCGGTAGGGGTGACGGCCGGCGCGAGCGGCGTCCAGGTTGACGACCTCGGCCCCCTTGCCGTCGCCCGTCTCGGTGGCCTGATCGGTGAGGTCGGCGGGAAGCGGTTCGGGCTGGTCGGCGGGGTTGAACGGGTCATGCGTCATGATGGGATCACCTCGTCGTGTGCGTTGCAGCGGGCGGGGTGGCAGGGTGCGGCCGGCGTCTTGGCGGATGAGGCCGCACCCTGCGCGGGTGCGCGGTGAAGGTTGGCCGGCGTGGTCATCACGCGGCTTCCTCGGCGAGGGCGTCACGGACTGTGCGGGCGTCGTCCATGCCGCAGCGAAGCGCCCGCTGGAGCTTGTAGGCGCTGGGGTTGGCGGGCAGGGTGCCGGCCGTGATGAGGATCTGTGCGCGTTCGATCAGCGGGGCTACCTCGGCGACAGTTCGCCTTACCCGATCATCGGTGTTTGCGCTGTACGTAAGGCCGGTAAGCCCGCCGCCGGCGTGGGTGTGGTCCAGCCGGGAGAACGCGGCCAGGATGATCGGTAGGGCGGCGACGATGGCCACGGCCACGACCGGTCCCAGGGTGTGCAACACCAGTCGGGAGAAGGTGAAGTCATCGTCGGTCCAGGGCAGGTACGGCCAGGCGTTCATGCCCAGCGTGAGCCCGAGGAACATGTACTCGATGCGGATCAGCTTGGGATCGTTGAGCGGCTGTCCGCGGGTGCCGAGGTAGGCGCGGGCGCCGACGACGACCAGCAGGGCCAGGGACATGAACGGCTCGACCAGCCATGCGAAGATCCAGCCGGGCGACCATGCCTTGGCACCGTCGGCGGCGAAGTGCTGTACGCCGGCGGTGGACCAGGCCAGTGCCAGTGTCAGCGCCACCATGGCCGCGGTGACCAGCAGGCGCTGCATTCGGGCGGCCTGCCAGGCTCTCATGGCAGGGTCTTGTCCCAGCAGGTGCAGCCGGGCGGCCTCGTGGGCCTTCTTGCGTCGCTTGCGCACGCGGGGGGTGTCCAGCAGGAGCGGCGTGTCGTCGTCCTGGAGTGTGGCCAGCGCGCGAGCCTCGGCGACCTCGGCGCGCAACTGGCGCACGCGCTTGGTGTCGCCGGCCTTTTCCGGGGCGTCCGGGGCGTCCGGGTCGGCGGGCGGCGGGGGCGGCGGGGTCGGCTCCAGCAGGTGGCGTTCGATCTCGGCCAGCGCGCGGGTGACATCCTCTGGGCTCGGCTCGGGTGTTGGTGTAGCGAGGCTCATGGGTCATTTCTCCTTTCCAGTGATGTTGATCGCGGCGATCAGGCGGTTCAGGTCGTCGGCGACCTGCTCAAGCACGTACTGGCTGTCGCGGTGCTCGTCGTCCAGCTCCGCGTCGATGTGCCCGTGCACGCGTAGCGGCTCGGCGCGGATCTCAGCCGGGGTCATGCGGCAAGCTCCCGAGCGCAGTCGAGGCAGGTGCCAAGGTGGCGCGGCAGCACATAGCCGACATCACGCAGACATTCAGGGCAGGTACGGCGGGCGGCGTTGGCCTTGCCGAGGGCGATGCGCTGGCGTGTGGTGGCGGTGCGCTTGGGCAGGGCGAAGCGCACGTCGTAGAGGAAGGCGGCGCGGATGCCGCCGGGAGTGCTATAGCGCCGGGAGCGCCACAGCACTTGGGCCTGTACGCCCTGACCGCCGGGCCGCAGCCCCTTGGAGGTGAGCTGCCGCCGGGTGAGCAGGTGCGGCGGAGCCATCCTCCACGGGTAGGTGGGGATGCTGTACCGGTCGCCGGCCGGGTCCCAGAAGGCGGCGCGGATGCGGCTCATGCCTGCCCCCCAGTGATGATCAGGGCGGCGATGAACAGCCACGCCACATGCCAGGACTGGTCGAGGGCGTAGGCGCCGGTGCCCAGATGCGGGGCGTCGTCGTGGCCTTCGCGGGGCTCGCCGAGCCGGTAGAAGTCGCTCTTGCCGAGCAGTTCGGCGAGCCGGGCCAAGGTGTGGCGCCGGTCCGCCCAGTAGTGGGAGGCAGCGTCCACCAGCAGGCCGAGTACGAGCGGCGCCGCGGCGAGCCGCAAGCCGGTCACCGCCATTACCGCAGCGATGGCGAACGCCTTGGTGAGGGTGAGCGTGGCAACATGGGCCAGGCAGGCGCGGAAACCGGCGATGGTGCGTGCGCCTTTGCCGCATGCCTGACGGTGGGTTTGCACCCAGTGGTCTCCCACGCAGTGAGCGGCATACAGAGCTGCGAACGCTCCGGCGAACGTCGCAATGGCGGTCATCGCCCACCCCACAGGGCGGCGAGGAACATCACGGCAAGGAACGCGCAGACGACAACCAGCGCGGGGGCGAGGATAGTCATCGCACCGGCACCTCGGTCTCGGCCAGCTCGACGGCGGCCTCGCTCAGGAGGTCATCGAGGATGTCGGCGGCGGCGGCGCGGCGAGCCCTCATGTCCTCCCAGCTCTCGCCAAGCAGGACCGGCGCGATGAGGTCGGGGTGCATGCGTGCCAGCACGTAAGCCACGGCGCGGACGTGGATGTCCGCGGACCTGGTCGTCTGGATCGGGTAGGGCATCATGGGGATCACCTCGTTGGTCGGGTGGATGGGCGGTCACTTGCTGACGGTCTTGATGAACTCGGCGAACTGCTGCGCGCCGGTCACGATGGCCTCGAAGGCCCACTTGACCGCCACGGCAGCGCCCTGCGGGTCGGTGAAGAGGTAGATGCCGAAGCCGATCAGGAACAGCGTCGGCAGGAACCGGCTGACGCTCTTGGCAGGCTGCATGGGAAGCTCCCGTTGGTTGTGGTGAACCCGGCAGAGCAGCCGGAGTGCCCCGGCAGGGAGTCGAACCCTGCCTGCGACCATCGGGGCGGTTTGCGGGGGTTAGCGCAGGTCTCCGCGCCGTTCCAGCTCGTCCAGGGCGAGGTTGATGCCCTCGTGGCGCAGGTCCTCCGGGACGCCCGTGGTCTTGGCGGCACGGGTGAGCCAGTCCTTGATGTCCGTGGTGTTGTCCAGGCGGAACAGTCCGTCGCGGTCCATGTGGTGGGTCCTTTCGGCATCTCAGGAGCGCGGTACCGGCCGGTTGGCCGGAGTGCCCCGGCGGGGAGTCGAACCCTGCCTGCGACCATCGGGGCGGTAGAGCGCGGGTCAGCCCAGGTCAGGTCCCGAGCATGTTCGTGAGCTACGTGAACCAGCGGGCCGACGTCGCTCGTTCGAAGCCTTCGGTCGCGGCCTTGATCTCGGCTGCCGTGGCACCGCGAGCCGCCTTGTCACCCGCGGCTTGCGCTCTCTGCCACGCTCGATCGTCTTCGCGGTCTATCGCGGCCTCCCGATCAAGGTCGGCCTTGATCATGGCGATGACCTTGTCTCGCCTCACAGGCGGCGGCGGAGTGGCGTCCTGCTTCTTACTGGAGAACAGGCCCATGACGATCTCCTTCGATGGGTGGATGTGGCGTGCCCCGGCGAGGAGTCGAACCCCGCCTGCGACCATCAGGGCGGTAGAGCAGGAGGTCAGCCGAGTAGGTCGCGCAGCATGGCCTTGTGGGCGCGGAACACCTGGCCGCCGTAGGTCGTGTCGAGGTCATGGACCAGGGCGTCGTAGCTGTCGGCGTGCACCCAGACGGCGCGCTTGGCGTCGTCGTCACCGAACACGGCGGGCAGGTCGTTGTAGCCGACTGCTTCCAGGTTGAACCTGACAGGCACGGTGACCGTCCATGCCTCATCGCTGGCGCGCGGGTCGGGCACGTACCGCGCAGGAAGCACCTCGCGAGACTCGCTCGACAGGTTCAGGCGCGTCTCTTCTTCCAGCTCACGGATCGCCGCCAACTCTGGATCTTCTCCGGGCTCGACGTAGCCGCCGGGGACGGCCCACCCGTGGCCGTCTGAGCGCTCGACCATCACCAGCCAGCGACCGGCCTCGGTGTCGGCGGTGACGATGGCGTCTGCCGCCATCTGTTCGCCCCAGTGACCCAGCTCGTTCCGGCCACGCGCGATGCCGGTCTTCTCGCACGGGTTGACGGGGCGGCCGTTGATCACCTCGAAGGGGATCGCGGCGGCGGCCTGGCGGCTTGCCCAGTCGATCTGTTCCGGGTCGGTGCGCGGGTCAGCCCATCCTTCCTGGACGCCCTTCTTGAACACGTCGGGGTGCGTGAACGTCACGAGCATGGTCATGGTGGGTTCCTTCGGTTGGGTGGTAATGAACTCGGCGCGCCCGCGCCGAAGCACCCCGGCGGGGAGTCGAACCCCGTCTGCGACCATCGGGGCTGATTGATGGGGACGGGGGTCAGCAGGAGTGGCACGGCCACGGGCCGGGGCCGTAGACGATGACCGTGCGCTCGTGCAGGTCTCGGCGGATGCGCCGGGTGAGAGCGATCCAGTGGGGGCAGTCGCCCACCCACCTCTCGCTGCCGTCGGGGTTGTAGAACTCGACGGCCTTTCGGGGCTTCATCGCCGGCGGCCTCTACGCCCGATGACCGGCATGGTCTGCGACAGTTCGCGGTCGTACGCCTCACGGGCGCGCGGGTCCTCGGTGCCCCAGCCGGGCTGCTGGTAGCGGTGCTCGGCATCGCGGGTAAGCCGGCCCTGCGCCTGGTCGTAAGCCTTGTCGCGCGGAGTCTGTGACATGCTGGATGTCTCCTTGTTGTGGAGCCGGCGGCGCGTTCTTCTCTTGGCGGGGTAGGGCGCGCCATCACCGGCAGGGTTGCGGACGAACGTGCTTCCTTTCGTGATCGGGAGTGCGCCTGTGGCGCGTTGGTCAGCGCCCCGGCAGGGAGTCGAACCCTGCCTACGACCATCGGGGCGGACGATCTACTTGGCCGTGCGGATGATGTTGACCTCGCTCAGAAACGCGGCCGCCTGATCGGGCTCCATGAACGACGCGAAGTCGTCCAGGTCCGTCTGTGTCAGGTGAGCTGCATTGGCGAGGGTGTGAGCGACGAAGCTCATGTCGTCTCCTAGACCAGAGATCGATGGCAGGGCGCTTTCACTGCATGGGCCGCCTTTTTCGGAGGGAGGCGGTTGCCCTGTATGCAGTTATCTGAGTGACGTGTGCTCCAGCCCGTCGGCGCGCGGCTTGCGCCGCCTTCCCAGGTCTTCCGACTGTGCGATGCGCTCCAACCTGCCCAGCCTGGCTAGGCAGGTTGTTCAAGCATCATGCTGACTGGCCTGGCTAGTCATGTCAAGACTCATGGCCAACTTGGTTGGTAATGTTGTTCAGGTAGGCAGTACGATCGAGCTCATGCGACTCGACCCAGACGACCCAAGACCGCCTTACCTCCAGGTGGCCATGCAGCTCAGAGCGGCCATCCTGACCAGGAAGTTCGCGCCCGGGGAAAAGCTCCCTTCCGGCCCGGAACTCGCCAAGACGTTCGGCGTAGCACGCCAGACGATCCAGCAGGCCATCAGAGAGCTTCGAGAGGATGGGCTGATCGTCTCCCGACAAGGGAGTGGCGTATTCGTACGAGAGAAGACCGCCCGCCCGGTTGGCCTACGCCCTCACATTGAGGAGGCGTTCAAGCGTCCGGAAGTTACCATCGACTTCGCTGGCCTTTCTGGCGAGACATTGCACGGCGCACTTCAGGAAGCACTCGACAGCATTCGAATTGGTCGTCTAGCTCCAGAGCGCATCGCGGTCCGCCTCCTTCTGCCAGACACCGGCCGCCCCTGGTCGCTTCCATGTCGCGCGGACAATGGGGAAGATGAGCCATTGTTTAGACGGCGCGCTGCAATGTTGATAGCCCGACACGCACAAGCCATCGTCGATTCCGTACATGAACTAAGAGACCTCGGTCTGGTGGCACACGCCTCAGCCGAAATTCGAATCAGCGGAGAACCGCAACGGTTCACGACATGCGTCATCAACGGCGAAGAGGTGTTCTTTGGCTATTTTGCCGTGGCAGAGCACACCGTTGCACTGGGCGGGGAGCCGGTCGTGATGTTCGACTTGATGGGTAAGGACACCGAGCTTTTCCACTTTGCGATGAGCGATGGGCCAGACTCTACATCAGCCCAATTTGTACAGCAGTCGTCTGCGTGGTTCGATGTTGTATGGGATAGCGTCGCCCAGGAGGTGACGTGATGGCGCTATTTGGAACTGACGCTATACAGGCCATCATGTCGAAGACGAAGTGCCTACTACTCGACTTCGACGGGCCAATATGCGACATCTTTGCGGGAATGCCAGCCTCGGTGATAGCAAGCAGACTTCGCGTTACGCTGGAAGGAGCTGGCGCAGCCCTTCCTAAAGAAGTGCGCGACACGAGCGATCCTTTGGAAATTTTCCGCTTCAGTGCGTCGCTAGGCGAAGAGCTTAATCGGCTCGCACACAGAGTTCTCACCGACCTAGAGATAAAGGCGGTTGGCACGGCTCGCCCAACGCCGGGGACGGCAGATCTGATCAAACATGCACAAAACAGGGGTATTTCCGTCGGAATTGCTAGCAACAATTCGGCAATGGCCGTCGCTGCCTTCTTGGATCACCAAGGTCTCGCGGGGCAGATCAGCTATGTCTCGGCACGCTCCGAGGATGACCCATCCTTGATGAAACCTGATCCTTACTTGCTCAACCAAGCGCTTATTCACCTAAACGCCCAGCCGGCTAGCGCCGTGCTAGTCGGAGACTCAGTTACAGATATCGAGGCATCTAAGCTTGCAGGAATTTTTGCCATTGGCTATGCCAATCGCTCTGAAAAAGTTGAGCGACTCGCCATCGCGGGGGCTGGTCTCATAGTGACCGACATGGCAGAACTGACAGCATCACTTATTTATTAGAACGCTCCGCCATGGCCATCTGCGTCCGAAGGTCGGCCGGACTAAGCCGTGGCGAAGCTCTATGAATCATTCGGTGACAATTCGAACACAGTAGTGACAAATCATCAAGCCCGGTGATCACGGCGCCCGACACATGTAGGGGCACATGTGATGACACTCGATATAACCTTTGTGTTGTACAGGAGGGGCCGACATGCATCCTCCGGCCACCGGTAAGGTCTCTGAGAGTGCGGCTCGCTACGGAAATCTCCATATAAGATCATTTCTTGAGATGCAATACATGTTGGATCTCAAGCTGCATTTCCGCAGATATTACGATGGGCGCCTTACCGTGTCCCGCTATTCTGTTCGCGATTTCCAAATATCGCGTGTCAATCTCTATTTGCGGCGACTCGGGATTCTTTCCGAGCACCTTGTAAACCACGGGTACCGTTAAGATCAAGAGATGGCACATCCAGTAGAGCGCGAACGTGCCGCGGTATCTGACGTGATTGGGATCATGGTTGGCCGGCAGCGTAAGGACTCCATCGGCGTTCGGGCTCGCCATATTTCCTCTAATAACCTCCATGGGAGAGAAGTGGACAGCGCGCGAGGTTGCGGAGTAGAGATAGTCGTAGAGCTTGGACTGCCCTGCTTGGGCAGCAATCCATGCCGTTGGAGGGAGCAAGGAGTTTTCGCCAGTCGGCCACTGGAGTCGTGCGCCTAAGTCTCGAAGCTTGCGTTCGACGTTAGCGTGACGTGCCGGAATGGCATTAACGTACTTCGCAGGGAAACCTATAAGCTTCATTTCACGCTTGCCGAAGTACTGTTGCTGCGCCCTAATTGCTCGATATCCGTCATGCGTAGACATGTGCGCGATGAGTGAATTCGCCACGTTCTTGTCGAGGGTGCTTAAATATGCGAGCCATAGGTATTCTTCGCACGCTGGCCTAAGAAGGCAAACTGCGAGATGTCCCATGCTGTTGCGAGCCAAGAGACACGTTGCCTTCACCGCCTCCACTTGACGCCTTAGGCAGCGTGCAGTGACCAGGCTGTGAGGATGGCGTATGCCTTCGCCGAAGGCCATCGCCATATATCCAGAGGTGAACCTCTCCACCTCCTGCCCAAGATCTTCGGCAGCCTCGACGAGATCATTTAGCCTTTCGTCCAAGGTTCCTCGCTATGGCCATCGGCGTCATTACATCGATGATTCTGAACCAGATGCTTGCCGAGTGCCATCGGTTATGGTCGGGACGCTTCCCGTCAACTCCACCAGCGGGGAGACGTGGAGATCTAGCGTGGGCGTGTCGAGCCTCAGGCGCCCACTGACGGCCGAGTGCGACGTACTGAGAGGCTTGGTTAGGTAGCTCGCCATAGACGGAGAGAATGGCCCTCAGCTTTGATCGTTCCCCAATGTCTCCCCGCCTGACTCCGCAATCCGTATCGCTTGGACCATCTTTGCAGGTCAGGGGCGTGATCGTGCTACATCGATCACCTGCCTTCTAATCCGACGGTCGCAGGTTCGAATCCTGCAGGGCGCGCAACCAAGACCAGCTCAAACTCTGTCTGAGCTGGTCTTTTGCATGATCGGCGTTGTTGGGCGGCAGGCAGCGGGAGGCCGCCGTGAGCAGCCCTGTGCCAGTGGTCGCGGAACATACGCGGAATGCTCGCGAGCGTGTTTCCCCAGGTCGGCGTGGCGGTTTCGGGCCCCGGAACGGCGAAAGGACCCCGAGGTGTCCCGGGGTCCTGCTGGGCGTGGTGGGTCACGCCGCGAGTGCTTCCAAGATGCGCCGGTTGGCGACGTCTCGTTGGCCATCGATGCATTTGGCGTAGACGCGGAGCATGACGTCCACGCCGTGGCCTGCCCGTTCGGCCGCTTCGGGAGCGTGCACGCCCGCGTTGAGCCAGAGCGAGACGGCCGCGTGCCGAAGGTCGTATGGTCTGCCCGCCAGGGGAGAGGCGACCTGATCGGGCGTGAGGGCATACGTGCGAGCCTCCTGCCAGACCTTCGCGTACGCCGATCCCAAGATGACACCGCCTGTGCGAGTGCGGAAGAGTCGGCCGTCGTCGCCGACCCCGAACGTCGCGATGTGGTCGCGGAGGATGGCCACCAGTTCGGGGCGGGATGGGGACGGTGCGTGTCTGCTTGACGTCCCGGTGCTTCAGCCCGCGCTCGTCATGGGCCTGCCCGGAGTCGGTGAACCGCTTGTTGCTCTGGGGCCTGGTCCTCTCCAGGGTGAGCAGGCCCCATCCCGTCTCGGGGAGATGGCAGTCCTTCTGCCGCAGGCCCGCCGCTTCGGCCGGACGGAGGCCGCCGAAGTACATGCACGCGAACATCGCGGCCAGCATCGGCCCCCGCGACCGACCTACGTAGGTCACTGCGGTCAGCAGCTCTCGCGCCTGCTTCGGGTTGACCACGGACCTCCGGTCAATCTCGCCGCTCACCTTGGCCTTGCGGAACTTGACCTTGTACAGCGGATTTGCCGAAAGCTCTTCCAGCTCCACGGCGTATTCAAGGGCGGCGCAAGCGCCGCCACGCGGCCCGAGCTTGCGGGCCGCACGCTGCGCGTGCGGCCTAGGGGCCGTTCTCGCGCGCGCCCACCACTCGGGCCGCGCAGTGGACGGACGCCGAGCCGAACTGTCAGCGCATCGGGACATGCTGTGATCACCCTGCTGCCAGCAGTTCAGGAGGACGTGCATGCTCGCGATGATCACAGCTCTCTCCCTAACGGTCTGGACCCTGACGCTTACCGCAACCCTCTTCGTGATGGGAGGGGAACAGAGCCCACGACGCCGCCTGCTAGAGCTCATGACGTGGAAGTGGTCCGAAGGCGTCGCCAGCAGGAAGACGCGAAAGCTATGTCATGAGCTGAATGCAGAGCAATCCAAAGCAGTCCGACGCGAAGTAACAGCTGCTGAAGCGGCGACCTGGACCGGCGTTATTCGGTTTCTCCTCGTTGGCATCCCAGCCGGCGCCACATCACTTAGCGGAGCAATGTATGTCGAGGCATGGCTTGGCAATTTTCCTGCCTCGACTGCCGCTCAAATTGGCACCTTCCTGCTACCGCTCACCATTACTGTTCTTACCCTCTTCGGGTCTCTGTCCATCAGCGACAGGCGCCCTACGATCTGTTATACAGTTAATGCTGCGGCGATGGCGTGGTCCAGCCTGACATCCCCCAAACAGCTTACCTATGAGATCCCCACAAGGCAGGCCATTTCGTGGCTGGAAGCCCTTGCTCGCCACCTTGAAGTGGTAGGGGGGAGACGTATTCGCCCCGACGGGCGACGACCATCACTTGCGCTACAGAAGGAGATGGCCCGAGCAGCGGCGTACGTACGGAACCTCAGAGACTCAGTGTTATTGGATGGGCGCGAAGAAAGTCGAAAAGAGATCGCAGAGAAGATTCTCACGCTTCTTAGGACACTTCTCGACGAGAGATACGATGAACTAGCGCCCGCCTCGGTTGAAGAACCGAATTGGAATCTCCAACCAACGAAACCCTGGCGTCAGTACATACTGCTGGCGGTCGTTTCTGTCAGTGTTGGCCTGTTTGTGCTACTACTCGGAAAAATTGGACTAGATAGCGCCATCGTTACAGCCGTTCTAGCGCTACTAGCAGTGCCATGGTTTAAGCAACTTCGTCTACCAGGCCATGTGCCAGAGGAGACTCAGCACAAGGACAAGCCGAGCACATAGGTTGGTCGACAAAAGCGGGTGGGTGCGAGCGCCTCCGGCGGGGGCGCTCCGACTCCGGGATGATCGCTGTGCGGGGCTTGAGGTCCGTAGGTAGCTGAGGTGGAAGCCCGCTCATCCCGCCCGCCATCGACCCGGGACAAGCCGAGCAGACCAGGGCCACGGGTACCAGATCGTTCGTCAGTGGGGCGCTCCATCTGGCACCCGTGGCCCTGGCCCGCTTCCCTGCGGGCGGGTCGACGGCAGACGGGATGCTCGCCTGGGTGGGTTGCGCACATCGCGCGAGAGATTCCAGGCCGTGGGCTGATTGCTGGGCTATTGCGTAGGCGTTTTCGTGCAATCTCGCGATTAATCTTTGACTTGATCTGTCCAAATATCCACACCTTTTAGTGCTCGTCGCAGGTCTTCCAGGTTGCGCGGAAGCGCCTGCGGTTCGTAAGTAACGTAAACATGAGCTGCGGGTCTAGTGCTCATTCTTGTGACCCACTTGCCGTCATAGGAAATGCCGCCTGACCAATACGGGCGAACAACATTCTCGTCTATCTTTATCTTTACAAGTGTACGCAGGTCCATGCCTGACCCTGCAGGCCATACCGCAAAGCGGCAAACGGGTCGTTCTGTAGTTGGTTTCCAGTTTTGATCCAATTCATCGAACTCGCCACGATGAGAATTCTTATAAATCTCAATCCACTGCTCGAGATACCGCTCCGCTTTCCATTCGAAAATCGCTTGCTGTCCAGGCAGGAAGAGATACTCTCCTCGCTCGCTCAATTGTCGCGGCTCCGAGATATGACCGTCAGTCAATGGCGATTCGCCTGCTACGAACTGGAACTCATCCCCGAAAACATGTGCCGAAACTTGGCCCACATTGCATATAAGGCCTCTTACTGTAAAGTATATCATCATATTCGTTCACCTCCTCGTCAAAAATGACCACGTTTTCCCCTTTGTTGAATACTGGATATCCAGGGCCATCTTCAGTCTTGCGTGGCAAGCCATGCCTTTCTCTTTCCCATTTTGGAGGAAATAGGGTCGGTTCCAAGGCTACGGCAATTTTCGCTGAATGCGTTTCGAAATAGTCGCGATAACTAGTTAAGGCGGAGACTTCTGCGATGCGTTCGGCAGAATCAACCTGTGCAGCGAATAGCTGGTCCTTCGCAACTTCTACCTGCTCTGCGGCAGCGGCTGCCTGCGCTTCGGCGGCACGTACGCCCCTCTTTGCGTGCCTTGCGCTCCTATAGGCGATTAGAATCGCGATAAGCGATATGACCACAGATGACCGTTCAACAGTCGCGTTCGCAACCAGCCATGTCCACGCGGTTGTCCATAGACGTTCGAGCTCGGCCATGCCTATCTAACGAGAACCCGCGGCACGAGGTTCCGCGTTCCAATGAGATCAAAAACCGTATGTCAGGTGGGAGTGCTTTCTCCACACCTTCAGGGGCCGTGCTACCGCGGGCTGATCACCGTACGAGAACAGCACAGAGGCTCGGGTGCAGCCGACCATCGGAGCGCAGGTGCCGTACATTGACCGTTGGAGCGCGACGCGGCCGCTGGCCACGCTCTAACTCGACGACCACGCACACCGGCGCCGCGCAGTCTTTCGTCCGGCGCCGCAGCCCGTCCATTTGGGAGCCGTAACGATCAACCAGGTTCCATCTGAGCAGCCCGCCGTTTAGACCTGGATCGGAAACATTGAAGATCACCGGAGCGCCTGGGACTCAGTCAGCCGGCAGTGGCGGCACACCAGACAAGATCCGGAATATATGCGGAACGGTGGCGTCTCTCCAGGAGCCGCCAGATGATTAGTCGCAGGTCAGCCTGTCGTCTGGTGCACGAGCAGCGCTCCACTTCTAATCCGACGGTCGCAGGTTCGAATCCTGCAGGGCGCGCTTTGATCATGGCCTGACCTGCTGCTATGTGGGATCGGATGCGTTCTAGAATTTTCGTCTAGCGGTTGCGTGCTCCGTGTGTGTGCCGCTCGAACCCTGAGTTACGTGGTCTGAGCTGCGGTTAAGCGGCGTGGTGGTATTCGTTGATCGTGCCTGTGACGACGGGTTTTCGGCGGACGATCCCCTGGTCGTTGAGGTCGGTTCCGTCGCGGGCGGGTTGGGTTGCAGTGTCCGGGGGACGTTGGTGCCTGGACTGGTGCGGCCGGTGCCCGTTGTAGTGAATCAGGTACTCCTGAAGCACAAGGGTCAGGTGGCGTTCGTTGAGGATCAGGATCCGGTCGAGGAGTTCGCGGCGTAGGGTGCCGATGACGCGCTCGCAGATGGCGTTCATTCTCGGCGTCCGCGGCAGCGTGGTGATGTCCCGCAGCCCTTCAGATGTGAAGACCTCCCGGAAGGCGGAGGTGAAGAGGGGGTCTCGATCGTGGATCACGAACCGCAGCCCTGAGATGCGATCACCAAGATCCATCATGAGATTGCGGGCCTGCTGCACTGTCCATGCCCCGGTTTGGGCTCGCGGCTACTCCGGCCAGGTGCAGTCTTCGGGTGCCGTGCTCGATGAAGACCAGCACGTACAGGCGTTTGAGCATCATCGTCTCGACCACGAGGAAGTCGCAGGCAACGATCGCGTGGGCTTGTGCGGTTAGGAACTGTCGCCAGGTCGGCCCGGCCCGGCGGGGTGCCGGATCGATAACGCTGTGTGCAGGATCTCCCACACCGTGGAGGCCGCGATCGGATAGCCCATGCGCGCCAACTCGCCTTGGATTCTCCGGTGCCCCCAGGTCGGGTTCTCCCGCTCCATCCGAACGATCAGTCTCTTAACGGGTTGACGGGTGCGGGGCCGTCCCGGGCACCGCCTGTCGGTGAAGGTCCACTTACGGGCTACCAGGTGACGATGCCAACGCAGGATCGTCGCTGGAGTGACCGGGAAGATTTTCGTCCACTGGTGGCGGCAGACCAGCCGCGATAGCGCTGCAAGCCAGAGCCGGTCGGCGTGGTCCCACTGCGGCCGGCCGTCGAGTTGGCGGCGGAGCAGCTGGTTTTCGTGACGAGAACCAGCAGCTCAACGTCCTTGGACAGATCAGCGCGAACCAGGATCGTCAGCAGGCCGAAGAGGTTCTCAGCAATTGATAGACCAGCGACAACAACACTTGGCGATGGTCGCAGTCGCTGCCCTGGACGCGCAGCAAAACCGCAGTTCACAGCACGAGACCGTATTTTCGAGCAGGACAGCATCCACCGCCGCTGCCGAGGTCGTTGCCGGAGCTGGCGGTGTGGGCCATCGCGCCCACCGGTACGGCTCCCCGCCTTCGTAGACGAGCATGTCGCCGGCAGACTGGAAGATCTGGGCCAGCCCGGTGGCGTGCGCATGTTGAGTCGCCGCAGGGGAGCACCGGTCAGAACTCACCGATCGTCCCTGTCAGCCTCGGCGGTGATGTCTCGGCCGGCCTGATGGGTGCGGCTCTAGCCGAGTGAGGGGTTGAGCTGGGCGTTTACTGCCAGGACTGTCTGGCCGGGTGGTCGTTGTCTACCGTGTGAGCAAACGTGCGAGGCGGTGGTGGCGATGGGCTCGTTACTGGAGGAACTGGCGTGACGGGAAACGGCGGCGCGTCGACGGATCGAGGGGATCCGTGAGCAGATCGCCGAGCTGAACCAGCAGCTTGAGACCGAGGAGAGCCGGTTGTCGCGGTTGGTGATCGCCAGGGAGACCGTGGAGGAGATCCTGGGCGAGGCGACCTGGCTGGTGGAAGAGCCCGAGTTCTCGGCCGATTGGACTGACATCGGTCCGGCCGAGTCGGGGGTGGTCGGGGTGGTGACAGTGCCCCGATGGCGACCGGGCGCACGGGTGGCTGTGTTGCCGCAGGCGTATGGGGATGCGAACGCCCAGCTCAACCCCTCACTCGGCTAGAGCCGCACCCATTCGAGATGCTCGTTCTCCTCCCAGTGGGGACGCTGTGCTCCGTCCGGTAGGTCTTGATGTTGCTGATCTCGTTGGCGTGCCGAGATCCAGGCCTGACAGGGCAGCGTCGGGGTCGCGGCGGAGTTTCTCCTGAGGAAGGGGCGCTTGTTGGCGTCCCGAAGGGAGGACGCCGTGGCTCCTAAATGTGCTGGTCGCAGTCCGCTGGGCTCTGTGGCGACAGTGTGGCCCCGGGCGCGGGGCGCGTATTCGGCGGGCGACCGTACACCTCCAGGGGGCACGCACCTATTTGGCACGATTGCCCATGGCGTTCGTTCAAGTGTCTGGGCGGGTGTAGTGGGTAGCGGAGACGGGGAATTGGGCTGTGAGCTGGGATGCATGATCGAGATCATCCCGCGTATATCCCCTGATCATGATCTTACGGCTGCATGTGGGCACCATCGGTTGCCTATCAAGGTCCGCAATGCAAAGACCTGTGGCTGAAAAACCGCGGGTCAGGGGCCGATGGTGTCGACTAGGGGAGTGCCCCCGGCAGGATTCGAACCTGCGGCACCCACTTAGGAGAGCTCGAGTCGAATGGCGTCCGGCTTCTCTGTTAATGGGCTATATGTGATGGTTGCTCGGCCTGTATTGGCTCCTCAGTAAGGACCTTCCACTGTCCATCGCTGGACGGGTGTTTGTGCTGGTGCGGGTGCCTAGATCTGGTGGTGGGAGCTTCGACGGCTTCTTGTCTACGTGTTGGTGCGTGGCGTGGCGGGGGGGGTGGCGAGGTGAGCGTGTATGTGCGCTCGGTGAGAGCGAGGTTCCTCTGGCGTGGTCCGTGATGCAGCCAATAGCTGGCTCCTCTACATATTTTCTACATTCAGCGAAAATCGTCTGATGTGACCTAAATCACACTCGCGTCGCTGTGTGCATGAATACGGATTCCGCGACTGGGTTGACATGGAGTGCACTTCATTGTGAAAGGTGAAAGCGACATTCCGTAGTTCTCGTCGGCGGTGTGTAGGTATTGACCGCGGGAGGAGCGTCGATCACGATCCAGGCGATCGTCTTTATTGACTCCTTATGGCGCAACGCGGCCTTTCTTCAGGGGCTGCGTCAGCGTGCCCGGAAAAGGTGGCGACATGCGGCTCCGATGGCGGTTACGAACGACGCTGCTGGTCATCGCAGTGGTGATGGCGGTGGTCATCTCTGGATTGGGGGTGCCGGACAATCTCGTCAGCCTGGCGGCGGCAGAGGTGTCCGGGCCGGACCCCGAGACGTCCGTGGATGGCCGTCCGGTCCCGAAGGCCAATGTGGCCAAGGGGGCGGAGGCGTCCCAGCCGAAGGGGGAGCGGCAGAAGCCGGTCTGGCCGAAGCCAGGAATCGCGCAGGTGGATCCTGGCGAGAAGGCGGTCGCGGCGGGTGAGTTGCCTGTCCGGGTCGCAACGGTCAAGGGCGCCGCGGACGTCGGCAAGGTGAAGGTGGAGACGCTGCCGGCCGCGACCGTACAGAAGCTGGGCGGGGTGGGCATCGCGGCCCGGCTCACCGGCGACACTCCCGGCAAGGTTAGGGCGGAGTTCTCGTACGCGAACTTCCGTGACGCCTACGGCGGCAACTTCGCCACTCGCCTTCAGGTGCTGCGGGTGCCGGCCTGCGCGTTGACGTCGCCGCGACCGCGGGACTGTGTGGTGCGCCCGCAGCGGGTGGCGGCGCACAACGACGTCAAGACCGGCACGCTGACGGCCGACGTCGACACCGACCCGGCCGATGGCAAGGCAGCCGCTGTCCCGCTGCCCAAGAGTGCCGACGGCAAGGGCGGCAAGTCGGACGCACGGGCGGCGCAGGCGTTCACCTCCGGTTCGGTGTACGTGCTGGCGACCGGGATGACCGGCCCGGACGGGAACTTCGGCGCCACCGACCTCAAGCCGTCGGGCACCTGGCAGGCCGGCACCTCGGGTGGCGGCTTCTCCTACGACTACCCGTTGCCGGAGGCGCCGTCACCGGTGGGCACAGGCCCGAACCTGTCGTTGCAGTACGACGCCTCCTCCGTGGATGGCGAGGGCCACTGGACCAACAACCAGTCCGGCGTGACCGGCATCGGCTGGAACCTGTCGGCCGGATTCATCGAGCGCAAGTACCGCCGCTGCACGGCCTGGAACGAGTACGACCCCGACACCGCCGACCTGATCTGGCACGCCGACGAGAGCGGCCCCTACGGTTCGGCGGTCTGCTGGGAGTCGCCCGACGAGCTGGCCACCGACGTCACCAAGGACTACACCCAGTCCGAGCTGGTGCTGAACCTGGCCGGCCGCTCAGCCTCAATCGTCAAGGACCGCACGTCCGGGTTGTGGAAGACGGTGCCGGACTTCGGATGGAAGATCGAAAAGCTGACCGGCGGCGCAGACGGCCTGGAGTACTGGAAGGTCACCTCCTCTGACGGGCAGGTGCACCGCTTCGGCTACACCAAGGACGCCCAGTGGCAGCTGCAGTACATCGGTAACCAGCAGGGCGAACCGTGCTCGGACCGGTACTTCAACGACGTGATCCCGCCCACCTGCGCCGGGGTCTGGAGGTGGAACCTGGACCAGTCGATCGACGCCAACGAGAACGTCATCGACTACACCTACGAGCGCGAGACCAACTACTTCTGCATGCCGGGTTGCCAGTACGAGACCTACAAGGTCCTGCCGTACGACCGCGGCGGCTTCCTCAAGCAGATCACCTACGGCCACAACACCCAGGTCGCCGGCACCACACCGACCTCGCGGATGACGTTCACCACCTCCGACCGCGGCGGCCTGGACGTGCCGACCGACCTGAACTGCGGCCCCACCTGCGCCACCAACGACGCGATCGCGTTCTACTCCACCCGCAAGCTCGACTCGGTGCTCACCGAGTCACGCAACCCCACCTCCGGGGTGTGGGAGCCGAACACCCGACTCGACCTCCGCTACCAGTGGATCTACACCCGCACGGACTTCGGCCCCGCCTACGACCCGGTGCTGTGGCTGGACAGCGTCCAGCAGACCGGACTCAACGGCACACCGACCAAGCTGCCGCCGGTGGACTTCGACGCCGCCATGGTGGCCGGGCGAATGGACTACGACAACTGGTCGGACTGGACCGACTTCCTGTCCTGGCGGATGGTGCCCAGGGTCGCGGGAATCGGCAACGGGATGGGCGGCCGGATCGAGGTCACCTACGGCCAGGCCGACCCGTGCGGCGGCGGCAAGGGCCGCGACGGCACCGACTATCTCTCCGACGCGACTGGCGACTGCTACAAGGTCCTGTACGACGAGAACCCGGAGACGGGCTACGAAAGCTGGGGCCGCTTCTACAAGCAGCTGGCCATGAAGGTGGTCGAGCGAGACCTGGTCGGCGGCTCACCTGACATGGTCACCAGCTACGACTACCTCGGCGGGCCCCGCTGGACCAACCGCGTCGAGTACGCCCAGCCCAACCTGGTCCCGTCCGGCAGCGACTGGCGCGGCTACGGCACCGTCCGCACCACCCGCGGTTCCGGCAGCGACCCCAACGGCTACACCGTCACCTCCGACACCTTCTACCGCGGCATCGACGGCGCCACCATCACCACATTCGAGGGCAACACCGTCACCGATTCCCGCGCCCTGCAAGGCCAGCTCCTGCAGGAGCAGACCTGGAAGCTGACGGCCACCGACCCGCGCGCCTACACCGAGGCCGAATCCACCCGCTACGAGTACCAGGTCGCCACCACCGGCACCGGCCCCGGCATCCTCGACCCTGCCTTCGTCCACCGCACCCGCGAACGCGCCCGCGAGCAGGTCACCGGCGGCACCTGGCGGTGGAGCGACCAACGCACCGCCTACAACGGCGACGGCCAGCCGGCCACGGTCAACGACTACGGCGACACCGCCGTCACCACCGACAACACCTGCACGAGCACCACCTACGCCCGCAACCCGGCCAACGGCATCACCAGCCTGCCCTCAGTGGTGGAGAAGCGCTCCGGCGACAGCTGCACCAGCGGCACCGTGCTAGGCAAGACGATCACGTTGTACGACGGAGGCACCGACCCGGCCACCAACACTCCGTCCGACGGCAACATCACCGAGACCCGCTCTTACGCCGGCGCCACGTCGATCTCGGTCACCAAGAACACCTTCGACGACTACGGCCGACCGTTGACCGCCACCGACCCGATGGGCAAGGTCACCACCACGACCTACACCCCTGCGGTTGGCTGGCCCCACCAGGGCGCCAAGGTCACCAACCCACTGGCGCACGCGGTCACCACGTACTCCTCGCACCGCAACGGCCTGCCCACGAAGGTCGTTGACGCCAACAACAAGACCACTGAGATCGACTACGACGCCTTCGGTCGCGCCGCCGCCCTGTGGGAGCCTGACCAGCCGAAGGCCAGCGGCACGCCGACCGCGACCGTTGCCTACGACATCCCCTTCGACGGCAACCTCGGCCAGCCCACCGCCCCGGCCAAGACCACCCTGCGCCGTCTCCTGCGCGGTACCACCTACCTCACCTCGTACAGCTACGACGACGGGCTCGGCCGCACCCGGGAAGAGCAGACCGCCTCTCCGGTCGGCGGCCGGATCGTCACCGTCACCGCCTACGACGCGCGCGGCCTGACCGCTGCGACCTCCCAGCCCGTGCACAATGGCGCCGCCCCCGGCAGCGGCCTGCTCAACCCGGCCCTGACCACCCTGCCGTCGTGGACCAAGAGCGTCTACGACAGCATGGAGCGCCCGGCCGCGGTCATCGACTACCAGCAGGCTACGGAATATCGTCGTACCACCACCGCCTACCCGGGACTGGACCGGATCGAGGTCACTCCGCCCGGCGGCGGCAAGACCGTCACCGTCTCCGACGTCTACGACCGTACGGTCAGGACCGAGGAGTGGAAGGACGGCTCCACCCACCACGACACCACTTACACCTATAACGCGACTGGGGGCCTCACCAAGCTCACCGACGCCGCGGGCAACGTCCGGACCTTCACCTACGACTGGCTCGGCCGCCGCACCGCCGCCACCGATCCGGACGCCGGCTCGGCGACCTACGGCTACGATGCCGCCGGCAGGCAGGTGTGGAGCGTCGACGGCAACGGAACCAAGATCTCCTTGGCCTACGACGACTTGGGACGCCGGAGCAGCCAGTGGGCCGGCGACCCGCAGACCGGCACCAAGCTGGCCGAATGGACCTACGACAGCGTCGTTAAGGGCAGCCCTGCCACGGCGGTCCGCTATGTCGGAGGCAGGACGTACAGCGACGCGGTGGTCAGCTACGACAGCGCCTACCGGCCTACTGCCACCAAGGTGATCATCCCTGCCGCCGAGGGCGACCTTGCGGGTGAGTACACCTTCACCACCAAGTACGACTACGCCGGCAACCTCATCGAGCAGGGCATGCCCGGCAAGGGCGACCTGTCCGCCGAAACTCTTACGCTGACCTACACTGACCTGGGCCTCGCCAAGAGTCTCACGTCGGACTATGGCGGCGGGACCACGTACGTCAAGGACATGGCCTACTCGCCCACCTCCCGGCTCAACGAGCGCTCCTACGGCGCCAACGCTCAGGTCAAGCGCACCTTCTCCTGGGATGAGGGCACTGGCTGGCTCAACCGCCTCACCACCACGGCTGGAAGCCAGATCGCCCAGGACGACCGCTTCACCTACAACGTCACGGGCGAGATCACTCGCGTTCTCGACGCCGCCTCGGCCACCCCCACCACGCCCGGCCAGGCCGAATGCTTCAGCTACGATGGCCTGTCCAGACTCACCGCCGCCTACACCACGACGGCAGCCGACTGCACGGCCGGCGCCGACGGGCAGGGCATCGAACCCTACAGCCAGTCCTTCGCCTACGACGCCACCGGCAATCTGACCAGCGTCACCGACAACGGCGCCACCGCGACCTACACCTACCCGGCCCCTGGCGCCTCCGCCGTGCGTCCCAACGCCGTCAGCTCGATCGCCAGGCCCGGCCGCACCGACACCTACGGCTACGACAACGCCGGTCGACTCGTCGCCCGCACCGTCGGGAATCAGCAGGCCACCTTCACCTGGGACGCTCTGGGCCAGCTGGACAAGGCAGTCGTCGAGGGCCACGAGACGTCGATGGTCTACGACGCCGACGGCGAGCGGCTCATCCGTCGCGACCCCGACGGGACCGCGACGCTCTATCTGGGCTCCATGGAGATCCGCGCGACGGCTGCGGGCGCCAAGGCCACCCGCTATTACGCTGGTCCCGACGGGGCGGTCGTCGCCACTCGTACCGGAACCAGTCTGAAGTGGATGGCGTCCGGCCTGCACGGCTCGACGCAGCTCGCTGTCGACGACGCCTCCGGCCAGGTGTCTCGCGAACGCTACCTGCCCTTCGGGCAGCGTAGGGGTGAGGATGACCTGCCCTTCACCGACCGCGGTTTCCTCGGCAAGACCGAGGACACCTCCACCCAGCTGGACTACCTGTCGGCCCGCTACTACGACCCCGCGATCGGCCGGTTCGTCTCCACCGACCCCCTGCTCGACTTCTCGAAACCTCAATGGCTCAATCCCTACTCCTACGCGGGCAACAATCCCGTCGGGTTGTCCGACCCGACCGGACTCAAGGTGATCGACGACGCCCGCCCGGCTGACCCGTGCGCCAAACCGAAGAGCACAGCCTGCAAGGTAAAGCGTAAGCAGGAGGCCGAGGCGCAGCTGCGGGCAGTGCAGGCCGACGTGGACCGCCAGCTGAACCTGCTGCTGTCTGCCATCATGGCGATCGCCAAGATCGCTGCCGATGAGCTGGGCATTACCGCCGGCATCAAGTGCTTCAGCACCGGCGACCTGGGCGCCTGCGGCGAGACCGCGCTGAACGTCCTCGGCTCGCTGGCCGGCGGCTTGGCGGGCAAGCTCGCGGCCAAATACGGCCTGCCGTGGAAATGGAAAAAGGCGTATGAACTTGGCAAGAAGGTCTGGAAGCACGCGGGTGACGCCATCGCCGCGTTCAAGAACTGGCTGAATGCCAAGGATCGGCTGAAGTTCGCCTCCAAGAAAGTGCAGGAGGCCACCGCCGCACTCGGCCGCGCGTGTGCACGGCCTAAACGGGCGAATAGCTTCGTGCCCGGCACCTTTGTGGTCATGGCTGACGGAAGCGCCAAGCCGATCGAAAAGGTCCGGGTGGGCGATGAGGTGATGGCGGCCGATCCCGGGACCGGCGAGCGCGGCGCCAGACGAGTCCAGGCAGTCATCGTGGGTGACGGCGCCAAGAACCTGGTCAAGGTCTCGGTCGACACCGACGGTGACCTGAGCACGGTCGAGGGCACCGTCGAGGCCACGGCCGAACACCCATTCTGGGCGCAGGACCGCCGCGCCTGGGTGAAAGCAGGCGGTCTCGAACGGGGAATGTGGCTGCTCACCAGCGGCCAGACCCGCGTCAGGGTCGCTGGCGTCGCCAAGCGTACGGCGGGCGAGCAGCGTGTGCACAACCTCACGGTCGCCGGTCTGAACAGCTACCACGTCGTCGTGGGCGGTGTGGACGTGCTCGTCCACAACGAGGATGAGCGGCCCGGTGAGGACTGCGCGGCCACCGAGAGGGCCGCTGAGGAGGCGGCCGAGGAGAGCGTCGACTTCAACAAGGTGAAGGAGCGGCGTCTCGAGCAGGAGTTGCGAGAGCGGTACGATCTCGATCCGCACGAGTTCAAGCGTGAAGAGCTCGGACGTGGCGCCAAGGTCTCAAGTTTCGACGTCTACAAGGGGTCGGACGGCTACTACTGGCTCATCAGCAAGGACGGCAAGGCAAAGATCAAATCGGCGTACAAGTGGAAGTAGCCCATGTTCAACGTGTACCTGCGCCTGGTCGCCGATGACGGTGACCCCGAATCGGTGACCCAGGCGCTCGGTATCGCACCCGACGAGTCCACCCGGCACGGCCGCCCGTCCCCCAAGACGGGCAGGCCGTACGGGTTCAGTTCATGGACCCTCGCACTCGGCCGGCAGGTGGGGTCGGACCAGTTGGAGGAGGTGTTCACTAGACTGACGGCGTGGGGCGACCGGGGCGCTCACACGCTGCGTGATCTCGCCGGTGACCGGGGCTGGGAGACGACGTTGATCGTGGTGCAGGAGTTCCGCGACGCCGAGGAGCCCCGGGAGAAGGGCATCTCGATGGGCGCGGACTTCATCTGCTGGCTGGCGGAGGCGCGGGCCGGTGTCGAGGTCGATCAATACCTCATGCTTCTGCCAGAGTGAGCTTGATCGGCATGCGCGATGTCACTGACGAGTGGGGGACGCCCATACACCCGGCTCCGGATACACGAGCTGGGCATCATCCGGCTCTTGTGGACAGAAGATCGATCCATGCACCACGTCCGTGGACGTGAGGGGGGACTTCCCCCATGAACGTGGACACCGATTTCAGGCGGCAGACTTCAGGCTATCTGGCGTCTTCTCGTAGTCGATCGGGCTGAGCTGTGCCTGCCGACAACTCCATCCATGCAGGTCAAGCCGCTTGTGAGTACTCATGGAGGACGCCGCCGAGCCGGTCTCGTCGGCGGACCTTCAGGTCGAGGATTCGCTCTGGGGCCGTGATCGGATCGGGGATGGTGCGCAGCGGGGCTGCTTGGTTCAGGACCTGATGTGCTCGGTGCTGGTTGTAGAAGTGTTCGTACTCGCGCAGGGCGTGCCGTAGGTGGTGTTCGTTCCAGATCAGGCAGCGGTCGAGAAGCTCGTGACGGCACGACTGCACCCACCGCTCCATGATGGAGTTCATCCGCGGCATCCGGATGCCGGTGAGCACCGTCGTGATGCCGGCCTCGGCGAGGACCTCGTTCATGAGGGCAGGGAACTTCCCATCCCGATCGCGGAGCAGAAAGCGCGCCCGGCAGCCCGCATCGTGCAGATCCATCACCAGATTCCTGATCGTCTCGATGACCCAGCTGGCGCTCGGGTGTGCGGTGGTGCCGAGCACCCGGACACGCCTGGTGGCGTGCTCGATCACCGCCAGAATGTACTGGCGTTGCCCGTTGAGGGTGATGGTCTCGATGAAATCGCAGGCCAGCAGGGCGTCGGCTTGCGAGCGCAGGAAGTCGGCCCACGTGGTGGCCGCCCGCTCGGGCGCCGGATCGAGACCTTCCTGCTTGAGGATCTCCCACACCGTGGACGGCGCGACTTTGATGCAGAGCGTGGTGAGTTCACCATGCACCCGGCGATACCCCCAGGCCGGATTCTCCCGCGTCAGGCGCACCACCAACTCTCGGATCTCCTTGCTCGTCCTTGGGCGGCCGGAGCGGCTCGGATACGTCCACCGGCGGCGGATCCGACGCCGATGCCAGGCCAGCAGCATGCCCGGCGTCACCAGCCGATGAGCCCGCAGCCCGGACGGCAGGAGTCGTGTCAGCGCGGACAGGAGCGCTCGATCGGCCCAGTCCGGCGTCGGCCGGGTGACTTGCCTTCGCAGTATCGCCACCTCATGCCGCAGCACCATGATCTCGACGTCCTTGGCCGCCTCGCTCCGGCCCCGCAGTGCCAGCCGGCCGAACACCCGGATCATGATCAGATACAGGAGACGGACAGACATAAGAGCCAATCTTGCCCACACCGCTGCATCGGCCCGACCTGCAGGTGAAGCACCCCGCGACGACTTTTGAAGCGATACAGGTGCCCATCAACTGCGGCGAACTTCGTCCGTGATTATAATATCGCCGATCCTTGTTCCCGGAGCCAAGTTCGATGTTCCTTGCCGGAGCTCACCAATAATGTGCCAGTAGATCGCGATGTCGAATCGACTCAGATTGACCAAGTGATCCTCGCCGCCCAGGAAAAGTGGAACGTTGTAACCCACGCACTCTCCGAAGCCCAGGGGCGTCGCGTCGGCAGTCCGCCACTCCTGATAGAAGCTCTTGGCCAAGGCTTCGTCGGCGTAGTCGACCAACTCGCCATTGTGAAAATCAGAGAAGGGCACCGGGATTTCCAAGGCTTGGCCGGTCCCGGGCTCAAGCATGAGGATCGGAGGGTCTTCCGTCTCTACGCGGAGGTCCAGGGAGAACTGCCGCCCCAACCAGTCGAACCCGAAGCAGGACAGATTGCCGAACTCTGGAAAGGCGTGAGCGGCGAAGGCATCAGCCTCTGCATGGGATTTCCATGTGTGAATCCTGTACAGGCCGTCATTGAAAGTAGACCCGCCGTACCCCGACAACAGGCGGTCGGCTGCTGCGTGGCGTCCCTCATCCCGAGGGACGCCACCGTCGGTCCCCGCATTTGCCGTCAGCTCATAGGCCTGCAGGAACCGATCAAGCATTGTTACCCCTAACAGATGGTTACTCTACACACATGTGTGCCTACTGGAACGCCGCGTAGCTGATTCCCGATCTGGGCACCCAGGCTTCTGTTGACAGAGAAGTTGAGTGGATTCATGTTGCTCACGTTGTCCGCACCACCGAGCTGCAGGTCCTTTGTGTGATCGACATCGTCGCCCGACGAAACGGAATTCCCAGCTTTCTTGTACCGGGAAGCGGCCGACGTGCCAGCCCGCTGAACTGTGGTGACTGTCAGGTTACCATCGGCATTCAACGCCGCAACCTTCGTGTCAGCCGCTGCCCTCTGCGACGCATCCCATCCCGGCTTGTACTTCAGGTTAAGATCGATTCCAGTGCCGGCACCACAATTGTGAACCAGCACCTTTTGATTGCCGGCACCGACATAGTACGTGTGTACACCGGCGACAGTCAGATTGTGGACGCGTAGCTGCGTCGTCCAATTTTGGATCTCTATGACCTGGGCCCACGCACCTCCAGAGGTACGGAGCCACGCGCCTGGCGTCAGTTCATCCGCTTCGATCCAGTTCTTGCGGGATTCATCCCAGAACAGGTGGCCGTCGGTGGCGATCACCATGCCGGTGGCCTGGCCCTTGTTGCCATCGGTGTCGACGGTGATCTGGACGAGGTTCTTCTTGCCTTCGCCGGTGATGACGTTCACGACGGGCCGTGAGGTTGTCTTGCCCGTCTTCGGATCGGTCGCCTTGACCTTGTCGCCGAGTTCGACCTTCTCGATGGGTTTGGTGCTGCCGTCGGCCATCAGGACGGCCGTGCCGGGGACGAAGCTGTTGGTCAGGCAGTTGGCCAAGGTTCGTTCGGCGACGGCGAGTTCGTCCTTGGCCTTCAGCCAGCCGACGAAGGAGTCCTTGGCCTTGACCAGCAGGCCGCCGACCTTCTTGCCGAGTTCGATGGCCTTGCCCCACTTCCAGGGCAGACCGTACTTGACCGCGGCCCTGCCGAGGACGCCGCCAGCCACCGAGGTGAGGACGTTGACCGCGGTCTCACCGCAGGCTGCCAGGTCGCCGGTGGTGAAGCAGTCGATGCCGGCAGTGAGTCCGACCTCGTCGGCAGCGATCTTCGCCAGCGCCACCACGGTCTGGATGATTTTCTGCTTCTCCGCCTCGACCTTGGTCTGGGCGGTGGCCACCGCCTGCTGGGCGGCCGCGGTGCCGGCGGCACGGCTACCGCTGGAGGTGGACGTGGGCGTGGAGGTGGACGGCTTGGTCGCGGGCTTGGGCTTGGGTTTCGGTGTGTAGGTGGTGTCGCCCGCCTCGCAGGAGGAGGCGCAGGCCGTCAGCAGGCCGGTGGGGTCGCTCCAGGTGAGCGGGTTGTTGCCGGCGTAGGCGTAGCCGTGGATCTGCTGGGGGTCGGTCAGGTCCATGACCGGGTCCACGCTGGCGAACCGTCCGAGGAGCGGGTCGTACTCGCGGGCGCCGAGATGGGTGAGGCCGGTGCTGTCGTTGATGCCGGTGCCGAGGAAGCCGTGGTCGCCGGGCCAGACGCCGGTCGAGCCGCGCAGCGCGCCGAAGGGCAGGGTACGGCGCAGCGACACGATCTGGGTGGCGCCCTGGACGGCCACCTGCCCGGTGCCCTGGTGGTCGGGGGCGAGGAAGCTGACCGCGCTGGCGCCGACGCGGACGGCGACGGTCTGGCCGTCCAGGTTGTAGTAGCGGGTGCCGGAGACGACGGTCGTCTTCTTCAGTTCCATGCCGAAGGGCAGGTACAGGGTGACGGTGGTGCCGTCGCGGCGGATCAGCCTGTTGCCGTCGGCGTCGTAGAGGTAGGTGCTGGTCTTGGTGCCGTCGGTGACCTTCTCCAGACGGCCCTCGGTGTCCCAGGTGAGTGTCTGGTTGGTCGCGCCGATCTTGCGGGTGGTGGTGTTGCCGACCTGGTCGTAGCCGAAGCTGTCGGTACGCGCGCCTGCCGCGCCGGTCTGGGTGACCGAGGAGAGCCGGTGCTGGCCCTGGCCGCCAGCGGGGTAGGTGTAGGTGCGGACGGTGTCGGCCGCGCCGCCCACGCCGTGCTGGGTCTCCTTCGTACGGTTGCCAGTGGCGTCGTAGGCGTAGGACTGCCAGTACGGCTGGATGCCGCCGATCACGCTGGAGGTGGGGGCGGTTGCGCAGTCGGTGTCGCCCTCGGTCCATGCCTCGGTCAGGCGGCGCAGGTAGTCGTAGCCGAAACACTGCGTGTCGGTGCCCGACTTGGACACGTCCGCGATGGAGGTGATGTTGCCGGCGGGGTCGTAGCGGTAGGTGGCCGAGCGGTCCACGCCGGTCTGGTTCTCGCGTTCCACCCGGGAGTTGGCCAGGCGCTGGGTGCCGAACTCGTAGGAGTAGGTGAACCAGGAGCGCTTGCCCGCCGTGGTGCCGACCTCGTACTGGCCCACCTTGCCGGTCAGGCCGTAGGTGGTGGCCGTCACGTAGGTGTTGAGGTTGGAGGTGAGGGTGGTGGGCCGGGCCAGTTCGTCGTAGCCGTAGACGGCGTTCTCGGCGTTCATGCCGCCGGCCTGCGGATAGCCGATGGACTGGACGGTGCCGTCCAGGTTGTAGCTGGTGCCGAATTGGTAGCTGCCGGCGAGCGTACCCTCGGCCGACGGGACGGTGACCGTGGTCTGTGTGGCCCGGCCCATCGTGTCGTAGGCGGTTACCGCGCTGGTGTACGCCTGCCCGGCCGACCAGCGGCTGGTGGAGGTGATCGCGCCCTTGCGCAGAGTGTCGTAGACGAACTCGGTCAGCAGGGTGCCGGTGGCCGAGCCGTCGCGCGTCTGGGTGACGCGGTCGAGGTCGTCGTAGCCGGTCCAGACGGTCTTGCCGCGGGCGTCCGTGCTGGAGGTGACGCGGTCGAGGTCGTCGTAGCTGGTCTTGGTGACGCCCTTGTCCGGGTCGGAGCTCTCGATCAGGCGGCCGCGCTGGTCGTAGGTGTACGTCCAGACGTTGCCGGATCCGTCGGTGACCTTGCCGACCCGCCCCGCCGGGGCGTAGCCGTAGGTGGTCGCGTCGTAGGCGCCGGTGGGGCTGTCGCCCTTGTACTGGCGCTTCTCGATCACCTGGCCACGCGCGTCGGTGATCGTCGTGATGGGAGTGCCGCCGGTCGGCGGATCCACGTGCACCCGGTCACCGCCGTAGCTGGTGGTGGTGCGCCACTTCTCCTGGCCGACGCCGTTGCCGGCCAGCAGCTTCTCGACCGTGACGCGGCCCAGGCCGTCGTACTCGTAGGCCGCCTGCGACTCCACACCGTCGGTCACCTTGAACAGCGACGGCTCTGGTGCGCCGGTGGCGTAGTAGGCGGCGTAGCTGCGGTCGACCAGGCCCCGCTCGTTGTAGAGGGTGTCGGTCAGCAGGCGGCCGCCGTTCGGGCCGGGTGACTGGGTCTGGCGCGGGCGCAGCAGGCCGTCCATGAGCGTGTAGCTCCACGGGCGGTAGCCGCCGGAGTTGTTCAGCGAGCGGGTGCCGACCGCGACGATGGCGCCGCTCTTGATCGTGTAGCTGTACTCGGTGTTGGCGTTCAGCCCGGCCGACTTGGGATTGTTCGGCAGCCAGACGCCGATGAGGCGGCCGAGCCCGTCGTAGGTCAGGTCGGTGCGCGACCCGGCCCCGTCGATGTTGGCGGTGGGCAGGCTCCATGCCGCGTCGAGTTCGGTCGTGGTGGTCAGCGCGGTCGCCGTGTTCCCGGCCTTGGCGGGAGGGGTGGTGCTGGCGATCGACGTGGCCAGGCCCTTCGCGGGCGTGTAGGCGGTGGTCGAGGTGCGTCCCGCCGCGTCCGTCGAGGTCAGCTCGCGGCCGTAGGCGTCGTACGTGGTGGTGCCGACCGTCGCGTACGTGGCCGTGGTGCCGTTGTGCGTGGCCAGCTTCTCGACCTTGGTGGACTGCCCCTTCGACGGCGCCGCGCCGAGGGTGCCGTTGTCGAAGTAGGTGCGGACGTCGGCGATGACCTGCTTCGAGCGGTCCGGGGCCGTGGCACAGCCCACAGAAACGGTCTCCTCGCGGGAGACGTAGTTGATCAGCCAGTCTCGGGTGTTGGGCGTCGCGTAGGTGATGCGGACGCACTGGTCGTCGGCCGCGGTGGCGACATCGCCCTTGTCGTCGGACTGGGTGCGCAGGCCATAGATGGTGTCGTACGCGTGGTCGACGCGGGTCTCGCGCCAGCCGCCCGCCTGCAGCGCGGTCCACGTGCGGGTGTTGCCGATGCCCGTCAGGGCCGCGGTGACGGTGCCCCAGGGCCGGGTGCGGCTGGCGGACTGGTGCCGCCACGGCGTGTTGACCGTCTTGGACACCACCGCGCCGCCGGGCTTGTCGTACGTGGTGGTCTTGAGCAGGAAGCCGTCCAGGCTCTCATGGTCGGTGTGCGTGCCGCCCTCGCCGTCGGAGACGGTCACGGTCTTGGTGTCCGAGCCGTCCTTGGTGGCCCGGTCGCCGTTCATGCCGCGCAGGTAAAGCGAGGTCTGCTCGGTCTTCATGCCGACCTCGGGGCCGCCGCCGGTGCGCGTGGTGACCTTGCCGTAGCCGCGCCACTGGCCCCAGGTCTTGTACTTCTCCTTGACCAGGCCGTCGTCGTCGTCGAAGTGCCAGGCCGCGCCGCCCTCATAGGCGTAGCTGGTGACCATGTCGGGCGCGAGCCCGGTCCGGTCGGAGGCGATCACCTTGGTGACCACGTACTTGTGGAACCAGTCCCGGACGGGGGTCGCGGTGCCGCCCGGCTCCCAGAACACCGGGAAGCAGCGCTTGCCGTTGTCCGAGGGCGCGGGGAGGCTGTCCAGGGTGCACTCGGGCTCGCTGTAGTTGACGTCCAGCTGGCCGCCGGACTCGTCGTAGATCGTCCCGAGCCGGTACTTGACGAACGGCGGGATGTCGTCGCCCTGCTTGTCCAGCCGGTTCATGAGCTGGACGTGGTTGAACGTGACCGGAGGCAGGCTAACCGGGGTGCCGGTGGCCAGACCGGTGTGCTGGATGGACTTCAGCAACAGCGCCTTGTCGGCGTCCGCCTCACCCCAGCTGTGGTCCAGCGCCCAGGAGTCGACCGGACGGTAGGAGCCGTCGGCCTTGAGAACGCTGGTGGTGACCTTGGTCAGGCGCTTACGGGTGAAGAAGGCGGGCGCGAAGACCTTCTCGCACTCGCCGTCGGCGTTCTTGCACTGCTGGTCCCAAGGCACGTCCGGCCACTGCTGCGGCTGGTTGTCGATCTTGTCGGGGGCGCAGTCGAACCCGGACTCGGGGATGCAGCGTTCGGCGACCTCAAAGTCGACCCGGCCCAGAGGCTTGCCGGTGTAGACGGCGTCGGAGCGCAGGCCATAGTCGATGTGGTCGAGCCAGGAGCCGCGGTCGTAGGGGGTGTCGTCCGCCTTCTTCAGGTTGCGGCCGTAGTGGTTGCCCTCGGCCTCGTAGTAGTACGCCATGGCGTTGCCGGACGGGTCCACGACGTAGTCGAGGTTCCAGCGGTAGGCCTGCTGGCACCAGGAGTCGGCGAAGCCGCCGCCGTTGCAGGGCTCGCCGGAGTTGTTGCCGAACACCGGGACGGTCAGGGCCGACTTGGTGGCGCCGCTGCCGTTCCAGCCGGGCAGGCGGTTCAGGCCAAAGAAGTACTGGGTGCCGTCGGTGGTGGTGATCCGCCAGTGCTCGCCGTTGTCGTCGCCGTTGGTGGTGCCCGTCAGATGTTCGACGCGGGTGCCGTCGTCGTCCTTGAGCTTCCAGACGTCCGAGCCGGGGGCGGTCTGGACGAGGTCGCCGCCCTTGCCGTTCCAGGTGAGGGTGGCGTTGGGGTAGGCCCAGCACAGGTCGCCGGGCTTCTCCAGGTCCGTGCCCTCGCCGTCGTCCTGGCAGGCCTTGTAGCTGCGCTCGATGAAGCCGGGGGAGAGCTGGAAGCCCTCACCCACCCAGGAGGTCTGGCTGTTGGTGTTGGCGGTCTTGCCGTCGACGCTGGCCGAGGAGTAGGAGACGGCCAGGTCCGGGGTGAGGTCGCCGGGCACGGGCGGCACGCGCATCGGGTAGGACCAGGTGAAGTCGCCCGTATTGGCGCCTGCGGACCAGGTCGCCGAGGACGACAGCGAGGTCGCCCGGTAGTCGCCCTGGCTGCCCGACGGCCCGGTGGTGGCGGCCAGCACCATCGGACCGCTCGCGGTCAGCGCACGCGCGTCCGCGGCGAGCGTGATCTCGCCGGTGAGCGTGCTCGCCGCAGGGTCGTTGGCGGACGCGATCGGCGTGGCCTGACGGCATTCCGGCTTGTCCGGGCTGGTCAGAGCGCAGGAAGGCAGGCTCACCAGGCGGAGCCGACTGCCGTACGAGCCGCCGTATGCGTGCTTGAACGACGAGTAGTCCAGCTTGATCTCGGCTCGGCCGGGCTGTCCCTCGCTCTGGGGCAGGCTGAAGAGCGGGCCGTCCAGGCCGACCCGCTGTGCGGCGGCCCGGTCGTGCACCTGGAGCTTCACCTTGCCGCCCGCGGCGGGCGCGGTGCTCTTGCTCTTCGGCGTGGCGGGGACGCTGAGCTGGAGAGGTGAGTCGCTGAGAGGAGCGCCCAGGTCCGCTTCCACCGTGACGGCGCGCGGCCAGTCGACGGTCGCTGGGATCGGGGTGTGCTTGGTAGCCGGATCCGGCTTGCGGTCGCGTACGGCCACCGGGCCGCCCTTGGCGACGCGGTCATGACTGGTGACGTCCGGCCGGCCGTTCTTCTGCGGTTCGGCGCTGACCGGTTGGGCGTGCAGGGTGGTCAATCCGACACCGCTGAGCGCGAGCACGGCCAGTGCCCGGATCCAGCGGTCTCGCCTGCGTGGCAGCGTGCTGCCCACGGGTTACCTCCAGAAAGCCTGTGTCAGGCGGGGAAAGGGGGGACGCGGGCTGGGCCCCTGAGGGCCCAGCGGCGTCAGGAGTTGGCGAGGAGTGTGATTTCCTCGGCGGTGAGGGCGCCCTGGTAGGCGTGGACCTCGTCGAGGGCGCCGGGGAAGGCGTTGCCGTAGCTGCCGCTGACGAACTTGGTGCGGCCGATCTGCAGCGCGCCGCTGCCGTTCCACGGGGTGTCGTGGGTGGCCGAGCCCTGCAACGAGCCGTTGACGTACAGGCTGACCTTCTTGCTGGTCGGGTCGTAGACGCCGGCCAGATGGGTCCACGTGCCGATGGCCGGCGCGGCTGTGGAGACGGCGGTGCGGGCGGCGGCGGTCGAGGTGTCGTTCGCCCTGATCCGCATGATCCAGCGCTGGGTGGCCTGCTCGTAGCCCAGGTAGAACGCGCTGCCTCCGGCGCTGTCCTGGGAGACGGCGGCGTGGTTGGCGGTGGCGCTGTCCGGCTTGACCCAGGCCGTCACCGAGAAGGCCCGGTCGGTCCGCACCGGTGAGGTCGAGCTGGCGTAGGCGCCGCCGGTCAGCTGGGCGGCGCAGCTTCCGCGTACGTCCTCCACCCAGCTCGCGGTGCCGTTGAGCGTGGCGTCGTGACCCTTGCCGGAGTAGTCGTAGACGGTGGTGCCGTCGCACTCGTCGAAGGTGAGGAGCAGTTCGGGCGCGGTGGGCGGGTATGTGGTGATCTCGGTGCTGTTGGCGAGGGTCTGGATCTGGCTCTCGCTCGCGATGCCGGTGAAGGCCCAGGTGTCGTCGAGCTGGCCGGGCCAGTACTCGCCGTACGCGCCGCCGGTCTTCGTCCGGCCGAGCTGCAGGCCCTTGGCGGCGCTGAAGGCCACCGTGTTGTCGCGGACCGACACCGACTCCTCGAGCTGGCCGTTCACGTACAGCCGCAGCTGGTCGGCGAACGCGTCGTACACCACGGCGAGGTGGTCCCAGGAGGAGTTGGTCTGGAAGCGGGGGTGGCTCGCGGTCTGGGACACCGCGCCGGTGGCGTCCTTGTCCGGCACGTCGATCTGCCAGGCGCCCTGGTTGGCCGGATCGGCCGGGTCGGGCACGTAACGCAGGGTGAAGGCGCTGTTGACGTTGCCTTCCTCGCTCAGCACGGCGACCGGCTTCTGCGGTCGTCCCGCCGTGCTCGCCCAGGTGGCGACGGTGAAGCTCTCGCCGGTGTTGACGACCGGGGCGGCGGTGGCGGCGTAGCCGCTGGTCCCGTTCAGCGTCAGGGCGCCGGTGCCGACGGCGACGTTCGCCGTGCTGATCGAGGCGCCGCCGCCCAGGGCGAGGTTGCGGGCCTTGCCGCTGTCGTCGCCGGAGACGGCGGGGGTGCCGGAGGCGGAGTTCAGCTTCCAGCGGGCGGCCACGGTGGGGTGCGTGGTGAACAGGTCACGCGCTTCGGTGCCGGTGACCACGCGGTCGTACAGGCGCACGTCGTCGATGGAGCCGCCGAACAGGGTGCCGGGGGCGCCGCTGTAGGCGCCCGAGCCGATGAACACCGGGCCGGTGGCGTTCCAGCCGGAGGTGAAGGCGGTGCTCTCGGTGAGTGTGCCGTTGACGTACAGGCGGAGCTGACCGGCGGTGGCGTCGTAGACGCCGACCAGGTGCTGCCATTCGCCGCCCTGCGGGGCGGCGGTGCTGTTGACGCGGACGCCGGTGGCGGTGCTGGTGTCGGTGGTGGTGCGCATGAAGCTCCACCGGTCATAACCGGGCGAGTAGAACAGGTCGAAGCCGGACTTGACCGCGCCGGCCTGGGCCATCACGTTCATCTGCTTGCCGGGCTTGGACGTGGCCAGACGCACCCAGGCGGCGATCGAGAAGCTCTTGCCGGTGTCGAGGGCCGGGCCTGCGGTCTTGGCGTAGACGCTGGTGCCGTCCAGGTCGAGGGCGGTGCCGTCGGCGCCGGGGATGCCGAGGGTGGCGTTGCCCGTGAGCGTGGCCGGGATCTGACCGGACAGGGTGGTGGAGCCGCCCGGGTCGTCCATGTTCCACTCGGCCTTGGCCGGGGTGCCGGCCTTGACGCGGAACAGGTACTGGGCCACGGCGCTGGCGTTGCCGGCCGCGTCCAATGCCTTGACCCGCAGGAAGTTCACGCCCGCCGTGGACGGCATGACGCTGACCGTGACCGGGCCGCCGCCGGTGGTGGTGCGCTCGAAGGCCGACGACGGGTCGGTGTTGAGCCCGATCTGGTACTTCACCACGTCGGTGGCGTCGGTGTCGATGGTGAAGTCGCCGTACCTGCCGACGCCGTCGAGCCAGGGGTCGTCCGGGTTGTCCGGGTCGGATTCCGGATAGGCCGTCGAGGTGATGGTCGGGGCGGCGGTGGCGGCGGTGTCGTACAGGAAGGTGCAGAAGACGGCGCCGGTGCCCTCACTGCTGTAGGCGCTGTAGGTGGTGCCGTCGTAGGAGCGGGCGTCCCAGGAGAGCGTCTTGCCCTGCGGCGGGTTGAGCGTGGCCGGGATCGTCATCTGGAACTGGGAGCCGGACGCCTTGGCGTCGGTCAGCGGCGAGGTCCACTTCAGCGCGCCGTCCCAGAACAACCGGAACTGGCCGCGGACCTTGGCGGCGTCCTCGGTGTCGGCGTCGCGCAGGGTCGCGTACAGGACCGGTAGCTTCTGCAGCTTGGGGCCGTTCGGCGACACGCAGGCGCCGCCGGGGTTCATGCTCAGGTCGGCGGGCTTGGGCTGCTGCGGCGGGGTGTTGTAGTTGACCCGCAGGTACGCGTCGTCGCCGAACCGCTTCCAGCCGATCATGTCGCTCTCGTTGGCGGCGCGCAGGCCGAAGGCCATCCGCGACTGCCCGGCCGCCAGCGCCTTGGTCAGACCCGCCTTGGCGTCGAACTCGACGTTCTTGGCCGGGCAGGTGGCGTCGTGACCGTAGGCCACGTCACGCGAGTCGAGCTGCTGTCGCCACCAGCCGGACGTCTTCTGCTTGTCCCAGTCCAGGGCGTCGGCGAAGTTGTCGGTCCACCACAGCTGGACGGACCGGCCCTCGCACGAGGCCGACCAGACCTCCTTGGCCTGGAACTCGGCCGAGATGACGGTCTTGCCGGCGTACGCGCCGATCGGCATCTCGTAGTGCAGGCGCTTGACGTGGTTGCTGCCGCAGCGCGAGTCGAGGCTGGTGCTGCAGTAGCCCATGCCCTCGTCGTTCTTGCCCTTGAACTTGTAGTAGGACGTGGACGGGAAGGCGCTGGTGGTCATCGCCCACTCGTTGGCCTGCTCGGTCTTGAACACCGGGTCGATGTAGACGGGGAAGGTGGTGTTCGCGCCGGTCAGCAGGCTCTGGTCGGGCACCAGTGACAGGTTGTCCTGGGTGACCTGGACGCCGAGCTCGGCCACCTTGGCGCCCTCGCCCGGGCCCTCGGCGGAGCTGACCTGGCCGGGTGCCGCCGGAGCGGCCTTGAGCGTACGGGCCGTCGCGGCCTGGGCGGGCGCCGAGTCCCACATCAGCGGGGTGGGCGCCCGGAACACGCCGGCTCCCGAGGCCGTGTCGACCGCCGACACCGCGCCGGTGTCGTCCTTCCTGGTGGTCAGCCCTTTACCGGACAGGCTGTAGCTGAGCTGGGACAGCGCGGGGTTCGCGGCTGCCTCGCGGGTCTTGACGACCAGGACGTGGGAGAAGCCGTCCACGTCGGCGCGTGCTCGCAGGTCCACGCCGGGCAGTACGTCGGCGTAGACGGCGGTGTCGCCGTCCAGGGTCGGCGCCGGCAGCGTGTTGTTCCAGCCGAGCGCCAGTTCCCGGCCGGCCAGGCCCATCGTCGCCAGCGGCGCGTCGCCGCCGGTGGAGAAGCGCAGTTCGACGGTGGAGGCCACCGGGCCGATGGAGCCGTCGGCCTTCTTCTCCAGGCGGGCGTCGGTCCTGACCCAGCGGCCGGCCTGGCGCGTACGGACCGGACGCAGGTGTTCCACGGCGGTGTAGGTGCCGTCGCTGTTGGCGAACACCTCGCGGGACTCGCCACGGAAGGCGCCGATCTCGACGGGCTTACCGGTCTTTTGGGCCAGCTTCAGCGCTGCGGCTTCGGTGGCCACCATGGTCTGCGTCGGGTCGGTCTCCGCATAGGCCGCGGAGGGGGCGACTGCCGCCAGAGGCAGCTGAAGGAGGGCGAGCGTCAGCGCCCCCGTCAGCGCAGCGGATACACCGCGCGTATTGATCACTTAATTTCCAAACAAGAGCAAAGAGGACGTAAAGCGGCGATAAAATTAGCAGCTCAGAGGGCTGTCCTCGTGCCGGGAAACGTCGCGGTTATCGATCAAGAAACAGGCGGGAAGTCCTGTCTCGCCGATCGTTTCGGTGGGTCGGCATGCTCTTGATCGTGATTGTCACAGATATGTCACAGTTGGGGGCTGGCCTGCAGGAAGCTGGCGAACACGATCACGTTGTCCGCGTAGCTGCGCGACGTGGTATCGAAGGCGCCGCCGCAAGTGATGATGCGCAGGGCCGGATTCGACGTCGAGCCGTAAACCTGGGCGCTCGGAAACGCCGTTTTGGCGACCCTTTCGACTCGGTCGACGACGAACACGTCACGCCTGCCGCAGGGCTAAAGCGTTCTCGGCTGGTGGACGCAGGACGCGGCTGGGTGGCTGAGGGGCACCCCCCGGGCACAAATGGCAAACGCGACCCCCGATGATCGTCGGTTGTCTAAGCCAGTCGATCAAGAACAGGGGCCGCGTTCGCGTGCCATCATCCCCGATCGACGTGCTCGCCCGCGACCGGGAGCACGTCACCGTCGCCGACCCGCCGACCGACCTGCTCGATCTGCCCACCCTGGCCGAGATCCTGGACGTCGTCCCCGACCCGCGCAGCCGCCGGGGACGCCGCTACCGGCTCGGCCCGCTCCTGGCGTTATCCCTGCTCGCCGTACTCGGCGGAGCGACCTCCCTGGTGAAGATCACCCGGTTCATCGCCGGATACGACCCAGACCTGCGCGCCCGAGCCGGCTTACCCGGCACGGTACGGCTGGCCGCCAGCACCCTGGGACGGCTCCTCGCCCGCCTGGACGGCGACGCCTTCGATGCCGCCACCTGCACCTATCTGGCCTCGCTCGCTGACTGTGCCCCGCCCGCCGCCACGAACGGCCGGCCCTCAGGCCGAACCGAGCTCGCCGGCCTGGCCGTGGACGGCAAGACCCCGCGCGGCAGCCGCACCAGCGAAGGCGTGACTCATCTGCTGGCCGCCACTCGTCATGACACCCAGATCGTCGTGGCCCAGCGGCAGATCGAGGCCAAGAGCAACGAGATCCCCGCGTTCACGCCCCTGCTGTCCGGGCTGGATCTGTCCAGCGTGGTGATCACCGCCGATGCCCTGCACACTCAGCACTCCCACGCCCAGCAGATCGTCACCGCCGGCGGCCACTACCTGTTCATCGTCAAGGGCAACCAGCCCACGCTGCTGAGCCGGCTCAAGGCCCTGCCCTGGCGCGAGGCGATCCTCAACGACCGCACCGACGAGACCGGGCACGGCCGCCGCGAGATCCGCCGCATGAAGATCTGCACCGCCCGCCCGGGACTACCCTTCCCGCACGCCGCTCAGGCGATCCAGGTCAAGCGCCGCCGCACCGACCGCAGAACCGGCAAGACCACCATCGTCACCATCTACGCTGTCACCAGCCTCCCACCCGGTCGGATCACACACGCCCAGCTCGCCACGCTGATCCGCGGCCACTGGAGCATCGAGGCCCTGCACCGCACCCCGAATCATGGCCGGCCTCCGCAACCTGGCCATCGGCCTGACCCGCCTGATCGGCTGGACCAACATCCCGCCGCCACCGACCACTACCGCAGCCACCCCGCCGACGGCCTTCAACTACTTGGTTTCACAACATGAGAACGCTTCGGCCCTGACGCCTGCCGTCCGTATGGGCCACTGTGATCCGATCCTGTGGCCGCAATTCCTTCAGGCGCGCGAAGACCGCCGGAGCGGTTCGGGTGTCCACATGGCCGAGCAGGACGGCTGGGCCCACCTCGCCCGGTGACGGGCCGAGGCCGTACCAGCCCACCAGGTTCTCCTCGTCCAGAGGGGGCGGCTCGATCACCCCGCCGGCGTCCAGGCCGACCTGGACGATCGGCGCTGACACGTCGATCGCCTCGATGTCCAGCCGGGTGGGCGGGGCCATGGCCTCGGCGGCCGAGGGCGGGGACGGTTGCGCCGCGGGCGGAGGAGGCGCGGGTATGACGACGTACTGCGGGGGCGGGGACGCGGACGCGGATGCGGCGTCGGCCAGGACCCGGTAGGTCATCGCCAGCGGGGTGCCGACCAGGACGATCACTCCGGCAATGATCATCACCAGGAGAAGGCGTTCGGCTTCCTGCCCGGCGTCCCCGAGGCGGGCGACGGAGGACAGGCCGCCGGTCGGCTTGCCTTCGCGGCAGCGAGGAAGACCAGCCACGAGTACTCCGAGTGCCGGTCAGAGTCCATGCACGCGCCTGCGCCTCAACTCCCAGCCGATGCCGATCGCCAGCAGCAGCACGACGCCGCCGCCCGCCACGTACGGGAGAGGATCCGGCGCGGCCAGGCCGCCACCTCCGGTCGGCGCGCCACCCACGGGGGTGACGACGGCGCCGCCCTGATCGGTGTCCGTGGGTTCTGCGGTCACCGTGACCGTAGGAGTGGGGGTCGGGGTGGGTGTACTCGACGGCGTGGCGGTGGTCGCTGCTTCAGTGCCCTTGACGGTGACGGAGCCCAGGGCGGGGGCCGAGGCGTCGGCGGTGCACACCGTTTTCCTGGGCTCTGTCTCAGATTCGGTGGTGACGGAGAGCTAGGCCAAGAGAATGCGGTGGCGGAGCAGCGTGAAGCCGGCTCGGCCGTGCATCTGGCGCATGATGCGTTTGGTCTTGGTGTTCACGCCTTCGGCGCCGCCGTTGTGGAAGGGCAGGGTGATGGCCGCGCGGACGGCGTCGCGGTCCTGGTCGAGGCCGCGGATGAAGGCGTGCAGGTGAGGGAGGTTGGCGGCGCGGGCGGTGGTGATCCACGCATGCAGCTGGTCGGCGTTGTCTTCGCGTGGCCGGAGCAGGTCGGCGAAGCTGCGGACGAGTTCGGCCAGGTCGATCATCTCGGGGCAGGTGGTGGTGAGGTCGTCGAGCAGGCGCCTGTGCTCGTCTTTGAGGTTGTCGGGCTGGGTGAGCAGGAGGCGGGCGAGGCGGCGGGGTGCGATGGGCAGGCGGTCGGCTTCGACGCGGCCTTGGGTGATGTAGCGGTAGAGCATGTTGAAGCTGCCCGGGTAGCCGAGGGCTTTGATCTCGTTGAACAGGTGCAAGACGGGGACGGCAGGGTTTTCGGTGCGGCGGCGCCGCAGGTGGTCGCGGTAGGGATCGACGAGGGTGGGCCGGTACTGCGGAGCGCGTTGCAGGCGTTCGGGTTCGGGCACGCGGGCGTAGCGTTTGACGGTGTTGAGGCCCAGGTTTAGCCGGCGGGCGCATTCCAGCAGGCCGACGCCTTTGCTGAGCAGGTCGTGGATCTGCTGCCAGCGCTCGCGGGTGGTCTGCGCGCGTTTGCCGTCCTTGATCGGGGGTCCGGCCTTGGCCCAGCAGGCGCTGTGCCCAGCGACTTCCTTCGTGACGGCCTCGCCGAAGTTGTGCCACAGGTGCCACCGGTCGGCGACCTGGATGGCGTCCGGAAGTGCGCGGCGGATCGCTTCGGCGTAGGCGCCGGAGCCGTCCCGGCACACGATCTGCACCCCGGGATGGGCGCGCAGCCAGGCTTCCAGGACGTCGGCGGTGCGGCCGGGCAGGACGTCGATGCGCTCGCGGGTCTCGGCGTCGATCAGCACGGTGGCGTAGCGGTGACGTCGACGCAGCGCGAAGTCGTCCACGCCCAGCACGCGGGGGATCCGCGGTGGAGGCAGGGGCAGACGCAACAGCAGGCGCAGGGCGGTATGCCGCGATATGCGCACGGCCAGCGCGGATAACGCTCTCTTGCCGGCACGTCCGGCCAGCTCACGAACCACTGCGCCGATTTGGGAGGTCAGGCGATGGGTGCGGCGTTGGTAGCGCTCCAGCACCTTAGGCACCTGCTCCCGGAAGGTCTGGCAGCAACCGCGGGTCGGACAGACCAGGCGGCGGATCCGCACCACCACCATCACCCGGCGGGCGTCGATCGGGACATCGGCCACACAGCGCTGGTGATGGCCGTGAACCCGCGCCGTCTCGGCCCCGCAGCCTGGACAGGCGACCGAGCCGTCCGGGGTTCGGGCACGTACCCGAATCTGCTCGCCCTCGTCCGCCACGTCTTCTACGACCAGCGGCGATAATCCCGAAAACACCGTACACACAAGATCGTCCACACCGAGTACAACTTAGCGTGACGTTGCGGCACCTTTGGTCACCACCGAATGTGCGACAGAGCCGTTAGCTAGACAGACCCCCATGTGACGAGCTATGACGTGGTACAGGTTCTGCCTGTCCTGGCGGAGGCGTTCGAGGACAACAAGACGCCTGCGACACCCGCGGCGCTGAACGGCTCGGAGGTGCCTGGCGGGATCTCGGCACCGGGGTCGTTCCTGCCGGAACCTATTCCCACCCGAACTGCTGCGGACAACATGGAGCAAATGATCGCCGCCGAGCTGAGTGCTTCGCCCGAGGTGCTTAGGGCAACGGCCTCTTGGCAAGCTGATCCAGAGGAGGCTCAGGAGTGTTCACGGGCCAGAACTGGAACCGCCACTCCTCCACACCTTCCGGCAGCATGTCGACGGGAGAGCTCGGGTTCTCACCAGGGCGCACCTGTGCCCGAACCCACCACTCCCAGTTCTCCAGGCGTAGATCGAGGAAGGGGCACCACACGCGACCGCACACCTCGTCGAGGCAGGCGAAGCCGGAGCTGGAGAAGAACCGGGCTGTGCGGCTGCGAGCCCACCGCTCCTCGCCGCCAGGAGGCTCACAATCCCACAGTTCCATCGAAGCCTGCGCCTTGTGGAAGCCAGCGCCGCTGATGACGATTGCCCGGTTCGCCGTCGCGGCGAACCAGTTGTCCATGTCGGCCTGCTGGGCCGTGTCGTCCCACGACGGCCATCCCGGCGGGGTGGCGTAGCCGCCCATCCACGAGGCGAGCAGGAACTGGGAGTGGTCGACGTCGACGGTGTCGCGAACGACGTCGAGGGGTTGCAGCATCGTCGTGCTCCTGCAAGAGGGCAGGTGCCCGGCCCAGCACCCCGTCGCGGGCGTTGGAACCGGGCACCTGCGAGCCAGTCAGATGGTCACTCGGGCGTAAAGTCAGGGTTCATGCGCTCGCCGTTCTTATTGTAGAGACGGATGAAGAAGGCGTCATCTGCAATGATCCGGTCGTTCGCGTAGAAGTGTCCGAGCCCGCCGCGAGCGGTTCCACCCCATCTTCCATTCTCGTCCTTGGGGATCGGCAGGACGCTGAAATTGACGCCGGCCTGGTATGACCGGACGTCTCTCGGCCGATGCTCCTGCCACCAGATCCAGGCACCCTCGTACGTGGACTGGAAGGGGTATTCATCGCACTCCAGACCAGCTGCCACCCACGGGTACGGATGGTTCCCGGTGAAGGTGGACGGATAGTAGTGCCAACCGCAGGTCATGGCTGAGCGGTAGTAGTTGTTCGCCTTTCGCGCGCTGTTCGGGAGGATGCGGTGGAGCGGGTCGGCCTTGTAGAAGCCGTTGATCTTTTTCGGGACGTCGCGTCTGAGCCAGTTGGGCCACGCCTTTGCCGGGCTAGAGGTGTTGGGCACCGTGTCGTTCGGCCTGGCGAACGCCTTGTAGATGTGGCTGTAGGCATTGGGGTTTTGGCTTTCCTTGAGCGCGATCGACGGCGTCACATGGTCAAAGATGCAGCCTGTGGTACCTGCGAAGATGTAACTTGCGGAGTCGCATCGGATGGTCTGGATGGGGTGCGGCGCCTCGGTGGAGTACAGACCCGGCGAGGAGAGGGTGAGCCGTGTATTGCAGACAGCCACGTTTTCCAGGTTGTCAGCGCCGGGGCTGATCTCCGGCAGGGACTCGAATTTGAAGGACACCTTCTTGTCCCACCAGAACTCTCCGGTGCCGCCCTTACCCGTATAGGAACTCTGGGTTCCAGGGGCGACCCGGCAGGAATGCGCCTGCGGATATCCGGTCCCCTTCATGCCGATGGTGAATTGGCGGCCGGCGAAGAGGGTTCCCTTCTCTACGTTCACGGTCTGGACGAGGACGTCGAATTCGATGAAGCGTTTCCCGTTGAAGGTCCGTCCGATCATCGTGGTGGGGAAGGAGGCTTTGTCGGTGACCGTCCTCTTCCCGTTAGCGTCGATTCTCTCCCGGACGAGGACACCGTCATAGGCGGTACACCAGGAGAAGCGATTCCTGGTGTAACCTCTGGGGTTGATTCTCCTCCCGTTCTCGTAGCGGTAATTGGCTCTGTCGGGATGCTCCCAGCACTCCCACTCGTCCTTGATCCTGTCGTAGGGGTCGTCATCGGGCGCGGCGGCCCTGGCCACGGCGGCTCCCGACTGGGTGTCGACAGTGAGGGCGTTCCAGTTTGTCCAGGCGCCGTTGACGCCGGCGGCGGTGGCGCGTGCGCGCCAGCGCAGTTTCCATCCATCGCTCAGTTTGCCGCTGGGAACCGTGACGGAGCCGGTGGAGCCTTGTGCTGTTGAGGTCGAGGTGCCGGACCAGATCAGGCCGCTGCCTTGGCTGGTGGCGGTCGGGTCGTGCTCGACCTCTACGGTGTATGTGGCGGGTCGGGCTTCGGGGTCGGTGTGCCGGATGTAGAAGACCGGGGTCAGTTTGCTTGTGACCTGGCCTTCGTCGTCGCTGGTCGGACTCACATAGGCCAGGCTCACCTCCGGTTTTGAGACATCCACCGTGAGCGTGTTCCAGTTTGTCCAGGCGCCGTTGACGCCGGCGGCGGTGGCGCGTGCGCGCCAGCGCAGTTTCCATCCATCGCTCAGTTTGCCGCTGGGAACCGTG
>NZ_JBITLU010000027.1:0-31680 GCF_044465525.1 Nonomuraea sp. NPDC049646 | reverse complement strand
GTCGGTGTGCCGGATGTAGAAGACCGGGGTCAGTTTGCTTGTGACCTGGCCTTCGTCGTCGCTGGTCGGACTCACATAGGCCAGGCTCACCTCCGGAGATCCAGGTGGTGGCTCTTCGGCCTTGGTGGTGAAGGACCACGAGTGGCTTGCCATCATGTTGCCTGCGGCGTCCTTGGCGCCGCTCGCCTCGGCGGCATACCGCTTCTCCGCAGCCAGTGCCTGCGCAGGGATGAAGCGGACGACGGTCGGCGAGATCACCTCGAGCGTGCCGTCGACCGGGGTCGCAGCGCTGTCCTTCAAGGTGAGCTGCGCGTCGGAGACGGGTTCACTAAAGGTCGCCTGGAGCGGAGCACCCAGCTCGACGTCCGTGGCGTTGCCAAGAGGGTCGGTCAGGGTGACTGTCGGCGCGGTTGTGTCGGGCTGCGCCGTGGTGAAGCTCCACGAGTACGGCGCCATCTGGTTGCCGGTGTCGTCCTTCGCAGCGCTCACGTCGACGGTCACGACTGTCTCGGCCGGCAAAGGAGTTGCGGGCTTGAACGTCCACGTCTTGCGGGCGGTGTCCGGGGTGAGACTTCCCCCGGCAGGGGCGCCTGCTGGATCTGAGACCTTGATCTCGGTGCCAGATGCGGGCTCCCCGAAAGTCACGCTGATCGTGCTGTTCACGGGCACGTTCGTCGCTTCCGGCGAGGGGCTCGTCGCGATCACCGCGGGCGGGGTCGTGTCAGGTCCTGCGGTCGTGAAGGACCAGGTGTAGGGCGACATGACGCTGTCGGAGGCGTCGGTCGCGTTGCTGACGGTCGCGGTGTAGACAGTGCTCACGGCCAGGGATTGAGCCGGGGTGAAGATGAGGCGCTGGTCACCGGGCTCCATGTCCAGGACGCCTGCAACGTCGTTGCCCTGTGGGTCCTTGAGCGTCACCTTCGCGGCCCGGACCGGCTCGCTGAAGGACGCCTTGATCGGGGAGCTGACGGCCACGTCGGTCTGCGAGCGGGCGGGCTCCGTCTGGGTGATGGCTGCTGGTGACGTGTCACCCGGTGGCAGCCCGGGAGCCGCGTCCGGGTCGAGTGCTGTTTTGAGCTCTTCAGGAGTCATCCCGTCGGGGATGAACATCTTTTCCGAGATGGTCTCGGTGTATCCCTCCGTGACCTCGGTGGCGGCTCTCGCCTGAGCCGGCGTCATCGTCTCGGGAGGCGCTTCCTGGGTGCCCGTTGCCTGGTCGATCGCCGCGAAGATCTGGTCGTCGGACGCGTCCCGTTCAAGCCCCCATAGGGTGGCGATCCGTGTCTGAGCCGGTTCGTAGCCGATGATGAGCTTGGGGCCGTGAGCGCCAGTGCCGTCCTCGCCGTACTCATGCGAGCGGTACGCTCGCCAGTTGGTGTAGTCGGACTCGTTGCCGGCGGTGAGCTGGAAGCCGTAGTTGGGCTCGCCGTTGGCCCACTCCTGCGCGATGCTGTTGACGTAGTGGTAGAGGTCCCACTCGTAGTCCATGTAGCCGCGATCGCAGCCGGGGAGGTAGGCGCCGTATTCGGTGTTGGCGCCTGAGGGTGTCACTGTCGGCTGGTTGCTCCACGTGAGTGTGGACACGTCCCACCGCTGGGTGATCCGGCGGGCAGTGATGCCGGATCCGACCGTTTTCCCGCAGTCGTTGGACGCGATGTTCCAGAGTTTGAGGTCGGCATTGGTCACGCGTCCGCCGCGCAGCGGCGAATCTTCCGGGATGTCCTCGAAACGTATGTAGGTGCGCCAGCGCACGGTGCCTTCGTTGGTCTTGCCTGCCTGCAGGTGGTAGGCGCCGCTGTTGGCGTAGCCGTTCTGGTAGGAGGAGTTGTTGATGAAGGTGTCGTTGCCGACCGGCAGTTCGGTCCAGTCGGAGTCAGCCACGACGAACCTGACCGGGTAAGTGACCTTGGGATCGGCGAGGAACTTCGCGTCGGGCCGGTAGATGAGCACCTGGCCTGCCGCGCTCTTCTCGACCGAGGGTGTCACCTCGCCGACGAGCCCTTCCTCGCCGACGCTGACGTTTGCACTGGCGTCTACCAGCAGGGGAGCCGGGATCTCGGTCGTGCGGCGTTCGGCCTGTGCGGCGGTGTCGCGCAGGGCCAGCTTCCCCGAGGAAGTCTTTTCGAAAAATGCTCCCTTGGGCAGTTGGACGGGGATTTGGAGCTTCAGCGGGCTCACCGGCCGCTGCCGCACGGCCACCTCCTGCCGGAACCCGGTCGGCGTCGCGATGACGGCGAGATCGACGCCCTGGCCGTAGGCGTCCGGGTATACGGCCCTGTTGCCGTCGATCTTCGGCGCGGCCAGTTTCCCGGGAGCGGAGATCTTGATCGCTGATCCGTCGCGCTGTCTGATCGCTGTGAGCAGGTCGGCGCCTCCACCGGTGGAGAGCATAAGACCGGCCTTGGTGGCACGGGGCCTGATGGCGCCGTTGTCGTTCACCAGCGTGGTGTCGACCGGCCGCCATTTGTCGCCCTGTTTGACGCGGATAGGAACGGTGAAGAACTCGGTGGTGAGAGTTTTGCCGTCGCTGTTGGCGTAGGTGGTCGAGCTCTCAGTGTGGAGGCTGGGAACCTCGGTCTGGCGGCCGGTCTTCTTCGCCTCCGCCTTGGCCGAGTCGAGCGGGGAAAGCGGCGTGGTGGCTGCGGCCGAAGGGCTCACCGGGGGAAACGGTTCGGCGGCGGCCGGCTCGGTGGTCATGAGTGACGCGGTAAGCGTCAACGATACGGCCACTTTGAGTAATCGAGATTGATTCGAGCGTGATCGCTGTGATGCGTTCAAATTCGCCTCGATGATCGCGAAGGAAGGGGCAAGTGGATCTTTACATTCTCCTTATCCGAACACAAGATCGGGAAGGGAAATGTCGACTTCCTGATCAGTCGAAGGCTTCGGCTCCCGGCCACTCTCTGTATCCGTCCAGTACGCTTGCTCGCCGACCTTGATCCTCAAAGGGATTGGGAGGCGATGGGGAACATGGGATCACGCCGAACGTGTGCCGTTCGAATAGCGAGTTACGCGGCCCGGGCTGCGGTCAAGTGGCGTAGAAACGTTCGTTGGTTGTGTCCATGGCGACGGGGCCTCGCCGGATGGAGCACGGTCATCGAGGTCGGTCACGCGTCGGGCGAAACGCGTTGCGATGTTTCAAGGGGCCGTTGTTGTCGCTACTGGTGCGGCTGGTGTCCGTTGTAGTTAGTCAGATGCTCCTGGAGTACGCGGGCGTCAGAACGGCCATTTTCGGCCGTCGTTGACAGGGGCGTTGGAGCACGCGCCGAGCACGGGGGCCGTTGCCACGTATAGGGGTGGCGTGTTTGAGGTACGGGAAGCGTCGCGGAGTCACGATCTGACGATCAGGTAGAGGGTCCGCCGTGCTCGCTTCGTGCTCGCCCGCCCCGACACGCCCCGTCAGGGCTCGGCACTGCCGGGCACGCAAAGCGCGCGCAGGCGGCACAAATTGTCACTCAATGACACAGGGCTTCTAATCCGACGGTCGCAGGTTCGAATCCTGCAGGGCGCTTCTCTACCTGCGGAAACTCCAGGCGCTGGCGCGTCTGTTGGCGGCCCCAGGCAAATGTGAGGCAATCCTGAGTCAGCTGCCGAGCTGTCGCCCCAGTGCGGACGCCGCGTTCAGCACCAGCTGGGCTGTCTCGCGGGCTGCTTCGTGGGCCACGTCCGGTAGCACCAAGACGTAGGTGTCGGCGGTGAGCACGATGCTGGCGTGCCCCAGCATGGCCTGTACCACCTTCAGGTCGGTATGCGCGGCCAGCGTCAGCGTGGCGTCGCCATGGCGCAGATCGTGCAGCCGGACCGGTTGCAGCCCGGAGGCGGCCACTACCCGGCGGAACCGGCCGGTGAGATAGTCCGGCCGCAGCGGCGCACCATCCGCGGTGGTGAACACGTACCCAGAGTCCTGCCAGTCTGCACCCACTGTCGCGCGCAGTTCCTCTTGGCGCTCGCGGTGCCGGGCCAGCACCTGCACGGTCTCCCTATCTAGGGCCACTACCCGGCAACTGGTGGCGCTCTTAGGCGGGCCGTTGCCTGTGGGTGAAGGTCCACTTCTGCGCTGTCACGTTGGGTCACGTCCACGGGCGTGGTGTATGAATCGATCTTCGCGTGATCCTGTTTTTGCAGGTTAAGCGGTAAGTGTCTGTGGGAGCGGGTTCTGTGCTGGTATGTCGCCGCAGATCACCCGGACGCGGGCCTTGGCCAGGACGTCCAGGCCCATGTAGCGGCGGGCTTCGACCCACTCATCGGTCTGCTCGGCCAGCACCGCGCCGACCAGCCGGATGATCGATGGCCGGTCGGGGAAGATCCCGACCACGTCGGTGCGGCGGCGGATCTCCTTGTTCAACCGCTCTTGCGGGTTGTTGGACCAGATCTGCGGCCAGATCTCGCGCGGGAAGGCGGCGAAGGCGATCAGATCCTCCCGGGCGGCGTCGAGATGCTCGGCGGCGGCCGGCTGCTTGGCCTCCAGCGTCTGCACCACCCAGGCGTGCTTGAACGCACCGAGGCGGCGTCGGGTTGGTCGAAGGTCGGAGATGACCAGTTGCACACCGGACAGGCCGCGGGCGACCAGGCCGCGCAGGAACGCCAGCCAGCCCGCGCCGTCCTCGGCCGAGGTGACCTCCAGGTCGAGGATCTCACGCCGGCCGTCAGCGTTGACCCCGGTCGCGACCAGGACGTGCACGTTGATGATCCGGCCGCCCTCGCGCACCTTCTGGGTCAGGGCGTCCAGCCAGACGAAGGTGTAGGGGCGGGCATCCAGCGCCCGGGTCCGGAACGCTTCTACCTGCTCATCCAGTGTCTTGGCCATCTGGCTGACCTGGCTCTTGGAGATGTGCTTGATGCCGAGCTGCTCGATCAGCTTGTCCACCCGGCGGGTCGAGACGCCGAGCAGGTACGACGTGGCGACCACGCTGATCAGCGCCTGCTCGGCCCGGCGGCGCCGCTCAAGCAGCCAGTCCGGGAAGTAGGAGCCTGACCGCAGCTTGGGGATGGCCAGCTCGATCGATCCTGCGCGGGTGTCCCACTCGCGGGTGCGGTAGCCGTTACGCCGGTTGGTCCGCTCGTCGCCGCGCTCGCCGTACCCGGCACCGCACAGGCTGTCGGCCTCGGCCGACAGCAACGTCTCGGCCATGGTCTTCACCATGGATCGCAACAAGTCGGGGTCACCGGTCTGGATCTGCTTCGCCAGCCACTGCTCGGGCGTCACACTGTTGTCCGCGGCCATCACGTGGTCTCCTTCGATCTTGGTTTGCGCCTTCGAAGGATCACGCGATGGCCGTCACCATTTCACGGCCGCCACGCTTGTGACCAGGTCAAACTCGTACACCACTCCCGTGGACGCAACCGGACGATGATCGCCGTGCTCGTGACAGAGCATCAACAGCTCAACGTCCTTCGACAGATCAGCGTCTACAACTCTGCCGCGGCGACGGCGCTGACGGCTGATGTAGCATCCCGTAATGCCATCCACCCACGTCGATTGGCCATCGGTCGCAGCCGCGGGTTTCCCCTTTCCCGGCCATGTAGCGGTCCGCCTCCTCGCGGACGAACTCTCCGCCATGCTCGTGTCACCGGATCCTGCGGTCCGTGACGACCATGCCTACACCGCGCTCGCCCGTTGGACCGACGAGGGGTACCTGGACGAGGTGCTCCTGGACATCGGAGACACCTCGGCCACGCATTTCACCCACCCCGACATCCAGGCCCGTTCCTTCGCCGCGCTGGCGCTCGCCCGCATTCTGGACCGCGTCAGGGCCGCGCCGGGAATCGTGGCCGAGGAGACCACCGACCGCTGGTGCGACGCGTTCGCCGCATGGTTTCCCGCCGAGGTCGACACTCGCGGCTGGGACGACACCCTCGGTTGGCTCCACGCCGTCGCCCACGGCGCCGATGCAGCTGCCGCCTTCGCCTCCATCCTGCCCTGGCGCGGCAGCACATTGCTGGACCTGTGCGCCCGCCGAATGACGGCCAAGGCGGCTCGCCACCGCTACGTCCAACTGGAGGACGCGCGACTCGCCCGCGCCATCACGACCATCCTCTTCGCCTCCTCTCCGTCCGTGGACGAGGCCACCGACTGGCTGGACACCGTGGCCCACGCCTTCGCCGGCGCCGAACCGGGACCCGTGCCGCCGTGGGCGTTCAACACCTTCGCCACGTTGCAGTCCCTCCACATGCACCTGACCCGGGGGCTGGCCGGCCGCGGCACGCCACCTCACGCCGAGGCCGTCGCCGCTCGCGTCGTGGACATCCTCCGCGGCCCCTTCCCGTGGCTGTTGTGACGCTGCCGGCGACCGTCCCCTCACAGCACTCAGGCCGGTACGCGAGCTCTGACGGATCCATCACCAGTCCGCGCGACCTCTGAGCACCGCCAACTGAGGCGTCCTCTTTCTCCAGATGGCCGGCCCGAGCTCTGCCATTGTTCGAGGTCTCGACGCCAGGCGAAATCACTTACGAGAACGGGTGGCGGTATCGGCGATTGCTCACCTGGTCATCGACGTGTTGCCTGGCACTCGCGTACGCGGTCCACGCTGCGGCTCAACGTGGTCTGCGCTGCTACGACCCTCAGCGGATCCGGCGTGGCGTATCGCGCGCGGTAGCTTACTGTGCGCGTATAACTACTCTGTGCCAAATGAAGTGCAGAAAGTGATTTGTGTCGGTGGCGGACCCGCTGGCCTTTATTTCGCGATCCTGATGAAGCTGCGCGATCCTTCGTGTGACATATCGGTTTTCGAGCGCGATCCGGCAGGTTCGACATACGGCTGGGGCGTGACGTACTGGGGCAGCCTGCTCGACCGGCTGTACGCGAGCGATCCGGAGTCGGCCCGCGCCATCGGCGAGGCGTCCGTGCGGTGGAATGACGGGATCGCCCTCGTCGGCGGCCGCACCACCACGCACCGCGGCGACGAGGGCTTCGGCATCGGCCGCCACCGGCTGCTCGGCATCCTGGCCGACCGGGCGATCGCACTCGGCGTGCGGGTGGAGTTCGGGTGCGAGATCCTCGGCGAGGTCCCGGACGCCGACCTGGTGGTGGCCGCCGACGGGGTGAGCAGCCCGCTGCGCGGCCGCCACGACTTCGGCACCCAGATCGCCACTGGCGGCAACACCTACATCTGGCTCGGGACCACCAGGGTCTTCGACGCCTTCACCTTCGCCTTCGTGGAGACCGAGCACGGCTGGATCTGGTGCTACGGCTACCCCTTCGACGACGAGCGCAGCACCTGCGTGATCGAGTGCGCGCCCGTCACGTGGCGCGGGCTCGGGCTCGACCGCGCCGACGAGGCGGGCAACCTGGAGCTGCTGGAAAAGCTGTTCGTCGACCTGCTCGACGGGCATCGGCTCATCGGGCGCGGGCAGGGCGTCGCGCGGTGGCTGCGCTTCCAGACCGTGACGAACCGCTCCTGGCACCGCGGCAACCTCGTCCTGCTCGGCGATGCCGCGCACACCACGCACTACTCCATCGGCGCCGGGACCACGCTCGCCATCGAGGACGCCATCGCGCTGGCCGGCGCGATCGAGCGCCACCCCGCCCTGGAGCCCGCGCTCGCGGCCTACGCGCGGGAGCGCAGAGCCGCGCTGTTGCCGGTCCAGAGCGCCGCCCGCTACAGCGCGCGGTTCTACGAGGACCTGCCGCGCTACCTGCGCCTGGAGCCTGCGGAGATGTTCGCGCTGCTCGGCCAGCGGCACTCGCCGCTGCTGTCGTACATGCCGCCGCGGCTGTACTACCGGCTCGACCGGGCGGCGAGCCGGCTGGAGGCGCTGCGCAAGATCAAGCGCTGGGCCGGGCACCGGATCGCCGGGTCACTGCAGTCGTTGTCGTGCTGACGGGGTCAGCGCAGGTCGCGGACGAGGTGGCCGATGACGGAGCGGACCCTGCCGTCGTCGAACGAGTCCGAGCCGATCAGCAGGGTCACAGCCCGCCGCGGAGTTTGGGAGACCCGGCGCGGACACGCCCGCGTCTCTGACTCCCTGGGGATTCGGGACGCAGCAGATCGATGAAAGACCGCGGCGAGGTCTCCATCGCCTACACGGTCAGGATCAGCGCTGTGAAGGCCAGTTGCTGGACGCGTACCACGTCCCTGACAAACACTATTCATCGATGTGCCGGTCACCGCCTTCTCTACCCCCGAAGCACCGTGCGCGCCGCCCGGCAGGAGCGCGTGGTGTTCCTGCCGGGCCGTCAAAAGGAGGTCACTCGAATGAGCGAGCCGGTACGTGGGCGGGCAGCGGCGGGACTTCTGATTCTGCTCACTCTGTCCGCCGACGCCATCTACGCCACCTTGCCGCCCGGTCGCATGAGGGCCACTGCGCTTCCCGCGGGTTACTGCGAGCATTCGTGAGACGACCGGTTCACCGCGACGTCGGACAGCGGCCGGCAGTATCTCTATCAGGGCCGGGTGTGCAACGGGAACGTCTGGAAGCTGCCCTCGCCCGGTGGCTGACAGCGCGGAATGGACCCGGGCAGTGGCGCACTGCCCTGATGTCAGAAACGTTGGCGGCCAGCTGACTAGGTCGAGACCGGCAGAGCTGCGGCAAGATCACCGGGCTGCTTCGGTCGGCAGGTACCGGCATGACGCTGTTTCATCAGATCGCGGTGCCAGCGCAGGATGGTGTCCGGTCGGACGAGGAGCCGTAACCGGTGTAGGGCCTCGCGGGGCAGCGAGGTCAGGAGAGCGGCAAGAAAGGTCCGGTCTTCGGGCGCGAATCTCCGCGTCCTTGACCCGAGTGCGCATGGGGGCGGCGAATGTGTTGGTGATGGTCAGGTAGGCGAGGCGAAGGAATACGGCCGACCATCTTGCCGCACGCATTCTCCAAGGTGGCCGGAACTCGCGCACGCCACGCGAGCCCTCGTAGGGTCATGACCAGGGCGGACGTAATCACCGGCAGATGCAAGGTTGTGCCGTCACCACAGCCCCTCACCGTCACGCTCACGCCGAGCGCTGTGGCGGCATTCCACAGTCGTTCCCGCCGGAGACACCCCTCAAGAAATGGAGCCCCTACGCTCCCTTCCAGCACGCCCTGACTACTCGCGTTTCGGTGTTTCCTCGTGATCAGAGCGCAGGACATGGGTTGTGGGGGCCTGGATCGCCGAGTCCATCCGGCCAGCCCACGCCACCGGCGATCTTCGCCCACGTCTCCGGTGTCACCCGGAGAGCACGTAAGGCCGAGTCGGCGCAGACGTCACGCAGAGGATCACCGCTGATCCCGCCGACCAGCCACGACCTCACCCCCCACCCGGCCGCCGCGCTCATGGCCACCCCGCCGTCGGCGCTCAACGCCACCGCGCCCACCGGGCCCGGCGCCCCGGGCAGATCGGCCAGCAGCACCGGACGCACCCGGTCACGCAGCCCCCACCAACCGACCCTGCCGCCGTCCTCGCCCGTCACGGCGCCACTCCCGTCGGACGTCAACGCCACGCCGATCACCAGGCTCCGCACCCCTGGCAACGTCGCCAGCCGCCGTGGCCTGCCCGGATCGCCCACGTCCCACACCTGATTCCCCGTCACCGCCGTACGCCCATCGGCGCTCAGCGCACCCGCACCCCACGGTCCACCCGGCCGGGTCAGCACCCCCGCCTGAACCGGACGCGCCGGGTCGGCCAGGTCCCACACCACCGCCTTGTCCTCGCTGACCGTCAACGCCCTGCGCCCGTCGGCGCTCAACCCCGCCGACGACACCGCCGACGCGTGCACCGCCGACGGTCGCCGGATCTGCCCGCCGGCCGCGTCCCAGAAGACGACCCCGCCGCCGTCGAAGCCCGCCACGGCCCTCCCGCCGTCCCGCGACAGCGCCACCGCGCTCACCGGCCGCACGCCATCACCCGCCACGACCGTGCGCGAGCGGGAATGACCGCTCATCTCCCACACGCGCACCGAACCGTCGCGACCACCGATCAGGCCGGTGCGGCCATCAGCGGTGAGCGCCACCGCGGAGGCGTCCAGGCGATCCTGCAACGTGCTCGACGCGGTCACCAGCAGGCCGCGCCCGGGAAGCCCCTGAGGCGCCAGCTCCCACCGGACGACGCGCTCGTGCGCGTCCGCCGACAGCGCGATCCGCCCGTCCGCCGACAGCGCGAGGTCCCGCACGTCGCTCCCGCCCGGCAGATCGCCCTGACGTCCGGAGAGCAACGTGCCGGTCAGCGCGGCCCGCGTACCGGCATCGGCGTGCAACTCGATCGCGGCCGCGCCCACGAGCCGCGCGGCCAGGTCATCGACATCACGCAGCCTCACCCCTTGCAGGGCCAGGTCCCTGGCGGTGGCGATCCTGGCGCTCTCACGCCCGTCGACCACCACCCAGGCCAGAGCGGCCAGCAGCACGCCTGCCAGCAGAATCAGGCCAAGACCTGACCAGGGCCGACCGCGTGCAGCACGTTGATTCGTCATTCCTCGCGCCATCTGTAAGTAGTCGGGGCGGGGCCTAGAGCCATCGATCGCAGGAGTCGAACGTGCGGCCGGTCCAGGGCGGCAGCAGCATCGGGCCGCCACGCCGGCCACCACACGCGTCGTACCCCTCGAACCGCCGACCCGGGCGCCGCCCCGCCGCTCCGGCACAGGCCCTTTCCGCTACGTGGCGCCTTCGGCATCCATCGGATCAGCGTCGGCCACTCTGCTTCCCGATGAGCGGCCGACAGGCTCCGACCACGCCCGGTACCGCGTCCGGCCGATGTATGCACACAGCATCCCAATGATTTGCAGTCCGACGTAGACCAGCAGGAACCGGTAGGCATTCGGCCACACCTGCCCGCCATTCACGGCGAAGACGAAGAAGACGCCCGCAGCGATCCAGCCCAAGCTGATCAGCATGAGCGTTCGGCCAGCCCTGTACCAGGCAGATCGGCGATATGCCTCCACGTCGCGAACTGTCCCACGAACACAGCGCCTCCAACAAGAGCGCCTCCCGGCGGGGAACTCGGGTTCGGGGATGATCGGTAAGCCGGGCAGTCGAGGGGTGAAAGCCGGATCGTCCCGTCGCCGTGGCCTCTGTCCCTGCGATCCCCGTTCCCGCTCGAGGCATGGCGGGGAACGGAGATCGCAACGGCGCCATGAGCGTCCTCGGCGGATGATCAGAACGAGGATGCGGAGCTGCAGCGACGAAGTGGGGCAGGGCGCTCGGCGTGGCGCGTCAGGTTGTGAGGGTGGTGCCCTTGAGCAGGGTGGTGCGGATCTGTTTGCGGGAGGTGATGCCGAGCTTGGCGAAGACCTTGCGCAGGTGCCATTCGACGGTGTGCGGGCTGATGAAGAGCTGGGCGCCGATCTCGGGGTTCGTCAGCCCGTCGCCGGCCAGGCGCGCGATCTGCGCCTCCTGGGCGGTGAGCGTGGCGCGTGTCTCGACGGTGCGCTTGCGTACCGTCTCGCCGGTGGCCTGGAGCTCGCGCCGGGCGCGTTCCGCGAACGCCTCGGCACCCATGTCGCCGAGCATCTCGTACGCCAGGCCCAGTTGTTCGCGTGCGTCGAGGCGGCGGTTCTCCCGGCGCAGCCACTCGCCGTAGAGCAGCCGGGTGCGGGCGAGCGTGGTCCGGACCTCGGTGCGGCCGAGCCGTTCGATCGCCTCGCCGTACAGGGCCTCGGCGTGCGATCCGTCGCTCACCTGGGCCCGTACGCACGCCGAGGTGCCGAGGGCCCAGTCGGTGCCGCCGGCTCGGGCCATCTCGTCGAGCTGCCGGGCGACTTCGGCGGCCCTGGACGGCCTTCCGCTCCGGACGGCGGCCTCGACCAGTTCGATCGTGGACCTGATGGCCGTCCCGCCGAGCTCCTGCGGGTGCTCGAAGGCCCGCTCGGCGGCGACGTACGCCTCCTCGTAGCGGCCGAGGCCGTTGCAGAGCACCGCGTTCGCCCATTGGGTGGCGGTCAGGACCTTGCCTTCCCCCTGAAGGGCCGGGTCCCGCGTGATCGCGGCGCTCACCTGTCGTGTCGCGTCCTCGCGTCCTCTCCACGCTTCGAGGATCAGGGTCGCGTACTGGGCCAGGTAGCGGCTGCCCGTCACCTCGGCGATCGTCACCGCCTCGGCGACCAGCGCGTCGGCCAGGGCGAGCTCGCCGGCCAGGACCCTGTTCGAGACGAGCATGTGGAGTGCCGAGGGCAGCACGGACAGCGCTCCGGTCCCGCGTGCCAGGTCGACCAGCCTCGCGGAGAGCACGGACCAGCTGTCGAAGTCCCAGACGTTGTGGGCCATCCGGGACGCGAACGGCAGCCAGCCGAGGCCCTCCTCCCTGGAGACCCTTTCGGCGCGGAACGCCTCCAGGGCGCGCAGCACCATCGGCGCGCCGGCGGCGTATCCCTCGGTGAGGGCCACGCCCACGCCGTTCAGGAGCAGGTCGTTGCGCTCCGGCGGCGGCCCCGGCGGCGCGGCGAGCATCGCCTCGGCGATGTCCACCACCTGGGCGCCGCTCGGCAGCCGGCCCGCGTTCATGGCGGCGTTCAACGTGTCGCGGTAGGTCTCGCGGGCCAGCCCGGAGTCCAGCGGCGCCAGGCGCTCACCGGCTCTGAGCAGCAGCGGGAAGGCAGAACCCGCGCTCCTGGAGGCGAACGCGATCTGGCCGCGCAGCAGGCCGGCCTGGGCGAGCTCGCGTTCGTTCAGGGTGCCGAGTTCGGCCGCGTCCAGCAGTTCGAGTGCGGCGTCGTACCCGCCGGCCTGGTATTTGGCCCGTGCGGCGGCCAGCGCCCGGGCGCCGCGGCGGGCGGGATCAGGGGTCAGCTCGGCCGCCCGGCCGTGGAACGCGGCCGCCGCGGCGATCCCGCCGCGCGCCTGCGCCCGATCGGCCGAGCGCTCCAGCTCGGCGGCCACCGTCTCGTCCGGGCCGGCCGCCGCGTTGGCGAGGTGCCAGGCCCGGCGATCGGGGTCCGTTCGGGGGTCGGTGGCGTCGGCCAGCGCGCGGTGGACGTCCTGCCGGTCCTGCGGGGACGCGGCGCGGTAGGCCGCCGAGCGCATGAGGGGATGATGGAAGCGCACCCGTGTGCCGATGGCGATCAGCCCCGCCGCCTCGGCCGGCGACGCGGCGGCGGCCACCTCGACGCCCAGTAGCTCCGCCGCGCGAGTCAGCAGGGTCACGTCGCCGACCGGCTCGGCCGCCGCGATGAGCAGCAGCCGCTGGGTCTCGGCAGGCAGCGACCGGACCCGCCGCAGGAAGCCCTGCTCGATCTGGCTGGCCAGCGGTCGCGCGTCGGGCCGTCCGAATCCGCCCGCCAGCTCCGCCGGCGCCAGCCCCCGGGGGAGTTCGAGCAGGGCCAGCGGGTTTCCCTGCGCCTCGATGACGATCCGGTCCCGGACCTGCTCGTCGAGTCGTCCAGGGGTCACGGAGTCCAGCAGGGCGCGGGCGTCGCTGTCGCTCAACCGTCCGACGTCGAGCTGGGGCAGCCCTCTCAGCTCCGGTTCGAGGTGCTGTCCGCGTACCGAGAAGACCAGCCCGATCGGCTCGGCGAGCAGGCGTCGCGCGACGAAGGCGAGGGTCTGCGCGGAGACCTGGTCCAGCCATTGCGCGTCGTCGACGAGGCAGACCAGGGGCCCTTTCCCGGCCGCGTCGGCGAGCAGGCTGAGCACCGCGAGCCCGACGAGGAAGCGGTCCGGCGGCGTTCCCGCGCTCAGGCCGAACGCCGTCCCGAGCGCGTCGCGTTGCGGGGCCGGCAGGCGACCGAGCTGGTCCAGGAACGGGGCGCACAGCTGGTGCAGCCCGCCGAAGGCCAGCTCCATCTCCGACTCGACGCCGGTCGCCCTGGCCGTCCGGCAGCCGGACGCGCTGTCTCGCGCGTACTCCAGCAGCGCCGTCTTGCCGATGCCGGCCTCGCCGCGCAGGACCAGGACGGAGCTGCGGCCGTCCTGCACCGTCGCCACGAGCTGGTCCAGCGTCTCGCACTCGATCTGCCGGCCGTGAAGCTGCGATGCGGGACCTCTGCTTGCCATGGCGCTGCCCCCGACGATCGTCTGTGTGTTGCCCCATGACCGCCGACCACGGGGAGAAACCGGCGCTACATCCTAGACGGACACGTAACCTACCGGTCTGCCATCAAGCCCAGCAATTTGCCCGTGACTCCAGGCCACGGTACGGACCACGGGGTTCCCGGGGCTCGATGCAGCGGCCCGAGCGGCGACCGTGATCCCAGCGGCATCACCGGATGCCCGGGTTGAACGGAGCCGACATCGTGACCATGAGCCTGTTGGAGTCGCGCGAGGACCACGCGGAGCAGACGCCTGACCGGTCGATCACGGAAGGGGACGGAGCCGCCTCGGCGTTCGTCAGCGCCGCGCCCCGGCTTCTCTCCATCGGTCTGCGCGTTTTGCAGGACGCGGGCGAAGCCGAGGACGTGGTCCAGGAGACCTGGCTGCGCTGGGCCCGTGCCGATCGGTCGGTGGTCGTCAGCCCGCCGGCGTTCCTCGCGCTGACCACCACGAGGCTCGCCCTCAACGTGGCCCAGTCCGCGCGCAGGCGCCGGGAGACCTCGGCCGGCCCCTGGCTCCCCGAGACGGCGGACCTCTCCGCCGGGCCCGAGACGGCAGCCGAACGACGCGAGGCGGTCGACACCGCGATCCGGCTGCTGCTGGAGCGGCTGACGCCCGCCGAACGAGCCGTCTACCTCCTGCGCACGGCCTTCGACTACCCCTACCGCCAGATCTCCGAGACCCTCCACCTGGGCGAGGACCACGCGCGGCAACTCCTGCGACGGGCCCGCGAACACGTCACCACCGAGCGACGCCGCCAGGTGAGCGCCATCGCGCACCGGCGCCTCGTACGGACGTTCGTCGCCGCCGCCCGGTCCGGCGACCTCGCCGGGCTGGAACAGGTGCTCGCCGCCGACCTCGCCCGCTGACCTCATCCGCTCACTTCCGCCCGCTGACTTCCGCACGCTGTCGTGGCGGTCTGTCACAGATCGCGAGGCTGTCCGGTCCTAGTGGGCGACAACCGGACTCGGCAGGAACGACAGGAGCGTGCGCGTGCCCTCGACCAGGACCAGCATCCGGATCAGGGTCCGGATGAGCTCGCGGCCCGTCGACGAGCCGCATCGCGCGTCGAGTCAGCTCGAACTGCTCTTCGATCTCACCTTCGTGGTCGCGGTCGCGGCCGTCACGGCGCAGTTCGCGCACGCCATCGCCGAAGGTCACGCGGTGGCCGGGATCGTCCCGTTCCTCCAGGTGTTCTTCGCGATCTGGTGGGCGTGGATGAACTTCACCTGGTTCGCCTCGTCCTACGACACCGACGACGTCCCGTACCGGCTGCTGACCATGGTGCAGATGGCGGGCGTGCTGGTCCTGGCCGCCGGAGTGCCCGCCGCGGTCGGCCGGGCCGACCTGGGGATCATCACGCTGGGGTACCTCGTCATGCGGGCCGGGCTCGTCGCCCAGTGGCTGAGGGCCGCGTTCGAGGACCCGGCGAGCCGCCGTACGGGGCTGCGCTACGCCGCGGGCATCAGCCTGGCCGAGGCGGGCTGGTTGCTCCGGCTCGCCCTGGTGGAGGCGGGCGTGCTGCCGGAGTCACTCGGGCTGCCGTTCTTCGCCTGCCTGGTCGTCCTGGAGCTGGCGGTGCCGTGGTGGGCGGAGCGGGTCAGGGCGACCACCTGGCATCCGCGGCACATCGCCGAGCGCTACGGCCTGTTCACGATCATCCTGCTGGGCGAGAGCGTCCTGGCCGCGAGCAGGGGGGTCGAAGGGGCGCTCGAAGCGGGTCCTCTCGTCGTCATCGCCGGATCGGGTCTGGTCCTGCTGTTCGCCTTGTGGTGGCTGTACTTCCTGGTCGAGGCGGGGGAGGGGCTCAGCGACCGGCGTCACCGGTCGTACTGGTGGGGGTACGGGCACTTCGGCGTCTTCGCCGCGCTGGCGGCGCTCGGCGCCGGGCTCGAAGTGGCGGTGGAGCAGAGCGGGCGGCAGGTGGCGGCCTCGCCGACGGCGCTCGGCTACGCGGTCGCCATCCCGGTCGGGGCGTACCTCGTGCTGCTCCGGACGGTGCACGCGCTGCTCGGCGCGCACTCCGCCCTGCCGCGCACCGCCCTGGCCGGGTGCGTCGTCGCCGTCGTGTCGTCGCCGCTCGCGGCGCCGTGGATCGGGGTGGCCGGCGTGGTCGCGGTGATCGCGGCCGCCTGCGTCGCGCTGGTCGCCGTCGCCATCTGGACGGTACGTGCATGAAACCGGCCCGAGGACACCTGGTCGGCCGATCACATGGAGGAGACATGAGCGACCCGAACGTCGAGCGCGAGTTCCTGTACGAGCTCCACGCCGAGATCGAGCAGGAATAGGTCATCGCCGAGGCCGGCCACCCGGAGGAGGAGATGGGCCGGCCGGTCACCGAGTGGCTGTACGACCCGGCGGACGCGGTGCGCGAGAAGATCGCTCTGCGGGTGCTGCGCGACGCGGTCGAGGTGCTGGAGGAGGGCTCCCGGCCGGGTGACGACGCCGCCTGAGCGCTGGCTCGGGCAGGCGGAGGCCCGCGACCGGGCGGCGTCCGCCTTCGCCGGGTCGCGGGCGTGGCTCTGAGGACGAGGAGGGGGTCATGGCCGTTCCCCGGCGCGGTCCACGACGCCGATCGCGACGCGGGTGAAGACCGACCAGGTCGTTCCCTTCTCGATGCTCCATTCCAGATGCGGGGGAGCGGGCACCCACTTGCCGTCCTTCAAGGTGGACATCAGGACACCGTCCGACTTGGGGTAACGCTCCTCGTGGTCGGCGATCGCCGTCTCCCGGCGCGCCCGGTAGGCGTAGGTCACGGGGTCCAGCAGAATCTCGACGTTGCGCCAGCCTTCGGCGACCTGGGAGACCGACAGCGCCGGACGTCCCTCGGTGTCGGTCGCCGTCTCGTCCACCGTCACCCCGGGCAGCTTGGCCATCGCCCGGAAGATCGCGGCCTCATGTTCCGGGGAGACGAGGTTCTGGCTGAGGGTCACGGCGAAGCGCAGGAAGATCCACTCGTCGTCGGCAGGGCCCACGCCCTGGTAAAACTCACGGTATTCGGCCAGGAGCGCGTCAGGGTCGGTCGGCAGCGAGGCCAGCAACGCGTAGGTGTTCTCCGGCATCCTCTCACCGGGGTTGGAGGTCTGCAGCTTGCCGTTCACCATATAGCCCACCCGCTTGCCGTCGGCCCGGGTCCACCACGGGTCGGCCCTCTCCGGCAGCGGTGTCCGCGGGGTGAGCCGTTCGCCCTGGGCGATGCCCTTGCCCCGGTCCGCGACCCGGCTCTCGGTGTAGATCCACTGGTCGTCGCGAGGGGGTGTGAACTCCTTCTTCTGTACGGCCGCCGCGATCCTGGTCAGCACCACCTGCGCGTTGGCGGCGGGCAGCGTGCGCTCGCCCTGGAACACGCTCACCCCGGTCGTGATGATCACGGCGGCGGCGGCCACCGCCAGCGCCCGGACCGCCCATCCGCGCCTGGAACGCGGACGGCCGGCACGGGCCAGGAGAGCCGCCCGTGCTGCGGCTTGGGCGTCGGGGGCCGGCGGCGCCGGGCGCGTCCAGTCCTCGCGCAGCCTTTCGAGGTCGTTCATGATGCGTCCCTTTCCAGTGCGGCTTGGATGCTTCTGCGGGCCCGGTGCAGTCGTGAGCGGGCCGTCCCGGCCGGGATGCCGAGCGCGCTGCCCGCCTCCTCCGAGGTCAGCTCCGCCCAGGCGACCAGGAGCAGCACGTCCCGATCGCGATCGGCGATCCCGGCGAGCGCCTCGGCGAGCCGGCGCGTGCGGGCCCCCGCGTCGACGGCCCCGGCGACCTGGTCGGCGTGGTCCTCCACGGGGCTGTCGGCGCCCGCCTTGGCCAGGGCCCGGTACTGGCGTACTTCGGCGCGATGATGGCGGGCGATGAGGTTGGAGGCGATGCCGTACAACCAGGGCCGCGCGTCGGCGCGGGAGAGGTCGTAGCCCGCCCGTTTGTCGAAGGCGATGAGGAACGTCTCCGCGGCGACGTCGTCGGCCAGGCCCGGGCCTAACCTGCGCGCGGCGTAACCGTGGACCTCGGGGTAGTAGCGGTCGAATATGCCGGCGAAGCGCTCGGGCTCGCGCCGGGACTGCTCGATGATCACGGCGTCCGCTGCTTGGGCCGGCAGCGCGCGTGACATCGCGGTCACCTCTTGATTCCTGGGTTCACACCGGTCCTTCGCCGATCGGGAGACAAGTGTTCACGCGTCCGGAGCGCGAACCGGTCAGCTTCGGTGGCCGCATTGTCACAACCGAGGGGGCTGCCTTGTCTTAGCTGACGACGGGGGCGCGGCACAGCGTCCACAAAGCCAGAAGGGTGCCAACAATGAAGATCGTGGTGATCGGCGGGACCGGGCTCATCGGGTCGAAGCTGGTGAAGAAGCTGGGTGAGCACGGCCACGAGGCGGTGGCCGCGTCGCCGAACACCGGCGTCGACACGCTGACCGGCGAGGGGCTGGCCGAGGTGCTGAAGGGCGCCGAGGTCGTGATCGACGTGTCGAACTCGCCCTCGTTCGAGCGCGAGGCCGTCATGAAGTTCTTCCGGACCTCCACCGGCAACCTGCTGGCGGCCGAGGCGGCCGCGGGCGTGGGCCACCACGTGGCCGTGTCGATCGTGGGGACCGAGCGGATGCCGGAGAACGACTACTTCGCGGCGAAGATCGCCCAGGAGGAGCTGATCGAGAAGTCGGGCATCCCGTTCTCGCTGGTGCACTCCACCCAGTTCTTCGAGTTCGCCCGCGGCATCGCCGACGAGGGCACGGTCGACGGCAAGGTGCACGTCGCACCGGTGCTGTTCCAGCCGATCGCGGGCGATGACGTGGCTCAGGCGGTGGGCAGGACCGCGGTGGGGACGCCGCTGAACGGCCGGATCGAGATCGCCGGACCGAACCAGTACAGGATGGATGAGTTCTTCCGTAAGGCGCTGGCCGCCTGGGGCGACCCCCGCGAGGTCGTCGCCGACCCGCAGGCCCGCTACTTCGGCAGCGTGCTCGGCGAGCGGTCGCTGGTGCCCGGCGAGGGCGCGCAGCTCGGCACCATCACCTACAAGGACTGGCTCGACCGGTCCGCCGCGAAGTAGGGCCGGGCGATGGGCAAACCGCGATCGACCGCGTGGCAGACGGCGCTGACCGTGCTGCAGGAGGCGCGGCCGCCGTACATCCCCGAGGGCGCGCACGTGATGACCGTGGTCATCGAGTACCCGCCCGGCGACCCCGGCGCGCCGCCGCATCGCCATCCTGGTCCCGCCTTCGGCGTCGTCCTGGAGGGCGAGATGCTGATGGAGCTGGAAGGGGAACCGGAGCGGGTGATCCGGGCCGGTGAGGCGTTCTGGGAGCCGGGCGGCGACGTCATCCATTACCAGGACGGCAACAACCGCGACGATGTCCCGCTGCGGTTCACGGTCACCATGCTGTGTGAGCCGGGCAAGCCGATGTTCACGCTGGTGGAGGAGGCCGAGCTGGCCCGGCGCGAGGATCGCCGCGCGGCACGTCCGTCCTGAACCCCGGATCGAGCCAGGCCGCCGGCCCGCGGGCCGGCGGCCCGATCCGCCATGCCGACAACCCGAGGTATGACACGAATGAAACATGAACGACCGGTTCGGATCGGCACGCTCGACAGCCTGCGCGAGCACCTGCAGTGGGCGATCGAGCTGGAGCACGCGACCCTGCCGCCGTACCTGACGGCGCTGTACTCGCTGGACCCCGAGCGCAACCCCGCTGCGGTGGAGGTGGTGAGCGGCGTCTTCGTGGAGGAGATGCTGCACCTGGCGCTGGCGGCGAACCTGCTCAACGCCGTCGGCGGCACGCCGCGCCTGGACATGCCGGAGATGCTGCCGCCGCACCCGCGCAAACTGCCGCACAGCGATCTGGAGGTGTCGCTGGTGCCGTTCGGCGCGCAGGCGCTGGAGATGTTCCTGCGCCTGGAACAGCCCGCGCCGCCCGGCGCGCCGCCGGAGGACGAGGGCTACGAGACGATCGGGCAGTTCTACGCGGCGATCGAGCAGGGGTTGCGCCATTTGTGCGACACGCTCGGCGAGAAAGAGGTCTTCTGCGGCGACCCGGTCCGGCAGGTGAGCGGCGCTCACTTCCGTCACACCGCCGGTTCGCTGTTCGCCGTCGAGGATCTGGAGTCCGCGCTCGGCGCGCTGAAGGAGATCGTCGAGCAGGGGGAGGGCAACGCGCGCGGCGAGGTCTGGGACGGCGACCAGGACGTCCTCCACCCCGAGCGGGACGAGGTCGCCCACTACTACCGCTTCCAGGAGCTCAAGCTCGGCCGCCGATACCGGCGAGGCGACACCCCGAAGACCGGCCCGACCGGCGAGGAGGTCCGCGTCGACCGGGACGGCGTGCTCCCGATGACCCCCAACCCCCGGCCCGCCGCGCAGGGCAGCGCCGTGCGGGCGGCGCAGGATCGGTTCGACACCACCTACAGCACCCTGCTGGAGCTGCTGGAGCAGGCGTTCAACGGCGACCCGAAGCGGCTCACGGACGCCACCCGCGCCATGTTCACGCTCAGGGCCCAGGCGCAGGCCCTGATGGCGCTGCCCGGCGACGCCGGCCCCACCTTCGCCTACGTGCCGCGCGAAGCACGCGGCTGATCCACGACGGCGGAAGGCACGTAGCCCGCGAAGCTCTCGACGGCCTGGGTGCGGCTGAGAGAGGATCTTGAGGTGGATCCCGCGCCGACCACAGAGCACACCGCCATGACGGACCGGACAGCTCGGCGAACGCGGGAGCAGGCCGGTCGCGGACGACGAACGGGAGTGTGCAGGTGGTCAAGGTCCGAAGGGCTGCTGCCGTGCTGTTGGCGCTGGTGATCCACGCGAGCACATTGGCGCTGATCGCGCTGGGCGTCCGGGTCATCTACGTGAACCCCGGCTTCCTCTTCGCCTGGATGATCGGGGGCGTGCTCATCGGCGTCGGCGTGCTGATGTGTCCTCGGCCGCCCCGCTTACCCGCCGACGCCGAGGTGGTGGAGCGGTCAGCCGCGCCCGAACTGCACGCGTTGGCCGAGAGGGTGGCGCGGGCCGTGCACGTCCAGCCGCCGGCCCGGGTGGCGGTCAGGGATCTCGGAATGACCAGCGAATATGTACGAACCGGGTTCGGCGGCAGGGCACTGGTGATCGGGCTGCCGACGTGGCTGGTGCTGCCCGCCCGACACCGGGTTGCCCTGATGGCGCGCGCCTACGCCGAGCAGGCCCATGAGGGGCTGATCGTCGGCACCGCGCTGACCACGCTGACGCAGTGGCGTGAGTCGCTGCAGGGCGGTGGCGGCAGCGCGTCGCACCTGCGTGAGGAGCAGCACACGCGCATCGGCGCCCTGTTCGGCGTGCAGGGCACGCCGGCGGGCACGTACGAGGCGGCGGGGTCGATCGGGCGCGCGGTCGGCCACGTGCTGGGCTGGCCGGTGCTGGTGCTTCAGCGACTGCTGATCAGGCTCGCACGGGCCGATGGCGGCAGGCGTACGGAGCAGCAGCTGCCGGAGGTGGGTGCGGTAGTCACGGACGCCGACCTGCGCGAGTTGTCCGAGTTGATGGAAGGCGCGCGGTTCCTGGCGCCGGTGCAGGCCGCGGCGTTGCGCGGGGCCGCCACGTCCGCGATCCGGACGTCGGCGCTGGACCGGGCGTCGGAGATCGGCATGGACACCGGCGATGCCGACCTGCTGACTGCGCCGGCGTCCTCTCGCATCGACTGCGAGCTCTCCGAGCACTACGCGCGGGCGATCCGCGGGTTCGGCCTGATCTCATAGCCCCGGGAGCGCCTGCGCAGACGCTGCGGCCGCCCGGCGGAGTCGCTCGCTCTTCGGCCGAGAATCAGTCGAGGAAGCGGTTGCTCAGCAACGTGTCGTGGCCGTGCGGCAGGGCGTCCAGCGCGGTGTCCACCCCGGGCCGGCCGCGCCGCCGTCCTGACCTGCTCGGGCGAGGCGCCGAGCGAGCTGTTCTCCGCCGCGGTGAGGTCGTGGGTCATGCGGTGACGGGAGCGCCGAGCCCGGCCACGGTGACCGCGCGGGACCTGACCCGGCCGGAGTCGTCGAGCAGGTAGAAGGCGGGGAAGGCGGCGTTGGGGAAGGCCAGGCAGACCGGCCCGTTGGCGGGCTCGGCGATCACGGTGGCGCTGCCGCGCAGCGCGTCCTGGTAGCTCTCGCCACCGGGGCCGGAGACGACGGCGAGCACCTGCGAGGGGGAGTAGCCCGCGTTGGCGACGAGCTGGAGGAACGGCGGCAGTTGCCCGGGGCAGGCCTGGCACTCGGTGTCGAAGAAGCCGATCACCGCGGGCCGCCCGATCCCGCGCACGTCGGGGACGGCCGAGCCCACCGGCAGCAACGGCGGCCCCGCGGGAGCGGCGTGCTGCTCGGTGTGGCGCACCCTGCGGATCACCGCGAACGTCAGCACCAGGTTGAGCGCGCTCATGACGCCCACGATGACCAGGGCTGCGATGACGTACGGCATCAGAGGTTCCTCTCCAGGAGAAGGTCGGCGAGGTCGTCGAAGAGCACCAGTACGGCGGCGAGCACCGCGGCGGCGACCAGCGCCAGCGCCACCCCGGCGAGTTCGACGCGCCCGCCCGGCATGGCCCAGCCGGTGACCGCGACCGCGATCAGCAGCAGGTTGCGCACGATCTGGGCGCGGCTCAGCGGAGCGGCGGTGACGCCGAAGCACCGGCAGGTGGCGGCGGAGCCGCGGCGCAGGGCCAGCAGGATCGCGGCGGCGAAGGCCGCGAGCAGCACGGCGGCCAGCACGAACCCGGCCCGCTCGCCCAGGACGAGCAGCGCCACGGCGGCGCCCTCGCCGGCCGGCACGGCCACCGCGACCGGCACGGCGGGCAGCCCGGGAGCCAGCCCGGGGACGGAGGACACGAAGGCGCGCCAGCCGGCGGCCTTGCCCGCCAGCGCGGCCAGGAAGACCAGGCAGAGCACGGCCCGGCAGCCCAGCTCTATGTACGGCATCGCGCTCCTTCACGTGGGGGGCCGCCCACGGCCTCCTGCGGAGAGGGCGTGGGCGGGGTGTGGAGGGTCAGCAGCACTCGTAGCAGGACACGTAGGTCGTGCAGTCCGGCCGCACGCAGGTCCACGCGGTGTGGTCGAGCCAGTGGTAGCACCAGCACTCGTAGGGGCACCCTCTGGCGTCCGCGGTGCTGGCGGGCAGCAGGGCGCCGAGCATCCGGTCGCCCAACGCCTTGAGTGTGCGAGTCATCCGACCTCCTGGGGGAGAGGGACTGTATTCGCCTGATCATCACCATCGGGTCATGGAAGGGGCAATCCTTTCGGACCGCCACCGAAATGCGACAAATCAGGCGCTGTAGTCGAGGAGTTCGTGCCCCAGCGAGGTGAGCACGTGCCGCACGGCCCGGCCCTCGCGGTAGGTGTTCACGAGCCCCGCCAGCCGCAACGCCGTCACGTGCTCGGACACCGTGGAGGCGCTCACCGCCAGCGACCTGGCCAGCTCGCCGGTCGCCGAGCCGCCGCCGATCGAGCGCAGGACCCTGGCGCGGGCCTGCCCGACGACCTGGGCCAGGGCGTCCACCGACGTGGGACGGCGGGCGCCCTCGTCGCTGACCGGATAGGCGATGACGGCCCTGCTGTCGCCGCGGGGCGGCGACAGCGCGAGGAAGCAGGGGCTGGCGCACATCAGCGGCGAGAACGCGACGCCCCCGTCGCCGAGCTCCACCGGCGACGGGCACAGGTCCGAGGTGTCGATCTGCAGGGCGCAGCCGTACCAGCTCAGCCTGGGGGTGAGTCCGGGCAGCGTACGGCCGAATCCGCGCACGCAGATCAGCTCGGAGCAGCGGTTCACGTGGGCGCTCAGGCGGCGGCGTATCGCGACCCACTCGGGGGCCACGCAGCTGAGGTAGAAGGCGCGGAGCGCGTCGGCGACGTCACCGAGGCCGGGCTGGACGTCGAGCTCGTCGTTGAGCGTGCCCACCCCGGGCGGCAGCGGCAGGTCGGCCCAGAGGAAGCCGGACACGCTGTGCGGCGCGTGGTGGACCCGCCGGACGAACGGCATGGCTCTGGCGGGCGTCCTGCGCGCCAGGTCACGCCACGGCGATCCGGGTACGGCGAAGCCGGGATGACGCAGGCACAGGGCGGCGAACAGGGTGTGGTGGAGGGGGGAGATGGTGAAGGTCGTCGCGGCCAGTCCTGCGGCAGAGAAGACCAGACGCATACCCCAGCCCCGTTGTCAGGAAATGTCCGGACATATTGGAGTATGCGGCTGTTAGGACGTACTAACAAGGGTGCGCAGGACGACCCCCAGAACCCGATCGGCCGGGACGAGCCCCCACAACCGCGAGTCCGCGCTGACCTCCCCGTCGCCCAGCACCACGAGCGTTCCGGGCGGCACCGTGGCGGGCAGCCCGGGGCACTGCGGCGGCACCGGCTCGCCCGGCAGCGCCGCGACCCGCTTGACCACCCAGTCGGCCGCCGCGACCTCGGGCAGCGGCCCGTCCCGCCACCGCATCCCCGGCCCGATCGGTTCCAGCACCACGATCTGCCCGCGCCGGGCCGCCTTCCCGCGCAGCACCAGCAACCGGTCGCCGGGCCGCAACGCCGGCACCATGCTCTCCCCCCGTACGGTCACCACCGCCAATCGGCGCCTGCCGAGAACGACGACCACGATCAGCAATGTGGCGAACACGGCAATCACGGCGATCACGGGCATGGCGCGAGCGTAAGCGTCCGGGCTGTGGGGCTCAAGAACTCGTCCGGCGGGACGGGAGGGGCTGAAGTCCTGTCCGCGACGAACGCCGTCACCCGGCTTGAGCGCCGTACGGACGGCATGCGGCGCCCGTTCCTCGGGGGCGGAGGGCGACCTCGCGGTGGTGCTCCGCCTAGTCGGGGGAGCGCAGGAGCATGGCCTCCACCTCGGAACCGGCGTCGGCCGTGCAGACGTACGTGGGCCTTCCGGTCGCCGGGTCGACGGCGTACAGGGTCGCCCGCTTGCCGCACTTCGAGCACCAGGAGTCCGGCCCGCCGCCGAGCTCGGCCAGGCCGACCTTGATCTCTGGGATAACAAAAGCCATGCGGGCAGCGTAGGTCGGCTTGGTCGGGACGTCCGTGGTGACAGGGCGTCTTGCGGAATCCATGCCCGCAGATTGTTCGACACGGGGGTGCCGGGTCGTGCGGTGAGGTCCGTGAAGGTTGCTCGTGGGCCGCGTGCTACGAGTTCGGGCCTTGGGCGCGCCTGTTTCTGTTGTGGTCAGCAATACTCGGCGATCGTCTCCTGCCGGAATTGCTTTTCCGGGATTCTCGCACCGCTGGGGGCGGTCACCAGATCTGTGCCGCTCATTTCTTTCGGCGCCTCACCGAACAGGAAGCCTCGCCCGATCGGAGCATCGCTCGTCACCTGCACGTCGACGCTGATATCGGGCGGCAGAGGCGACGACAACGGGGATTCCTCCGTCGTGAATCCTTGGGCGTCGCCCAAGGTGATCGATCCCTCGCGTTCCGCCGATCGGGTCGGCTGCGATGCCTTCCACACGAGCCGTTCGGTCCGGTGATCCTGAACCTCGAACGAAAGGACGTTCTCTCCCTCGCAGAGCGGCACGACGAACCTGAACCGGCCGTCGTCGGTACGCCCCATGGCCAAGGGGCGAGGCGCGGAATCACCGGACGGCGCCAGGCTGCAGCCGGAAAGCAAGAACACGCCGATCACGGCGAGGATCGAGGGAGAGCGTAGGCGGCGTCGACGGTGCGTGACTTCATGCATCACAGGCCTCTCGGCAAAGGCGGAGATCGCCTTCTGGTCCGCTTTCTGCTCAGGGACGCTATCGCACCGGCCCGGCTTTTCGGCGTGCGAGCTGACCATAAGTCGGATCACCTCTCGTGCCCGCGATCACCGGCAGATTGGTTGCATCCCGTTCGGGAGGCAGAAACACGCGGCGTTGATTCCAGGTCTTGACGATCGCTCGTGGCCGGTGCTCACCTGAATGTGTTCTCCTGCCCGAGTGTGAGGAGTCTCCCGAAATGAAGATCCGCCGATTACCTTCCGCCGCACTCGCCCTGGCGCTGGGCGCCGGTGTCCTGGCCGGCGCCACCCCCGCCGTCGCCGCCACCCAGGCCAGCGCGTCCGTGGCCGCTGCGGGCTGGCCGACGCCGGACTGGTACCTCCAGGGCCCCTACTCCACCCTGGCCGCCTGCGACCTCGCCTACGAGGACGCGGCGCAGAACGGTCAGTACACCGGCCTCGTCTACTGCCACTGGTTCCGCGGCGGCGGCCCTTACCTGCCGGGCTTCTACTACGAGGTGTACATCCCCTGAGGGCGCAAGAGGGTCCCGCGCGACTGGCCTCACGTGCCGGAGGCGGGTCAACGGCGGGTGCTCGTCAGAGGTAGGTGCCGTACAGGTCTGTGGTGGGCCAGGTGGTCACCGCGTTGGCGGCCTTGTGGAGGGCCGGGTCGATGTCGGCGTAGCTGAGGCCGGAGGCGTCGTCGCGCTGGTTGAAGAGCGCGGCCCAGGTCAGCCCGTCGTACCGCCGTACCAGGAGGGTGTAGGTGCCGGGGAGGCTGCCGGTGTGCCAGGTGTTGCGGCCGCCGGTGACGTTGCGGACCGACCAGCCGCAGCCGTACCACCAGCCGTCGCCGTTGACGCCGGTCTCGGGCTGGGCGAAGGCCCGGGAGATGGACGTCGAGGTGAGCACCGAGCCGGCGGCGTCGAAGATCCCGGCGAAGCGCACCAGGTCGACCGCCGTACCCAGCCAGCCGCCGTGCGCGTCCATGTTCTCCAGGTTGAACGAACCGTACGGAGCCGGCACAGAGGTGCCGGAGGCGTCGAACACCGTCTTTCCCGTGTACTTCGAGACGTACGGCACCTCGCCGGTGACGGCGCCGGCCTTGAGCGTGCGGCCGAGCCTCATCCGGGTGATGCCGCGCGGTGCGAGGATCTTCTGCTGCACGTACGTGCCGTACGGCATGCCGCTGACCTTCTCGATGATCCGGCCGAGCAGCAGGTAGTCGTAGTTGGCGTAGGCGTAGGTGCTGCCGGGGTCGTGGTCCAGGGCGAGGCCGCCGGCGTACCGCATGATGTCGGCCTGGCGGACGGGCAGCGCCGTGCCGAGCGCCCTGGAGACCGCCAGGTCGCTGAACATGGGGTCGGCGGTGACGGAGGAGTCCCAGCCGCCCAGGTGCTGCAGCAACCTGAGGACGGTCACGTCCTTCAGCCGGGGATCCAGCGTCCTGCCGGACGGCGGCGTCAGGGGGAGCAGGTCGGGCAGCCGGTCGGTGAGCTTGAGCTTGCCGTCCTGCACCAGCTTGAGGACGGCCGCGCCGGTGATGGGCTTGCTCAGGCTGGCGATCCGGAACAGCGAGGTCGGCTGGGTCTTCAGGGTGGTGCTGGTCGTCCACGTGTAGCCGCGGGCCAGGACGAGCTTGCCCTTGCGGGCGACGGCGAGCGATCCGCAGGAGAGGTTGCGGGCCTGCATGAAGGCCTTCATCGTGCTGTCGAAGCTGCCCAGCCCGGATCCGAGGGTTCCGGACGTCTTCCAGGTCGCGGCGGCGGCCTCCGCCCTGCCCGGCTGGCCGGTGACGAGCCCGGCGCCGGCCAATCCGAGCCCGGCCAGGCCCATCGTCCGGCCGAAATCGCGTCGGGTCAGCCTGTCAGGCATCTGTCTTCCTCCTTGATCGAACAACACGTCACCGGGCAAACTATCTGAAACTTCGCCGCCGGTGGCGCGGGCCGGACGAGCTCGCGGGTTGGTAGGGCTCGCGGGTCGGTAGGGCAGTCCCCACCATCGGGACACCGGGCGGCATGATCGATTCCGGCGCTCGGCAGCCGCAGGATGGGCACATCACCTCATCCAAGGGAGTCGCCGACAACATGCGTAGGTATCTTGCCGCAGCCGCAGCAGCCGTCGTCCTGCTGGGCGCAGCGTCCCCGGCGCTGGCCGCCGCCAAGCCGTCGTCGCCCACCGTGCAGCAGCAGCTTGACCGGTTGACGCGGCAGGACGGGCTGGCGGGTGCGCTGGTGTCGGTGCGTGAAACCGACGGCCGGGTCAGGACGTGGACGTCCGGCGTCGCCGAACGCGGCTCCGACCGGCCGATGGTCGGCGCGGACGCGCACTTCCGCATCGCCAGCGTGACCAAGTCGGTGGTCGCGGCCACCGTGGTGCGCCTGGCGGACCAGGGCAGGATCGATCTGGACGCCCAGGCGGAGCAGTACGCGCCCGGCCTGCTCGACGGCAGGCCGATCACCGTGCGGCAACTGCTGACGCACACCAGCGGACTGCCCGAGTACCTGACGCTGATCGACCCGGCCCGCCTCGGCACCGACCCCGACGCCCAGTTCCTGCGCCTGGCCCTGGACGCCGAGCCTGCCGGCGAACCCGGCGAGAAGTGGGCCTACTCCAACACGAACTACCTGGTGGCAGGCATGCTCATCCAGAAGGTCACCGGCAAGGACTTCCGTACGGCCACCCGTCAGGGCGTCCTGAAGAACCTGCGGCACAGCTACTGGCCGCGTCAGAACGAGCTGGACATCCGCGGCGAGCACGCCCACACCTACGGCGTGAACCCGTTCGACCCGAAGAGCCGGGGCAAGGTGGTCGACACGACCCTGGAGCCCGGCCACCTCTTCGGCGCCTCGGGCGGCCTGATCTCCACCCCCGACGACCTGAACCGCTTCTGGCAGTCCCTGCCCGCCTCGACGATCAAGACCATGCTCGCCCGGACCGTCCCCGCCAACGACCCGCCGAAGGCCGACTACGGCCTGGGCGTCTACTCCTACCCGTTCGCCTGCGGCCCGGCCTGGATGCACGACGGCGGCCTGCCCGGCACCCGCGTCCTCAGCGGCCGCGACCGCTCGGGCCGCGCCGTCACCCTGTACGTGACCGGCACCCCGAAGACCGACGCGCACCTCTTCGAAGCCTTCGGCACCGCCCTGTGCGGCCGGTAGTCCCTGCCCGGCCCGGAGGTCGCCTTCCGCGGACGGCCTCAACGGCGAAGGAGCAGGCGCAGCAGGCGCAGTGCTCGGGAGCGGCGTCCTGAGTCGGTCGAGAACACGTAGGTCATGGCGGGGAGCGTCAGGAGCGCGGCGCTCGTCACGACCAGTGCGGCGAGGTGGGGCAGCATCATGGAGCCTTCCCTTCGAGAGTCCGGCGTCGCCTCGGCCGGTGCCGAGGGCGCGATTTCAGGATGGGGCGCGCCGAAGTGCCGTTGACGATCTGGGCCAAGGTCTTACGCGATCCGATGAATCCGTACATCGGCTGACAGAAACTGACGGTTCCCGGCCCGGATGGCGATGTGCACAGATCCGGCACGGGTGGGTTTGCGTTCTCCGGGAGTCTGGCATCCTGACATCACCATGTCTCCGCAAGCCCCCCTGCCGGAGGATCCCCTGGCCGTTCTGCGGGAACGCCTGCGGGACCTGCATCTCCACGCGGGCGAGCCCAGCAGCCGGGCGCTGGCCAAGCAGACGGGCGCGATGAGCCACTCCACGGCGCACGGGGTGATCCGCTGCGTCAACCTGCCTCGATGGGGCAACCTGGAGCTCGTGGTGGAGGCGTTGCAGGGCGACGTCACGGAGTTCAAGGCCCTGTGGATCGCCGCGCACAACCTGCGTTCCCAGCGCGGCCGCCCGCCGGCTCCCGAGACGGGGGCAGCGGTCCGGACGGAGGACACCCAAGGGCCGGCCTCCGATCCACTGCCCGAGCTGTACCGGCCGGTGGACGGGGCGGGCGCGGAAGGTCACTCCGGCGCCGTCTGGTCGGTGGCCTTCCACCCGGACGGGCGCATCCTGGCCAGCGGCGGCGGCGACGGGACCGTACGGCTGTGGGACACGGTGACGGGCCGGCCGCGGCGGGAGCCTCTGCTGGGCCACACGGGCGCCGTCGTGGCGGTGGCCTTCCATCCCGACGGGGAGCTGGTGGCCAGTGGGGGCAGCGACAAGACGGTACGCCTGTGGACGATCGACGGGCTCCGACCGGTGGGTCAACCGTTGCAGGGCCATGCCGGCACCGTCTGGTCGGTGGCCTTCCACCCGAACGGCCACATCCTGGCCAGCGGCGGCATAGACGGCACCGTGCGGTTGTGGGACACCACCACGGGACGGCCGTTGCAGGGTCCGCTGATGGACCATGACGGCGCCGGCTGGGCCCTGGCCTACGACCTCGACGGACACCTGCTGGCCAACGGCGGGGACGACGGCATGGTCCGGCTGTGGAACACGACGTCCGGGCAGCCGGTCAGTGAGCCGTTGGCGGGTCACAGCGGCGCGGTCGTGACGGTGGCCTTCCACCCGGACGGGCACATCCTGGCCAGCGGCGGCGACGACGAGACCGTGCGCTTGTGGGATCCCGCGTCGGGACGCGCCAAGGCGGACCCCTTCGTCGGCCACATCGGCCCGGTCCGGTCGGTGGCCTTCCATCCGGGAGCGGACCTGGTGGCCAGCGCCGGCGATGACGGGTTGGTCCGGTTGTGGCAGCTCGATTCCGGAGAACAGGTGGGACGGCCTCTCGACGGCCACACCGGTCCCGTCCGGGCCGTCGCCTTCCACCCGCACGGGCATCTGCTCGCCACCGCGGGCGCCGACAGGAAGGTGCGGCTGTGGAAGAGCACCCAGCCGCCCGACCCCGAGGTGCTGTACCGACGCATCGACAACCTGCACGCCCGGTTACGCGGGTCGAGTCCATAGAGACGGACGCCTCGGGATCCGTACCGACGAGACGGGCGACGGGATGGTCATCCTTCGTTTCTGATCCTGGCGGCGAGGAATCCCAGGTCCAGCATGCTCTGGGAGAAGGCGACGCCGGTGAGCTTCTTCGCCAGCGCGAACGATCGCTGGAAGGGGGCATGGAGGTCCGGGCCTTCCCAGGCGTGGCAGGGATCCAGCCCTGTCTCCCACATCTCGAGAAACAAGCGATCGGGCTCACTGCCCATGCGTGTTTGAGGAGAGAGCAGGTTGAAGTAGGTGATCCGTTCGCCGTCGATCGCATAGATGAAGTAGTCGTCGGCGTGGAGATTCCGGCTGATCGACACGACCTCGGTCCCTTGGGAGAGAATCGGCAGCCGGCGGTTGCAAGATTCTGTCCAGAGTTGGACGAGCACCGTCCAGCCTTGCGTCTCAAGTGCGCCCACGTAGCCACTGCGCAGGTTGTCGGCGTCGATGCATTCCATCGTCCGTTCCTGGAGGCCGTCGAAGGTCACCTGCTCGATGTCGCCGGTCCCCGCGCCGAGCCGGGTCAGCGCTTCGCGAGGGGTGAGGGATCGGGCGAAGGACACACACGAGACGTCATAGAACGGGCCGTACGTGGCCAGCCAGTCGAACTCCTTGTACGCGTCCGTCACGTCAGCGCTCCCATGATCAGTTTTCCGGACATCATCGCGACGATCGGCGAGAGACGCGGACGACCGATCGGCGGCCGTGCCCCGGGACTGAAAGGGTTGTTGCGGGTGACAGGTGGCGGCAACGGTGCGACTGTGAAGGCAGGGCGACCTGCTGGAGGAGATCGTGGATAACCCCGAGCTGACCACGGACATGGTTCTCGCCGCCGTCCGGGATCACGGATTCGCGGCCTATGACGTCCTGGTGAAGGACTTTCCGTCGGACGTGGTGGTCGCGGAGTTCACGAAGGCGGCCAGGTCGGGCTTCACCACTTTCGGCGTGGGCGTCCACCTGGCGTCGTTGACGGACAAGGGGCGGGAACGTCTCGGTTAGGGACAGTCTGCGGGGTTCTCCGGGGGCTGCGGGTTCTCCGGGGCGCCGGAGGCGGGCGTGGCGTGGGGGGGGGGGGGGGGGGGCGGCGGGGCGCCCCCCGCCACCCCCCCCCCCCCCACCACCCCCACCGCCCGCCGCGGGCGCGGCTGGCTGTTGT
>NZ_JBITLU010000026.1:0-117462 GCF_044465525.1 Nonomuraea sp. NPDC049646 | reverse complement strand
TCCGGCGGATACGACTTCATCGCCACGTGGAACTCCTTGTCTCCGGATCTCCATCATCCGGTACTCAAGGTGTCCACACCTCGGGGGCAGGGCCCGATCTCGGCTTCGACATCAGCCTTCTCCCACGGCAGGTGGCCGCGATCCCACACCACGACGGCAGACTTGATGCCCTGGTCGATGGCGGCCTGGAGCATCCGCTGGCGCAGTTCAGTGATCAGTTGTCCGCCCGCCGATGCCTGGCATGTGAGGCTTCCACTTGATCTCCTCGCCCTCGGGAATCTCCAGCTCCGTGCGGATGCCGTCGAGCGCGGACGCGAACCCCGCGACCGCAGGTTCGGGGACGATCACACCGCCCACCGAGACGAGCTCGCCCATCTGTCGACGGCGGGACTCCTTCTGCCCGCTGTCGTCGATGTAGATCATGTGCACCGTGACGCCTCCAGGACCATTGCCGCAGTAAATGCGGCATGTACTGCGGCAGTCATTCGGCGCGGCAAAGATCTGCCTCGGCGTAGTAGGGCCGCGGTCGGGCTGGGGCGATGGACCACTTCGGGTGTCACTGGGCAAGACCTTCACGGCGATGCTTACGCTCCTTTAACATCTGGAACTCTAAAGTGCTAGCAGGCTAGATATATGGAGGATCCAGGTGATCGAGTTCCATCTGGACGGCAGGTCGGGCGTTTCGCCGTATCTGCAGCTGGTCCAGCAAGTACGGCAGGCGCTGCGGCTCGGCGTGCTGCGCGAGGGTGACCAGCTGCCCACCGTCAAGGAGGTGGTGGCGCACTTGGCGATCAACGCCAACACCGTCCTGAAGGCTTACCGAGAGCTCGAGCACTTGGGCTTGGTGGCCGCCCGGCCGGGGGTGGGGACGTTCGTGACGGCGACGCTCACCGACACCTCGCTGGCCGCGCACGGTCCGCTGCGGATGGAGCTGCAGCGCTGGCTGGCCAAGGCCCGCCGGGCCGGCCTCGACGAGGAAAGCATCGAGGCCCTCTTCATGACCACCTTTCGGACCTTCGCTCAGGAGGACATAGCGTGAACGCGGTCCTGCAGGCCCAGGGACTGGGCAGGAAATACGGCAGACGCTGGGCGCTGCGCGAGTGCACCATCGACATCCCGGCGGGCCACGTCGTCGGGCTCGTGGGCCCCAACGGAGCCGGCAAGACCACGCTCCTGAAACTCGCCAGCGGCCAGCTCCAGCCCTCGGCGGGCGGCATCACCGTGCTCGGCGGCCGGCCCGCCGGCGGTCCGGCGCAGCTGGCCAAGGTCGGCTTCGTGGCCCAGAACACCCCCACCTACGCCGGGCTCAGCATCGCCGATCACCTGCGGCTGGGAGCACGGCTCAACCCCCGCTGGGACGCCCCCATGGCGCGCGAACGAATCGCGCGACTCGGTCTCGATCCCGCCCACCGGGCGGCCAAGCTGTCGGGCGGCCAGCGCGCCCAGCTCGCCCTCACTGTGGGCCTGGCCAAGCGGCCCGAGCTGCTGATCCTGGACGAGCCGGTCGCCTCGCTCGACCCGCTGGCCCGCCGCGAGTTTCTGCAGGGCCTGATGGAGGCGACCGTCGAGCACAAGTTCAGCGTGCTGCTCTCCTCTCACCTGGTCTCCGACCTGGAACGCACGTGCGACTACCTGATCGTGCTCGTCGACTCCCGCGTGCAGGTGGCCGGGGAGACCGACAAGCTGCTGGCCACCCATCACCGGCTCACCGGCCCGCGCCGCGGTCCCGACCGGCTCCCTGCCGACCAGCACGTGATCTCCGCCAGCCACACCGACCGGCAGAGCACGTACGTGATCCGCACCGACGCCCCCATCCACGACCCCGCCTGGGCGGTCACCCAGCTCAGCCTGGAAGACATCGTCCTGGCCTACATGGACAAGCACGCCACCGAGAACCGGCGAGTCGCCCTGGAAGTGCAGCGATGATCTGGCTGACCTGGCGCCAGCTGCGCGGCTCGGCCGCGATGATGGCCGCCGTACTCGTCATTCTCGCCGTCGCGCTGGCTCTGACCGGCCCGGACCTGGCCGCCAGATACTCCGCTGGGATCGCCGCCTGTACCCCGGCCAACACCTGCGACCGCTTCTACGACCAATTCTTCGGCGGGCACGAGTTCTCCTTCATGGCCGTCAGCCTTGTCGTGCTGCTCCTGCCCGCTCTCGTCGGGCTCTTCTGGGGAGCACCGTTGATCACCCGCGAGCTGGAGGCGGGCACGCACCTGATGGTGTGGAACCAGAGCATCACCCGCGGCCGCTGGCTGGCGGTCAAGCTCGCCCTCACCGGCCTGGTCGCCGTGGCCGCCGCCGGCCTGTGCGGCCTTATGGTGACCTGGTGGTCCGACCCTCTGGACAAAGTAGCCGCTGAAGACCTGGCCCTGATGGCTCCCCTGGTGTTCGGCGCGCGTGGCATCGCCCCGATGGGGTATGCGGCCTTCGCCTTCGTCCTGGGCATCACCGTGGGCATGCTGGTGCGCCGCACGCTGCCCGCCATGGCCCTCACCCTGGCCGCCTTCGCCGCGATCCAGCTCGCCATGCCGCTGCTGGTCCGGCCCCACCTGATGCCCCCGATCACCTCTACCTTCGAGCTCGGCATAACGAACGTGGACGGCCTCAACATCCCCCGGGACGGAGGCGCGCCCCCGCGGCTCTCCCTGAATCCGGCCGTACCCGGCCACCTGGGCTCCTGGATCCTGTCCAACAACCTGCTCGACCCATCTGGACGCCTGATCCCCACCAGCGGCGAGGGAGCCGCCATCAAGGTCTCCACGACATCGGGCCCCTGCGCACCGCCAGCAGGCCCCGGGGACGGCTGCCTAGTCGAGATCAACCGGCTCGGCTACCGGCAGCAGGCGACCTACCAGCCCCTTGAGCGCTTCTGGCCCTTCCAGTGGATCGAGACCGGGATCTACGCCCTGCTCACCCTCGGCCTGACATGGTTGTCCTTCTGGTGGATCCGCAGGCGCCTGTCATGACCGTCATCAGGACCGCGACCGCCGGGCTCGCCCTCCTCCTGGCAGCGGCCTGCACAGCCCCCGCGCCGCCGCGCAGCCAGACGAACACGGCAGCCGGCACGGTCTGCGCAGCGCCCCAGGCACCTCCCGGGGCGGAGACGGCCACCACGATCGACGTCATCGAGCAGGCCTACTTCTGCATCCTCGGCAACTACTACAGCGGCGCTACGCTGGACGCCCGCTCGCTGCTGGGCGCCGGATTCATCGCCCTGACCCAAGAGCTCAACCGCAATGGACGCGATCTGCCCGAGGCCACCATGCCGGCGCTGACCGGTGACCGCAAAGCCGACTGGACCGCATTCGAGGCCGTCTATCGCAAGATCACCGATCAGGTCCCCGACCTGCGCGACAAGCTGGCCGTCGTCACCCTCGAGGCCATCGTGGCCGGCCTCGGCGACAATCACGCCCACTGGGCGCACGACCTAGGGGGGCGGCACCCCGACTCCTACGACGGCGACGGCTACGGCCTGGGTCTCCAGGCGAACGTCAACGGCCCGCAGGTGGAGGGCAACCCCGGCGTCGCGCTGGCCCCGCTGTTCGTCACCGAAGTGCAGGGCGGCGCGGCGCAGGCCGCCGGCCTGCGCCCGGGCGACATCATCGAATCGATCAACGGCTCGGCGCCCTTCATCGAGGGGAAGGCCACGCCCGCGATCGAGGCCCTCAACCCGCAATATCCGCAGGCGCGTCCGGTCCGGCTGCGGCTCCTTCGGCAGAGCACCGGCCGCCGCTGGAGCGTGACGCTCAAGCCCGGCCTCTACCAGCGGGATCTGACCACCCTGCAAGTGGTGCAGTCGAAGCTGCTGGACGACAACATCGCCTATGTGCGGCTGCGCGGGTTCGCTCCCGACTCCGCGACCAGGGTGTTCAAGGCGATCTCCAGGCTGCGCACCGGCCGGACCCTCACCGGCGTCGTGCTGGACCTGCGCGGCAACGGCGGCGGCAGCCCCAGGGAGGCGATCCGGCTGGTGAGCGCGTTCGCCCACGGCAAGGTCACCGCCTACCAGTGCACGGTGGAGGGCAGGTGCGAGACTTCGTGGACCGACGACACCGTCGAGCTGCTCAACCTGCCGCTGATGGTGCTCACCGACCGCAGCTGCGCCTCGGCGTGCGAGCACTTCAGCTCCGCGGTCAAGGACCTGGGGATCGGCCGGCTGGTCGGCACCAGGACCGCCGGCGTCATCTCCGGCCCGGCGCAGTCGTACCTGCTCGGCAACAACACCACGCTGGGCTTCCCCGCCAGGCACCACCTGGGGCCCAACCGCGAGGTGATCGACCGGATCGGCGTGCCGCCCGACCACCACGTGCCCCTGACCCCGAAGGACGCGGCCGCCGGGCGCGACCCCGCCCTGGCCAAGGCCCTGACCCTGCTGCACCAGTGAGGACCGCTCGATGAGACACCTCCTGGCCGTCGCCGCGGGACTGGCCGTCCTGGCAGCATCGGCCTGCTCCGCACCCGCGCCGCCCCGCTCCGCCGCCCCGTCGCCCACGCCGACCGGGCCGGCCACCCTGCCGGCCCCCACCGGCGACCAGCCGGTGGGAACCACCGCCCTGTATCTGAAGGACGCCTCCCGCCCCGATCCGTGGAACCTCGACGTCGACGCCAGGGAGCTCAAGGTCACCCTGTGGTATCCGACCAAGCAGCGGGACGGGCAGCGGGCGCCGTACATGACGCCGAGGGAATCGGAGCTCACCCTGAAGAGCTTGGGGATCACGGGCGTGCCGGACGACACGCTGAGCAAGACGCGCACGAACGCCATCAAAGACGCCGAACCCGCGGGACGGAAGCTTCCGCTGGTGGTGCTGTCCCCCGGCTTCACCAAGCCGATGAGCACACTCACGTCCCTGGCCGAGGACCTGGCCAGCCGCGGGTACGTCGTGGCCGGCATCGACCACACCTACGAAAGCTACGCCACCACCCTGTCCGACGGCCGGGTCGCCGAATGCCTCGCCTGCGACAGTGACGCCGACCCGGGCTTCGGCACGGGAGTGGTTCAGGGCCGGGCGGCCGACGTCTCCTTCGTGCTCGACCAGTTGCCATCGCAGTGGGACGGTTCCGACCGGATCGACCGCTCCAGGATCGCGATGGTCGGCCAGTCGATCGGCGGGGCCGGCGCCCTGGCGGCCATGGTGAAGGACTCCCGGGTGCGCGCCGGGATCGACATGGACGGCACCACCTACGCCCGCATCCCCAAGAGCGGATTCTCTCGGCCGTTCATGTTCCTGGGCTCGCCGCAGCACATCCCCGGAGGCCGAGACACCTCCTGGGGCCGCGACTGGAAGCTGCTGACCGGGTGGAAGCGCTGGATCGTGCTGTCGGGCGCCGAACACCAGTCCTTCACCGACGGCCCGCTGCTGGCGGGCGCCCTCGGCATCAAGCCCGCGTACGGGATTCTGCCCGCGGCGCGCGCCGCCGAGCTCACCCGCACCTACGTGGCAGCCTTCCTCGACCAGCATCTGAAATCCCAACGGCAACCCCTCATGGACAAGCCGTCATCACGCTACCCCGAGGTCAAATTCTGCCCCGAGGCCTGCGGTCGGTCATGAATCCCCGCGCGCCGTGGAGCAACCGGGTGAGGCCGACCGCAACCCCGCCCCGCAGCGCCGACGACCGACGCCCCGACGACCTCGGACATTCATACGACGATGGAGATCGACATGGATGGCATCCCCGGTCAGAGGCGCTCGCGCAGGAACATCACGGCGGCCGTCCGCCCTAGCCGCAGTCGCATTGGCCGCCGCGGCCTGCGGAGGTGACGAGGAACCCGGCCGGACCGAGGCGTCCAGGGCGTCGCAGGGCGATGCAGTGGCCTTCGCCAAGTGCATGCGCGAGAACGGCGTGCCGTCGTTCCCCGCCCCCGGCGCAGACGGCTCCTTCGCGAAGAACGACGAAGACGAATCCAACACCCCGGAGTTCACGAAGGCCGAGGAAGCCTGCAAGCACTACCTGTCGCAGAGCATCTCGAGTATGACCCCCAGCAAGAAATGCCGAAGCGCCTGGCGCGGATCCATGGGTATGGAACGTCCGCCGCTTGGCATGGCTGAACTCATCGAGCACTGGACTGTGCTGGGCGATGAGATCGGGCGGGAGGTCCACCGGGCCGGCCGCCGCTCTGAGCGCGAGGGCGGCTGACCGGCTGCCGGGTGCGGGTCGTGTCCGGATCATCGTTGCAGTCTGCCTTGTTCGCAGGACTGCGGAGGTAGGGCTGGCCCCACCTGCTTTGGTGGCAATTGTCCACCTGCCCCGTAGGCGCAGGCCCATGGAGGTTCTGCTCCTCGGCCATCAGGCTGGCCACGCCGCCGAACCGGGCGGTCCCGAGGCCATCGACGAGGGGGCGTTTTGATCGAAGTGAGAGGCCTGACCATGCGGTACGGCCGCGCGGTCGCCGTGGACGATCTGAGTTTCACCGTGAGACCGGGCCTGGTGACCGGATTCCTGGGGCCGAACGGCGCGGGGAAGTCCACGACCATGCGGGCGGTGCTCGGGCTGGAGGTTCCCGCCGCAGGCGAGACGCTGGTGGACGGGCGTTCGTATGTGTCGTTGCGCAGTCCGTTGCGCAGCATGGGGGCGCTGCTCGATGCCGGGGCGGTGCACGGCGGTCGGACCGCCCGCGACCACCTGCGCTGCCTGGCCCGCAGCAACGGCATCGGCATGGCCCGGGTGGCCGCGGTCCTGGAACAGGTCGGCCTGGCCGGCGTCGCGGACCGGCGGATCAAGGGGTTCTCCCTGGGGATGAGGCAGCGGCTGGGCATTGCGGCGGCGCTGCTCGGCGATCCGGCGGTGCTGATGCTGGACGAGCCGCTGAACGGCCTGGACCCGGAGGGCATCCGCTGGCTCCGAGGATTGCTGCGCTCGCTCGCCGGCGAAGGCCGCACGGTGCTGCTGTCCAGCCATCTGATGAACGAGCTGGCAGTGACGGCGGACCACGTCGTCGTCATCGGGCGGGGCCGGCTGATCGCCGACACCACCATGGACGACCTGGCGGGGCACTTCCAGGGGGACGTGCTGGTGCGCACGTCCCGTCCTGAACGGCTCACCGGCGTGATGCGCACGCAGGGGGCGACGGTGACCGCCGAGGACGACGGCGCCCTGTCCGTGCGCGGCCTGGGCGCGGCCCGGATCGGTGAGCTGGCGCTGGCGGCGGGGATCGCGCTGGTGGAGCTGTCGCCGCGCGGCGCGTCCCTGGAGGAGGCGTTCATGCGGCTCACCGGCGACAGCACGGAGTACACGACGGTGAGCGAGGACAGGACCGACTACACGACCGTCACCGGCGAGGGCTCGGGGCGCGCCCCAGTACGGCGGGCCGCGCGATGATCGACGTGATCGCCTCCGAGTGGCTGAAGTTCCGCTCTCTGCGTTCGAACCTCTACCTGCTGGCCTGCTCGGCGTCGGCCATCGGAGCCTGCGCCGCGACAGCTTTCATGATCGGCCGCGGCTTCGACCGCCAGCCCCTGGACCAGCGGCTGGCCTTCCCCACCAACGGGGACGGCATCGGCAACGGGATCGCCCTCGCCTACTTCGTCCTCGCCGTCCTGGGTGCCCTGACAATCACCTCGGAGCACAGCACCGGGACGATCCAGGCGAGCCTGGTGGCCGTGCCGCGCCGGCAGGTACTGCTGCTGGCCAAGATTCCGGCCCTGGCGGCGGTGGCGCTGGTCGCGGGCCAGGTGCTGGCGTTCGCCATGCACGCGGCCTCCATGGCGGTGCTCGGCGATCGGGCCGGGCAGATCCTGCGTGTCGGGGTGACGCTGGGCACGCCGCTGTCTGAGCCGGGGGTGCTCGCCTCGGTGATCGTCGCCGGGCTGTCGATGGCCGCGGTCGCGCTGATCGGGCTCGGCGTCGGTGCCGTCGTCCGCTCCACGCCCGGCGCGCTGGTCGCCCTGGCCGTGATCATCGTGGTGCTGCCGGTGGTGGCCAGGACGCTGCCCATGCCGCTGCGCGCGCAGGCGGGTTCGTTCATGATCGAAAACCTGCCGTTCCAGATCGCGGGGACCGGCGGCGGGATCCTGCCACCCGCCGTGGCGGCGGTCCTACTCGTCGGGTACGTGGCCGTCGCGTTGACGGCGGGCGCCACCGTGATGGCGCCCGCCGGGCGCCGGATCAGGGTGGCGGCGATCGGCGTGGCCACGGTCGTCCTGCTCCCGGCTGTGACAGGCCTGCCGGACACGGGCACGGGCCCGTCGACACCGGCCTGGGCGGACTGCGCCGACAAGCGGCTGGCCGAAGAGCTGCGTTGCGCATCCGTCACCGTCCCGCTGGACTGGGCGAAGCCGTCAGGACGGCGGATCGAGCTGACCGTCGGCCTGCTGCCCGCCACCGGCGCCCAGCGGCGGATCGGTGCCGTGTTCGCGATCCCCGGCGGACCGGGGGCCTCGGGTGTGGCGGAGCTGAGCGAGAACGCGGGCAGCTTCGCCGAGCTGCGCGACCGGTTCGACGTGGTCAGCGTCGAGCCCCGCAACACCATCGACAAGGGCGTGCTGCCCTACGACTGCCTCGTCTCCGGCCCCTGGATCACCTGGCCCGACACCCGCGCGGAGTACGCCGAGCTGGGCAGGCGCAACCAGGCGGCGGCCGAGCGCTGCCGTGCCGCCGACCCCGACTTCTTCGACCACATGGACTCGGCCTCCGTGGCACGCGACATGGAGTCCGTCCGCGCCGCCCTCGGCGAGGACCAGTTGAGCTTCATCGCCAACTCCTACGGCGGTATCCCCGCGATCGCCTACTCCCGGCTGTTCCCCGGCCGGGTGCGCGCGATGGTGTTCGACGGCACGGCCAATCCGTATATGTCCCGGGCGCAGACCAGGCTTCCACACGAGGAGTCATTCGCCCGTTTCGCCGCCTGGTGCACGGCGAGCACTGCCTGCGCGCTGCACGGCCAGGACGTCGGCGAGGTCTGGCGGTCGCTGGTGGCGCGGGCCGACCGCGTCCCGGTGCCCGTCGAGGGCGAGCCGCCGCAGGCCGCCTACAGCGGCTTCGACCTCAAGGAGGCAGCCGCTCCCAGCATCGTCTCCCCAGGCCCCGCGCCCGGCTACCCCCGGTGGACAGAGCTCGCCGAGGCGATCAAGCGGGCCGCCGGCGGGGACGCCTCGGGCTTCGCCGACTACGTCCGGCAGAGCACGAAGAGCCCGAAGGTCCCCTCGTTCACCGGGATGAACATGACCCACTGCCTCGACGGCCTAGGTTTCCGCGACTACGCGGAGTACCGGGCCTCGCGCCGCGAGGGCGAGCGCCTGCTGCCGAACCTGGCCGGAACCGAGCTGTGGCACCCGCTCGCCTGCGTCGGCTGGCCGGCCCCCGCGACCAACCCACCCGCGCCGCTGCCCTCCACAGGCCTGCCGCCTTACCTGGGCGTCGGCTCCTGGACGGACTTCGAGGCCACCGCGGACCTCGTACGGCGGGTGCCCGGATCGGGGACGGTCGAGTACCAGGACCACGGTCACGGCCTCTACAACGCCGGCAAATCCTGCATCATCGCCCACGTCAACCGCTATCTGATCAGCCTGCGCCTACCTGCGGCGGGCACCGTATGCGGCCCGCAGGGAGTACAGCCGGCCACGTGAGCCGCAGGCCACCTCGATCGGCTCCGGGTGGGCGTCGTACCAGGCGCCGGTCACGCCGGGCATCCTCACGGGGCCGCCGCCGCAGCGCGCGCAGGAGAAGGAGATCTCGTCCACGTACAGGCGGTGCGGGCCGGGGCCGGACACTCGCCTCCGGCCAGCGCCTCCAACTCGGCGAGGTATCCGATTGCGGTCATGCTGGATCTGGCCGCCGAGGCCGAACTCCTCCTCGCCCAGGGCAACATCGAACAAGCCTGCGCCCCATGGGGCCGGGCGATGGACCACATGGACGGCGTCGCCTCCGCCCGCACCCGCAGGACCATCACCGAGATGCGGCGCGACCTGTCCCGCTTCGCGCCCGCGGCCTGCGCTGCGCCCAGCAGCTCGACGAGCGCGCCATCAATCTCCTGCGCGCCTGACACGCCACGCGGAAGGCATCGATCGAACCCCCGCGCTCGTCTCCTGGGTGCCGCCAGACGCAGGCGCACCGTGACATTCACGGCCGGGACCCCCATGACGGACGTCTACGGCATACTCCGGCTCGCCCCGCCGGCAGCACGATGGCCCGTCGTCGGTCGCGGGGCCATCTCACCCTGCCCGTGCCTCCTTCAACGGCACGAAGCGATGGCTGCTCAGGGAGTCGGTCCCAGCTGGCGCTGTTGCGCGGGCCGCAGTGGCCGCCATCCGCTGGCGTCGAGCTTGGCCGGCTCCGCCTCTACGTCGACGTTGATGACGCCGAGGAAGTTGATGTTGTCGCTCTGGCCGGGCGAGATGTGCGACCACCGAGTTGGTCAGCACGGTCAGGCACCACGCCTGTTCGGCCTGCTGCTCCGGATGCGGGCGGATGATCGTGCCCTGCTGGGCGTGATGCAGGTCGCGGCGCAGCGCGTGCAGGCTCTCCCCCTTGTTCGGCTGCCGCGAGATCTTCCCCCTGAAGACCGGATCCGACAGCTATTCGGCCAGGTGGACAGTCCTTCTGAGCATGCCCCACTCCTTCAGCGCGGCAGCCAGGGTGTTCTGCCGGGAGGCCGCCGACCACTTGCCTACGATCAGCGAGGCGGTGGCCTGCCCGTACTTCAACGCCCCGGCCATCCGCAGCAGATCCGGCCAGCAGGCGGCCACCAAGTCCTCGTTCCAGCGCGCGCCCAGCAGCGGCCCGGCGTGCGGATAGCGCTTGGCGATCTCGGTCGGGGTCTCATCGCGCACGAGGGTGACCCGGGTCAGGTCCCGCAGGCGCCCGCACGCGTCGGCTCACTGCCCTCTCCGACGGCGGCCGGGGAGACGACCGCGTCACCATGGCGACGTTCAGTTCGGACGGCCACCGGCTTGCCATCACGTACGGTGACCGCGTCGAGCTACGCGACGGCAGCACCGGGCAGTGCCTGCCCGGCCCGCCACCACTGCACTGTCCGGTAACCGCCTCAGAAGTGCCGGGGCGATGCCTGGTGGTCGCCGCCTTCCGGCGCGACGGCCGGGTCCTGGCCTACAGCGACATCTTGCAGACACCGCCGTTCAGGGCATGGCTTTGGGATCTCGACGGCCGACGCCTCAGCGCCACCTCCCCGCCCCTCCAAGACGGAAAGAGCCTCGCATTCGCCGGCGACAGCATCCTGATCGGCGGAAATCCCATCCTCGGCAACGATGCCTCCCACCTCAGCAAGACCATCGTCTGGGATCCGATCAAAGGCGGCATCTCCGCGACCGTGCCCTTCATCAGCGGCCGCCTCGCCGTCGACCCCACCGAGCGGCTACTGGTCAGCTCGCAGGGGCATGTCGCCGATCTCACCGCGGCAGGGCCGACGCGCCGCGCGGGCAGGATCGGCGCGTCCGGCGCGCTGGCCTTCAGCGCCGACGGCGCTACCTCGCCGTCGGCCCGGGGAGCGGGCAGACCGCCCTCTGGAACGGCAACGTACGACGCCACCTCGGCCGCGGACGTCACCGCCCTGGCCTTCTCCCCGGATGCGCGCGTGCTCGCCGTCGGGATGGCCAACGGCGCGATTCAGCTGTGGGACGCCGAAACACGGCAACCCATGGGGCACCCGTTCTCACTGCCGGCGATCTCGTGTTGGCCATCGGCCTGGACGGCGACGTCCTCTACGTCGCCGGCGATCACCTCCCCTACCAGCGCTTCGACCTCATGCCGGAGGACTGGGCCGCCCACTTCCCGGGCTACCATTCCAGCCCACCTGCGGCCGTGACGCGCGGTGAGGCTGATCGGCAGCAAGGTGTGTTCGCGCAGTGGGAGGGCCGGCTCGGGCGGACCGCGGACGCCTCCCAAGGACGTGGGTGAACGCTGTCGTCGGCGACGCCGGCCGGGGCCGGCCGGCGTCGCCTGGTACGTCAGGTCACGGTGAAGCGGATGGGGCCCGCCAGAACCGTGTAGCCGTCGTTGTGGAGGTAGTACGCCGCGTACGCGCCCGGGCCGGGGAGTCTGTCGGTCGGCATCACGAGCGTGCCGGTCGCGCCGGGGGTGTAGCGCCAGTCGATGGACTCGCCGTCCTTGGGGGCCTTGGTGGCCGGGTAGAGGCCGATCCAGTTCTTGTCGCTGACCGTGGCGGGCAGCGTGGAGTAGGTGAAGGTCAGGCTCGTGCCCTTGGGGACCGACGTCGCGCCCAGGGTGACCTTGCCGTCGGGGGCCGCCGCCGCGGCGGGCGGCGCGGCGGTGAGCGGGGCGTCGTCCGGTTGCAGATTGTGGTAGGCCGCCAGGCGGCCCACGATCGTGTCGGCGTACGGGGCCAGCCGGGCGAAGTTGCCCACCAGCGCGGCCCTGGCCGCCTTGTTGAGTGCGGCGAAGTCCTTCGTCGCGCCGGTTAGATGCGGCTGGAGCTTGGTGATGAGCGCGTAGTCGCTGGCGATGCCGAGCGACCCCATCTCCTGGGCCAGTGACGGTGTGCTCACACCGGTGTCCAGCACCCGGCTGACGAACGTGACCCGGTGCATGATCCGCCAGCACGGCGGCTTGGTCTCGGCCTGCTGGGCCCGCTTGAGCGCCAGCGCGTTCGGGTCGGTGCCCCGGTCCAGCCACTCGGGGTCGATCACCTTGCCGTAGAAGTCCTCGAAGTTGTCGGTGGTGGTGTCCAGGTAGAGCGTCATGAACCGGTAGGCGTCGACCCGGCCGGGCACCAGGATCGGCTTGCCCGCCGCGTCGAACTGCGGTTTGTCGCCGACGAACTTCTGCAGCTCGGCGCCGGGCCCGCAGCTCACATCGAGGCTGAACGTGCGGGTGGCCTGTTTGGACTTCTTGCGGGTGACGCTGTACCCGGCACTCATGGACGCCTCCAGGCCGAACTTGTGGCCGAAGTCCATGACGTCGAAGCTGATGGCGTAGTTGCCGCCGAAGGTGGACTTGAAGGAGAACGCCCCCGAGGTGGTCTCGGTGACCTGGTCGGTCGTGGCCGTCGTCTCGGCGAAGAAGCCGCCTGCGGCGGTCCACACGTAGGTGTTGACGATGTTGCGGCGCGAGGCTGATCTGGTGGCCGCGCGATTGGCCTCGGGGTCGCCGCCGGAACCGGCCTCGGTGGTGGCGCCGGTGCCGCCCGTCATCCCGTTCAGCACCTTGGCCGCCTGGCCGTGGGTGGGGTCCCAGGTGTGGGTCTGGATGGACACCGAGTCGTAGAAGCCCTGCAACTGCTGCTGCTCGCGCTGGATGCGCTTCTTGATCCGGTAGGCCTCGGCGGGTCGGTAGTAGCTGTACTCGCCGCTCACCCCGTCCGCGGCGTTGGGGAAGTGCGGGTCGGGGAACGGACGCAGGCCGGGTACCTGGCCGTACTCGTGGAAACCGACGATCCCGTCCAGGGTGCCCTGTTTGGTGTAGCGGGGGTTGATCGGGAACGGGATCAGGTTCCAGTCGCGGGGGATGTCGGGGCTGGGCAGCATCCGGTAGGCGACGACGGCGCCGGTGTGCGTCAAGCGCAATGCGTACATGTCGGCGGTCTCGGACTGCACGACGGCGAAGCCGGTGTTGGCGGGCACCCAGCGGCGTCCGACGGTGGGATTGACGTGCTTGGTGCCGTCGGCGTCCTCCCAGCCGCCGGCGAGGGTGACCTTGCTGGTGCGGGTGGTGTTGGCGCCCTGGGACACCTCCGTGGTGTCGCTCCAGCTGTTGGAGAAGTCGAGGGACAGGTAGAAGCCCCACTCCTGCTTGACCGCGCTCATCGGCTTGGCGGTGCCGGCGCCCAGCGGCGCGAGGACGGCCCAGACCTCGTCGCCGAACGCCTGGTCGAAGGCGATCTTCATCGCGCTGTCGACGCTGACGTCCCGCTGGGAGGACAAGGTGTTGACGACGTTGTCGGCCTGCACGAAGGCGACCGACGAGGTGCCCGCGTAGTCCTTCTTCTCGTCGATCATGTTCTCCGACGGGATCGGCGGCGCGCCCTCGATGTAGCCGATGAGCTGGGGGTCGAACTGCACCTGGCCGACCCAGGTGGTGGCCAGTTCGCCGACCTTGAAACCGGTGCTCAGCGCCCACGACTTGTCGTCCTGGAGGTAGCCGTAGGCCCGCTTGAGCACCCCGATGATCGAGTCGTCCGGGAGCCGCTGCACGTCGCCGTACTCGGTGGCGGCCGGGGTGGTCGCGATCGTGCCGTGGAAGGAGGTCTTGATGCCGGTCAGCGCCGAGCGGATCCGGGCGGCGTCGGTGGAGATCGGCGCCGTGGACAGTACGATCTTCGGACCGGGCGCCGACTGAGTCAGGTGCTGGCCGCTCAGCCCTGCGTCCTTGACCAGCGCCCCGGCCACCGTGTCGTCGGCCTCGAACGGGTAGTAGGCGAGCAGGTGCTGCCGGTCTCCCTTGACGCGGCCGAACATGTTGTCCAGGATCTGCTCCTGCGTACGGGCGGTCCGCCAGACCCGGATCTCGTCCAGGTCGCCGGTGAACCCCTCGCCCACCACCGAGCGTGGCGCGGCGGACCGGGCGACGGCCGCCTGCCTCGCCGGCTCCGTCGCCACGGGGCTGCCGTTGCGGTACAGGGTGAACCTGTTGCCCGCCGGGTCGGGGGTGCGCACCCGGGTCACGGCGCGCAGCGTGGCGGGATAGGAGCCGCACATGTCCTGAGTGGTGGAGCCCTTGGACTCCGGGAACCTCCACCAGGCGACCAGCCCCTGCGCTTTGGGACTGATGGACACGCCGATCTGGTCGGCGTCCCTGGCCACGTTCCAGATCCGCACCTCCGACAGGATGCCCTTCAGGCCGGACACGGTCTTGCCCTCGACCATGCGGCCCAGCTCGGCGGGCGCGTCGTTGCCCACGGGCTTGGCGCCCTTGTAGCGGTGCGTCCCGGCGTCGGCGCCGTCGACGTAGAAGCGGATCTCCACGCCCGTCTCGATGCCGGTCGGGTTCCTGCGCACGACGGCCACCCTGTGGAACCTGCCAGTTGTGAGGGCCATGGTGGATTTGTGCACGACGGGGGCGGCCGTACCGGATCCGGCCTCGAAGGCGAAGGCAAGGCGGTTGTCGTTGTCGACGTACAGGCAGTAGGGCACGGCCGTCTGACCGCCGTCGCCGAGCACGCCCTTCCCGACGAGCCCGTGCCGGCCGCTGGACTCGATCTGGACGAACGCCTCGATGGTCAGGTTCTCCACGATGTCCAGGCCGCCGGGGCCGCCGGCGTCCAGGTAGCCGACGCCGTCCATCCGCATCGCCCAGTCCTGGGTGAACGCGACGGCCAGGTGGGCCCATTCCCCCGGCGGGAACAGGTCGACGGTGCGCACGCTCTGCTCGTTGACGGTCGCGTCGATCTGGTAGGCGAAGGAGCCGTCGCTCTTCAAGAGCTGCGTCAGGCTCAGCGCGTACCGGGTGGGGCCGGTGTCGGTGGCCAGGATCAGGGCGCCGTTGTTGACCACGGTCGGCCTGATCCACGCCTCCATCGTCAGGTCGCCGGAGGCGGCCAGGGCCGCGATGTTGGCGGTGTCCGCCAGGTGCAGACGGTTCTTGGCGTCGCGGTCGAAGGAGAACGCCCGGCCGGGGGAGTCGCCGTGCCAGCGCGGGCCGAGCGGCTGGCTGACGTCGGCGGCGGTCCCGGCGGGGACCGGCCCGGTGGCGCTCTGGGCGTGCGCGCTGACGATCAGCGAACCCGAGGCCACCGACACGCCGGGGGCGCTGCAGGTGGCCTTGGTGTAGTCGTAGGCGGGGGTGCGCACCTTGGCGCCCGTGCCGGCGGTCAGGCCGCCGCTGGTCAGCGTGATCTGCGCCGAGCCGGCCGGGGTCGCCTCGGCCGTCCGGCTGTCGGCGCCGACCGTCACAGCCGAGCCGGCGGTCAGCGCGGTCGCCAGCGGCTCTATCAGCGTCACCACCTTGTCCTGGAGCGACAGCACCGTGCCCAGCTCGGCTCCCTTGGCGGTGCCGTTCAGCACCGAGGCCAGCTGGTCGGCCCGGTCGGGCACCGAGGGGAACGTCTCCTTGGTCGTGCCGCGGCTGACCTCGACCGTGCACAGGCCCGCCCCGGTGGCGGTCACCTTGACCGCGAAGTCGGCCGAGCGCAGGGCCATGTCGCGGGCCGACAGCCGCAACGTGCCGTCGGCGACGGTGAACTGCTTGACCGCAGGGGCGATCGTGGCGGCGTAGTAGGTGGCGAAATACTGGCCGGCGCCGCCGCGGAAGTACAGCGCCACCTCGCCGGTCGAGCTGTCCAGCAGCGCGGGGGCGTTGCCCGTCCAGGCGAAGGACAGCAGCGCACCGAGTGTGGTGAGCCCGGCACGGTCGGTGTGCAGCGTGGGCATCGGCAGCACCGCCTCGGCCGCGCCCGCCTGCGCGCCGGTCAGCGTGGCCAGGGTGTTGAGCGCGGCGTCCAGGGCCGCCTTGTCGGCGCCGAGCCGCTGAGAGGCCTCCAACTGCTGCAGGTACCTCTGCGCCAGCGGCACCGCCTCGGCCATGATCTCGGCCTCCCGCTGCCGCTCCGCGTTCCTGGCCGGTCCGACGATGGTCCTGTTGAGGGTGTACAGGCTGAAGATGCCGCCCCTGGTCAACTCCTCCTCAAGCTGCTTCAGCCGGGCCACGCTGCTCGGCATCCAGTCGGTGAGCTGCTGGTCGGTATAGAGCTTGCCGCGCGCGACGGTCACCGCCTCCTCCGCCTGACGGAGTCGCTCGGTGTCCTTGGTCGGGTCGGGTGTGCCGATCCAGGCCAGGTCGACGACGCCGGGCAGCCTGGCCAGCCGGCCGTCCTTGGAGACGGCGAAGTCCAGGGTGGCGACGTAGGAGCGATCGGCCGGTTCGCCCTTGGGCGGCGGCCCGGAGGTGGCGAAGGCCAGCATCACGCGCGCCTGCCTGCGTTCGGGCACCGGCGCCTGGCCGTAGCCCGTCACCGAGGACTGCTGCTGGTAGTACAGCGTCGCGGTCAGGCCCGCGACAGCCTTTCGGCCGGTGACGGTGAACGACTGGCGGGTGATGCCGGGGCCGTCGTAGACGGGGGCATCGGAGTCGGCCCACACGGGGCCGGGGTCGAAGCGGCCGGAGAACTTGTTGGCGCTCCGGTCTCGGACCTCCACGCCGGCGCCCTCGTCGAGGGGGAAGTAGGCGTACAGGCCGGTCTCGCCGCCCGACAGGCGCTGGCCCCGGGTGGCGAAGTCGGCGCGCGCGATCGTCCAGACCCGCACCTCGTCGATCTGGCCGGTGAACACGTCGGCGGAGGTCTGACCAGGGCCGCGCCCGCCGACCACGATCCGGGCGCTGACGTCGACCTGCTCGGACGTGGTGAGCGAGCCCGCCGCCGCGCCGTTCACATACAGCCGCAGCGCCGCTCCGTCGAAGACGGCCGCCACGTGCGCCCAGACCCCCATCGGCGCCACCGTCGTCGAGGTCAGGGTCTGCGTGCCGTGGCCGAACCGCAGTTTGCCGTCGGCCTGGAGGCTCACGTGCACAGGGCTGTCCATGCTGGTGCGCTGGGTGCGTCCGATGATCAGCCCGGTCCCGGTGGCGGCGGCGGGCTTGATCCAGGCCTCCAGCGTGTACGGCCCCGCCGGCGCGGCCGTGACGTCCACGCCCGCGATCACCGGAGCGCCCGTGCCGTCGAAGCGCAACGCTGTTCCGGCCCGGTCTTGCGGCGGTTTGACGGGAACCAGCAGCTTGCGGGTGTGCGAGTCGATCCCAGGGGACCGTTCCAGCACCGAGGCGGCGTACTTGGGGTCGGGGCTGGTCCACAGTTGGGTTCCGGCGGGGTTGAACAGCCCGTCGGGGCTCTGCTCCAGGTTGTGGCCGTGCACGGTGCCGGAGGCGTCGGCGGTGAAGATCTGCCAGCGGGTGTGCCCGGTGACGGCCGTGGGCAGCGTCAGCGCGGTGAACAGGCCGCCGGTGAGCCGTCCGGCGAACGACAGTTTCATGGTCGGCTCGTAGAACAGCCGGCCCTCCATGTCCCGGGTGCCCAGCGTGTCACCGCCGGAGGCGGGCAGGATCCGGCTGCGGCTGCGCTGGTAGCGGACGTCCACCACCGGCTTGAGCTCGGCGCCCACCAGGACGAAGCGGTCGCACAGCAGCGCGGCGTCGGCCTTGGCCGCCTTGCCTCCGGCGGCGTCGCCGGTCAGCCGCCCGGTGGTCGTCTCATAGACCGAGCCGGCCGCGCCCGCCGCCACCGATTGGCGGAACACCAGCAGGTAGCGGCCGTCGGAAACCACCTGGATGGGGAACTCGGAGGTCAGCCGGGCGGTCGTGGACAGGAACGGGTCCTCCTCGCCGGGCAGCAGCTTCTCCGAGGGCGGCACCTCTGCCGAGCCCAGCTTCTTGACGACCGGCATGACCGCCACCTGAGGTGTCTCGGGGCCCACGTCGACGATCTCGGTGGGGAACACCAGCACGGCCGGGTCGGCGTTCCAGTAGGCCGCGTCGAGTGCGCCGCGCGCCCGGTCGGCCTGGTCCAGGCTGAGCACGCTGTAGTAGACGCGGCGGTCGGCGCCGAGGGCGAAGCCGACCACGGTGCCGTTGTGCCGGACCATTGTCGTGGAGGTGTACTCGCGGTCCTTGTAGACCTTGATCAGGTTCTTGTCGTGCACGAAGTGAGCTCCTTGCCGATCAGTCCGCATCCAGGCGCTGGATGGGTTCGTCGTTGCTGTCGGTGTTCTCGGTGCGCATCGCCTTTTCGAGCGGCGATCGCTGGCACGCTGTGGACGACCTGGTCGGCCTCGTTGAAGTCGACGCTGCGGGCTCCGGCGCAGGTGACGGCGCCTTTCAGGTTCTCCGACGGCACTGGGGGCGCGCCGGCCTCGATCCTGCCGCCAGGTTTGACCGTCGGCATCGCGGCCGCGCCCGCGATCCCGTGACCGACCCCGGTGACCTTCCGCTTGAACGGCGGCTCGGCGGGGCCGTCGGCCGTGTACGCCGCGTCCGGGTCCCCCTTGGCCGCGTCCAGGACGCTGTAGGCGATCCGCCGGCTCGCGTCCATCGCCGGCGTCACATGCGTGTACGCGAGGTCCCCGTGGACGTTGATCAGTGCATCCCCGGCCCCCATCGCCCCCCTCCCCCGCCCGCTTCGCCGTCGAAGCCCTCTCGACGATGAGCCCGACCAAGCGATAGGTCAAGACGATCACGATGGCCACATTCGGCCATCCCACAGCCGCCCATCACACCTGCTCAGGCACCACCGAACGAGGGGCGTACCCGACCGCGACTCCCACGGCCTCAAGAACGCACCCGCCCCGGCCCCGGCGAGATCGAACTCCTCCACCCCACCGCCCGACCGGGCCGATGCCATCGCCGAGCTCTGCGACGACGCCGAGGCGAACCGGGGCAGCGGGAAGATCCGGCCGAGTATTGGCGCCAAGGGCCGACGCGCAGCTCAGGGCCCGCCATGGGCGTCCCGGTGGAGGAGGTCCAGGCGCTCCTGGGGCACGCCTCCCCCGTCACCACCCAGCGCTACGACCGCGGGCCCCGGCCGGGCCGCCGATGCCCCCATCGCAGGCCCCGACCGCGCGCAGGCACGCGATCTGCGCTCGTAACCATGCCGCGCCCCAAGGATCAGCCACTGGTGCTCACTCTCGTGACGAACTGGCGCTGGCTCTCACGTTCATATTCCCCTGTAGTCCGCTTCGAGCAAGTCTTGGGCATGGCCATCGTTTTCTGCTAAGGCCAGTTCGTCCCAACACAGAGCCCAACGGCGCGCACCACCCGGACAATATTTGAGCGGTACACAGGGGAAGGCTAGATCGAACAGCATCGATGTTCTGGTGGTCCAGTCGTACAGGACCACCAGAACGGGACACTCTCTAGCCGCCGAAAACGGCGTGTTCCACCTCGATCAATTGCTCTCCGGTCAGTTTTGGAGGCACTCCTTTCAAATTGTGAACTCTACTGACGAATTCGGCCGGCAGGTCGACTCCGTAGTTAGCTACGTAGTAGCTCATATCGCTCGGCCACATCCAGCAGCCATCGGTTTGTGTAAGGAGCGAACCGATTAGGACGTGCTCCGCCGAGATGATGTCCTGGACCTCGGTCCCCGATACCGCCAGATGTGATCCGTTTCGAAGATATTCGCTCACGAAGCGTCGATCGGCATTGACCTTATTTATGCCGGCAAACAAGCGTAGGGCCGCCCGGATCCCCGTGGCCAAGCTCTCGAAAGAATCCTATTTCTTTCATTTTCGCTACTTCCGAGGGAAGAATGATTTCCATGTACCAGAGGGATGGCGTCGGTAGTCTGGTTGATGGGCACTGACGTGATCTCAGCGAATAGCCAGCAGGTGGTCGTGCTCGAAATGGGTGAGGACGAGCGCCGCGCGGGCGATGTCGCCGATTCCGCTGGGGCTGATGGCGATGTGCTGGAGGGTGCGCCATCGACCTTTGAGCAGGGCGAATCCGCGCTCACCAAGGCACCGCAGGGCACGTAGGAGTCGGCTGTAGGTGCGGTTGTCCGGGCTGAGGACCTGGTCTCCTTCGGGCTGCGTGATCGGGGTGTGAATGCCGATTCCGGCGCCGTCGTAGCCGCTGTCGGCGAGGGTGGGCAGGCCGTGTGCAGCGGCGACGTACAGCGCGCCCAGCACGTGCATGCGAGCGGCGGTGAGGTAGTGAACGGAGCCGGCTTCGACCTCGGCGATCCACAATGGCAGCCCGCCTGGCGACGACAAGGCTTGGAGGTTGCCGGCGTGCTGGTGGGCCTTGCCTGAATACCACACGTCGATGGACTCGCCTATGACGCTGAGCGTCTGCTCGGCACAGCGATCGATCGGGATCAGCACGCCGTCCAGGATCACAGACGCAAGTCCCTCGGCTTGGGCGCGGTCGAGAGTCTCACCAAGACCCGGTGCTTGAGCAGCGAGAACTGCGATTCCTCGTGGACGTAGCGGTAGGCGGTGGCCCGGGAAACGTGGTGATCGCGGCCGAACTTGGGGATGTCGTGCTCGCCTCGGGACCAGCGCAGCACCATGACCGCCTGCCAGAACGAGTCAAGGCCCGGCCGCCCTTCGAGGTGCCGCGCAGCTGGCGCTCATTGCGCAGCAACCGGGCGACGTACTGAACGAGTGCGCGGGAGACGTCGAGCGTGGCACGATGAGTAATCATGTGGAGCCTTTCGGCGGCTGTGCTTTCTTGCGGCGAGAACTCAACTACCGGAGGATCCACGCCTGTCTCCGGCCTTCGACGACTCCTCCCGAAAGGCCCGACACGTCATCGCTCCTGTCCGAGAAGTCCTCAATCGCCCCGAGTTATCTCTCCGAGATCCCCTCAATGGCGCACCACGTCAGCCTCGGGCGGTGCGACCATGGACATCTTCACCGCCGAAGGCGTTCACAACAAGGTTCACCTGCCATGATTGAAGAAGAGATAGTGCGTGCGGTCCTGACATCGGGACTCGATGACTGGATCTCCCTAGACGAGATTCTGTCCTACGCGAAGCCCCCTCAAGCTGCCATCGCCGTGATCCGTGATCTGCTCGATCGAGGGCTGATGCGTGCAGGCGAACTCGGTGAGACAGGTTTCGAGCCCCGAGAAGCCTCCGTCGCGGAAATCGAGCAGGCATGCGTCGCGTTCGATTGGCGTCCCATGGGCGGCTCAGGCTGGTGGTTTGCAAATACCAAACGAGGAAATCACCTCGTCGCCGCAGGCTAGCGAGCTGCAGTCCGGCTAACAAAGGTAATCGACGGTGGTCGGCATACAAAGAAGGTCCTCATGCCGCTCGCCGCCGTGGGCATCCTGGGATGCAGTGTCGGGTTTCCCCGGGAACCTGTTTGGTCCAAAAAATCATCGACCATCAGCCACGCGGCTCAAGCACAGAGCGCTTTGAGGCATCCTGCTGGTGGTGTGGTGGGCCTCGCTCTACATGACCCTCGTCGCTGATCGAGTCCTTTCTGCCAACCCATGGTCATCGCCACGGGCTGAGCGTCGGGGCGCATGGTCGCGCCGGTGGTGAAGCGGGCCTCGGGCTTGAGGAACTGGTGCACCCAGAACGCGATGTCCACCGGCTCGCCGAATACGCCGAGGGGCATCGGCGTCGGGAAGTCGTCGGCGTCGCCGGTCCCACCGGCTGAGCCGAGCATGAGCGGGGTGAGCACGGCGCCCGGCGCGATCGCGTTGAGCAGCACGCCATGCCGCGCCCATTCCGGGGTGACGGCGGTGCGGCGCACCCAGCGGGCGAGCGCGAACTTGGCGGAGGCGGAGGCGTAGGCGGAGATGCTGGGGGCGAGCTCGCGCAGTTCGGCGGGCATCGCTTCCGCAGCGGCACGGGCGTGCTCGCGGGCAGCCTCCTCCTGCCCCGCCAGCGCCAGCTCCACCAGGCGGTCGTCGCTGAGCGGGACGGTGGTGGCGGAGTTGGAGCCGATCACGACGGCGCGCCCGGCGCCCGAGGCCGCCAGCGCGGGCCGCAGGAGGTCCAGCAGCCGGACCGGGCCGAAGTAGTCGATCGACACCACCGCGGCGGCGTCCGGCAGGTTCGGGCCGACGCCCGCGACGGCGGCGACCCTCTCCAGACGCCCTTCGCAGCGGGAGAGGATCTCCCCGGCGGCCTTGTTCCGCCCCTCGACGGTGCCCAGGTCGGCGATGATGTCGGCGTCGCGCAGGCCCACCCCGATGACGGTGTGCCCGGCTTCGGCGAGGGCGGCGGCGCTGGCCGCGCCCATGCCCGAGGCCGATCCGGTGACGGCGAAAGTGGCCATGATGCTCCTCAGAAGGGGATGGTGCGGTCAGCCCCGCGGTGACGAACGCGATGACGGTCGCGGTCTCGGGCAGCGGCACCGCGGCGGCCGGGGCGGGCGCGACCGAACGGCCGTAGACCTCCAGCATCAACGTGAACGCCAGCCGCCACCGCTCGGAGACCTCGCGCACGGACAACACCGGCAGCGCCCGCCCGAGCATGACCTCGAAGGACGCGGCGCCGAACCGGCGTCCGCGCACGCCTGCAAGGCGGCCAGGATCCGCGACCAGATCCCCTCCCGCTGCCAGCGCCGGAACAAGCCATACACGGTGAACCAGTGGCCGTAGCAGGCAGGAACGTCCCGCCACCGCGCCCCGGTCCGGATCACGCCATCGGATCCCATCGATCAACTGCCGCCTGCTCCACCTCGGCGGACGCCTCTTGCCCAACGCGGCAGGCAGATGCGGCTCCAGCGCCGCCCACTGCGCGTCAGTGAGGTCGTGCCGCCTCGTCACCACTACGCCGGCCACGAGGTCTCCGGCGTTTCGTCCTTCTTGGTCGTTGAACCAACTACCGGAGACCTCTACGTTCAACGATCAGCGACACGCCTCAGACCCGGTGGGCGTCGGCGCACTTGCACGGCCGCCTCGCGGGGATGTGCCATGTCGGCCTCGGCCTGACCCTCGGTGTCGGTGGAAGGCTCTGATGGACGCGGGCTGGAGCGATCAGGTCATGGGACTGCCCGGGTCGCCGTCCTCGAGCGCCCGGTACAGCATCGACCTGCCGACGGCGAGCTCGCGGGCGATCTGGATGCCCGGACTGGCCGCGCCCGCGCCGGCGGCGAGCACGCCGCCGGTAACCTCGACCGGACGGCCGACGGCGCGGGTAGTGAGGAGAGTCGCGACGCTTGCCAGAGGGCAGGAGACGGTGTTCGTGAGAGAATCGGGTCGTGGAGCGGCCTGGATGTGTTGCTGTCATCGGGGTAGGCGTTCTCGGAGCCTGTGTGGGCTGGAATTTGGCGCGGCACGGCGTCAAGGTGGTGTTCGTCGAGGCGGGCCGGCCGGGTGAAGGGATCACCGACTGGTCGTTCTCGTGGGTCAACGCCAGTGCCAAGACCGCGAGCAGGCCCTACTTCGACCTGAACGTCGCCAGCATGGCGGCGTACCGCGAGCTTGCCGGGCTCATCGGGCCGGACCCATGGTGGCACCCCGACGGCCACCTGCGCTGGGCGGACGACCCCGCGGCGGAGGCGAGCCTCCTGGAAACGGCCGCGCTGCTGGCCGGCTGGGGCTACCGGGCCGAGGTACGCACGGGAGCCGAGGTACGCCGCCACCTCGAACCCGCGCTCACGGTGTCCGACGAGGTTCCGGTCGTGTTCTTTCCCGACGAAGCCTGGGTGCACGGACGCCATCTCGTCGGCCGCCTGGTCGGCCAGGCCGTCGCGGCCGGGGCTGAACCCCGGTTCGGCACCACGGTCCATGATGTCGGCACCGGCGCCGACGGGAGCGTCCGGACCGTCGCTCTGTCCGACGGCAGCCGTCTCGACGTCGACGCCGTCGTCAACGCCGCGGGACCCGGCGCCGCCCACGTCGCCGGGCTCGTCGCGCGGCACTTGCCGATGCGCCGGGAGCCCGGCCTCGTCACCCGGATCGAGTGTGCTCAGGTGCCGATCCGCCGGACCATGCACGCGCCCCGCGTCGCGATCCGACCTGACGGAGACGCTTCGGTGGTCCTCCACAGCCGCGAGGTCGACGCGCTCATCGACACCGGCGAAGATCCGGCGGCGCTCCAATGGCTGCTCCACGAGTCGGCGCGACAGGTCGTTCCCGGGTTCGAGGACTCCCGCATCGTCGGGACACGGGTGGTCGACCGGCCCATCCCGGGCGACGGCTACCCCTCGGTGGGAGCGGTGCCGTCCGTGCCGGGCTACTACGAGGCCGTCTCCCACAGCGGCATCACGCTCGGGCCGGTGATCGGCCGGCTGCTCGCGTCGGAGATCGTCAGCGGGAGGAGGGACGAGAGGCTCGCCGGCTTCCGCCCGGAACGGTTCTCCCATGACACCCCGGCAAGTTGACGGTACGACCTCTCCCGCAGCGGGTCTGAGCCTGCCGAGGGCACACCACCACGAACGCCCATGAGGGAGGAAGCACGATCGCCTGACCGCGTCGCTGGTGCTGCACCACCTGGAGGACCGGCCTTCGAGGAGGCTGGCTGCAGGAAACAGCGGTGAAGAGTTGATCTTGATGCCTCTTCCGGCTGGATCGCCGGGCCTCGGCCTGTCGGTAAGGTTTGCTCCACCAGCCGCCATCAGTGACATTTCTGCAGGTGAACAGGGACCAGCCCACCGGATACAGGCTGGCCGAGGTCGAGCCGTACGCGGCGCACAGAACGCTTCCACAAGCACCTACGACAGCGACGAGTGTCGGTGGGCCTTTCACCGCACTCGCGACCAGCGCTGGCGGCCCGTCGACCATCTAGATCGTGCTGGACAAGCCGTCAGCGCGTTGCCAGGGTCTTCTCCCCGGCTCACCGTGGAGAAGATCAGAGTCAACGACTGAGCAGGTAACTCCCGGGGGTGGTGCCGACGGTGCGGCGGAAGGCGGCCAGGAAGGCGCTCGCCGTGGCGTACCCCACGTCGTGTGCCACCCGCGACACCGGCTGCCCCTCGGCCAGCAGCGGGAGGGCGGCGCGCAGCCGTACCTGCGTGCGCCAACGGTCGAAGTTCATGCCCGTGTCGCGCACGAACAACCGCGTCAACGTCCGCCTGCTCACGCCCGCCGCGCGGGCGTGAGCCTCCAGGCTGCGCGGGTCGGCGGGGTTGGCCAGCAGGGCGGCCGCCACCACCCTGACCCGCTCGTCGGTGGGCTGGGGCACGTCGATGGGCCGGGTGGGCAGGGGGCGTAGCAGGTCGGGCACCACCGCCTCGGCGCGCAGTCGCGCGTCGTCGGTGAGGTCGGTGCGTGCCAGATACCCGATCAGCTCGGCCAGCAGGCCGTCGACGCCGACCGCCGTGGGCTCGGGCCAGTCCAGCGGGCAGCGCTCCGGAGCCAGGTACAGGCTGCAGAGCACGGCGTCGCGGGTCGCGCCGGTGGTGTGGGTGACACCCGCGGGCAGCCACAGTGCCCTGCTGGGCGGCAGGACCCAGTACACCTCGCCCACGCCGACGCTCAGGACGCCGCGCCGGGTCCAGGCGATCTGGTGGTGGGTGTGACTGTGCGGGGAGATCCAGTCACCCGAGGCGAGCGGGAAGTGGCCGACGATGATCGCGCTCATGTCCTCCATGCGACATAGTCTGGCCTCATCGCGGATTGTGGCCAAATACGGCGGATCATAGCGTCGTCGGGTGCCGATGATTGTGTTGTGTCTTGTCCAGTTCATGCTCGTGCTCGATGACACCGTCGTGAACGTTGCCCTGCCCAGCATTCGCGATGAGCTGGGCTTCAGCGCGTCCGGCTTGCCCTGGGTCGTCAACGCCTACTTCCTGGCTTTCGGCGGTTTGCTGCTGCTGTGCGGCCGGATGGCGGATCTGCTGGGCCGCCGTCGCGTCTTCCTCATCGGGGTGGCGTTGTTCGGGGTGGCCAGCCTGGCCTGCGGGCTGGCTCAGGAGCCGTGGCAGCTCGTGGTCGGGCGGTTCGTGCAGGGCGGCGGTGCTGCGATGGCCAGCCCGGCGGCGATGTCGATGATCACGTTGCTGTATCCGGGGCCGGAGGAGCGGGCCACGGCGCTGGGCATCTGGGGCGGTATCGCGGCCCTGGGCGGAACCTCGGGCCTCGTGCTGTCCGGGGCGCTGACCGAACTGGTGTCCTGGCGCGGCATCTTCCTGATCAACCTGCCCATCGTCGCCGTGGCCCTGGCGTTGCTCCCGCGCCTGGTCCCCGAGTCCCGCGCCCCCGGCCGACGCCGCCTCGACGTTGCGGGCGCGGTCCTGGTCACCGGCGCTGCGGTGTCGCTGGTGTACGGGCTGCTGCGGGCCGGAGAGACCGGCTGGAGCGATCCGATCGTCTACGGGGCCGTCGTGTTCTCCGCGGCCCTGGCGGCGGCGTTCCTGGTGGCGGAGTCGCGGGCGGCGGCGCCGCTGGTGCCCGCATCGTTCCTGGCCTCGCGGACGCGGGCGGTGGCCAACGGCGCGACCCTGCTGTTCTCGATGGCGATGTACGCGATGTCGTTCCTGCTGATGATCCAAGTGCAGACCGTTCTGGGCTACAGCCCGTTCCTGGCCTGCATCGCCTATCTGCCCTACGGCGCCGGCATCCTGGCAGGCATGTGGCTGTCCTCCCGCATTTCGCTCAGGATCGGGACGCGCTGGGCGCTCCCGCTGGCGTTCTTGGTCAACATCGCCGGCCTGCTGCTGCTGTCCGGCGTGGCGGCGGGCGACTCCTACATCGCCCACGTCCTGCCCGGCATGCTCATACTGAGTGTGGGCAACGGGCTGAGCCTGCCCGTCATGGCAGTGACCGCGGTCGATGGCACCACCGAGGAGGACGCCGGTCTCGGCGCAGCCCTGTTCACCTCCGTTCAGCAGGTCGGCGGTGCCGTCGGGGTGGCCGCGCTGGCCATCATGGGCTACTCGGGCGGGCTCACGGCGGGCGCCGTCTGCGTGGCGCTCGGCGCCGTGATCATCGTCGTGCTGCTGCCGTCGCGGGCCGGCGGCCCGCGGCAGACCGCTGGACATGGAGCCGATGGCCGAAACAAGCCGGCAACCGCTCCCCGGCGTCGCACCCACTGATCAGCAGATCACGGATCGCTGGGCCAGTGATTGATGACGACAGACGCGCCGCCATCCTCGCTTGCCGCGCGCGGTGAAGTCATCCACACCATCGCCGCCGGAGTCGGCGTCAGGGCCACTGACCGGCCCCCGACTCCCTGAGATGCTCCGCTGACCGAAGGCGGGCTGAAGGAGTTCGATCTCGATAGCAAGCGCGCCGAGTGCCTCTCCTACTGGCAGGCCAAGTTCGATTCTCGACACTCGCGTCATCGGCGGGGCAAGGGTGGCTTGCAAAACGCTCTCTGAACAGCCCGCGCGTCCGCCACACAGTTCGGTGAGCGTGGCGCCGATCTCGGTGTCGGTGACGTCGGTGAGCGGCCGGTCGCGGCCGAGCAGGGCGATGACGCGGTCGACGGCCGAGGCGTGGGCGCGGTGGGTGTTGGGGTTGGCGGTGCGCGCTGTGGCGAGGAAGGCATCGGCGGCCGCGGCGAGGGGACGCCTCCGCCGCGCAGGGCGGTGATCTCCGGTGCGACGCTCATGCCGGCCGCCGCGCGACCCCGGCGGCGATGTACCGGATAAACGTGCCGGAGTCGCGCACCGCCCCGGCTGACGGTTCTCCTGGTCGCCACGCCGCCATGATCGCTCATGTACGTGAGCTTCGGCTGGGGCGGCGAGGCGGGGCTGCAACCGCATCGGCATGCACGGGGTGCCGGTAAGAACGCTGTCACCAGCCGCAGTGCGCCCCTGGACGACAGTCCAGGGCAGTGACTCGCCAAGCGGACCGCCTCCCCCTCATCGGTGCAGGTCAGCGATACTCGACCGATTCCCCAGGATTACGGCCACTTCGCGAGCAGCTCGACGTCGGTGCCCCCACACGTAGATCTCGCGCCGATTCACGAGGGTTGTTTTGAGGCTCGTCGCAGGGACCAAGCAGTGGGCCATGGCCGAGGCGTCAGCACTGGATGTACGCGCGTCAAGTGCGTGACAGCGCCATCATGAATCAGGTCGTCTCACGGGTGCACCGCCCGCGATTCTCGATCGGCGGAGTCGGTAAAGGTGGCGCCGATCTCCGCCATCCGCTCGGCCGCGTGGCCGGGGTCGATCAACGCCTCGGGGGTGTGGAGGCCGGGCGGCACGGGGGCGCCGCGCAGGCCGAGCAGTCGCTCGACGCCGAGGGCGACGCCGAGCGCCGTCAGGGGGCGTTGCCCTTCCGGGTGGAGGAGGTAGCGGCTCGTCCTGAGTGGTGCCCCCGCGTGGTCCACGCCTTCGAGGTCGATCCTGACCTCCGTGGAGGCGCGCCCGCCGCGCCGCCTGCCCGCCGATTCACCGATCGCGAACGCGAAGCGGACGTTGGGCGCGCCCGTCGCGAGGGCCAGGCTCGGCACGTCGAGAATGGGGACGATCCGGCCGGGCAGGACGGTGCCGTCGACGCTGGTGACCTCCACCTCCGCCTCGGGGCCGGTGACCCAGTGGAAGACGCCGTCGCGGCGGACGTGTCCCGCCGAGGTGGCGGCCAGCAGGCGTTCCATGTCCGCCGTGGCCGCGGGCCCGCCGCTGTCGTGTTCGTCCAGCACCCCGCTGACCTCGATGGTGTCGAGCCGGGCGAACTCCCTGACCAGGCCGAGCACCGCAAGGACGACGAGCCCCGCATACCAGTGGCCGGCCAGCAGGATCGGCGCCGCGCCGGCTCGCAGGCCGGTGGCGACGACTTCGGGTCCGATGTCGACCAGGCCGCTGGAGATGCTGACGTACGGCAGACCGCGGTCCTGGGCGTGACGCAGTCCGTTCAGCTGGCTGTCCCACACCGTTGCCACGACCGCCGAGTAGCCGTCGGCCTCCCGGAGGCCGAGGTCACCTCGCCGCAGATCGATGGTTGTGGCTGTCGCGCCGCCGAGCTCGTCGGCGACCCGTCTGGCGCGGCCGAGATCGCGGCCGGCGATCGTCAGCGGCAGCTCCGGGTACCAGCGGCGCAGCAGGGTGGCGGTCCCCGCGCCTGCCTGGCCGGATCCACCCATGATCAGTACGGAATGCTCCACAGTGACGTCCTCCCACTAACCTACATTCTGTAACTTACATTTTGTAGCTTAAGCTGGAAGGCAACGCAAGGGAGGACGATGGCCACCGGATCGACTCGCCTGTCCAAGCCGGCCAGGCGGGAGCAACTGCTCGACACCGCCATGGCGATCGTGCGCGCCCACGGCACCGACAGCCTCACGCTGCTCAGCCTGGCAGAGGCCGCCGGAGTGAGCAGGCCGGTCGTCTACGACCATTTCGGCACCCGTCCCGGACTGCTGATCGCGCTCTACCGGCGGCTCGACGAGCGGCACCGGGCCGCCTCGGAGGAGGCGCTGCGCGATGCCCCGGCCGTCCCCCGCGAGATCGCCCGCGTGCTGAGCGCCGCCTACTTCGCCTGCGCCACCGACATGCCCGAATGGACCGCGATCTCGGCCGCGCTCAAGGGGAACCAGGAGATGGAGGCGATCGAGCGCGAACTGCTCGATGGCTACACGGACCTGATGGCCACCGCCCTGCGGCCGTACTCCGGGCTCACGCCGGAAGCCCTCCGGCTGCGCTGCGTCGGCGCACTGGGCGCCGCCGAGGCGATCGCCGGGGAGCTGAACCGGGGGCGCGTCACCGTCGCCGAGGCGATCGAGGCGCTGACCGACCTGACCGTCGGCAGCATCGACACCGGCTACGTCACAGCGCCCTGACACACGACGCCGAGGACGGCGCCCCCGGTGCGGCCACGGCCTTGCTCCCGGTGTTCGGGTTCCACTCGGCCGGGCGCCGCCAGCAGGTCATGCCCGAGCCCCGGCCGCTTGCGCCCCGGATGGCGGAAACGCCGCCGACGCCGGGGCGACAACGACTCGATCACCGCCCACAGTTCGTCACCGACCCCCGCGGCTTCGGCTTGGCCCCGTCCTGCGCTCTCTGCTACCGCGAGCGATCAAGCACAACGGAGATCATCCTGCTGGGACCTCTCGACCGCGGGAGGGGCGGCGGCGCAGGTGGTAGGAGCATGCCAGGGCGAGCACCATCGGGCCCCGCAGCGCCGTCGGGATGATGCACGCCTTCGCCGGCGCCTGCCACCAGCCGTTCTCGTACGCGATGCTGTCGGCGACACCGAGCCAGGAGAGCACCATCCAGACCGAGACCGCGGGCAGGAGCAGCCCACCGGCCATGGCAGGGACGTGTGCCGCCGATGATCGGGATCCAGCTTTGGACCACCTCTCCCCAGCCGCGCACCAGACCGATGCCGAGTAGCGCCGCCAACTCGGTGGGCACGCTGAGCCCGAAGACATGGGGGATGCTGATCCACAACGGTGACACAGGACCGTCGTTGAGCTGGCCCATGTCGAAGTGAAAGGCGAACGGCAACCTCCACAGGCACGTGGGGAGCAGCACCCAGGGAGGCGCTCAGGCGGTACGGAGTGCCCGGCGTGGGACGGGTTGTGCGGTGTCGCCGGTGGCCGGGGCCGCGCGCAAGAGTCTGATCGCCACACCTGCACCTTCCACGCACCTTGAGGACAATTGATCACCTGCGACGGTGAATCGCCTCCCCCACGCGAGCCAGTGACGGCTTCGGCACATGGCCGGACGGACGAGGTCAGGCGACGGATCGCGCCACCAGAGCCATGGCCTGCCGCATGGCGTTCCGTACCTCGCCGGGTCCGTCGCCGCGCTGCAGCGCGGTCACTGCGGATGCGCTGACCGCGCCCACCATTGCGCCGACCAGGGCGGAGGCGGTGATCGTGTCGAGTCTGCCGGGGAATGCCCGCTGCAGAGCCTGGGCCAGTTCGGCCTGCGCCGTGAGGTATCGCTGAAGCAGGCGGGCCTGTAGCGCCGGCACCGAGGCCGCCAGCCGTGCCCGCAGTGCCGCGAGCCCGCTGGGGAGGTCGCTGTCCCAGGTGTCGGCGATCATCTGGTCCATCGCCCGCACCAGCACCTCAGGCAGCCCTTCCCCGGCGCGGCGCTCGGCGATCGCCTGCAGCGCCAGATCGACGCGCACGTCGGCATTGGCCAGAAGCACATCCTCCTTGGTCTGGAAGTGGAGGAAGAAGGTGCGGGGGGACACCTCCGCGGCGTCGGCGATCTCGGCCACCGTCACCTGGTCGTAGCCCTTGTCCTCGAACAGGCGCACCGCCGCCTCGATCAGTGCCTGCCGGGTGCGCTGCTTCTTGCGCTCTCGCAGTCCGTGCTTCTCCACCACGCACGGCAGTCTAAGACATCTTCTGAATTAATGCATACTGTGAATTACTACATAGACTGCAGTCAGTGGAGGGAGATCATTCATGGGAAGTCTGGACGGACGCGTCGTCCTCATCACCGGAGCGGGGCGCGGCATCGGGCGGGAAGAGGCGCTGTTCTTCGCCGCCGAAGGCGCCAAGGTCGTGGTCAACGACCCCGGCGTCGCCATCGACGGCACGGGCGGCGACGCCGGGGTAGCCGCGAAGGTCGTCGAAGAGATCATCGCGCGCGGCGGACAGGCCGTGGGCAACACCGACAGCGTCACCGACTGGGACGGCGCCCGCCGCATGGTGGAGACGGCTCTTGAGTCCTTCGGCGACCTGCACGTCGTGGTCAACAACGCGACCATCGAACGGAACATGGGCCTGACCGACCTGTCGGAGGAGGACTTCGACGACGTCGCGGCCGTCAAGCTGAAGGGCACCTTCGCGGTGACGCACTGGGCGGCCCGCCACTGGCGCGACCGGTATCAGGCCGGGGTCCGCGCCGACCGCGCCGTGGTCAACACCTCCTCCGGCTCCGGGCTGCTCAACCCCCTGCCCGCGCAGGTCTCTTATGCGGCAGGCAACGCCGGGGTCGCGGCGCTGACCACCGTGGCGGCCCTCGAACTCGGCCGGTACGGCGTGCGGGTCAACTGCATCTCGCCCTCGATGGCCCGGACCCGCCTCACTCTCGCCGTTCCCGGCATGAGCGAGGAACCGCCGGTGGGCCGGTTCGACCCACTGCACCCCGCCGCCTGCGCACCTGTCGCCGCCTACCTGGCCGGCGCGGCCTGCCCGCTCACCGGTCAGGTGCTGTCGGTACGGGGCGGAACGGTCACGGTCAATCATGGCTGGTCCCTCGGCGCCCACATCCACAAAGACGGGCTGTGGAGCGTGGCGGAACTGGCCGAGAAGGTGAAGGAACTGCCGGTGGACGACCCGTTCGACAAGCTCGCCCAGGCCCTGACCGGCGCACTCGGCACCATCGGACGCGATCAACTCCAGGAGATGATCAACGCCCTGCTCGACCAGGGAGTCCACTCCGGCCCCTGCAAGCAGCCCCCTTCGGCGGGCCGGTGAAGCCATGGCCTAGCGTGATCGCCACGAAGGCGGCTACTCGGTATTTGTGCTGGTTGGCGTGGGCGCAGAAGGGCCGGGTCGCCTTGGGCACCCTGTGGACGGTGGGCCTGGCGCTGCTCGGCGCCGGCCTCGTCAACGCCTGGCTGGCGCTGATGCGGCACCGTACGATGACCAAGATCCGAATGGACGCCAACTTCCGCACGATCGGCCACCCTTCACCTCCCCCACCCCCTTCCACGCGGGCCGAGGCGTGCAGCCGCTGGCGGGCGAAGCGCTCGGCCAGCAGCGGCAGGAAGTTCGCCACCGCCGCCTTGGTGGCGAACTGGTCGATGTCAGGTGCGGCGGCCGACGATGGTGCCGGTGCGGCGGCCTGGGATTATTGACGCCTGGCGGACGTCCGCGCTCCCGCCTCCTCGGCAGTACGGCCGGCGCTCCAGACCATCGTCCGCTGGTGGACCCGCCGGCCGTCGTGCCGGAGGCCGGGCACCAGTGGTGCCGGGCCGTGCTCGGCGAACCCCATGCGCTTGAAGAACCGCACCGCCCGGGTGTTCTCGACCAGGGTCTGCAGGTGGCAACCGGGGGATCCGGCCTTCCCGAGCCGGTCGAGCCATCGGCTCATCAGCCCATCGGCGGCGCCGGTCCCTCGCGCCTCGGGTGCCACGTTGATGTGCAGGTGCGAGGGCCACCTGGCGTCGGCGAACTCGCCGGCGCCAGGCTGCCTGCGGATCGCGGCCCACGCCAGATCGGCCAGGCTGCGCGCGAAGAAGGCCGCGGGCCTGGGCCGGAACACCAGCCGGTAGGTCCGCATCGCCTGCTCCATGCGCTCGCCATCGCCGGGGAACCGCGCACTGTCGAGGCATCCCGTCAGGTAGCCCACCAGGGCGCCCCCGGCGACGGCGACGAAGAGCGAGTCCGGCTCCAGCTCCATGTAGGGGTCCAGGTAGACGGCCGCCTCCGAGTCCACATGCCCCCACAGAGACGCCGTGGGAGCGTCCTCGCCCACGCGCTCGAGCAGCTCACGCAGCTCGGCGCGGTCGCCCGGTGCGAACGTACGTATCTCCATGACGCCTCCCTCATGATGTACGGTCTACTCTGTACGGCATACACGATTATGAGGCCATATGACGTACACAGAGTCCGGCACACGAGAGGATGTTCGATGGCAGAGCTGCCACCCGTCGTGGCGCGGATGTGGGGCCGCGAACCCACCACGCGCAGAGGACCGAGGCCGCGCCTGGACCTGGCCACGATCACGACGGCCGCCATCGAGATCGCCGACACCGAGGGGCTGGCCGCCGTCTCCATGAGCAACGTCGCCGCCCAGGTGGGCGTCGCTCCGATGGCGCTCTACCGGTACGTCGGCAGCAAGGACGAACTGCTGACCGTCATGGCCGACAGCGCCGTGCCCCCACCGCCCGAACGCGGGAACCTGTCCTGGCGCGACTACCTCGCCACCTGGACCCGGCTCACCCGCGACCTCCTGCTGTCCCGGCCCTGGCTGCTCGACCTGCGCCAGAGCACCCCGCCCATGGGCCCGCGCCGACTGCTCTGGCTCGACCGGGCCCTGGACGCGCTGTCCGACACCGGGCTGGACGACGGCCAGAAGTTCAACGCCACCACGGTGCTGAGCGGCTACGCCCTCACCGACGCCACACTGACGCACTCGCTCGGCGCCGGCGGCAAGGACCCCGCGGCCAGGACCAAGGGAGCCGCCGAGTACGGCGAGATACTCACCGAGGTCCTGGACCGCGCGACGTACCCGGCGCTGTCGGCAATGATGCGCTCCGGCCTGCTCAGGGACTCCACCGGCTGGACGGAGGACGCCGACTTCCGGTTCGGCCTCGACCTCCTGCTGGATGGCATCGAGGCACTGATCGCCCGCCCAGCCCGGTAGCCGGCCCCGGCCGCTGGGTGAGGAGGAACGCGAATATCACCTGGCGGTGGGGCATTTCCAGACCCTTGGCAAACGCCCAAACGGCCAACAGCATCAGCGGGCCGAGAAGTCGCCGTCCACCGTTCCGATGTGCTGTGGTGGCTGTTCAGGGCAGGTCGAATGTCAGGGCGCCGCGCTCCAGACGACGACCTGCCCCGTCCTGCTGCTGGACGCCAATTGGAACTGGTACGAGATACGGGTTCGTCAGAGCCATGGACGACGAAGACGCCCGCCGGGTACGCCGGCTCGCCCCCGCAGACCGTCTACCGGCGGATCGACGCCAAGCACGTCATCCACAACGACAAGCCTCACGCATTCGTCGCTGCCATGACCGATTTCGCCGACAAGCTCCCCTTCTCGGGGGGCGGCCGGAAGCGCTACACGTCAATGAACGCCGGTCACAAAGACCCTGTGAGATCGGCGGGGCCTGCGATGTTGTTGATGTCAATGCCGATGGCCCGCCATGGCCGTCAAGGACGGGTTTCCCGACGACCTGGCGGTCAAGCGGGACGGGACAGTCTGGGTGGTCGGCACGGCCGGGGCGCCGATGAAGCCCCATCTGGACAAGGAACAAGGGTGCCTGGTCACGACCGACACCGAGCGCCGGGGGAAGGGGTGGCGGTACGACGCGGGTACGTGGCATGTGGTCGCTCCGCCGCGCAGGTCCTCGGACCACCTGTCCAAGGTCGCTTGCCGAATGTACGGCTGTAGCGCATGGTCAGCGTCCTCACTTCGATCACGTCTCTCCCTCGTTCGCCGGACTGAATCGAGCCTGGCGAGCCGCGGTCCCGGCCTCCATGGGTGCGCGCCCACCTGCCGGGGTGGGAAAACGCCACCCCGGGGGGTGGGGCCGGCCCCACCGCCTTCTCCTCGCCGATCGGGCAGACTGCAGCTGTGACGGGGAGACGACCCTCGCCCGGCGGGCCGGCGTGGCGGGCGGTGACCGGCCTGGCGGCGTACGCGCTGAAGGCGGTGACCGGCCTGGCGCTGAACGCCGTCACCGGCGTGGCCGCGCTGGGGCTGCTCGTCCTGGTGCCGGTGAGCGCCGTCCTGGTGCCGGTGGCCGGGCTCGGGCGGGCGCCGCTCGGCCGGCTGCTCGCGGCCGCCCGCCGCCTGGCCGGGTTCCAGCGCCGCTGGGCGGGCCGGACGCTCGGCCTGGACGGCGACGGGAAAGGCACCGGAAACAGCATCCCGAAGAGCGGCGGCGGTCGGCCGGGGAGGTGGCGGGAGCTGGCCTGGCTGGCCGTGCACGGCGTCACCGGCCCTGCTCCCGTGCTGGCGGTGTGGGCCATGTTGTCCGCCCTGGACTACGTCTTCCTCCGGCTGCGGCCGGCGGAGACGAGCCTGCTCAACACGTTCGCCCTGAGCATGTCCACGGTGGCCATCGCCGTGGTGGTGCTCATGGCCGTCCCGCTGTTCCGCACCGGCCAGGCGCGGCTGGCGCGGCGGCTGCTGGACGCCCGGCCCACGCCGGACACACGGATCAGGGAGCTGACCGCGTCCAGGGCCGCGCTGGTCGACGCGCGCGCGGCCGAGCTGCGCCGCATCGAACGCGACCTGCACGACGGCGCGCAGGCCAAGCTGATCGCCATCCGCATGCACCTGGGGCTGGCCCGCGGCTGCGGCGACCCGGACGAGACCCTGCGGATGATCGACGAGGCGCGGGAGATCGCCGGGCAGGCGCTGGGCGACCTGCGCGACCTGGTGCGCGGCATCCATCCCCCGGTGCTGACCGACCGCGGCCTGGCCGGGGCCATCGAGGCGTCCGCGCTGCTGTGCCCGATGCCGGTGGAGATCGACATCGACCTGCCCGGCCGCCCGCAGCCGCCGGTGGAGTCCGCCGTGTACTTCGCCGCGGCCGAGGCGCTGACCAACGTGACCAAGCACAGCGGCGCCTCCCGCGCCTGGGTGCGGCTGCGGCACACCGCCGGCGTGCTCCGGCTGACCGTGGGCGACGACGGCCGGGGCCCGGTCCGCCGCGACCGGGGCACCGGCGTGCGCGGCATCGAGGACCGGCTGTCCGCCTTCGACGGCTCGCTCACCGTCAGCAGCCGTCCCGGCGGCCCGACCGAACTGACCATGGAGGTCCCGTGCGCGTTGTCATAGCCGAAGATCTCGCGCTGCTGCGGGACGGGCTGGTCCGCCTGCTGTCGGCGCACGGCTGCACCGTCGTGGAGGCGGTGGACAACGGGCCCATGCTGCTGGCGGCGCTGGTCCGGCACCGTCCCGACGTGTCGGTGATCGACGTGCGGCTGCCGCCCGGCTTCACCGACGAGGGCCTGCGCGCCGCGCTGGAGGCGCGCGCCCGGGTGCCGGGGCTGCCGGTGCTGATCCTGTCGCAGTACGTGGAGCAGCTGTACGCCAGGGAGTTGCTGTCCGACCGCTCCGGCGGGGTCGGCTACCTGCTGAAGGACCGGGTGGGCGACGTGGACCGGTTCGTCGACGCGGTGCGCCAGGTGGCCGCCGGCGGCACCGCGATGGACCCGGAGGTCGTCTCCCAGTTGCTGACCCGCCGCGACAGGGACGAACCGCTGGCCGCGCTGACGCCGCGCGAGCGCGAGGTGCTGACGCTCATGGCCCAGGGCCTGTCCAACCTGGCCATCGCCGCCCACTTCCAGGTCACCGACAAGGCGGTCGGCAAGCACACGAACAACATCTTCGCCAAGCTCGGCCTGCCTCCCTCCGACGACCACAACCGGCGCGTCATGGCGGTGCTGACCTACCTGCAGGCCGTGCCCGGCCCGCCGCGATCAACGGGCCCGGCCGCCCGTGAGAGGATTCCCCCGCAAGACGGGTGAAGCCTGGACGGAAAGGCAGCAATGTTCGCGATCTCCCTGGGCGACGACGGTGCGGAGCTGCGTCCGCTGGAGCCCTGGCGGGCCGAGGAGTTCCTGAGCCACATGGACCGCGGGCGCGAGTTCATCGGCCGGTTCATCTCCCTGCCCGACCTCGTCAGCGACCTGGAGTCCGCCAGGTCGGTGCTGCAGGCGTACGCGGACAAGGCCGCGGCCGACACCGGGCGCATCTACGGCATCTGGACCGGCGGCACGCTGGTCGGCGGCGTGCTGTTCCGGACGATGGACGTCCGGCTCGGCACCGCCGAGGCGGGCTGCTGGCTGGAGCCGTCGGCGGCGGGCAAGGGCCTGGTGACCAGGGCCATCCGGGTGATCATCGACTGGGCCGTCGAGGAACGCGGCATCCACCGCGTGGAGTGGCAGGCCGCGGCGGGCAACACCGCCAGCATCGCGGTGGCCCGGCGGCTCGGGATGAGCAAGGACGGCGTCCTGCGCGAGAGCTACCCCCACCGGGGCGTCCGGCACGACGTCGAGGTCTGGTCCGTGCTCGCCCCGGAGTGGCGGGCCGGCCGCCGGACGGGCTGAACCGCGGGCGCGGCTACCCGGCTTCGTCCAGTCGCCTGGTGGTCTGGTCGATGCGGCGGATGCGGCCGTCCGGGGCCAGGCGGCCGAACATGAAGACCTCCGCCGCGAAGGTCGTGCCCTTGCGCAGCCTCGTGCGCAGGGTCCACCGGGCGGCGATCCGGTCACCGGAGACCAGCGTCTCGTGGATCTCGACGCCGGACCCGTCGCCGGCGGCCATCGCCTCCTTGTCGACCTGCCGCCGGACGGGACGGGCGTGGTCGATCATGCGCTGCCGGTCGATCACGAGCCCGTCGTTGCAGTACTCGAAGTCCGGCACGAAGTAGCGGTCGATGATGGCGGCGGGCTCCTCGCAGGAGACGGCCATGTCCCGGGTGTAGGCGGTCAGGAAGTCGGCGAGGTCGCGCTCGCAGGTGATGCCCATTCGGCGTCCTTGAGGGTGTGGGGGTGGCTGCCGTCCCGATCCTCGCCGCCCGCGCCCGCCGCCGTCGTCGTACGGGCGGAGACGGCCGGCGCTACTCCCGCCGTCGTACGCTGCCGCGCGGCTACGGCGCCGGGACCACCCGGCCGCCGTCAGCGCCGGACGGTCACGTCGTTCACGGGGCTGCGCGGCGCCTGCCCGGTCAGGACCCGGACGGCCTCCTCGGCGGCGAACCGCCGCACCGTCTCGATCGCCTGCTCGGAGTAGTAGGCGGCGTGCGGGGTGACGATCACGCCGGGCAGCGTGAACAGCGGGTTGTCCGGACGCCAGTCGCGCTGCTTGGCCGGCTCCTCCTCCATGTCGTCCAGGGCCGCGCCGGCGATCCATCCCTGGGCGAGCGCCTGGTACAGCGCCTCGTCCTGCACGATCGGGCCGCGCGCGGTGTTGACGAGGATCGCGTCCGGCTTCATCCTGCGCAGCGTCTCGCGGTCGAAGGCGTGGTGCGTCCCCGGGGTGAGCGGGGCCTGGATCACCAGGTAGTCGGCGCCCGCCACGAGCTCGTCGAACGACACCGGCCGCACGTGGTGCGCGAGGATCCGGGAGTCGTCCATGAAGGGGTCGTGCGCCCAGACCTCGACGCCGAAGGGCCGCGCGCGGGCGGCGATGAGCTGGGCGATGGCGCCGAAGGACAGCAGCCCGAACACCCGCCCGCGCAGCCGCAGGATCGGCTCGCCGGTCTGCCATTGCCACACGCCGCGCCGGGTGGCGCGGTCGTACTGGCAGATCTTGCGGGCGGCGGCCAGCCAGAGCGCGACGGCGTGGTCGGCGACCTCCTCGGCGCACCACTCGTTCGGCGCGTTGGTGACCTGGATGCCGCGCCTGGTCGCGGCGTCGACGTCGACGATGTCCACGCCCGTGCCGTAGCGGGCGATCACCCGGCAGCGGGTGAGGGCCTCGACGGCGCGGGAGCCGATCTGCGCGTACTGGGTCAGCACGCCGTCGGCGTCGCGGCCCTTCTCGATCACCTCGTCCTCGCTCTTGCACTGCTCGGCGAGGAGGGCGAACCCGGCGGCCTCGACGATCGCGCGTTCGATGTCCACGTCGCCGAAGTCGGAGTCGGCGATCATGATGGTGCCTCTGGCGTCAGTGCGAGTCACGGGGAATCCCCTTGGTGTGTACGAGGTCCTGGTACGACAGGGCCAGCTCCAGGCATCCCCCGCCGTCGAGCTGCCCGACCGTGGCGCGGTAGATCTCCTGCCACGGCGTCTGGTTCTCCAGCGCCGGCGGCGTGTGACTGGCCCACCGCGCGGCGATCTCCTCCTCCGTCAGCAGCACGTCGACGCGCGCGTTGTCCACGTCGACGCGGATGAGGTCGCCGGTGCGCAGGATGGCCAGGTTGCCCCCGGCGGCGGCCTCGGGGCTGGCGTTGAGGATGGACGGCGCGTCGGAGGTGCCGCTCTGGCGGCCGTCGCCGAGCGTGGGCAGCGTGGTGACGCCCATCCGCAGCAGCGCGGACGGCGCCTCCATGTTCACCACCTCGGCCGACCCGGGGTAGCCGATCGGCCCGGTGTAGCGGATGACGAGGATGCAGCTCTCGTCCACGCCGAGGTCCGGATCCTGGATGCGGGCGTGGTAGTCCTCGGGCCCCTCGAAGACGATCGCCCGGTAGTCGCGGACCGCGCGGAACTCGTCGCTGAGCACGGAGGTCTTCATGACGGCCGAGTCGAACAGGTTGCCCGTCATGACGAGCAGCCCGCCGCGCGCGGCCAGCGGGGCGTCGTAGGGGCGGATGACCTCCGGGTCGGCGGGCGGGGCGTCGGCCAGGTTCTCCCCCACGGTACGGCCGGAGACGGTCATGGCGTCGGCGTGCAGCCGCCCGGCCGCCAGCAGCGACCGCATGACGGCGGGCACGCCGCCCGCCCGGTAGAAGTCCTCGCCCAGGAACTCGCCGGCGGGGGCGACGTCGGCCAGCACCGGGACGTCGCCCCCGACGCGCTGCCAGTCGTGGATCGTCAGCGGCACGCCGACGTGCCGGGCGATGGCGTTGACGTGGATGGGCACGTTGGTGGAGGCGGCGATGGCCGAGGCGACGACGATCGCGTTCTCGAAGGCCCGCATGGTCATGATCTTGCGCGGGGTGAGGTCCTCGCGCACCAGCTCCACCGCCCGCAGGCCCGTGTCGTAGGCCATCTGCGCCCGGCGGCGGTAGGGCGCGGGGATCGCCGCGCAGCACGGCAGCGACATGCCCAGCGCCTCGGCCATGCTGTTCATCGACAGGGCGGTGCCCATGGTGTTGCAGTGGCCGATGCTCGGCGCGGAGGCGGCCACGCGCGCCATGAACTCGTCGTGGTCGATCTCGCCGGTGGCCAGCAACCGCTTCGACTGCCAGATCACCAGCCCCGATCCGGAGGCGGCCATGCGCTTGCCCTGGTGGTAGCCGTTGAGCATCGGCCCGCCGGACAGGACGATCGCCGGGATGTTCACCGTCGCCGCCGCGGCCAGGCAGGCGGGCGTGGTCTTGTCGCAGCCCGTCGTCAGGACGACCCCGTCGAGCGGATATCCGTAGAGCACCTCGACCAGCCCGAGGTAGGCGAGGTTGCGGTCGAGGGCGGCGGTCGGGCGCTTGCCGGTCTCCTGCAGCGGATGGACGGGGAACTCCAGCGGGATGCCGCCGGCGTCGCGGATGCCGTCCCTGACCCGGTCGGCCAGGGCGAGGTGGTGGCGGTTGCAGGGCACCAGGTCGCTGCCCGTCTGGGCGATGCCGATGATCGGCCGGCCGGACTGGAGCTCCTTCGGGGTCAGCCCGAAGTTGAGGAACCGTTCGAGGTAGAGCGCGGTCATCTCCGGATTTCCGGCGTTGTCCCACCAGGCCTGGCTGCGCAGGCCGCCGCTCTCGGGATGGCCGGTCGGACGCATCAGCTCGCTCCTCACTCGCGCGGGCCGCCGGCCGGGTGGTGGCGCGCCTCGGGCGGCGATGACTGGCCTACCCTGCTGCCGTCATCGCCCAAACGCCTCAGATCATCGCCGCCATCACCTGCTCGACGCTGCTGACCTCGGGAAACTCGATGAGGCACCACGTCGCGCCGGCGTCCTCGTACGGGCCGGGGTGCACTCCGGGCGGGACGCCGACCGCGACCTCGAAGCCCTCCAGCCCGCCTCGGTGCTCGGCGACGACGGCCAGCATCTCCCGCAGCCCGACCGGGGTCGTCTCGGGACAGAGACCGTCGAAACGGGCGGCACGGCGGAGCGGCGCCCGCCTGACCGACTGGGCGGCGACCCAGACGGGGATCCGCGGCCGCTGCACGGGCTGCGGCTGGAACGCCAGGTCGTCGACGCGGTAGTGGCGGCCCCGGTGGCGGACGGGCAGCCCGGTCCAGAGCCGGCAGATGACGTCGAGGCCCTCGTCGAGCATCTCCGCCCGGACGCGCGGGTCGCCGGTCTCGCCGAGCCTGCTCAGCTCCCCGCCGTTGTCCGAGCCCAGCCCGACGCCGAGCACCATCCGCCCGCCGCTGAGGTGGTCGAGCGCGGCGGCCTGCCTGGCCACCTCGTACGGCCTGCGCCGCGACAGCGGCGTGACCCTGGTGCCGATGCGGATGCGCTCGGTGGCGGCGGCGATCGCGGCCAGGGCGATCCAGGCGTCGCAGACGGCCAGCTCCGCGTTCAGCGGGCGCACGACGTGGTCCCACAGGAAGACGCCGTCGAACCCGGCGTCCTCGGCGCGGGCGGCCAGGTCGGCGAGCACCCGCGGGTCGGCCAGCTCCCCGAACGGCGGCAGGTACAACGCCCGGCGCATCACAGCAGGCCCTTCAGGTGCGGCGCGGTACGGCTGCGCGGGCTGGCGGCCACCTGCGCCGGCGTGCCCGCGGCCACCACCGTGCCGCCGGCCGAGCCGCCTCCCGGCCCGAGGTCGATGACGTGGCCGGCGGTCGCCACCACCCGCATGTCGTGCTCGGCGGCCACGACCGTGCCGCCGCCGCCGACCAGGTCGTGCAGCCGGTCCATGAGCACGTCGGTGTCGTGCGGGTGCAGGCCGGTGGACGGCTCGTCGAGCAGGTAGAGCGTGGACTCGGCGCGGCGGCCCTGCAGCTCGGCGGAGAGCTTGATGCGCTGGGCCTCGCCGCCCGACAGCTCGGTGGCGGGCTGCCCGAGCCGCAGGTAGCCGAGCCCCACCTCGTGCAGCGTCTCCAGCGGGCGGCGTACCGCGGGGACGTCGCCGAAGAAGCCGGTGGCCTCGTCGACCGTCATCTCCAGGACCTGGGCGATCGTGCGGTCGCGGTAGGTCACGCGCAGCGTGCCGGGGTTGTAGCGGGCGCCGCCGCAGTCGGGGCAGGGCGCGTACGTCGTGGGCAGGAACAGCAGCTCGACCGCGACGTAGCCCTCGCCCTGGCAGGTCTCGCAGCGTCCGCCGGGCACGTTGAAGGAGAACCGGGCCGGGCCGTAGCCGTGGGAGCGCGCGCCGTCGGTGGCGGCGAACAGCTTGCGCACCGTGTCGAACAGGCCGGTGTAGGTGGCCAGGTTGGAGCGCGGGGTGCGGCCGATGGGCTGCTGGTTCACCCACACCACCCGCCGCTCCCCTTCCGCGGCCTCGGCGAGGGCCGCCAGCAGGCTGCTCTTGCCCGCCCCTGACACGCCGGTGACGGCGGTGAACACGCCCAGCGGCACGTCGACGTCCACGCCCCGCAGGTTGTTGCGGGTGAGCCCGCGCAGCTCCAGGCAGCCGGCCGGCCGGTGCGCCGGGCGTTCCGGCACGACGGTGTGGAACAGGTAGCGACGGGTCACCGACGCGGCGACCTCGCGCAGCCCGGCGACCGGCCCGCTGTACAGGACGCGCCCGCCGTCGCCGCCCGCGCCGGGGCCGACGTCCACCACCCAGTCGGCCTGGCGCACGACGTCCATGTCGTGCTCGACCAGGCAGACGGTGTTGCCGGTGTCGCGCAGGCGGCGCAGCAGGTCCGACAGCGCGGCGGAGTCGGCGGGGTGCAGGCCGGCCGACGGCTCGTCCAGCACGTACACGACGCCGAACAGCCCGGCGCGCAACTGGGTGGCCAGCCGGATCCGCTGCAGCTCGCCGCTGGACAGGGTCGGCGCGGGCCGGGCGACGCTCAGGTAGCCAAGCCCCAGCTCGTCCAGCACCTCGATGCGGTCGAGGATGTCGCGGGTGAGCGCGCCCGCCGGTCCCGGCTCGTCGCGGTGCGGGCGGAGCACGCCGGCCAGCTCGCCCATCGGCATCGCGGCCAGCTCGACGACGGTGCGGCCCGCGTACGTGACCGCCAGCGCCTCGGGACGCAGCCGCCGCCCGCCGCAGAGCGGGCAGGTGCGGGCGGTCATGAACCGTTCGGCGCGCAGGCGGCTCTTCTCGCTGGCCGAGGAGGCGTACGCCTTGAGCACCAGCCGCCGGGCGCTGGCGTACTTGCCCTGGTAGGGACGGTGGATCCGGCCCGCCTCGCGGACGGGATGGACGGTGACCACCGGCTCCTCGTCGGTGAACAGGATCCATTCGCGCTGCTCCGGCGGCAGGCTGCGCCAGGGCGCGTGGATGTCGTAGCCGAGCGTCGCCAGGATGTCGCGCTGGTTCTTGCCCTGCCAGGCGCCCGGCCACGACGCGATCGCGCCCTCCGCGATGCTCAGCGACGGGTCGGGCACCAGCGACTCCTCGGTGACCTCGTGCAACACCCCCTGCCCCTGGCACTGCGGGCACGCCCCGGCGACGGTGTTGGGCGAGAACGCGTCGGAGTCCAGGCGCGGCGCGCCGGCCGGGTAGGCGCCGGCGCGGGACATCAGCATGCGCAGCGAGTTGGAGACCCGGCTCAGCGTGCCGACCGTGGACCGCGCGGACGGCGTGGCCCGCCGCTGGCCGAGCGCGACCGCGGGCGGCAGGCCGGTGATGTCGTCGACGTCGGGCATCGGCAGCTGCTGCAGCAACCGCCGCGCGTAGGGCGCGACCGACTCCAGGTACCGGTGCTGCGACTCGGCGAAGATCGTGCCGAACGCCAGCGACGACTTGCCCGACCCGGAGACCCCCGTGAACGCCACCAGCGCGTCGCGCGGGATCGCCACGTCGACGTCCCGCAGGTTGTGCACCCGCGCGCCGCGCACCCGGATGCCGCTGCCCACCTCATCTTCCACTCTGCGCAATCTACCCATCGCCCGCCGGGCAACCGCCGGGCGACCACCGGGCGACCACCGGGCGAGGCTCAGGCCGCCCGCAGCGGGCGCAGCGCCGACCCCCAGGCCAGGACCTGGTCCAGGACGGCGTTCAGCCGGTCCTCGTGGGCGGCGGCGGGCCGGAAGCCGTCGGCGAAGTCGGTGTGGATCGACAGCCCGACCTGGTTGGCCACGGTGGCCACGCCGAGCAGGCCGAGCACGTGCCGCAGGTGGGCGATGGCCCGGGGCGCGCCGTCCACGCCGTAGCCGACGAAGCCGGCCGCCTTGTTGGTCCACTCGGCGTACAGGAAGTCGAGGGCGTTCTTGAGCGCGCCCGGGTAGGAGTTGTTGTACTCCGGGGTCACGATGACGAACGCGTCCAGCTCCGAGACCGTGGCCGACCAGCGCCTGGTGTGCTCGTGCCGGTAGTTGCCCATGGCGGGGTGCTCGGGTTCGTCCAGGTTGCCCAGGTTGTAGTCCTTCAGGTCGATGAGCCGGTAGTCGGCGTCGCCCCGCTTGGCCGCCAGATCGCGGACCCAGTGGGCCACCGCCTCGCCGTTGCGGCCAGGCCGGGTGCTGCCGAGGATGATGCCTACCTTGAGCATGTCCTTCTCCCTCAGTTCGGTTACGGAACCCAACCGTAGGGAGAGCATTTGAGATACTGAATGCGCTGCTATCCACCATTTATACGCGAGCGTCTCAGCCCTTAGACTCAGCTCCATGGACGTGCTGAGCGACGTGATGGCCTTCATGCGGTGCGGGCGCCCCACCTCCTCCCGCATCTCCTGGCGGGCGCCCTGGGGGGTGGCGTTCCGCTCGGTGCCGGGGTCGGCGGGCTTCCAGGTGGTGCTGCGCGGGTCGTGCTGGCTGATCCCGCCGGACGGCGAGCCCGTGCCGCTCAGCGTGGGCGACGTGGTGTTCCTGCCGCACGGCGACGACTTCGGGCTGGCCGACGATCCCGCCCGGCCGCTGGCCGAGGCCGACTGCGAGCCGCACTCGGAGTTGTTCGCGTCGGCCGGGTTCGGCGGCACCGGGGCCGAGACGGTGGTCCTGTCCTGCGGCTACCGGCTCGACCTCGACCGCACCCACCCGATCCTGGCCTCGCTGCCCGGCGTGATCCACCTGCCCGCGACGCTCGGCAGCCGCCCGGAGCTGCGGGCCGCCGTCGAGCTGCTGGCCGCCGAGATCGACAGCCCGCGGCCCGGCACCGACACCGTCGTGTCGTCCCTGCTCGACATGTTGCAGCTGTACGTCCTGCGCGCCTACTTCGAGACCCAGGACGAGCTCTGCACGATCTCCGGCTGGGCCGCCGCGCTGGCCGACCCCGTCGTCGGCCGGGCGCTCGACGCCATCCACCGCGACCCGGCCCGCCGCTGGACCGTCGAGTCGCTGGGCGCGCACGCGGGCATGTCCCGGGCCGGTTTCGCCCGCCGCTTCACGGGGCTGGTGGGGCAGCCGCCGCTGGCGTACCTGACGTGGTGGCGGCTGATGAGCGCGGCCCGCCTGCTGCGCGAGTCCGACGCGCCGGTGGCGCGGGTGGCCGAGCAGGTGGGGTACGGGTCGGAGTTCGCCTTCGGCAACGCCTTCAAACGCGAGTTCGGCGTCGCCCCCGGCCGCTACCGCCGCTCGGCGGCCTGATCCCCGCGGCCGCCATCGCAGGTCGGCGGCCTGATCCCCCCGGTCGCCATCGCAGGTCGGCGGCCCGGTCCCCCGGCCCCGCGAGCCGGGCGGGTCAGGGGCCCCAGCGTTCCTGGGCGTACTGACGGCGGACGCCGGCGGACTCGCCGATCCGGGTCCAGGAGCGGCCGTCCTTGCGGGCCGCGCGCACGGCGGCGTCCAGGTGGCCCTGGGCCCGGCGCACGGCCTCGGCGGCCTGGCGGACGGCGACCAGGCTCGGCGGGTCGAGGTGGGTCTCCCACTCCGCGCGGATCGCGACGGCCACGTCGTCGGGGGCGGCGCCGGACAGCAGGCATTCGCTCAGCGCGTAGATGCGCCGGGCCGCGAAGTCGTGGCGGGTCTGGGCCACGCGTTCCCACAGCGGCCCCTGCCATCCGCAGGCGCAGTGGCCGCGCCAGCCGATCGCGGTGCGGCCGTCCACGACGTCGCCGCGGCCGTAGCCGATGCGGCCGTCGGAGCCGATCGGGTGCACCCTCGCCCCGCCGTCGGCCGGGCCGGTGGAGACCCGGCCGTCCGGGAAGACGGCGGCATCCCAGCCTTCGTGGCGCCCGTCGTCGCCCTCCCACCACTTCATGACACGCCCCCTCCAGAGATCGTCCGGATCAGCTGGCGACTCCATGGTGGCAGGCGGCACCGGCCCTTGCGAGGGCCCGCGGATTACGGTGTCACGCTGGGGGGATATCGGCCCGGCGGCGGGTCGCCGACTGGATCGGTCCACACGCTGACCAGGTCGTGCCTTCCGCCGGGGCCCCTCGTCCGGCCAGCCTGGGTGGCATGCTCAGCGCCCTCGTCGTCATCGACGTCCAGAACTCCTTCCTGCAGCTTCCCGACTGGCGGCACACGTCCAGGCCGGACATCGTCCCGCAGGTCAACCGGCTGGCCGCGGCCGCCAGGCAGGCCGGGGACGCGGTCGTGTGGGTGCTCGGGTCGCGGCCCGGCTCGGGCACGGTCTTCGATCCGGCCCGGGGGTTCGTCCAGCTGATGGACGGCCTGGAACCCCTTCCGGACGAGCCGATCCTCACCAAGTCGGCGCACAACGCCTTCACCACCACCAACCTCCACCAGTTCCTCACCCGGCGCGGCGTCAGGCGGCTGACCGTCTGCGGCATCCGGACCGAGCAGTGCTGCGAGACCACCACGCGCCTCGCCTCCGACCTGGGCTTCGAGGTCGACTTCGCCATCGACGCCACCGCCACCACGCCGGTCCCCCACCGCGACGCGCCCGACGACGTCCCCTTCGACGAGCTCGTGCACGACCCGCGCACGCTCGGCGTGGACGAGATCCTCGCCCGTACCGAATACGCTCTGTCGGGTCGTTTCGCCACGATCAGGACCGTGGACGAGCTCACCGGGAACTGAGGAGGCGCCGGTCATGTCCCGAGTCGTCTTCCTGCTCATCCCGCGGGTGCACCTGCTCGACGTGGCCGGGCCCGCCCAGGTGTTCTCCACCGCCGCCGACCTCGGCCGGCCGTACACCATCGACTACGTCGCCGAGGAGCGCGAGGTGGCCAGCGTGCAGGGGCTGACGCTGCACGCCCGCACCTCGTGGCCGTCCCTGACGCCCGACGACCTGATCGTCGTGCCGGGCTGGCGGGGGCCGGCCCGGCCGGCGGGCGGCGAGACGTTGCGCCGGCTGCGCGAGCACCACGCGTCCGGCGGCACGGTGGCCAGCGTGTGCGCGGGGGCCGACGCGCTGGGCCGGGCCGGGCTGCTCGACGGCCGCCGGTGCACGACCCACCACAGCGTCCAGGACGAGCTGGCCCGCCTCTACCCGCGGGCCGGCGTCGTCAGGGACGCGCTGTACGTCGAGGACGACCGGGTCGTCACCTCGGCGGGCGTGGCCAGCGGCATCGACGTGGCGCTGCACCTGGTGACCACCCGGCACGGGCCGTACGCGGCGGGGCAGGTGGCCCGCGCGATGCTCGTGCACGCCCACCGCGACGGCACCGCGGAGCAGGTCAGCCCGCTGCTGCGACGGCGTTCGCACGTGGACGATACGGTCCACCGCATCCAGGACCTGATCGAGACCCGGTTCACCGAGCGGCTGCCGTTGAGCCTGCTGGCCGGGGCCGCGGGATGCAGCGAGCGCACGGTGACCCGGCTGTTCCGGCGGGCCACCGGGCTCACCCCGCTGGCCTACCAGACCGCGCTGCGGCTGGAGCGGGCCGAACACCTGCTCGGCCGCGGCGCGACCGCCGAGGTCGCCGCGCGCGAGGTGGGCTTCGCCGACGCCCGGATGCTGCGCCGGTTGCGCACCCGCGCCACCGCCTCCTGAGAGTGGGCGCGACAGATCAGGCTGCGGGACAGGGCGGCGGGTGAGAGCTGCGGGTCAGAGCGAGGCGGTGCGGTAGCGGGAGCGGAACTCGGCCAGCAGTTCGTCGGTGACCTGCGCGCCCGCGGCGACGGCCGCGTGCACCTCGCGGAAGTACCCCTCGTAACCCGCGGGCGTGTAGAGGCACAGCGCGCGCACGACGCCGTCGCCGGCGTTCCTGAACCCGTGCGGGGTGCCGCGCGTCGCCGCCAGCAGGTGGCCCGGCCCGGCTGTCACCTCGCCGTCGCCGTCGTGCAGGGTCAGCTCGCCGTCGAGGACGTAGAAGTACTCGTCGTGGCCCTGGTGGACGTGCGGGCGCGCCCCGACGACGCCGGGGTCCAGCGTGAACTCCTCGAACGCGAACCGGTCCCCGGTGTGCTCCCCGGTCAGCCGGAAGAAGTGCCGGACCCCGGCGACGTCGATGAGCTCGCCCTCGGCGGGACGCCGGAGCAGGGGACGCGGTTCCGGGCTCTCGTTCGCGATCATGCCCGGCATTCTGCCACCCGCGGGAACGACGCCCTCACCTCCACACGAAACGGCGAAAGAGGATAATCCGGATCATGGGAAAGACCTACGACCGGATCGACGGCCGGTTGCGCGCGTTCATCGAGTCACAACCCATCTTCTTCACGGCGACCGCCCCCTTGGCCGGCGACGGCACGGTCAACCTCTCGCCCAAGGGCCTGAAGGGCTCGTTCGCCGTCCTGGACGACCACACCGTGGCCTACCTCGACTTCGCCGGCAGCAACGCCGAGACCATCGCCCACCTGCGCGAGAACGGCCGCGTCACGCTGATGTGGTGCGCCTTCGACGGCCCGCCGAACATCGTGCGCGTGCACGGCCACGGCGAGCCCGTCTTCCGCGACGACCCCCGCTGGGCCGGGCTGCTGCGGCACTTCCCGGACATCGACCCGGCCCCGCACGGCCTGCGCGCGATCATCGTCGTGACCGCGCGGCTCATCCGCGACACCTGCGGGTACGCCGTCCCCTTCATGACCTACGACGCCGACCGCCCGCTGCACGGCTCCCGCTTCGCCCGCGAGGACGACGAGTCGCTCGACGCCTACTTCCACAAGAAGGAGCACGTGGCGACCAGCATCGACGGCCTTCCCGGGCTGCCGCTCCCGCTGCCCCCACTCCCCCCGCTCCCCCGCGAGGGCTGACCGGACGGGCCGCCGTCACAGGACGGCGAGGGCCTTGGCGATGTTCCACTCGGCCAGCTCCAGCATCCAGCGCCGGCCGGGGAAGTCGGTCCCGGCGATGCGCAGCGGGCCCTCGATCAGCGAGAGCACCTGGGCGTACCGGTAGAGCTCCAGCCGGTGGGGGTCGAGGGCGATCGGGCGCAGCGCGGGGTAGGCGTCCTCGAAGCGCATGCGCAGCCAGGCGTGCTCCCACTCGGCGTCGAAGTAGGTCAGGCCCTCCAAGTCGATCAGGACGGGTTCGCCCGCGGGCGTGACGAGCACGTGGTCCGGCCCGAGCTCGCCGTGCACGAGCACGTACCGTTCGCGGGGGGCGACCGCCTCGCGCAGGCGGCGTACGTGGGCGGCGATCCGGTCGTGCGCCTCGCCCATCCTGGCGTCGCGGGCGGCGACGGCGGCGAGGTGGGCGAGCGCGCGGTCCAGGACGACGTCCTCGGCGGGCCGGGAGGGCCGGGCCCGGCCGTCGGCCAGGTGGGCGAGCTTGCCGTAGGACGGGCCGGGGGTGGCGTGCATGCGGCGCAGGGCGTCGCCGAGCGCGGCCAGCGGCCGGGCGGCGGCGGCCGGGTCGCCTTCCATCAGGGCCTCCAGCGTGGTGGCGCCCGCGTCCTCGACCAGGGCGCTGGCCGCGCCGAGGTGCCGGCCGCCCAGACGTAGAGGATCACGCTGGTGGCGTCGTCCAGCCGGAGCCGGTAGACGCCCTTCTTGCTGCCGCCGGTCAGCCGGTCGAGCGCGGCGGGCCGCCGGTCGGCGCCGAACTGCTCGGCGACCAGGTCGCGGACGTCGTCGGGGCGCAGGAAGGTCCGAGTCATGATCGTTTTCTATCACCTACGGGAGCCCGGCCATAGAAAACAAAACTCTGATCTGGTTTTATGGATGCAGAGCGCCGGGGAGGTCCCGGCGGTTCCCCCTCAAGGAGCGACGATGAAGCTCACCCAGGCCGCTGCGGCCACGTTCGGGCTCGACGACGAGGCATGGAAGCGGCACGCCAACCCGTGGAGCGTGTGGACCCGGATGGCCGGGCTGGCCCCCATCCTGCTGCCGATCTACTTCCGCGACGCGCTCGGCTGGTGGTCCCTGGCCCCGATCGCGGCGGGCGTGATCTGGATGTGGCTCAACCCCCACGCGTTCCGGCCGGTCCACGAGCCGCGCAGCTGGGCGTCGAAGGGCATCTACGGCGAGAAGCTGTACGCCGCCGACCACTCCCCGGCCGCCGCGGCGCACCGCCGGACGATCCGCCGGCTGCTCGCCATGGCCGCCGCCGGCCTGGGCGTCATGGTGTACGGGCTCGTCCGGGTCGAGCCGTGGCCGTCCCTCTTCGGCCTGACGCTCATCATCGTCTCCCAGCTGTGGCAGATCGACCGGTTCGTGGCCATCTACGAGGAGGGCCTGCGCCGCGCCGCCGCCGCGGGTTCGTGACAACATTCGATCGGCACGATCGTTTGCAGGAAGGTTGTCCCCGATGCCGCCCGCGTTCACCGCAGAGGAGAAGGCCCGCATCACCGCCCTGTTGCTGGCGAACGGCGAGAAGCTGTTCACCGGCCAGGGCCTGCGCAAGACCTCCCTGGAGGAGCTGATGGCCCCCACGGGGGTGGCCAAGAGCAGCTTCTACGTCTTCTTCGACTCCAAGGAGGCGCTGTACCTGGAGCTGATGCTGCGCCAGACCGGCGAGGTGCGGCGCCGGGTCATCGACGGCGCGCTGATGAGCGCCGACGACCCGCGCGAGGCGCTGCGCCGCTTCCTGCACGCCACCGTCGAGGAGCTGTCGGTCAACCCCCTGTGGCGCCGCCTGATGACCCATCCGGAGGAGATGCAGGCGGTGGCCCGCAAGCTCGACCCCGAACGGGTCGCCGCGATGTCCGGCAGCCCGGCCGCCGCCCTCACCGAGTACGTCACCGCCCGCCGGGCCGCGGGCGAGCTGGTCGACGCCGAGCCCGCCGTCATCATCGGCGTGCTGCAGTGCGTGCTGCTGGTGCCGATGTTCGCCGAGCGGCTCGGCGACCCGGCCCTGCACCCCAGGATCATCGACCTGCTCATCGACGTCGTCGCCTCGGGGCTGGCCCGTCCCGGCGGATGACGTCGTGACCGCCCTGGGGTGAGCTCGCGGGGGTGCAGAAAACTGCAGGGGGAGTCGAGTGTCAGCCGCAATGGCGGCCGCCGCGCGATCGGCGAGGCTGCTGAGCATGGCAAACACCGCAACCACGGCAATCCCCCACCTGGCCGGCGGCCGGCGAAGACACGCCTGGCTGGCGGCGGGGATCGTGCTCGGGCTGTTCGGCACGAACAGCGAATGGTCGATCCCGCTGGCCGGATGGCTGTTCTCCGTCGGCCTCATGCGCTTCACCCGCAGCTCGGGCGTGCCGGCCGGGCTCGCGGCCGTCGGCCTGTCGGCCGCCGCGACGACGGTGGTCTTCGTCGCGGCGGCGGGCCGGCTCACCGTCCTGCCGATCCTGCTCGGCTGCCTGCTGCTCGGCCTGGTCCTGAGCCTGCCGCTGCTGGCCGACCGGCTGCTCGTCCGGCGGCTCGGCCCGCTCACCGGCACGCTGGTCTTCCCGGCCGCCCGGGTGACGGCCGAGTTCCTGATCGCCACGCTCACCCCGCTGGGCACGATCTTCGGGCCGCTGGCCGCGACGCAGTCGGCGAACCTGCCGCTGCTCCAGACGGCGTCCGTCACCGGCGTCTACGGGATCAGCTTCCTGATGGCCTGGGCCGCGCCGGTCGTCAACCTCGCGCTGGAACGCCGGATGGCCTGGCCGTCGATCCGGGGCGTCACGCTGACGTACGTCGCGGTGCTGGTCTCGGCGCTGCTCGGCGGCGGCCTGCGGCTGGCGACCGCCCCGGCCGCGCCGGAGCTGGTACGCGTCGCCGGGATCAGCGCCTCCCTGGCCGCCGAGCAGCGCATGCGGGAGATCGACGACGTCCACACCCCGCGGGTCCTGCCCGCGCAGAAGCCGACGCTGCGCAGGGCGTTCGCGGTGATCGACGACGACCTGTTCGCCCGCACCCGGATCGAGGCCGACGGCGGCGCCCGGGTCGTGGCCTGGGCCGAGACCGCCGCGGTCGTGCTCGGCGAGGACTACCCCGGCTTCCTGCGCAGGGCCCAGGACCTGGCCAGGGAGAAGGGCGTCTATCTCGACATGGGGGTGGCCGTCGTCCTCGACGGGGAGCCGCGCTCCCGCGACCTGGCCGTGCTGGTGACCCCCGAGGGGCGGGTGGCGTCGGTCTTCGACAAGGCGCATCCGGTGCCCGGCATGGAGAGCCTGCGGCCGGGCGACGGGGTCGTGCCGGTGACCGGCACGCCGTACGGGCGGCTGGCCCACGTCGTCTGCTTCGACGCCGACTTCCCCGCCACGCTGCGCACCCGCGCCGACGTGATGTTCGTGCCGGCCAACGACTGGAAGGGCATCGAGCGCACGCACGCGGCGAACGCGGTGTTCCGGGCGGTGGAGAACGGCTACAGCCTCGTCCGGCCGGCCAGTAACGGCCTGGCGATCACCGTCGACGCCTACGGCACCCCTCTGGCCAGGGCGAACTACTTCGGCACGGCGCAGCAGAGCATGGTCGTCTCCGTCCCGACCCGCGGCGTCTGGACGCTGTACGGCCTGGTCGGCGACCTGTTCGCCGGGCTGTGCGCCGCCGCCCTGGCGGGGCTGACCGGGCTCGCCGCGCTCCGGCGGGCCGCGTACCGGGGCTGACCATGGGATTTCCGGAGGAAGGTGCGATGATGCCACGGGCGCGGAACGGGAGGACCCGGATGACGGGGAGACGAGGAGTGCGGGCGAGACTCGCGACGCCGCTGCGCGCGCTGGCGATGATCGGGCTGTCGGTGGCGGGCGTGCTCGCGGCCGTCCTGGTCGTGATCAGCGCGGTCCCGGCGGCGGCCGGCGTGGGCCGGGGGGCGTTCCGGCGGGCGGTGTCGCTGCAACGCGCGGTCGCCGACGCGGCCCGGCGGCTGGCGGGCCGGCTCGGCGTGCGCGTCGAGCGTCCCTACGGGCCCGGGACGGACGCGTCCGCGCTGCTGAAGGACCCGGCGACCTGGCGGGACGTGCTGTGGGGCGTCCTCGACCCGCTCATGGGCACGTGGGCGTCCGCGCTGGCGCTCGGCATGCCGCTCTACGGCCTGTACGGCGTGGCGGTGCAGCCGTTCGTGTGGCGGGCCAACCTGCGGGCCGGGGGCGCGAACGCCTACGGCGTCATCCACGTCACCTCGACGGCCGCCGCGCTGGCGGCGATCCCGGTCGGGCTGGCGCTGATCGCGCTCGGCCTGTACATCGGCCCCCCGCTGCTGCGCCTGCGCGCCCGGTGGGGCGGCGCGCTGCTCGGGCCCTCGCGCACGGCCGCGCTGGAGCAGCGGGTCGAGACGCTGGTCGAGACGCGCGCCGGCAGCGTCGACGCCCAGGCCGCCGAGCTGCGCAGGATCGAGCGCGACCTGCACGACGGCGCGCAGGCCCGGCTGGTCGCCCTGGGCATGGGGCTGGGCCACGCCGAGCGGCTGTTCGACGAGGACCCGGAGGCGGCCCGCGCCCTGCTGTCCACGGCCCGCGAGTCCTCCTCCAAGGCCCTGGACGAGCTGCGCGACCTGGTACGCGGCGTGCATCCGCCGGTCCTGGCCGACCGCGGCCTGGCCGACGCGATCCGGGCCCTGGCCCTGGACTGCCTGCTCGACGTCGAGGTCACCACCGACCTGGCCGGACGGCCCGCGCCGCCGGTGGAGTCGGCCGTCTACTTCGCGGTCAACGAGCTGCTCGCCAACACCAGCAAGCACGCCGGGGCGGCGACCGTCCAGATCACGCTGCGCCACCGGCACGGGATACTCAGCTGCGACGTCGTGGACGACGGCGGCGGCGGCGTCGATCCGGCCGACGGCACCGGGCTGCGCGGCATCCAGACCCGGCTGGCCGTCTTCGACGGGACGATCGCCGTCGACAGCCCGCCCGGCGGGCCCACCCGGGTGCATCTGGAGGTGCCGTGCGCGATCAGGTCCGAGTAGTCGTCGCCGAGGACCTGTTCCTCATCCGGGACGCGCTGGTCCGCATGCTGACCGAGCACGGCTTCACGGTCGTGGCCGCCGTCGACAACGGGCCGTCGCTGCGCAAGGCGCTGGCCGAGGAGCGGCCGGACGTGGCGGTCGTCGACGTGCGACTGCCGCCGTCGTTCACCGACGAGGGTCTGCAGGCCGCGATCCAGGCGCGCCGCGACCGGCCCGGCTTCCCGGTGCTGGTGCTGTCGCAGTACGTGGAGCAGCTCTACGCCCGCGAGCTGCTGGCCGACGGCGCCGGGGCGGTCGGCTACCTGCTGAAGGACAGGGTGGCCAACACCGCGCAGTTCATCGACGCGGTCACCTCGGTGAGCCGGGGCGGCACGGCGATGGACGCGCAGGTCATCGCCAAGCTGCTGACCCGCGGCGACGCGCGTGGCCGCACCGGCGAGCTGAGCCCGCGCGAGCGGGAGGTGCTGAGCCTGATCGCCGCCGGGCGGTCCAACGCGGCGATCGCGCACCAGCTCGTGATCTCCGCCAGCGCGGTCAACAAGCACATCGCGGGCATCTTCGGCAAGCTCCAGCTGCCCGAGTCCGAGGACGACAACCGCCGGGTGCTGGCCGTCCTGGCCTATCTCAACCGCTGACCGAGGCGCGGCGGGCGTAGTCGCCGATGGCGGGGCGCAGCAGGTCGTACGCCTGCCGGGCGGTGCGGGCGAGGGCCGCGAAGATCTGCTCGGACTCCTCCCCCGCCAGGACCCGGCGCTGGGCCTCGTCGAACAGCAGCCGCTCCACCCCGGCGAGCGCGGCGGCGACCAGGCGGGGCGTGAGGCCGCCGTCGCCGGTCTCCTCGGCCAGGACGGCGGCGAGCCTGGCCTCGGCCTGGTCGTGGAGCTGGCGCAGGCGGGCCCGCAGCACGGGCGTCTCGCGTACCATCCGCTGCCAGTCGGCGCCCGCGTCGGGGATCGCGCCGTCGCGGCGGCGCAGCCGTTCGTCGTAGTCGCGCTGGGCGGCCTCCAGGGCCGACTCGCCGGGCTGCCGCCCGGACACGGCCCTGGCCAGGCCGCCGACCACCTCCTCGTGCCGGTCGAGGATGAGGTCCTCCTTCAGCGGGAAGTGGTTGGTGACGGTCATCTTGGCCACGCCGGCGGCGGCGGCGACGTCGGCGATGGTGACGTCGTCGTAGCCGCGTTCCAGGAACAGGCCGGTCGCGACGTCGGAGATGAGCTGCCGGGTCTGGTGTTTCTGGCGCTCCCGCAAGCCCTTGGATCGTTCGGTCACGCGCTCTGCCCTTCCATACAGTCATTAGGTTTGACCTAACGATTAGGTCGGACCTAGTGTTTGGAATCGTCCTAGTCAATCGATCCTAAGGGTGTTCGATGACCAGCACCTCCGCCGCCGGGGCCGCGCGCGACCGGCTCGATCCGCATCTGCTGCGCATGGGGATCGTCCTGATCGCGGCCCCGATCCTGGCCACCATCGACGCCACCGCCGTGGGCATCGCGGCCGGCGCGATGGCGGCGCACTTCCGCACGTCGCTGACCGACGTGCAGTGGGTGGCGGCCGGCTACCTGCTCGCGATCGCGGTGGTCATGCCCCTGTCGGGCTGGCTGAGCCGGCGGTTCGGGGCCAGGCGCACGTGGATGGCCGCCGTGGCGGTCTTCACCGCCGGCTCGGCCCTGTGCGGCCTGGCCTGGTCGCTGCCGGCCCTCATCGCGTTCCGGCTCGTGCAGGCCGTGGGCGGCGGGCTGATGAACCCCGTCGGCCAGACGATCCTGGCCCAGGCGGCCGGGCCGTCCCGGATCGGCCGGGCCATGAGCGTGCTGACGATCCCCGTCATGTTCGCCCCGGTGCTCGGGCCGATCGTGGGCGGCCTGGTCGTCCAGCAGCTCGACTGGCGCTGGATCTTCTACCTCAACCTGCCCGTCTGCCTGCTCGTCCTGCCGGTGGCCGCCCGCGTCCTGGCCCGGGACGAGAACGACGAGGACGGGCCCGCGCCCAGGCTCGACCTCCTGGGCCTGGCACTGCTCTCCCCCGGCCTGGCGGCGGTGGTCTACGGGCTGACGACGGCGGGCGGAGGCCAGGGGGCGTGGACGCCGTCCGTGCTGGTCGGCGCGGGGCTGGCGCTGGTCGCCGGCTACCTGGTGCACGCGCTGCGCACCCGCCGCCAGCCGCTGATCGACGTACGCCTGTTCGCCAGGGGCGGGTTCACCGCGGCCTGCGTGGCGCTGTTCCTGCTCGGGGCCTCGCTCTACAGCTCCATGATCCTGCTGCCGCTGTTCTTCCAGCACGACCGGCACGCCGGCACGCTCTCGACGGGCCTCCTGCTCACCCCGCAGGCGCTCGGGGCCGCCGTGGGCTCGTTCGCCGCGGGGCGGCTGGCCGACCGCCACGGCCCGCGTGCCGTCGTGACCGGCGGGCTCGTGCTCTCGCTGGCCGGGCTGCTCGCCTTCACCCAGGCCCCCGCCCGTCCGGACACCTGGCTGCTGACCCTCTGCCTGGTCCTGTACGGCCTGGGTATCGGCGGCGTCTCCGCGCCCACCATGGCCGCGGCGTACGCCTCGGTCGACAGGCGGCAGACGCCGGGCGCGGCCGGCGCGCTGAACGTCGTCAACCGGCTCGGCGGCGCGCTGGGCACCGCCATCCTCACGACCGTCCTGGACAGCGGGCTGCGCCGGGGCGACGGCCCGGCGCACGCCTACGGCACCGCCTTCTGGTGGGCCTTCGGACTGTGCCTGGTCACCCTGGTTCCGGTGGCGTTCCTCCGCTCGGCCCGCCGTGATGGTCGGCCAGGCGGGTGAGCAGGTCGACCAGGCGCTCGCGGTCGGCGAGGGGCAGCGGGGCGAGGAACTCGTCCTGGGCGCGGGCCAGCAGCCGGTCGAGCTCGGCCAGCCGGCGGCGGCCCTCCGCCGTGATGGTGACGATGTTGCGGCGGCGGTCCCCCGGGTCGGGCGCGCGTTCGACGAGCGCGCGCCCGGCCAGGTCGTTGACGGTCGCCACCATGTCGCTGCGGTCGATGCCGGTACGCCGGCCGAGCTCCGCCTGGCTCGCCGGGCCGTACTCCTCCAGCGCGGCGAGCAGCGCGTAGTGGTAGCGCCGGACCTGGGCCTGGGCGAACGCCTGGTCCACGATCCGGTTGGCGGTCAGCGCCGCGTGGTTGGCCAGCCTGCTCGGCAGCGCGCGCAGCCGCTCCGGCAGCCCGCCCTCTGGGGTGTTCACAGAGGCAATCTAACAACTCGTTGGCGCCACCCACGATTGGCTGTATTGTTGGCCGAACCAACGTTGGTCCGACCAACTATTTAGTGAGGTGCACCATGTCCGACACCGATGTCAGCCCCGGCCCGACGCACGACGTGGCGGCCCTGGCCGCGCTGATCCGGGGCCGCACGCTCCTGCCGGGCGACGACGGCTTCGCGGACGCCTGCTCCGGCTGGCTGCTGACGGTCGAGCACCGGCCCGCGGTGGTCGTGGTCGCCGCCGACGCAGGCGACGTGGCCGCCGCCGTCACCTACGCGGCCCGGACGGGACGTGCGGTGGCCGTGCAGTCGACCGGGCACGGCAAGTCGCTGCCCGCCGACGGAGCCGTCCTCATCGCCACCGGCGGGCTGCGCGAGATGACCGTGGACCCGGACGCCCGCACCGCGCGGATCGGCGCGGGCCTGCGCTGGGGCGAGGTGGTCGCCGCCGCGGCCCCCCACGGGCTCGCGCCGCTGTGCGGATCGTCGGCCGAGGTCGGGGTGATGGGCTTCCTGACCGGCGGCGGGCTCCCGCTGGCCGCCCGCACGTACGGGTTCGCCGCCGACCGCGTCCGCTCGCTCGACGTCGTCACCGCCGACGGCCGGCTGCGGACCGTCTCGCCCGGCGCGGAGCCGGATCTGTTCTGGGCGGTACGCGGCGGCAAGGGCAACTTCGGCGTCGTCGTCGCGGCCGAGATCGAGCTGCTGCCGCTGCGCACGGTCCACGGCGGCGAGCTGTACTACCCGGGCGAGGATCCCGGGCACACCGCCCACGTCCTGCGCTCCTACCTGGCCTGGGCGAGGGAGCAGCCGGAGGAGATGTCGTCCTCCGTGACGCTGGTGCGCTTCCCCGACGCGCCGCAGTTGCCGCCGGAGTTCCGCGGCCGCTCGATGGTGCAGGTCCGGACGGTGTACGTCGGGGACGAGGAGCAGGGCGCCCGCCTGGTGCGGCCGTTGCGCGCGCTCGGCCCGGAGAAGGACACCTGCGCGGCCATGCCGTACAGCCGGATCACCGAGATCTACCAGGACCCCCGCCACCCGGTCTCGGCGCACCTGCGCAGCGCGCTGCTGCGCGAGCTGGACGACGACGCCGCCGCGGAGCTGGCCTCATTCATCGACCCGGCCCGGACGGAGGGCCCGTTCCCCGGCATCCAGCTCCGCCACCTGGGCGGGGCGCTGGACCGGCCACCCGCCCGCCCGCACGCCGCCGGCACCCGGGGCGCGGCCTTCCTGCTGTGGATGCGGCTGCCGGCCCCGCCCGGACGGGCCGAGGCGGCGCGCGCGGCCGCCGACGAGGTGCTGGACCGGCTGCGGCGCTGGGACACCGGCGCCATGCTGCCGGGCTTCCTGTTCGACCACGACGTGACCCCGGACCGGGTCAGGCGGGCCTGGTCCGAGGCGGACCACCGGCGGCTGTCCGCGCTCAAGGCCCGGTACGACCCGGACCGGCTGTTCCGCGTCAACCACAACATCGCCCCGGCCGCGCCGTGAGGCGGCGCCGGCCCGGAGCGGTCCGGGCCGGCGCCGTCCGGCCCGGTCACACCTGGCGGAAGTACCACAACTGCTGGCCCGCGTACTCGTCGCAGGTCCACTGCTGGATGTTGGCGCCGTTGTGCGTCCAGCCGTGGTCGACGTCGAGGCACTTGCCGCTCTTCTGGTTCTCCAGGAAGTAGAAGGTGTTCCACCACGCGTCGGTGTAGGCGTACTTCCAGCGCCACATCTGCTGCGGGACGTTCACGCACTCCCACTGCTTGACGTTCGCGCCGTCGAAGGTGTAGCCGTTGTCGACGTCCAGGCACTTGCCGCTGTGCTGGGCGCGCAGGAAGAACCACTCGCTCCCGGGGGCCACCCGCTGGAACTGCCAGTGCTGCTGCGGGACGTTCACGCACTCCCACTGCTTCACGTTCGCGCCGTCGAAGGTGTAGCCGTTGTCGACGTCCACGCATTTCTCCGGCGCGGGGAAGCGCCTGCGGATCTCGAACAAATAGGACCAGGGCTCGGCGAGCGTGCGCTCGCGGGCCGCCACGGCCCCGGAGGCCGGAGCCGCCGCCGACCACAGGGGCACGGCGACCGACACGACCATGATCACGGCCAGCAGCCCCCGGCGGCCGATCCGTCGAAGATGTACGCCCTTGCGCACCGTATGCTCCTTTCCGCTGTTCCGTCCCTTGCAGGGTGCGCCCGCGGCGGCGGGAGGGCATGAGTACCGCCCTACTCAAGTGGGCCGGACGCGGCGGCGGGCTGGCCATCGAGGGGTGGGAGCGTCCATGATCGGCTCATGCTCAGCACCAGTGAGGGCGCGCCGACGAGCGCCTACGTGACCCGCCGGCCGCTGCTCGCCGGCGCCAACCCGTACGTCACCCTCTACGACGGCGACGTCCCCACCGGGTACGCCTCCCTGTGGCAGGTCGACTGGTCCACCCACGGCGCCGGCGCGGCGATGGTGGTGTGGACGCCCGGCCGGCTGCGCGTCGTGAGCGACGACCCGGAGCTCGGGACGTGGATCGAGGAGCACTTCGTCCGGCACTTCGACGAGGCCACGGCGCTGCCGTCCTGGCCCGCCGCGCGGGTGGAGCGGGCCGCCGTGGACCTGCGCGTGGACCCCGCCACGGGCACGCACGCCGACGCGGCCGGCCTGGCGGTCAGCATCACCGGGCCGCTGGACGCCAGGCCGTTCTCGATGGCCGACTTCCCGCTGCTGGGCGTCAGCCACGGGCTGTCGATGCAGATCATCCCCTGCGAGCACGCCTCGATCACCGTGGACGGCGTCCCCGTGCCGGGCCGGCCGGCCGTCACCTGGCCCGGCGGCCGGCCCGTCTCCTCGGCCATCACCACCGTCCACGAGGCGTGGAGCAGCTGACCGCAGGCCCTGGCCGGGAAGGGCGGGCCAGCAGGGCGAAGCGATGGGCGCGGGCGGTCAGCGGCCGGCCGCCCGCCATCCGCTCGTGCAGGGCGCGCAGGCGGCGGCCGTACCGGACGGCGTCGAAGTCGGGCACCTGCCACGGCACCATCCGCAGGAACAGCACGAGCGCCCCGACGTCGTGGAACGTCGTCCGCAGCCGCGCCCGCGCGCTCCACGTCACGGTGAGCCCGGCCTCGGCCAGCCCCGCGGCGGCACGGGCGAGGTCCCAGCCGCGATAGGCGGGCGGCGGCGCGCCCAGGGCCCGGTTGACCTCTTCGAGGTCGCGGCCGCCCACCTGCTGGGTGACGAAGACCCCGTCGGCGGCCAGCACGCGGCGGACCTCGCGCGGGTCGTAGGACTCGTGCCGGTTCGCCACCACGGTGAACGCGCCGGCGGGGAACGGCAGCACCTCGTCCTCCCGGATCGCGGCCACCTCGACCCCGAGCGGCTCCAGGCGGCGGCGGGCGATCGGCAGGTTGGGCGGGTGGCCCTCCGTGGCGGCGGTGCGCGGCGGCAGCGGGGCCAGCCCGGCCAGGAACTCGCCGCCGCCGGTTCCCATGTCCAGCAGCGAGGCCGCGCCGCACAGCCGGTCCCGCAGCAGGCGCTCGTAGCTCCAGGGCGGCGGCTCCTCGACGACCCGGCCGCGAAGGGCGGTGAAGTCCCAGCCCTCGATCGCCGCCGCCGACGCCCGCGCGACCAGTTCGCCGTACTCCATGACCGGGATCGTCCCCGAGGGCGCGGGCGTCCGTCATGTGGTTTTCCGACGGAGGGCGGGGCGATCGGGGACTTTCGGCCCTGACCGGCGCGTCGTCCCGCCGGGAAGGGTGGAGGCGAGGGGCGGCCCGGGGAGCGGCACGCGCGTGCGCGCGCCCCGGCCGCCGTCGAAGCGACCCTGCTGTGAGGACGTGACCATGTGCAATTACTGCGGCTGCCGGGAGTTCCCACTGATCGGCCGCCTGTCCCAGGAGCACTGGGACATCCAGGAGTGCGCGGGGGCGCTGCGCCGCGCCGTCGGGGAGCTGCGCCACGGTGACGCCGTGAGGCTGCTGGCGGACCTGATGGCCCGGCTCGTCCCGCACACCGACACCGAGGAGAGCGGGCTGTTCGCCGAGCTGCGCGCCGAGGGGTCGCTGGCCGAGGAGGTGGAGCGGCTGTGCGCCGAGCACGCCGACATCCACGGCGTCCTCGGCGCGATCGACCCGGCCGCGCCCGACTGGCCCGCCGTGCTGGACGCCGTCGACCGCCTCCACCGGCACATCGACCACGAGGAGCACGGCCTGTTCCCGGCGGCCGTCATCATGCTGCCGCTGGCCGCCTGGGACCGCATCACGCCCGGCCAGTCCCCGGCGACGACCGGCTGACCGGCTCGCCGTCACCTGCTCACCGTCGGCTGCTCACGGTCGGCTGCTCACCGTCGCCGGCCGGGCTCACGCGTACTGGCGGCGGCGGGTCAGTCCTGCGGGGCGCCGACCTTGAACAGGCCGTGCGCGCCCGCCTCCGCCTGCCGCATCGTGTGGTCCACGATCGGGTACGTGCCCGCCTCCGGGAAGACCAGCTCGGCGAAGCCGCCCTGCGCCGGGGCCAGGTCGAGCGCCTGCGCGCCGCCCGCGTCGCCGGTGCGCAGCCGGTAGGCGCCCTCCTTGTAGACCGTGTCGAACGGCGCGCCCACCACGTGCAGCGACGTGCCCGAGCTGGGACCGGCGGCCACCGCCCAGATGCGGACCCGCTCCCCCGCCGTGGCCGCCAGCGGGGCGTGGTCGTAGCCGGCGGCGGTGCCGTTGAACATCCAGCCGTCCGGGGCGCCCTGCCGGATCTTGGCGACCTGCGCCGGGCCGCCCGGCTCGCCGAGATACAGCTCGCCCTGGACCAGCAGGTACTCGCGGTCGGCCTTGGGCAGGTCCGGCGGGTCGATGACGACGGCGCCGTACATGCCGTTGGCGATGTGCTGGGTCATCGGCATGGTCGAGCAGTGGTAGAGCCAGGCCCCGGCGTAGTCGGCGCGGAAGCGGTAGGTCAGCCGCTCGCCCGGCTGGATCGTGCGCATCGGCCCGTCCGGGGCGGTGGCGCCGGCGTGGAAGTCGATGCCGTGGCCCATGGTGGCGGCGTTGACGAAGGTCACGACGAACACGTCCCCGACCTTGCCGCGCAGCACCGGGCCGGGCATGGCGCCGTTGAACGTCCAGACGCGCTGGCGCACCCCGGGCGCGACCTCCTGGACGAGCCGGTCGTCGGCGCGGATCTCGACGTGGTGCTCGGTGCCGCCGGGCGCGGGCCTGAGCGTCGCGTCGTGGGGTCGCCAGCCGGACGACATGGGCGCCGCCAGGTCGAGCGGGCCGTGCATGGCGGGGGCGGCTTCGGCCGACGTGTGCCCGGCGTGGCCGGTGGCCTCCTGGGGGCGGGACGCCGCCGAGGCGCCGGTCGGGGTCAGGCGCATGGTCATGCCCGCGGCGCGGTGCCCGGCGACCGTGCACCAGCCGTCCACCGGGCCGCCCAGCGGCGCCAGGCGCAGGGTCGCGCTCTGGCCGGGGGCCAGCGTCGGGGTGCGTTCGCCGGTCGCCAGGCGCAGGTCGTGCCGCTGGGCGTCGGCGTTGGTGACGCGCAACGTCAGCACGGTCCCCACGGGGGCCTCGATCACGGCGGGGCGGATGCGCATCCCGGACAGCGTCACCTCGACCGTGCGGGAGCCGGTCGCGGTCACCGCCGCCGGTCCCGACCCGCCGGACGTGGCGACGACGACCGCGGCGGCCGTCACCAGGCACCCGGCGACCACCCCGGCGACGGCAGGCAACGCCCGCCGCCACCCCGGCCCGCCCTCGCCCCCGGCAGCCGAGGAGGCGACGGACGGGGAGACGGCGGGCGAGGAGACGGCGGGCCTGGAAACGGCAGCCCGGGAGGCAGCGGGCGGGGAGGCGGCGGGTGGGCGGGGGCGGGTCAGGGCGGTGGCCGCCAGGGCGACGAAGGCCAGCGCGGCGGCCAGCACCAAGGCCCATCCCAGCAGCGCGACCGGCCGCGGCACCGGCAGGACCAGCAGCGGCACCCCCGCGTTGAGCGCCGCCAGCCGCGCCGGCCAGCCGCGCTCCAGCAGCGCCGCGTTCTCCTTGAACCGGGCCGGACCGCCGCCCAGCACCGCGGGCAGCAGGTGCAGCAGCGACCCGAGCAGCACCTGCGCCACGAACCCGGCCAGCACCAGCGGCAGCAGCGGGGCCAGCGCGGCGGCGACCTGGTGGGCCGGCCTGGTGGCCACCACCACCAGATCGGCGGCCAGCGCCACCTCGAACCAGACGATCGCCGCGCCCAGCATCCACGCCGCGCCGGTGTGCGGCCTCCTGCGCCGCAGCGCGTCGCCCAGGGGGACGAGCGCCGCCAGCCCGCCCGCCGCGTACGCCGCCAGCCCCGCGAGCGCCACCCACCGCCAGTCCGCCAGCAGCCCGGTGACGGCCACCGCCAGTCCCGGCGCGGCCAGCCACAGGCCCGCGCGCGAGGCACGGCGGGTACGGTCCGACATGCGGGTGCGCAGGACCGTCGGCCACAGGGTGAACAGGGTGCCGAGGACGGTGAGCCCGATCCAGCCGAAGACGTTCACCTGGGAGTGGGCGGCGCTCATGCGCTCGTGCAGCGCGCCCTGGACGGTCTGGGCGGCCATCAGCCCGCCGAGGGTGCCGCCGGCGGCGAGCGCGCAGGCGGCGGTGACGTACCAGCCGATGACGTGGCCGAACCGGCCGGGCAGCGCGCCGCGGACGAGCCGGACCAGGACGGCCGCGTGCCACAGCGCCACGCCCGCCAGCAGCGCCGCGCCCGCCGCCGCCAGGTGCCACGGCCCGTACGCCACCCCGGCGAGCACCGCGACCGTGGCCGTGTTGAGCAGGGCCAGCCGGGTCAGGCTCCCCCGCTCGGACGGGCCGCGGACGCGCAGCAGCGCCACCGTGAAGTGCTCGCTCCAGATGAGCACGGCCGTGCTGACCGCGCCCAGCAGGAACACGTGGATCAGCAGCCACGACGGCGCCGGGAGCACGTCGCCCGCCGTCGCGGCCACGACGGTCAGCGCCAGCCAGGCGACGACGATCGCGTTGGCCCGCAGGTGCCAGGACGCGCGGGCCCGCTTCGGCGGCGGCGGCAGGCCGATCGGCCGGCCGCTCTCTATACGGATGTCGACCGGCATCCCGGGCACCTTCCTGTCTGTGGCGGGCGAGGGCCGGCGGATCGCGGGCGGGTGGATCGGGGGCCGGCGGGTCGGGGGCCGGGACGTTCAGGCACGCCGGGCCCCCGTCCGGTCGAGGACCTCGTACACCGGGCGCCGGGGGACGCGCGGGACCGGCGGCCCGTACCCCAGCCTGATCAGCATCTGCACGTGCCCGAACGGACCGGGCCGGTCGCCGCGGTGCTGCGGCGGGCGCAGGTCGAGCGGCTGGCTGAACATCGAGGCCGCCACGCCGTGCGCGGTGGCGGTCAGCAGGACGCGTTGCAGGGCCTGCCCGGCGCGCAGCCAGTCGTGCGGGCCGTCGCCCCGGGTGAACAGGGCGACGAGCTGCGGCTCCGGCTCGAAGTCGGCGACCTGGCCGCCGCCGAAGCCGCGCATGGGCAGTTCGCCGGAGCGCGGGCGCGGGCCGAAGGCGTGGGCGGGGACGCCGTCGGAGCCGCCTTCGGGCCGGGTCCAGCGGGCCAGCTCGGCCCGGTAGGCGGCGTCGGCGGTCAGCGTGTCGTCGGCCAGGGCGACCATGTCCAGCACCCGCCTGGCCGTCCCGCCCTTGACGAGGAGCAGCGTGGCGTCCTCGTCGTGGGCGGCGTTGACCAGGTCGAGCAGGACGTCCCTGGGCAGCGGGCGGCGCTCGAAGGGGAAGCGGTTGGTGCGCCGGTGCGGGATCATGTCGTGCAGCAGCCGCTCGTCGGGGGTGGGCGGCCCGCCGGGAGTCGCCCGTACGGTCGCCAGCAGCTCGGGCCGGCCGCCCGGGTCGGGCAGCGGCAGGACGACGGGGTCGTGCCCGGTCATCCGGACCGCCAGCCGCAGGTTGAACAGCGCGGCCCCGCAGCTGATGCCGAGCCCGCGCCCCAGGGGGTCGGTGACGGCGAGCAGCCGGTCGAGGTCGGCGTACAGCTCCATGGTGGTGTCGTCGAGGCGGCGGAAGCGCCAGGGCTGGGTGTTGTGCACCGAGGGCGCCGCGACGGCGGAGGCGACGATCCGGCGCACGCCGGCATGTGAGGCGAAGGGTCCGTCCCAGGAGCGGGCGACGCCGGTCATCGCGGGGCTCCCGGCACGACGGTTGCTGCGGGCATGTCTCCACGATGGCGCGGCCGGCGGTGCTCCCGTCAGGGACGAAAGTCCCTTTCCGCGCCTCCGATCGGCCATGATCAGGTGGCGGGCAGCGCGGCGGCCAGCAGCACGACGCCGATCGACCCCACCAGGGCACTGACGGCCATCGTCCGGGCCAGGCGGGGGCGGGCGCGGGCGGCGGCCCAGCCGTGCAGGGCGGCGGCGGCCATGACGGCGCAGAACAGCAGGAGTTTGGCGGCCAGGACGCGGCCGTAGCCGGGTTCGGCGAGCGAGGCCCAGGTGACGCCCTTGTGCCAGGCGATGGCCACGCCGGTGGCGAGCTGGAGGGGCAGGAACAGGGCGGCGGTGAGCAGCCCGAAGCGGCGGCCGACGGCGCCGAGCACCAGGGCGCGGCGCTCGTCGTCCAGCAGGCGGCGGGCCAGCGGCAGCAGGACGAGGGAGACGGCGAGCTGGCCGCCGACCCACAGCGCGGCCCCCAGCACATGCAGGAAGCGCACCACCGACCACCAGGTCATCGCGCGCCCGCCCGGTCGCCGGGCGCCGTCCGGCGCGGGATGCCGGTCGCGCCGAGGTGGAGGCGGGCGTAGAAGTCCTCCAGCGCGGCCAGGGTGCTGTTGATCGTGCTGGTGGCGTAGCGGCCGTCCAGCTCGCCGTGGTAGGCGTGGGCGGTGCGGACGGCCACGGTCGTGTCGGCCAGCGGCTCGCCCGCCAGCAGGCCGCGGTCGGCGGCGGCGGCGACCCAGGTCAGGTAGCGGCCGACGCGGCGCAGGTAGCTGGCCTTGCTGGAGGCGGCCAGCGGCGAGCCGGCCAGCGCGGCGGCGTAGGCGGCCAGCATCGTGTCGTAGGGCGCGGCCAGCCCGCCGGGCCTTCTTCGCTCATACATGGGCGGCCAGTTCCTTCTGGTAGGGGAAGCTGCCGGGCTCGTAGGCGCACCACGGCTCCTCGCCGAGGACGTCTCCCGAGCAAGCGTAGGCGCGTGACCGGGAGCCGCCGCAGATCGTGCGGAACTCGCACGCGCCGCACCGGCCGGTCAGCCGATCGGGGTCGCGCAGCGCGGTGAACAGCGGCGAGGAGCGGTAGATCCCGGTCAGGGGCCGGTCGCGCACGTTCCCGGCGTCCAGCGGGAGGAAGCCCGAGGGGTGCGCGGTCCCGGTGTGGGAGACGAAGACGAACCCGCGTCCGGCGTTGACGTCGACGGGCGGGCGGCGGCCGCGCCGCTCCTCGATCAGCCCGGCCTGCTCGGCGCGTCGCCGCAGGGTGCGGTAGAGCGGGCCGAGCCGCAGCGCCCCGGCGTGGTCCACGCCCTGCCCGGCCAGGACGAGCCGCTGCACGGCGACCCGCCGGAAGTGGTGGGCCTCGGTGGTCTTGACCGGGATCGCGGTGCCGACGTCGTGCAGGAAGTGCAGCACGTCCTCGGTCTCGTGCGGGGTCAGGGCGGCCAGGTCGCGGCCCCGGCCGGTGGGCACGAGGAAGAACACGCTCCACAGCAGCGCGCCCTCCTGGCGGACCAGGGCGGCGATGTCCGGCAGGCTCGCCAGGTTGTGGCGGGTCACGGTGGTGTTGATCTGCACCTTGAGCCCGGCCGCGCGGGCCGCCCGCCAGGCGCGCAGGGTGCGGGCGAACACGCCGTCGTAGCCGCGGAAGGCGTCGTGGACGGGCGCGGTCGCGCCGTCGAGGCTGAGCGAGACGGCGGCGGCCCCGGCCTCGCGCAGCCGGGCGAGGTTCGCCGGGCCGAGGGCGGGGGTGGCCGACGGGGACACGGCCGGGGCCAGGCCGCGGGCGCGGGCGTGGCGGACCAGGTCGAGCAGGTCGGGCCGCTCGAACGGGTCGCCGCCGGTGATCACGAACAGCGGCGGGGGCGTGCCGAAGTCCGCCACCTGGCCGATGAGCCGGCACGCCTCCTCGGTGGTCAGCTCCTCCGGGTGCCGGTCGGGCACGGCTTCGGCGCGGCAGTGCAGGCAGGCCAGCGGGCAGGCGCGGGTGGCCTCCCAGATCACGATGAACGGGCTCGCGGCGACGTCGCGCCGGACGCGGCGCAGCGGCCGCCCGCCGGGTGGTGCGGTCATGCGGGTGCTCCTCGCAGGAGGTGGTCCACGACGTCGGCGGCCGAGTGGTCGTCGGGCAGGCCGTCCAGGAAGCCGAGGTCCTGGCCCAGGGTGAGCAGGGCGGGCTCGTGGTAGCCGTCGGCGCGGTGCTGGCCCAGGCCGATGGCGGCGGTCAGCCCGTTGCACAGGCACTGGCGGCCCTCGGCCTCCTCGGCGGGCCGGCCCTTGCGGACGTAGGCGTCCACGGGTTCGGCGGGGCAGCGGTAGCCGATCGCGCCGCCGGGCCTGACGTACGGGGTGCGCAGGTAGCCCAGGTCGCACAGCCGGGGACGCCGGTCGAACACCCCGGGCTCCGACAGGGTGCCGGGCAGGCTCGCGACCTTGAACGGGAAGCCGGTGGGCGAGGCGCGCGGGTCGTTGCGCACCTCCAGCGCGCCCCGGCGGGCCCGGCTCAGCATGCGCCGCCGCAGGCCGTCGTCCAGGCCCGACTCCCGGCACAGCGCGAACGCCGTCCCGACCTGGATGCCGGCGGCTCCGGTGGCCCGCGCGCCGGCCGCGCCGCCGGGGGTGGCGTAGCCGCCGGCCAGCCAGAACGGCAGGCCGATCGCGGCGACCTTGGCGGTGTCGGCCTCGTCGCGCGGCCCGTAGACGGGTTCGCCGCGCTCGTCGAGCACCAGCCGGCCGCGCGGCGGCGCGCTGTGCCCGCCGGCCACCGGCGTCTCCAGGACGAACCCGTCGGGCCTGGTCACCGGCGAGCGGGCCAGGTAGGCGGCCAGCACGTGCGAGGAGACGATCGCCAGCAGCTTGGGACGCCGCAGCGGCTCGGCCGGGGCGGGCCGGTGCGCGGGCCACAGGGCGGCCGGGTCGAGGCCGACCGTGTGGCGGGCGTCGCCGGCCTCGGCCACGGCGACGGTGAGCTCGGCCGGGCGGTGCGCGGAGAAGGCGTCGAGCAGCGCCGGGATCTCCGCCGGGATGCCGGCGCCCATCAGCACGTAGTCCACGCCGGCCAGCATCGCGCCGTAGGCGGCGGCGGGCGTGGCGAGCTGGATCTTCTCCAGGTAGTTGACGCCGACCGGCCCGTCGTGGCCCTGCTTGGCCAGGAAGACCTCGGCGAAGTTGGCGACCACGGTCAGCTCGTCGCGGGCCCGGCTGGGCCGCAGCCCGAGCCGGGGCACCGGCCGGTACGGCGTGCCGGGCGCGATCCCGCCGGGCACGAACCAGCGTCCGAGCACCCGTTCGGCGATCTCGGGGATCGGGAAGCAGGCCAGCGCCCGGCGCAGGTCGCCGCCGGGGTCGCCGCGCTGGAGGCGGCGGGCCAGGGCGACGTCCAGGGCGGTGCCCGACACCACGCCGAGCTGCCCGGTACGGGCGACCGCGCGCGCCAGCCGCCATCCGGACACCGCGACGCCCATGCCGCCCTGGATCAGGACGGGGAGCCCGGCCTCAGACACGCCGCGCCCGCAGCGTGCCGGCCCAGGTGAGCACGTCGGCGTTGATCTCCCTGGCCACCTCGCGGGTGGCCAGGATGTGCACGACGTCGTCCTCGGGCAGCGTCTCGACCATGAGCGACAGGCCGTCGCAGTCGCTGACGTGCGGCAGGATCTCCCGTGCCAGGGCGATGCCCCAGGCGGCCTGGTTCTCGTCGATCTCGCCCAGGCCGTCGATCGCGGCCAGGTCGGCCAGCTCGGCCAGCTCGCGGATGTTGCGGATCGTGTCGTCGTGGTCGCTGAGCAGCTTGTCCACGTAGTGCGCGCCGAGGACGGACGTCAGCCCCGGGTACATGGCCTCCTCCTCGTAGCGGAAGTGCGGCCCGACGGCCGCCGACAGGGCCGCCACCAGCTTCCCGGCCCGCGCCGCGTCGCCGGCGCCGAAGGCGTCGATCAGCGCCAGCAGCAGGTCCCTGACCTCGCGGTGCTCGGCGTGGAAGGTCTCGGTGAAGTGATGGCCGATGGACAGCACACAGTCCTCCAGCTGGGTCGTTCCGGACGTCGCCGGTCGCATGGTTCCCGTCCCCCGTCACGCGTCGGCGGCGAGGGTGGCGCCGCAGGTCAGCAGGGCGGCGCCGGTGAGCGTCAGCAGCCCGCCCAGGCCGATGGCCAGGTTGCCGAGCTGCCAGGCCTGGTAGGCGTTGAGCAGGGAGGCGCGCAGCATCTGGCCGGTGAAGGCGGTCTGCCGCAGGCTCTCCAGCTCGGCGTCCGCGCCGCCCGCCGCGAACAGCTCGGCGCTGACCTGCGCGTACGTCCGGCCGCCGGTGGCGGTCAGCACGTTGCGGCCGATCACCTGGGCGTAGGCCCTGGCCTGCGGGCCGGTCAGGACGGCGCGGCCCTGGTGGGCGGCGAGCCCGGCGGGCAGCCCCTTGCCGGGGAAGCTGATGGCCTGCCGGCGCAGCTCGTCGCGGATCTCGCCGCGCGCCTGGACGCCTCGGGCGGCCATGACGGGACCGGCGGCCGCCATCGCGGCGCCGGCGGCGCCCAGAAGCGCCCTCGCCGCGCCTCGGACAACGCTCATCTCATCCTCCTGGTCACGTGGATCGCCGGTGGACCGGCGGGTGGTCCGGCGGGCGGGCCGCCGGGGCGGGCGGTCAGCCGGCGGCGAGCCACAGGTCGGGCCCGAAGACCTCGTAGTGCACGTCGCGGGCCGCCACGCCGGCCTTGAGCAGCGCGGCGCGCGCCTCGCGCATGAACGGCAGCGGCCCGCACAGGTAGGCGACCGCGCCCTTCGGGATCGGCACGCCGCCGAGGTCCATCAGGCCGTCGCGGTCTGGGGCCTGGGCGCCGCGCTCGTACCAGAAGACGTGGTCGGGGGCCAGGCGGGTCATGTCCTCGCGCAGCGCGTGCCGGTCGGGCGAGCGGTCGGCGTGCAGGGTCAGGACGCGGCGGCGGGAGCCGGTGGCGGCGAGGTGGTCGAGCATGGCCACCATGGGGGTGCCGCCGATGCCGGCGCTCACCAGCACCAGCGGCGCCTCGGAGTCGTCCAGGGTGACGTCGCCGAAGGGCGCCGACAGGGTGAGCTCGTCGCCCTGGCGCACGGTGGCGTGCAGCAGGGTGGACACCTCGCCGGCGGGGTCGCCGTCCACGCGCTTGACGGTGATCCGGCGCAGGCCGTCGCCGGCGTTGGACAGCGTGTACTGGCGGAGCTGGCGCACGCCGTCGGGCATCTCGACCTGGACGCTGACGTACTGGCCGGGGCGGGCGGGCGGCGGGGGCTCCTCGCCGAGCGGGGTGAGCAGGAAGGAGGCGACGTCGGGCGTCTCCTCGCGGCGGCCGGCCACCCGCCAGCGCCGCCACGTGCGGCCCTCGACGGCGCCGGCCTCGGCGTAGAGGCGGGCCTCCATGGCGATCAGGGCGCCGGCCATCAGCCAGTAGACCTCGTCCCAGGCGGCGGCGACCTGCGGGGTGACGGCCTCGCCGAGCACCTCGGCGATCGCGCCGAACAGGTACTTGTGGACGATCACGTACTGGTCGTCGGTGACGCCGACCGCGGTGTGCTTGTGCGCGATCCGCGCGAGCAGGTGGTCGGGCCGCTGGTCGGGGTGGTCCAGGAGGGTGGTGGCGAAGGCCGCGACGGAGGCCGCCAGCGCCTTGCGCTGCTCGCCGCTGGCCTGGTTGCCGCGGTTGAACAGGCCGTCCAGCAGCTCGGGCCGGTCGGCGAACATCGTCGCGTAGAACCGCTCGGTGATCGCGTCGAGCGAGGCGCCCACGACGGGCAGCGTGGCGCGGACGACGGCGGCGGATTCCGCGGACAACATGTGACCTCCACAGTCCCAGGGGTGAGACCCGCGACCGCGGGCCGGTTCTCAGGCTAGGGAGCGCGGCCCGGCCGCTGACCGGGGCGAACGTCCGCACTTGAAGGGCCGAAGGTCCCGGACGGGACATCCGGCCGCCCGCGGGCCGGTCGGCGGGGAAGATGGGACTTTCGTCCCTGCCGCGGACGGCGGCGGGTGCGGGATCCTGGAGAGCATGCAGCTCGACTCGTCCGGACTGCAGGTGCTCTCCGAGGAGGAGTGCTTCCTGCTGCTGTCCTCGATGCCCATCGGGCGGATCGTGTTCACCGATCGTGCCCTGCCCGCCGTCCAGCCGGTCAACTTCTGTCTCGACGGGCGGTCCATCGTGATCCGCACCGCGACCGGGTCGAAGCTGGCGGCGGCCACCCGGCGGGCCGTGGTGGCCTTCGAGGCCGACGACTTCGACGCCGGGCGGCGTACCGGCTGGTCGGTCACGGCGGTGGGGCACGCGCGCGAGGTGACCGACGCCGCCGAGCTGGCCCGCCTGGCCGGGCTGCCGCTGACGACGTGGGCGCCGGGCGAGCGGGACCACTACATCGTGGTCGAGGCCGAGCAGATCTCCGGCCGGCGCATCGCCCCCGCCCGCGCGGCCGTCGTGTGACGGGTTCCTGAACGGCCGGCGCCGCCCCCGGTCCAGGGGGCGGCGCCGGTTCTCAGTCCTCGTGCGCGGTGGTCACCAGGCCGTAGTCCCCGTCGTCGCGGCGGTAGAGCAGGCAGCCCGCTCCGGTCGCGGAGTCGGCGAAGAAGACGAACGGGAAACCGGTCAGCTCCAGCCGGTCGAGGGCCTGCGCGGCGGTGAGGCGGGGGGCGGGCAGCGGGCTGACCGAGATCGCCGCGCAGGTCGGCGCCGGCAGGTCGGGACGCGGGTCGAGCTGGGCGAGGCGGTAGCCGTCGCCGGTGCGGTAGATCACGCTGTCCTGGCCGGTCGCGGCCTCGGTGAACAGCAGGAAGTCGTAGTCGAGGTCGTCCATGTCCACGGCCGCCTCGTCGGGCACGGCGCGGGCGGCCGTGTACGTCCGGACGATCCGGCGTTCCCCGGCGGGCGGGGCGGGGTGGGACGGCCGGGGGTGGCGGCCGCGCCGGTTCTCCCAGTCGCGGGTGCTCTCCAGCAGCCGCGCCCGCAGCCGGTCGCCGAGCAGGTGGATGGCGGCGCGGGTGGAGCCGGCGCCGGCCCGGGCCCTGATGAGCCGGCCCTGGACGTCCACCACGGCCTCGGCCGTCCGCCGCTCCCCCGCGACCTGCGGTGTGGCGGCGAGCTTGACCGTCGCGCCGAGCACCGGCTCGTGGGCGAGCCGGGTCAGGTCGGCCACGGTGTGGCGGGCACGCCGCACGTCGGCCGCGCGCACGCCGCCGCCGCGGATCCTGACCTGCACGTCGTCGGCGTCAAGGGCGATGGGCCTGTGCCTCATTCGTGAACACCTTCTTCGCATCCGGTGGTGATGATCCAAGCCTCTGGCCTGGGCGGATGCGGCTGCCAGAGCCGTAGGTCCCGCCGCGCGGGGACCTACGGCCCGCCGGGCGGCGGGCGGACTCAGGAGCGGCGGTAGCCGGGATGCACGCCCGGCGTCAGGCCCTGGTCGGCGGCGACCAGCTCCAGCAGGGCGAGCAACTGGCCGCGCTGGTCGGGGCTGAGGCACGAGGTCAGGTCGGCCTCGTGCGCCATCGCGGCCTTCCTGACGTCCTCCATCACCTTCGCGCCCTGCTCGGTCAGGTGCAGCTCGTGGTTGCGGCGGTCACCGGCCGAGCGGCGCCGCTCGACCAGGCCGGCCCGGTCGAGCGGGTCGAGCAGCGCGGTGACCCGGCTGGGCACGACGCCGAGGTCGGCGGCGAGCGACTGCTGGCTGCGGCCCGGCTGGAGGGCGATCATCCGCAGCAGCCCGACGTCGGACGGCGACAGGCCGAGCTCGGCGACCCGCGCGGCGAACCGGCCGGCGGCGTGCGCGCCGAGCTGCGCGAGCAGGAAGGCGACGCCCATCGGGCGGTTGCGGGACGCGGACACAGCGCATACTGTACTCCGCACAGAACCATTCACAAGAGTGAACCTTTCTCCAGAGAGAAGCAATGCGATGACCACCGACCGGCCTGACTGGCCCAGACATCCAGGACTGGAGGGCAAGGTCGCCCTCGTCACCGGCGGCTCCCGCGGCATCGGCGCGGCGACCTGCCACGCGCTGGCCGCCAACGGCGTCAAGGTCGCGGTCACCGGCCGCGACACCGAGGCGGTGGACCGCGTCGTCGCCTCGATCACCGCCGAGGGCGGCCGGGCGCTGGCCGCGCCCGGCGACGTGACCGACGCCGGCGTCCTGGCCCGCATCCGCGCCGAGGTGGAGGCCGCGCTCGGGCCGGTGGACATCCTGGCCCCGTTCGCCGGCGGGCAGGGCGCGCCCGCGCCGACCGCGGGGCTCGACCCCGGCCGCTGGCGCGCCGTGCTGGAGTCCGACCTGACCTCGGTGTTCCTCACCGTCCACGAGTTCCTGCCGGGCATGCTGGCGAGGCGCGACGGGTCGATCGTCCTGATGTCGTCCACCGCGGGCCGGCAGCCCGGAGGCGCCAACGCCGCCTACGCCGCCGCCAAGGCCGGTGTCGTCATGTTCGCCCGGCACCTGGCCGCCGAGGTGGGCGGCGACGGCGTGCGGGTCAACTGCCTGGCGCCCTCGGCCGTGCTCAACGACAAGCTCGCCGCGCTGCCCGCCGAGCGGCTCGCCCAGCTCGCCGCGGCGTTCCCGCTCGGGCGCGTCGGCCGGCCCGCCGACGTCGCCCAGGCCGTCCTCTACCTCGCCTCGCCCGCCGCCTCCTGGGTGACCGGGGCGACCCTCGACCTCACCGGCGGACGGGTCTCGTGATGAACGCCGCGCTCCGCCCGTCCCCCGCATCCACCGTCCAGACGGAGGCCATGTCATGACCGACCCGATGACCGACCCGATGACCGAGCGGCTCGTCCGGTTCCAGCGGCCCGGCGCCCTGCCGTACCTGATCGGCGCCGACGAGGCCCGCCTCGCCGCCCTGTTCGGCCTCGACGCCGGCGCCTACCGCGCGCTGCTGGACGGCTTCGACCGCCAGACCCGGCAGGCCGCCGAGACGCTGCTGGCCCGCCCCGGCCTCGCCGACGCCGTCGACCGGCTGCCCCTGCACCCCGAAGACGCCCGCGACCCCGGCGACGCCCGCGACGCCTTCCATGTCGTCGCCGTCGGGGAGAGCACCACCGCCGACCGCCTGTCCTGGTTCGAGATCCTGCGCCGGCTCGTCGCGCTGCGCCGTCCCGGCGACGCCGTCCGCTTCACCAACCTGGCGATCAGCGGAAGCACCACCACCCAGGCGCTCGCCCAGCTTCCCGCCCTCGGCTTCCAGCGGCCCGACCTGGTGCTGTGCATGATCGGCGCCAACGACACCCAGCACCTGGCCCCCGGCGCGCCGACCCTGGTCAGCGCCGCCGAGACCGAGCGCAACCTGGCCATGCTGCACGACCTGGCCCGGCAGCGGGGGCCCGTCCGCTGGGTCTGGCTCACCCCCAGCCCCTTCGACGAGCCGCGCGCCGCCGCCTACCCGCACTTCCGGCGCGCCGGCATCACCTGGGCCGGCAAGGACGTCGACGCCATCGCCGACCACCTGCTGAGCCGTCCGGAGCCGGTCGTGGACACCAGGCTCGCCGTCCGCGAGGACCACCACTTCCTCGACGACGGCGTGCACCTGAGCATCGAGGGCCAGCGCGAGATCGCCGAGGCCGTCGTACGGGCCCTGGCCGGTGCGGCATGAAGCTGATGGTCCTCGGCGCGACCGGCGGCACCGGACGCCAGGTGGTCGAGCAGGCGGTCGCCGCCGGGCACGACGTCACCGTCCTGGCCCGCGACCCCGGCCGCGTCCCGGCGGGCGAGCGGGTCCGCGTGATCGGCGGCGACGTGCTCACCCCCGGCCCCTGGCGGGACGCCGTCGCCGGGAACGAGGCCGTGCTGTCGTGCCTGGGCAGCACCGACCGCGGCCACCCCACCACCGTCTACTCCCAGGGCACCGCCAACGTCATCGCCGCCATGCGCGACAGCGGGGTGCGCCGCCTGCTGTGCCTGTCCTCGGCGGGCCTGGACATCCCGCCGGGCACGCCGCTGGGCCGCCGCCTGGTCACCCGTTACGTGATCCAGCGCCTCTACCGGCACGGCTACGCCGACATGAGACGCATGGAGGCCGCCGTCACCGCCGCCCACGACATCGACTGGACGATCGTGCGCCCGCCGATGCTCACCGACGGCCCCCTGACCGGCCGCTACCGCACCGCCGAGAACGCGCCCCTGGCCAAGGCCGGCTCGATCTCCCGCGCCGACCTGGCCCACTACCTGCTCGGCCACCTCGCCGGCGAGCACAACCGGCACGCCGTCGTCGAGATCGCCGGCGGCTCCTGACCTGCTTCCGGCCGGCGGCGGTCTCAGCCCAGCCGGGTGGCGAGGAAGCGCAGGGCGCTGTCGATCTCGAAGTCCGGCACGTCGGCGTGCCTGCCGGGATTGGCGTGCAGGGTCTTGTCGGCCGAGCCCAGGGCGTCGAACAGGGCCAGGGCCTCGGCCCGCGGCACCCGTTCGTCGTCCCACTGCACCAGGAACCGCACCGGGACGGTGACCCCGGCGGCGGCCTGGGCCGAGGCGAGCGAGGTGCCGCTCAGCCCCAGGACCGCCGCGCCGATCCGCGGCTCGGCGGCCACCAGCGGGATCCCCAGGGCACAGCCCAGCGACACGCCCCAGTAACCGACCGGCCCCTGGTCGCCGAGCGCGTCCAGGACCGACCGCCACTCCGGCACGGTCCGGGCCGCCAGCAGCGCGTGCAGCTCGGCCAGCAGCGGGGTGGGGTCGCCCGCGCCGGCCATCCGCTCCCGCAGCGCGGCGATGAGTCGCTCGTGCTCGGCGCCCGGCGGCCGGTCGCCGTGGGCCGGGGCGTCGATGGCCGCCGCCGCGAGGCCGCGTTCGGCCGCCAGCCGGTGTGCGCGTCCCACGACGCCCGGGGCCTGCTTGTGCTGCCCGCCGCCGTGCCCGATCAGGACCAGGCCGCGGGGTTCGGCGTCCTGCGGGGTCCACAGGACGCCGGGGATGTCGCCGAGGGCGAAGGATCGTTCGATGACGCCGTCGGCCGACGTCCGGGTGAGAAAACGCATGCGCGTCTTGAGCCTTTCGGGATGCCTTGTGCGGGCGCTCCCTAGGCGATGCGCATGAGGGAGCCCCGACCTGTCACGACGTTGATCGGTCTCACCTCCTCAGTTCGATGCGTGGCAAAACGTACCACACCATCAGTTCTCCGCCGCGGTGAAGGAGATCCACACGTCCGGCGGGACGTCCGGGCGGTTCGGGACGGGCCGGCGCTCCTCCGTCCACGCCGCACCGGCGAACTCGGTCGCGACGCGCCGCCAGAACGCCACGCCCGCCGTGTTGGCGTCCTGGAAGGCGATCCGCCACGGCCCGGGATGCCGGGAGATCACCTCCCGGACGACCCGCAGCCCGATCCCGGACCGGCGCGCCCCGCGCACGACGAAGAAGCTGTTCAGCACCCGGACCGGTCCGGCCGCCGCACGCACGAACGCGAACCCGACCGGCCGGTCGCCGCTGGTGAACAGGTAGGCCGTCCAGTCCTCGCCGTCGAGGGCGGTGCGCAGGCGGTCGCCGTGGTAGGTGCCGTCGGGGTCGGGCAGCCCGCCCTGGAAGTCCGCCATGTCGTGGCGGAACATGAGCCAGAGGCGTTCGACGGTGGGATGGTCCGCAGCCTCGACGGGCCGCACGCTTACCGGAGAAATGCTCATACAAGCACTCTCGGCCGGATGCAACATCCGGCCGGAAGGTAAAAACTAGCAGAAGACGATCACCGCTTGGGCCCGCGGGCGTCAGCCGCGCAGCAGGTCGAGGATGTGCGGCCAGGCGTCGGCTCCGAGCCCGGCGTCGGCGACCGGGTCGCCCCCGTAGAGGAAGTCCGGCGACTCGGGGACGGGCCCCTCCCCCGGCAGGCGCGGACGGTGACCGGCCTCGGCCCGGCTGACCACCCGCACCGGGAGCCCGGCGGCGCGACGCCGGGCGGCCAGCCGCCCGGCGAACGGCAGGGACGGCCACATGGCGTCGTCCCCGCCCGCCACCAGCAGCACGTCGGCCGCCGCCGCCTCGATCGGGATCTCCGCGGCCGGCACCAGGCCGGCGAACGTGCGCTCGCTGAGCTCGTACAGCTCGCGCAGGGCCAGCGGGCCGTGCTCGGGCTCGGCCTCGGCCCAGTCGTCGTCGTACGGGACGAACGGCAGCGGCCGCCCCCGCCACGTCCAGGACGACCGGTAGGGACGTCGCTCCCCGTCCGGCCCCGGCCCGACGTTGCCCCACACGACCGAGGTCGGCGACAGCGCCACCACCCCGCCGATCCGAGGGTCCCGGACGGCGGTCAGCAGCGCGGCCTCGGCCCCCTTCGACATGCCCAGCACGCAGACCCGCCGGACGCCGGTGGACTCCAGCAGATCGACGGCCGACACGAACGTCTCCAGCGGGATCTCGCAGATGCCGGGCGGCTGCCCCGGACCGCCGAACCAGCGGATCGACAGCGCGGTCACCCCCTCCGCGGCCAGCAGGCGGGCCCTGTCCCGTTCGATCCGCCCGCTCGACCCCGCCAGCACGAGCACGCCCGTGCGGACGGCCGGGCCCGGCGTGACCAGGACGCCTTCCCACGGGGAGCTCAGTTCGCGCTCGTCCATCACCGTCACCCCTCGGCCTTGGGCGGAACGGCATTCTACTGAGACCGCGCGCTCACCGAAATGGTGCATCATGGCCGGAACACCCCATGACGAGCGGAGCACACCATGTCCTTCCAGGCTTACCTGGACAACATCGAAGCCAAGACCGGACTGACCCCCCGCGAGTTCATCGCCCTGGCCAAGGAACGCGGCTTCGACGCCCCGTCCACCAAGGCCGGGACGATCATCGACTGGCTCAAGCAGGACTACGAGCTCGGACGCGGCCACGCCATGGCCCTCGTCCACGTGATCAAGAAGGGGCCGCAGATCGACGCCAGGCACGTCGGCACCACCGGTTCCCACCGCGACGAGTCCGACGTCCTCTGGCTGGACGGCAAGGACAACCGTCCCGGCCCCGCCTGACCGCCCGGCGGGGATTCATCTCCCACCGGGCGGCTTTACGTTGTAGATCTGTAGGGGTCAGAAGTCGGCGTCGAAGCTGACCGAGCCGGTCACCCCCACCTGGTACGCCGACACCCGCCGCTCGAAGAAGTTCGACAACTCCTGCACGTCCTGCAGCTCCATGAACGCGAACGGGTTCTTCGACCCGTACAGCGGCTCGATGCCGAGCTGGGCCAGCCGCCGGTCGGCCACGTGCTCCAGGTACGAGCGCATGTCCGCGGTCGACATGCCCGGCACGCCCTGCCCGAGCAGGTCCTCGGCGAACTGCGCCTCGCAGTCGACCGCCTCGGCCAGCATCTCCCTGACCTGGCCGGCCATCTCCTCGTCGAAGAGGCCCGGCTCCTCCTGCCGGACGACGTCCACCACGTCGAAGGCGAAGGCCATGTGCATGGACTCGTCGCGGAAGACCCAGTTGGTGCCCGAGGCCAGGCCGTTCAGCAGGCCGCGCGAGCGCAGGAAGTAGACATAGGCGAACGCGCCGTAGAAGAACAGGCCCTCGATGCAGGCGGCGAAGCAGATCAGGTTGAGCAGGAACGCCCGCCGGTCCTCGCGGGTCTCCAGTCGCTGGAGGCTGCCGATGGAGTCGATCCAGCGGAAGCAGAACTCGGCCTTGCGCCTGATGGAGGGGATGTTCTCCACCGCCGCGAACGCCGCGAACCGCTCCTCCTCGTCCGGCACGTAGGTGTCCAGCAGGTTCAGGTAGAACTGGACGTGCACCGCCTCCTCGAACAGCTGCCTGCTCAGGTACAGGCGCGCCTCGGGGGCGTTGACGTGCTGGTAGAGGTTGAGCACCAGGTTGTTGGCCACGATCGTGTCGCCGGTGGCGAAGAAGGCGACCAGGCGGCTGACCAGGTGGCGCTCGGCCGCCGACAGCTTGGGCAGGTCCTTCAGGTCGGAGTGCAGGTCCACCTCCTCGACCGTCCAGGTGTTCTTGATCGCGTCGCGGTAGCGGTCGAAGAACAGGGGGTAGCGCATGGGCCGCAGGGTCAGGCTCATGCCCGGGTCGAGCAACATCGGATTCTCCTCAGGGGTCACTGGCAGGCCTCGCACGACTCGGGGTTCTCCAGGGAGCACACCAGGGCCTCCTCGGACTTGTTCGCGAGGGGCGCGGGGGGCGCGAGGGGCACGGTGGCCTGCTGGATGCGGGTGGCCGGTCGCGAGCGCAGGTAGTAGGTGGTCTTCAGGCCGGACTTCCAGGCGTACAGGTACATCGAGGAGAGCTTGTCGATCGTCGGCGCGCTCATGAACAGGTTGAGCGACTGGCTCTGGTCGATGAACGGCGAACGCGCGGCGGCCATGTCGATCAGGGCGCGCTGCGGCAGCTCCCAGGCGGTGCGGAACAGCCGGCGCACGTCCTCCGGCAGCTCGGCGATGCCCTGCACCGAGCCCTCGGCCTGCTTGATGGCCGCCCGGACGCGGTCGTTCCACAGGCCGCGCGACTTCAGCTCGGCCACCAGCGCGTTGTTGATCTGCAGGAACTCCCCGCTCAGCGTCTCGCGCTTGAACAGGTTGGACACCTGCGGCTCGATGCACTCGTAGCAGCCGACGATCGAGGCGATGGTGGCGGTCGGCGCGATCGCGATCAGCAGCGAGTTGCGCAGGCCGTGGGCGGCGATGCGCTCGCGCACCGCGTCCCAGCGCGCGGACTGGGTGCCGTTCCGGCCCCACAGGTCGTGCTGGAGCCGGCCGCGGGCCGCCCACGTCTGGTCGTAGGCGGGGTGGGCGCCGAAGCGCTCGGCCAGGCCGGCGGAGGTCTCCAGCGCCGACAGGTAGATCTCCTCGGCGATCCGGGTGGACAGCTCCTTGGCCTCGGCCGAGTCGAACGGCAGGCGCAGGGCGAAGAAGACGTCCTGCAGGCCCATCACGCCGAGGCCGACCGGACGCCAGCGCGGGTTGCTGGCCGCGGCCTGCTCGCTCGGGTAGTAGTTGATGTCGATCACCCGGTCGAGGAAGGTGACCGCGGTGCGGACGGTGGCGCGCAGCCGCTCCCAGTCGATGTCGCCGCCGGTCAGGTGGGCGGCGAGGTTGACCGACCCGAGGTTGCAGACCGCGGTCTCGGCGTCGCTGGACACCTCGACGATCTCGGTGCACAGGTTGGACAGGTGCACGACGTTGCCGGGCTCGGCCGCCTGGTTGCACAGGCGGTTGGCGGCGTCCTTGAAGGTCATCCAGCCGTTGCCGGTCTGGGCCAGGGTGCGCATCATCTTGGCGTACAGGTCGCGGGCCTTGATCTGCCGGACGTACCGGCCGTCGCGCTCGGCGGCGCGGTATGCCTCCTCGAACGCCTCGCCCCACAGGTCGGGCAGCTCCGGGACCTCGTCGGGGTCGAACAGCGACCAGGTGCCGTCGGCCTCGACCCGGCGCATGAACTCGTCGGGGATCCAGTTGGCCAGGTTGAGGTTGTGGGTGCGCCGGGCGTCCTCGCCGGTGTTGTCGCGCAGCTCCAGGAACTCCTCGACGTCCGGGTGCCAGGGCTCCAGGTAGACGCAGGCGGCGCCCTTGCGGCGGCCGCCCTGGTTGACGGCGGCCACGGACGCGTCGAGCGTGCGCAGCCACGGGACGATGCCGTTGGAGTGCCCGTTGGTGCCGCGGATCAGCGCGCCCCGGGAGCGCACCCGCGACCAGGAGATGCCGATCCCGCCGGCGAACTTCGACAGCTGCGCCACCTGGGCGTAACGGTCGTAGATGGAGCCGATCTCGTCACGGGGCGAGTCGACCAGGTAGCAGGAGGACATCTGGGTGTGCCGGGTGCCGGAGTTGAACAGCGTCGGCGAGCTGGGCAGATAGGCCAGCGACGACATGAGCCGGTAGAAGCCGACGGCCTCGGCGGGCGTCTCGGACAGCCCGCAGGCCACGCGCAGCAGCCAGTACTGCGGCGTCTCCACCACCAGCCGGGTGGACGGGTGGCGCAGCAGGTAACGGTCGTAGACCGTGCGCAGCCCGAAGTACTCGAACCGCAGGTCGGCGGTGACGTCGATGGCGTCGTCCAGCTTGCGGGCGTTGGCGTTGACGAACTCGGCGGTCTCGTCGCCGATGAGCCCCTCGGCGTGGCCCAGCCGGATCGCCTGGCTGAAGGAGGCCACGCCCTGCCCGCGGACCTCCTTGTCGATGTAGCCCGACAGCAGCCGCGCGGCCAGGCGCGAGTACTGCGGCTCCTCGCCGATCATCTCGGCGGCCGTCTGGATGGACAGCCGGTCCAGCTCGGCGGTGGTGGCCCCGTCGTAGAGGCCGCTGATCGTCTTGGTGGCCACCCGCATCGGGTCGATGTCCGTCAGATCGGTCGCCCAGTGCTCCACCGCACGTACGATCTTGTTGACGTCGACCGGCTCCGCGGTGCCGTTGCGCTTGCGCACCTGCATCTGCACGCGCCGCGGCGCGGACCTGTCGGCGTCCGCCCGCGCCGGCTCGGCCAGGTCCGTCATCGGGTCCCCTGTGACCGTCACTGCGCTCTCCCCTCGTGAACTCGGTCAGCTGCCGAGAACGCGCGCAGGAGGCGGACGGCGAGGCGCCACAGCCCTCTCGCCAGCGCCGTCCACCGTCCCACGCGGTCTCGGAGCAGCCGCGCGCGCATGATCGCGCGCGGCGCGCCGGCAGGTCTTCGGACTCGTGGGCATGCTGTCGCTGCCTACTGGCCGTCGCTTCCCGGGCCGTCGGCCCAGTGCGTGTGACGGCGTTCGTTCCCACTCACCGCTGCGGGGCAGTCCCGGATTCCCACCGGGTTCCCTCTTGCCTCGGCCGCCCTGGCGGGGCGACCGAACCGGCTGCGGGGAACACCATATATAGGGTGGATCAAAAAGTCACACCCAACATCTCGTGTTGCGAAGAACCCGCGCTCCGATCCGTCCGCCCGCCGCGAGGCCGGCCGGGCCGCCTCTCCGCGTGCCGCGCGGGCGGGGCGTGTGATCGACGCCACAGACCGGTTGCGCCCCGTTTTCGCTACCTTAGGTATCGATACTTCAAGTAGCGAAAAGCTGAGGAGACGACCATGAGCCAGACCTCCACCGGCCGTCCGGTCACGCCGGACTGGGACACCGTCACCCCCGCCGAGCTGGCCGCCTACGCCGAGGCGGAGAACCGGCTGCGCGCCTCCGCCGAGGCCCAGGCGATCACCGGCCGGCCGGACCCCGGCGCCACCATCGACTGGCGGACGGTGGCGCTGCCCGGCCGCGACATCCGCGTCCGGGTCCACCGGCCGCGCGCCGCGGCAGAGCCGGGGGACGTCCTGCCGCTCGTGCTGCACGTGCACGGCGGCGGCTTCGTCGGCACGGCGCCGCAGAGCGACTGGGTCAACAGCCACCTCGCCGCCCGCCTGCCCGCCGTCGTCGCCTCGGTGGACCACCGCCTCCTCGACCGGCGCACGCCGCTGGCCGACGCCGCCGACGACGGCTGGGACGTGCTCCGCCACGTGCTGGAGCACGCCGCGCAATGGGGTGTCGACCCGGCGCGGACCGTCCTGTTCGGCGAGAGCTGCGGCGGCCTGATCTGCGCCCTGGCGGCGATCAGGGCACGCGACGCCGGCCTGCCCCTGAAGGCGCAGGTGCTGGTCAACCCGGCCGTGGACGTGACCGGGACGATGTTCGACCACCCCTCGATCGCCCGGTACGCCGACACCCCGACGCTCAGCGTGCCGGTGCTGCGGCTGTTCCACCGGCTCGCCGTGCCCACGGGGACGGACGCCCGCGCGCTCTCCCCGCTGCACGCCGCCGACCTGGGCGGCCTGGCCCCGGCGCTCGTGGCGGTGCCGACCCACGACCCGATCGCCGACCACGGCCGCCGCTACGCCGAGGCGCTGCGGGCCGCCGGCACCCAGGTCCGCCTGGCCGAGTACCCCGAGGCCGGGCACGCCTTCCTCAGCATGCCGGCGCTGGCCCCCCAGGCCGAGGACGCGCGGGCCGAAATCCTGCGCTTCCTCCGCGACGCCCTCGCCGCGTAACCCCGCGACCGGAGCGGGGACGGGCCGCCCCTCGCGTGCCGCCGGGTTCTGCTTCATGATTCGAAGTGTCACCCCGTGGCCCCTCGCGATGGGACGGTCAGTGAAGCGCATCCTCGCCTGGGTCGGCGTCAACGTCGACATCCTCATCGCCCTGGCGGTGGCGGTCGTCGTGAGCGTCCTCGACGTCGCGGGCATCGCCACCGCGGAGGCCGTCAGCAACGCCACCGTGGCCACGCTGGCGGTGCTCGCGTTCGTCATGCTGCGCAGCCGGATGCGGGCGCAGTCGGCGGAGAACGCCGTGGAGCGGGCCGTGCTCGCCGCCGATCGCAAGCTCGACCTGCTGCCGTCCCTGCTCCAGGAGCAGTCGGCGGTCCGGCTGGTGCGCGGCGAGGAGTTCAACCGGATGCTGGCGCAGGCGCGCGGGGACACCGACCGGTGGATCTTCAAGGGCTCGACCGGCGCGTACGTGCGGGCGGTGACGCTGCCCGAATGCCTGGCCAAGGCCCGGCAGGGACGGCGGGCGCTGCTGGTCCGGCTGGAGATCCTGGACCCCGACGACCTCGTGCTGTGCGAGCGGTTCGTCCGCCTGCACCGCAGCCTGGCGCTGGACGACGACAGCCCGGAGCTGACCTGGACCGCCGACGGCACCCGCAGGGAGCTCTACGCGACCGTGCTGTCGGCCTGCTGGCATCACCAGCGTTACGAGCTCCTGGACATCGAGATCGGGTTCTCCTCGATCGCCTCGACGTTCCGCTACGAGCTGTCCTCCCGCCACATGTTCATCACGCAGCGGGGGCCCGGCTTCCCCGCCACCGTCATCACCGGGAACGCCCTGGCCCTCGACTGCTGGGCCACCGAGCTGCACGCCAGCCTCCGCCAGGCCCGCCCGCTGAACCTCAGGGGCGCCGAGGACGTGACGCTGTCGTTCTCGCCCACGGTCGAGGAGGTCCGGGCGCTGTTCGAACGCCTCGGCCTGGCCCTGCCCGGCGCCTACGGCGACGACGACGTCGAGGAGATCGTCGGGATGGCCTTCAGGAACGTCGACCCGTACGACAAGGCGGCGGCCTGGGGGTGAGCCGCCGCCGGTGCGGTCAGCGCCCGGCGTCCCGGGCGACGACGCCGTGCGCCAGCCGGGTCAGGGCGGCGGTGATCTGCCCGGGGGTGAGCCCGCGCCTGCGCTGCTCGGCGTAGACGTCGGGGCCCAGCGGGGCGAGCAGGATGTCGGCCAGCGCCTCGGTCTCCGGGACGCCCGCCTCGGTCAGCAGCACCCGCACGTGCGCCCGCCAGAATCCGTAGGCGCCGGTGGCGTAGCGCAGCGCGCCCTGCTCGGCGCCCAGGACCAGCGAGATGTGCTCGTCCAGCAGGCCGGTCATCGCGGCGTAGAAGGCGGCGAGCCGGTCGGCGGGGGGCGCGCCGGGGCCGAGCGGCGGGTCGCCGCGCAGCAGGCGTTCCTGCAGCTCGCGCTCGTGCTCGTCGAGCAGGGCCTGCGCGATCGAGACGGTGTCGGGGTAGCGGCGGTAGAGCGTGCCCCGCCCGACGCCCGCGGCCTTGGCGATGTCGTCCATGGTCACGCCGCGCGGGTCGCGGGTGGCGAACAGCTCGGCCGCCGCGGCGAGCACCTTGGCGCGGTTGCGGGCGGCGTCGGCGCGCTCGCGCGGGCGGCCCGCCTCCGCCACGGGACGTCCGGTCAGCAACTCGGTACGGGACTCCATGGCGGCGACTCTAACCCACTCCGAGATAAGTGGACAACGTGCCCGCTTAGTTGCTACGGTCACCTCGACCGCAAAACGGACGTCATGTCCACTTATTTCGAGGAGTCCCTCATGGCCGTTCTGCTGCACCTGGACGCCAGCGCCCGACGCCGTTCGATCAGCCGCGAGCTCGGCGACGCCTTCGCCGAGGCGTGGCGGTCCGCCCACCCCGAGGGCACCTACGTCCACCGCGACCTGGCCGCCGAGCCGGTGCCGCACATCGGGGAGGCGTGGACCGAACTGTGCGACTACGTCATGGCCAACCAGATCACCGACATCTCCCGCTACCACGAGGCCGCCCGCACCCCGGAGCAGGCGGCCGCGTGGGCGATCGTCGAGCCGCTGCTGTCGCAGCTGGTGGCCGCGGACGTGGTGCTGATCGCCACCCCGATGTACAACTACTCGATCCCCTCGGCGCTCAAGGCCTGGCTCGACCAGGTGACCTTCCCCAAGATGTCCCTGGCCGGGCGGCGTTTCGTGATCACCACCGCCCGCGGCGGGGCCTACTCGCCCGGCGCCCCCAAGGCCAGGTTCGACTACCAGGAGCGCTACCTGCGTGACTTCTTCGCCGGCCACTTCGCCGTCGAGGACACCACCGTCGTCGCCGCCGAGCTGGCCAACTCCCGCGTCGACCCCGGCCTCTTCCACCTGCGCGCCCAGCACGACGAGCTGTACGCCTCCGCGCTGCGCGGCGCCCGCGACCTGGGGAAGGAGTTCTGACGATGAACTGGCTCATCCTCGGGCTGGCCGGGCTGGTGGAGATCGCCTGGGCGCAGAGCATCAAGCCCACCCAGGGCTTCACCAGGCCGCTGCCCACCCTGCTCTGCTTCGTCCTCATGGTGGCCGCGGTCTGGCTGCTGTCGTACTCGATGAAGACGCTCCCGGTCGGCACCGCGTACGCCGTCTTCACCGGCATCGGGGCGGTCGGCGCCATCGCCCTGGGCGTCGTCGTGCACAAGGACCCGCTGTCGATCGGCCGGATGGCGGCGCTGGCGCTCATCGTCGGCGGCATCGTGCTGGCCCGCGTCACCAGCCCGGAGTGACCCCGCCCCGCGCGGACGGGCGGCCGGGCTCAGCTCGGGCCGAACCAGCGGGCGAGGGCGGTCCCGAGGCCGCCGGGGTCCGCGCCCGACCAGGCGACGTAGCCGTCCGGCCGGACGAGCAGCGCCGGGGCGGGGGCGTCGGCGGCGGCGGTGGCGGCCACGTGCCGCACCCGGTCGAACCAGGGCGCGGCGGCGGCGGCCAGGGCGTCGCCGCCGGTCAGGTCCAGGAGCAGGGGGCGGGCGTCGCGCATGAGCTCGGCCAGGCGCCGCGGCCGCCCGTCGCCCGTGGTCACCGTCAGGGACGGCGCGAACCAGCCGGTGGGCCCGGCGGGCCGCTCCTCCCCCATGTCGTGGCGGACGTCGCCGCCCGCCATCAGCTCGGCGATCATGCGCAGGTTCTCCGTACGGCCCAGGAGCTCGGCGAACAGCCGTCGCAGCGCGGTGACCTCGGCGCCGGGCGCGAGCAGCGCGGTCGCGGCCAGGGTCTGGGTGACCACGCGTTCCGCGCACGCGCGGCGCTCGGTCTCGTAGCTGTCCAGGAGCCCTTCCGATGCCTGCCCGCGCAGCGTGGCGGCGAGTTTCCAGGCCAGGTTGGCGGCGTCGTGAAGCGCCAGGTTCAGGGTGGGCCCGTGGCTCACCTGGGCGGCGTCGCCGGCGATGAAGACCCGTCCGGCGCGGTAGCGGTCGGCGAGCCGGGTGTTGCGCCCGCACAGCCGGCGCAGCATGACCGGCGCGCCCTCGGGCGGCGGGCTGAGCGGCAGGCGCACCCCGAGAACGCGTTCGACGCTCTTCTCCATCTCGGCCAGCGTCATCGGCGCGCCCGGCCCCGGGAAGCCGCCCGCCGGACGGTCCTCCCACTCGGCCGTGTTGATCAGCGGCCGCCGCGGGTCGTGGGCCAGGAGGGTGAAGACGCCGCGGTCGGTGCGGTGGAAGTGGGCGGGGATCTCGCCGAGCCCCTCGATCAGGACGCGCCCGCCGGGCAGGATCCGGAAGTGCTCGCTCGGGCCGACGAGGGCCGAGCGGTCCACCACGTGGTCGTCGCTGACGCCGGGGAAGCCGATGCCCGCCGCCTTCCTGACCATGCTGTGGCCGCCGTCGCAGCCGACCAGGTAGCGGGCGGTGAGGGTGGTCTCGGCGCCGCCGGGGCCGCGGGTCACCACCTCGACCCGGTCGTCGTCCTGGCCGAAGGAGATCACCTCCTGGCCGCGCCGCACCTGCGCGCCGAGTTCGGCCGCGCGCGCCGCGAGCACCCGTTCGAGGTCGCGCTGGTCGCAGGGCAGGAGGTACATCGGGTTCGCCGCGCCGAGCGTGTGCAGCGGCAGCGGCATCCCGCCGAAGAAGTGGCCCGGCGCGGGCGCCGGGACGCCTCGTCCGCCGCACCGTTCGAACAGGCCGCGGTGGTCCAGGAGCCGGACGACCTGGCCGGCCAGGCCGTGGGCCTTGTCCGACAGGTCGGGCTCCGGCCGTCGTTCCAGCACCAGCGGCCGGACGCCGGCCAGGCGCAGCTCGCAGGCGAGGAAGAGGCCGGCGGGCCCGGCGCCGACGACGATGACGTCGAACATCATGGACGGTCCTTTGGGTACAGGGCTGTATCTAATTCCGGCAACCGTAGGGTGCCGCGTTAAGATACGCAAGTGAATCTCAAGCACCGTGCCCCCGGCGGCGCGTCCCGCCGCCGCGGCCCCGCGCTGGAGGACGCGATCCTCGACGCCGCCTGGCACGTGCTGGTCGAGCACGGCTACCACGGCTTCACCTTCGAGGCCGTCGCCGCCCGCGCCGGCACCAGCCGCCCGGTGCTCTACCGGCGCTGGCCCCGGCGCGACGACCTGCTGCTGGCCACCCTCGCCAAGTTCTGGCGGCTGATCGACGTACCCGACACCGGCAGCCTGCGCGAGGACGCCGTGGGGTTCCTGCGCAACGCCGGCGACGACCGCGCGGGCATGCTGACGCTGATGAGCGTGCAGCTCGCCGGCTACTTCCGGGAGACCGGCAGCAGCCTCACCGAGCTGCGCGACACCCTGCTGCCGCCCGGCCAGGCGACCGCGTTCGAGACGATCGTGGGACGGGCGGTCGAGCGCGGCGAGCTGCCCGACGTGCCGCGTTCGTCCAGGGTGGTGAACCTGCCGCTCGACCTGCTCCGGCACGACATGCTCGTCACGATGAGCCGGGTGCCGGAGGAGTCGATCGCCGAGATCGTGGACGAGGTGTGGCTGCCCCTGCTGGGCGCGCCCACGGGTTGACCGGCCGGTCTCCGCGGCGGCGAGCCGGTCAGCTCCCGTAGTAGTCGCGGATCTCCCAGAACCTGGACGGGTGCCCGTCGCAGGTGTACTGGACGGCCTCCAGGTTGTTGGCGGTGCTGACGCCGCCGCCGATGGTCAGGCACTTGGCGGTCTGCACGTTGCGGAACTCGACGTACTGGCCGACGCGGGTGCCGAGCGCCCAGTAGCGCGAGGGGTGGGTGTCGCAGGTGTACTGGAGGGCGACGACGTTGTTCTCGGTGCTGACGCCGCCGGCGATGGTCAGGCACTTGCCGGTCTGCCGGTTCCTGACCTGCAGGGCCGCGCTGGAGTAGCCCCAGACGTCCCAGCGGCGGGAGGGGTGGCTGTCGCAGTCGTACTGGACGGCGTGCACGTTGTTCTCCGTGCTGACGCCCCCGGCGATGGTCAGGCACTTGCCGGTCTGCCGGTTGACGAGCTGGACGTTCGACGCCGCCCAGACGGACGAGGCCGACGCGGGCGCCGGGGCGCAGGTGAGAGCGAGGACGAGCAGCGGGGCGGCGACGGCCGCCGGGCGAAGGAGGTGTGTCTTCATGCGACCAAGCGTGCGACCGCGCGGGCCCGTACGGCCTGAGTAGCGCGTACTCAATGTGCGCCGGCGGGGTTGTGCGCCTGGACGATCACGAAAGAGGATCGTCCGCATGACAACACAACGAATTCAGGGAAGGGTCTTCGGCGAGGTCGCCGACGAGTACGACAGGGTCCGGCCGGGCTACCCGGCGGAGCTGGCCGCGGACGTGCTGGCCTACGCCGGAGGACCCGCGCTGGAGGTGGGCGCGGGCACGGGGAAGGCGACGGAGCTGTTCGCGGCGACCGGAATCGACGTCGTGGCCACCGAGCCGGATCCGGCCATGGCGGCCGTGCTGGCCCGGCGGACCGCCGACCGCCCGAACGTGACGGTCACCGTCTCGACGTTCGAGGAGTACGTCCCGGAGCGGGCGTTCGGCCTGCTGTACTGCGCCCAGGCCTGGCACTGGGTCGACAAGGAGGTGCGCTGGCAGCGCGCCGCCGCGGCGCTGGCCCCGGGCGGCGGGCTCGCCCTGTTCTGGAACGCCGACTGGCCCGCCGACGAGGGGGTGACCGCGCGGCTGCTGGCCGCGCACGAGCGGTTCGCCCCGCACATCAGGCCCAACACCGGCCCGATCGGCAGGCCGGTCGGCGAGGAGGCCGGGGCCCGCGAGTGGGCCGCGGAGGTGGGGCTGCCGTCCGAGTTCGGCGACCTCGGCACCCGGCTCTACCGGTCGGGACGCACGGTCTCGGCCGCCGACTACGTCGCCCTGCTGTCCACCCAGTCGTCCTACCGCCTCCTGGCCGAGGACGTGCGCGAGAACCTGTTCGGCACGCTCCTCGACACGCTCGGCGACCAGGTCGTCCTGAACGTCGAGACCGTCCTCTACCTGGCCCGCCACCTCCCCTGACCGGCGGCGCGGCACGGACGGGCGCACCCCGTCACGGCTGGGCCCGGCCGGTCGCCCACGCCCATCCCGCGATCATCACGCGGTTCCTCGCGCCGATCTTGCGCTGGACCGCGGCGACATGGTTCTTCACCGTCCCCGGGGACAGGAAGAGCTCGGCCGCGATCTCCGCGTTGGTCCGCCCCTGAGCCACCAGGGCGACGATCTCGTCCTCCCGCTCGGTCAGCACCACGTCCGAGACCTCCCGGCGCGGGCCGCCGCCGCGCAGCAGCCGGACGGTGAGCTGGGGGCTGATGAGCATGTCGCCGTTCACGGCCGCCCGGACGGCCTCCACGAGCAGCGCGGGGCCCGAGCGTTTCAGCACGAACCCGGCCGCGCCGTGCCTGAGCGCCGCCTGGACGTACTCCTCCAGCCCGAACGTGGTGACGACCACCACGTGGATGCCGGTGCCGGACAGGGCGCGGGTCACCTCGATGCCGTCGGCGCCGGGCATGCGGATGTCGGCGAGCACGACGTCCGGCCGGACGGCGAGGGCGGTGTCGATCGCGGTGCGGCCGTCGGCCGCCTCGGCCACCACGCTCAGGTCGGGCTGGGCGTCGAGGATCAGGCGGAAGGCGTCGCGGATGCCCTCCTGGTCGTCGGCGACGAGGATGCGGATGCTCACCCGGGAGATTGTCGCAGCGGCAGCCGCGCCGTCAGCGACCACCCGTCCGGCACGGCCCCCGCGACCAGCTCGCCCCCCTGTCCGGCGACGAGCGCGGCCAGGCCGGGCAGGCCCGAGCCGCCGCGGCGGCGGCCGGCCGCGCCGGACGTCCCGTCGTTGGTCAGCGTGATCTCCAGGACGTCGCCCGGCGTCGTGACGGACAGCTCGACGCGGCCGGCCCGCGGCGCGTGCCGCCGGATGTTGGTCAGCCCCTCGATCACTATCCGGTAGGCCAATGCCGCCGTCTGCGCCGGGACGGCCGCCGCGCGGTCGATCCGCACGCCGACGTGCGCCGATCCGGCGGCGGAGAAGCGCGCGGCGGCCTCGACGATGCCGTCCAGGTCGCCGGACGGGCCGAGCGGCCGGTCGTGATGGAGCATGTCGAGCGTGCGGTCGAGCGTGGACAGGGCCCGCTGACCGGCCGCCTCGACGCGCTCCAGCGCCCGCAGCGGATCGCCCGCGACGGCGCCCGCCTGGGCGTGGGCGACCATCTCGCTGATGTCGTGGGCGAGGAAGTCGTGCAGGTCGCCGGCCAGCCGCAGCCGCAGGACGGTGCGGCCGTCGGCCACCGCCCGCCGCTGCCGCGCGTCGAGCAGGCGCAGATAGGCGCCCGCGGCGGCGCCCGCCAGCACGCCCGCCCCCCAGAACGCGCACGCCCCCACCGCCTCCAGCGCGGAGGCCGGCGTGAAGACCCGCGGCAGCCAGGTGGCCGCGGCGAGCCCCGCCAGCAGCGCCGCGGGCACCGCCCGGCGGACCGGCGCGTACCGGACGACCAGCCCGGCCGCGACCGTCAGCGCCGCGCTCTCGGCCATGCCCAGCGCACCGACGCCCGGCGTGGACGGCCCCCCTGCCGCCCGCCACAGGGCGGTGACCGCCAGGGACGCGCCCGCGGCCGGCAGGAGCAGCCACGCCAGCCACCCGGCCCTGCTCCCGGTCAGGAACAACCCGGTCGCCGCCACGGCGACGGCGACCGCCGCCGGCAGCCAGGCGGCGGCCATCCACAGCACGTTCACCCGGGACACGATATGCGCCCGCGCCGCGCGCCCCCACGTGCCGAACGGCACTGCCGCGGCCTGCGGAAGGTGCCGAACGGCATCTGCCCGCCGTGCGCCCGCGCTGGAAGGCTCGTCGGCATGACGATCTTCACTTCCGGCCGGTACGGGTACGCGGCGGCGCTGTGGGCGGTCGCCTACGGCCTGCTCGGCGCGGCGTGGGCGCTCGGGGCGCCCGGCTACCCCTGGGGGGCCGACGATCCCGACCCCGACGGCGCGCTGTCGATCCTGGCCGGCACGGCGCCGCCGTTCGGCTGGTGGATCGCGGCCTTCTCGGCCCTGACGGCCGCGACCGCCCTGGCCCTGACCCGCCGCAACGGCGTCCGCCCGGCGAAGGGGGCGTGGGGGCGGGTGCCGGTCCTTCTGGCCTGGCCGATCACCGCGCTGCTGGTGCTGGTGGTTCCGGACTCGCGGCTGATGATGGGCGTCGCCTACACGCCGTTGCTGCTGGCCGCGCCCCTCTTCGGCTGGGGGCTGGGCGGCGCGACGTTCGCCGACGCCTGGCCGTGGCCGGTGCTCAACCAGCTCGTGTGCGTGCTGGGCGGCCTGCTGCTGGCCGCCGCCGCGCGGGACCACGGGCGCGGACGCGGGAACTGGTTCACCCCGGCGCGCGGGCGGATCGCGGTGTACGTGGCGGTCGCGGTGCCGCTGGTCTACTGCGCCACCCGGTGGGCCTGGGCGCTGGGCATCCCGCTCGGCGTGAGCGCGCGGTTCCTGGCCGAGGGCGAGGACGGGCTGTGGCTGGCGGGGGCGTACCTGGCGACGTTCGGGGCGCTGGGCGGCGTGCTGACGCTCGGGCTGGTGCAGCGGTGGGGCGAGGTGTTCCCGCGGTGGATCCCGGGGCTGCGCGGCCGGCGGGTGCCGCCGCTGCTGGCGATCGTCCCGGCCGGGTTCGTCTCGATCATCATCACGGTGGCCGGGCTCACCTACATCCGCTGGACCGTGGCCGGCCGGTTCGCCCTGGAGGAGTGGGGAGCCTGGCTGCCGGAGTGCTTCTGGCCGGTGTGGGGGGCCGCGCTGGCCACCGCCGCCGTCTGCTACCACCGGCGCCGCCGGGAGAGCCCGCGGCCGGCGGCGGCGGTCAGCCCACGCTCTGCCGCTCGGGCTCGATGAGCAGGACGACCCGTTCCTCGGCGCGCGAGTAGGGGCCGCCGATGTACTTCGCGGCGATCCGGTCGACGATCTCCCAGCCCGCCTCGCCCTCGACCCACTCCACGACCCGGCCCCGGACGAGCACCGGCCGGAACGGCTCGCCGGGCGGCGTCAGGGAGAGCGCGACCCGCGGGTCGCGCCGCAGGTTGAGCGCCTTGCGGGAGCGCGGGCCGGTGAGGACGGCGACGTGGTCGCCGTGCGTGCCGATCCAGACCGGGACGGAATGGGGAGCGCCGTCGGGCAGGAGGGTGGCGAGGTGGGCGATCGGGGTGCCGTCGAGCACGCCGCGCACGTCGGGGTCGAGTTTCATGGATTCTCTCCGGGCTTCTGGAGTTCCTTGAGGAGACTCTGTAACCGTAGCACTGCGAGTTCCTTCAGGGAACCCCGAAAGGTAGAGTGGGGCCATGCAGCGCACGAACTTCGCGGAGATGGCCTGCTCCATCGCCCGCACCCTCGACGTGATCGGCGAGCCGTGGTCGCCGCTGATCCTGCGCGACGTGTGGGCCGGGATACGGCGGTTCGACCAGCTCCAGGCCGATCTCGGCATCTCCCGCAAGGTGCTGACCGAACGGCTGGCCCACCTCGTCGATCACGGCGTCCTCGAACGCCGCCCCTACGACCAGCGGCCGCGCCACGAATACCACCTGACGGCCAAGGGCGCCGAGCTGGTCGACCTGCTCATGGTCATGGCCGGATGGGGTGACAGGTGGCTGGCGGGCGAGGCCGGGCCGCCCGTGCTCTACCGCCACCACGCCTGCGGCGAGATCAGCGCCGTGGAGCTGGGCTGCGCCCACTGCGGCGCGCCGATGCACGCCGGCGACGTCGACCTGCTGCCCGGCCCCGGCGCGACCGGCCGGCCCGGATGAAATCGGTGGCCGGCGCCACGGGCGGTCTGGGAGCCCGAGCCATGCCTCCCACGGAACCGGGCCCGTACCGAGCCGGCGCAACGGCCCTGGTGGTCGCGATCCCCGAAGCCGAGCCGCTGGTCGGCCCCTGGCGCTCCCGGCTGGACGCCGTCGCCGCCGACGGCGTCCCCGCGCACGTGACGATCCTCTACCCGTTCCTCGATCGCGGCCGTCTCGACGAGGAGGCGCTCGACCGGCTGATCGGCGCGCATCCGGCCTTCGACGTGCGGTTCACCCGATGCGGCAGGTTCCCGGGGGTGCTCTACCTCTCCCCCGCCCCCGAACGGCCGTTCCGTGAGCTGACGGAGGCGGTCGCCGCCCGGTGGCCCGAGGCCCCGCCCTACGGGGGGCGGTTCGCCTCGATCGTCCCCCATCTCACGGTCGCCGACCAGCAGGAACCGGAGCTCCTCGACCACGTGGAGGCCGAGCTGACCGCGGGGCTGCCGCTGGCCGCCCGGGTCCGCGAGGTGCGCCTGCTGGTCAGCGACGGCCGCCGCTGGCACCCGGACCGGACCTTCGAGCTCGGGCGGCGCCGCTGAGCGCCCGGCACGCTTTCGTCACTTACCGCGTCTTTGCCATTCCTTGGCGTTACGATCGGGAGACTCCCGTCCCTGATCGATCATGGAGTGCCGTATGGAGCGAACGGTTCTGGCCGCCGTCACCGAACACCCCGACGCCGACTCGGCGCTCGCCGAGCAGATCCGCCGGGTGTGCGCCGAGATGGGCGAACTCGGCCTCCAGGTGCGCTGGACCCGCCGCACGGCCGACGCCCTGGCGGTGGTCGGGTCCGACGCCTCGCTCACGGCGATCCTGGCGGCCTGGGACGCGCCCGGCGCCGAAGACCTGCTGGCCGCGGTGGCCAAGCGCTTCCGCGGCCTGCCGGTCTTCCTGATCACCCAGGACCAGGAGCTGCCGCTGTGGGTGTACGAGGTCATCCAGGGCTACGTCTTCCCGCTGGAGGACACCCCGCAGTTCATCGCCGGGCGCATCGCGCACGCCGCCGACCAGTACGCCGACCAGATCCTCCCGCCGTTCTTCCGCGCGCTGCTGCACCTGGAGGACCACCACCCCTACTCCTGGCACACCCCGGCGCACGCGGGCGGCGTGGCGTTCCTGAAGTCGCCCGTGGGCCGGGCGTTCTTCGACTTCTACGGCGAGCGGCTGCTGCGCACCGACCTGTCGATCTCCGTCGGGGAGCTGGGCTCGCCGCTCGACCACACCGGCCCGATCGGCGAGGCCGAGCACAACGCGGCCCGCGTCTTCGGCGCCGAGCGCACGTTCTTCGTGGTCAACGGCAACTCCACCGCCAACCGCATCGTCGGGCACCACGCGATCGCCCGCGGCGACACCGTGCTGGTCGACCGCAACTGCCACAAGTCGATCCAGCACGCGCTGGCGATCAGCGGCGCGCGGCCGGTCTACCTGGTTCCCGAGCGCAACGGGCTGGGGCTGGCCGGGCCGATCCCGGCCGCCGCGCTGGAGGCGTCCGCCGTCCGGGCGCGGGTGGCCGGTCATCCGCTCGCGGCGGGCGACCCCGCGTACGCGGTCGTCACCAACTCCACCTACGACGGCGTCTGCTACGACGCGGTCCGGGTCGCCGAGCTGCTGGGCGCCACCGTGCCGCGGCTGCACTTCGACGAGGCGTGGTTCGCCTACGGCCGGTTCCACCCGCTCTACTCCCGCCGGTACGCCATGTCGGTCGACGAGCGCACGCTGCCCGGCCCGGGGCGTCCCACGGTGTTCGCCACGCAGTCCACGCACAAGTTGCTGGCCGCGTTGTCGCAGGCCGCCATGTTGCACGTCCGTCCCTCTCCGCGGGCGCCGGTCGACTACGACGCCTTCAACGAGACGTACCTGATGCACGCCTCGACCTCGCCGCTGTACCCGATGATCGCCTCCCTCGACGTGGCCGCGGCGATGATGGACGGCCCCTCAGGGGCGTTCCTGACCGGCGAGGCGATCGTCGAGGCGGTCCGGTTCCGGCAGGCGATGACCCGCCTGGCCGCCCGCATCCGCGACGACGGCCACCGGCCCGCCTGGTTCTTCGGCCTCTGGCAGCCGCCCTCGGTGCCCGACCCGCACACCGGCCGGGCCGTGCCCTTCGCCGACGCCGACCCGGCGCTGCTGTGCTCGGAGCCGCGCTGCTGGGCGCTGGAGCCCGGCGCCGCCTGGCACGGCTTCGACGGCATGCGCGACGACTACGCCCTGCTCGACCCGGTCAAGGTGACGATCACCTGCCCCGGCGCGGACGCGGCCGAGGGCACGCTGGAGTGGGGCATCCCGGCCAAGGTGGTGGCCGCCTACCTGCAGCGGCGCGGCATCGTGGTGGAGAAGACCGGCGACCACACCCTGCTGGTGCTGTTCTCGATGGGCATCACCAAGGGCAAGTGGGGCACGCTGATCGACGCGCTCACCGACTTCAAGAACGCCTACGACGACGACAGGGCGCTGGCGGACGTGCTGCCCGGGTTCGGGCCGTCCGGCGTGTCGTTGCGGGCGTTCTGCGGCGAGGTGCACGCCAAGCTGCGCGACTCGGGCGTGGGCGCGCTGCTCGACCAGGTCTTCACCGCGCTGCCCGAGCCGGTCTCCACGCCCGCCGACGTCTACCAGGCCATGATCCGCTCCCGTACCGAGCGGGTCCCGCTGGCCCGGCTGGCCGGGCGGGTGGTGGCGGCGACCGTGGTGGTCACCCCGCCCGGCATCCCCATGCTGATGCCCGGCGAGGCGACCGGCGCGGCCGACGGCCCGCTGATGGGCTACCTGCGGGCCCTGGAGGACTTCGACCGGGCCTTCCCCGACCTGGCCACCGACATCCATGGCGCCCACCGCGACGGCGAGGGCCGCTACTGGGTTGAGGTCCTCCGCGACTGACGCCCGCCCCCGCAGGCCGTCAGAGCAGGGCCCTCAGAGCAGGGCCCTCAGAGCAGGGCCCTGCTCGGAGGGCCGGGGCCGGTTCAGGGCAGGGCCGGGACGGCGGGCTGGGCGTCGGTCCAGCCCACCTCGGCCAGCGTCGTGACGTAGGACTTCCCGGGCCCCTTCCCGGAACGCCCGGCCGTGTGCTCCTCCGCCAGCAGCGCCATCCTGCCGGTGTCGACGATCAGCCGGTCCGTCGTGCGCACCGCCGCCTTGTCCGTCCCGTTCCCCGTCCCGTTCACCGTGTCGATCATCGTGTCGATCAGGACGACGGCGCCCGGCCTGCCCAGCTCGTCCTTGGCGGTGCCGTCCGCGCGCACGCCCGGCATGGTGAGCAGCGCCCGGTAGGCGGCGTCGCGGACCTCTCTCGGCGCGGGCAGCACGTGCAGGATCCGGGGCAGCGTCCCGGCCACCCAGCCGGGCAGGGCGCTCTCGGGGACGCGGCTGACCCGGCCGGCCCGGGTGATCCAGTCCTTGAGCCGGGCCGGGTCGGCGGGCAGGCGCTGGACCTCGTCGTAGGTCAGCGACTGCCCGGCCAGCTCGAACGTGACCGATTCCCGCACGCTCCCCACGTGGCCCTTGGACGGCTCGGTGGACAGCCGCACGGTCTTCCCGTCGATCGACTCGCTCCACTTGGCGGGTGAGCCGTCACGCTGCCAGGCCTTCTTGTCGGCCGGGGTCGGCGGCGTCGCCCCGAGCTCGCGGTAGGCGTACCAGGCCCTGCCGTCGGGGGTGCTCCACCGTTCCGTGATCTGCCTGTTGACCAGCGAGTACGGATGCGCCCTGGTGCCGAACCGCCCCAGCTGCGGCATGGTGAGCAGCTCCTTGACGTGCCAGTACGCGCCCTCCGGCGGGGCCGCCGCGGCAGGCGCCGGCGCGCCCAGGGCGGCGCCCGCCGCCAGCCCGGCGCCCGCGGCGATCAGACGGGCGATCAGGCGGCGGGACGTCGCCGCCGCGGTCCATGAATACGAAGTCATGACCCTCCATACGCCTGAGCCCCCCGGAGGGTTGCCCGGCGCCTTCTCCGCTCTCGCGGGCAACCCCCCTCGGCGCCCAGGCGTATTAGGAAGCGTGAAATCGGACAGACAGCCGTGAGCGCCACGGAACACGACTTCGGCGCATTCGTGGCCGCACGCGCCACGAGCCTGCTACGGGTCGCCTACCTCGCCTGCGGCGACGAGGCGGAGGCCGAGGACCTGCTGCAGACCGCGCTGGAGCGCACCTATCGGAACTGGGACCGGGTCCGCCACGACAGCCCCGAGCCGTACGTGCGCCGCGTCATCGTCAACGCCGCCATCAGCCGGGCCCGCCGCCGGGCGATCCTGCGGATCATCCCGATGCACAGCCCGCCGGACCTGCCGGACCGGGCGACGGACACCGACCTGCGCCGCGTGCTCATGGACGCGCTGCGCGCCCTGCCGCCCCGGCAGCGGGCGGTGATCGTCCTGCGGTACTGGGAGGACCTCAGCGAGGCGCAGACCGCCGAAGTGCTCGGCTGCTCGGTCGGCACGGTCAAGAGCCAGGCGTCGAAGGCGGCGGCCAAACTCCGTTCGGCCCTCGGACGGGAGACAGTGGAAGGAGTGATCAGGAATGCCCACGCTTGAGGAGGAGCTCCTCCGGCTCATGACGGAGGAGACGGCCCGGCTGCACGCCGCGCCCGACCTGGTGGACCGGGTGGTGCGCGGGTCCAGGCGCAGGCGGGTGAGAGGCCGGATCGCGGCGTTGTCGGCGTCGGTGGCGGTCGTGGCCGCGCCCGTGGCGTACCTGGGCATGAGCACGACGACCGCGACGGGCGGCCAGGTCACGATCTCCGTGACGCCGGAGCCGCCCGCCATCGACGACACCCCGCCCCCGCGGCCGGAACCGCCGAGCCTCGGCGACCTGGGCGACGGGAAGACGTTCGGGCACGTCAGGGTGGGATACCTGCCCGAGCGGCTGAAGTGGTCCGGCTGGTCGGTGGACTTCGGCGACAAGTACACCACCGCCTACTTCTACGAGGGCGACGACCCGGGCTCCTACCGGGTGCAGATCTACATGTACGAGGAGGGGGCCGTCCAGGAGATCGGCGACCGGATCGCGGCCTACCGCGACGAGGAGGACGGCGAGGAGGTGACCATCGGCGACCGCGGCGGCTACCTGGTCGTCCAGAACGTCGGTGAGGACGGCATGAAGGGCACGCCCACCCTCTTCCTCCGCATGGGCGACCGCCAGTGGGCCGAGATCATGTTCAGCCCGACGTACGCCAAGGAGTTCCGCGACGCCGGGGCCGTGTCCGCCGAGCTGAAGAGGATCGCCGAAGGGCTCACCCCCAACCCGTGACCGCCTCCGCCTCCACCGCGCCCGCGCGAACGTGCGCGGCACCATACCTCGGGGGGTATATTGGCGGTGGAGGTGGAGCGAATGGACATGAACGCGGCCGTCCTGGCCGAGGCGCTCACCCGGCTCAAGCGGGCCCACGGCCAGCTCGGCGGGGTGATCGCCATGATCGAGAACGGTGACGACTGCGAGCGGGTGCTGACCCAGCTCGCGGCGGTGTCCAAGGCCCTGGACCGGGCCGGATTCAAGATCATCTCCACCGGCCTGCAACAGTGCCAGGCGGCGCGCGAGCGCGGCGAGGAGCCGGCCATCACGCCGGAGCGGCTGGAGAAGCTCTTCCTGGCCCTGTCCTGACCCCACGGGCATCCGAAGGCGACGAACGAACCGTACGCCGGAGCATGCCCGTTTTTTTGCCTGCCCTATACCCCCCGGGGTATCAATGGGTAGGACGGTCCGTGACCGGACCACGACCTGCGACGACACGAAGGCGGCGAAGAAGATGAGCACGATCCACATCGAGGTGGTGGAGACCTCCTCCCTGGGCGACCGCAGCTACCTCGCCCACGACGGACAGGTGGCCCTGGTCGTCGACCCGCAGCGGGACATCGACCGGATCCTCGCCCTGGCCGGACGTCTCGGCGTCCGCATCACCCACGTGGCCGAGACCCACCTGCACAACGACTACGTCTCGGGCGGCCTGGCCCTGGCCCGGGTGACCGGCGCCGCCTACCTGGTCGCCGCCGACGAGACCGTGGAGTTCGACCGCCGGCCGATCGCCGACGGCGACGAGGTCGCGCTGTCCGGCGCCATGAGCGTCCAGGCGGTGGCCACGCCCGGCCACACCTTCCATCACCTGTCGTACATCCTGACCGGCCCGGACGGCCCCGAAGGCGTCTTCACCGGCGGCTCCCTGCTCTTCGGCACCACCGGCCGCACCGACCTGCTCGGCGCCGAGCACGCCCACGACCTGGCCCACCGCCAGCACACCTCGGCGCACCGCCTGGCCGACCTGCTGCCCGACGGCGCCCACGTGTGGCCCACCCACGGGTTCGGCAGCTTCTGCTCGGCCACGCAGGCCGACGCCCCGGCCTCCACGATCGGCCGCGAGCGGCAGGCCAACCCGGCGCTGCGCCTGGAGGCCGACGACTTCGTCGCCCAGACCCTCGCCGGGCTCGACGCCTACCCCGCGTACTACGCCCACATGGGCCCGCGCAACTCCGAGGGCGGCGGCCCGATCGACCTCACCCCCGTACGGGCCGCCGACCCCGCGGAGCTCAGCAGGCGGATCGCGGCCGGTGAATGGGTGGTGGACCTGCGCTCCCGCAAGGCGTTCGCCAGCCGCCACCTGACCGGCACGCTCAGCTTCGGCCTCGACGGCCCCATGTCCACCTGGCTCGCCTGGATGGCTCCGTGGGGCGCGCCGATCACCCTGCTGGGCGAGGACGCCGGGCAGGTCGCCGCCGCCCAGCGCGAACTGGCCCGCATCGGCGTCGACCGTCCGGCCGCCGCCGCGACCGGCGACCCCGGCCAGTGGGCCGGCGGCGACGACGAGCGGCTGGGCGAGCTGGCGGTGGCCACGTTCGCCGACCTGGCCGCCGTCCACGCCGGGCGCGCGCCCGCGCACCTGCCCGCCCCGGACGTCGTGCTGGACGTGCGCATGACCAACGAATGGCGGGCCGGTCACGTCGCGGGCGCCACTCACATCCCGCTGCCCGACCTGCCGCACCGCCTGGCCGACGTCCCGGCCGGCACGGTGTGGACGCACTGCGGCTCCGGCTACCGGGCGGCCGCCGCCACCAGCCTGCTCGCCCGCGCCGGACGCCGCGTGGTGCACATCGACGACGCCTACGCGGCGGCCGCCGAAGCGGGCCTGACCATCACCGACGCCTGACCATCACCGACGCCTGACCCGACCGGTCCCGCACCCTCGGCAAGGACCATCGCATGACCACCCCTGACACCCCGCCCGCCACCGTGAACGCCACCGTGAACGCCACCGTGGACGCCGCCGCCCTGCGACGGCTGCTGGACGGCGGCGGCCCGCCCCAGATCATCGACGTGCGCACCCCCGGCGAGTTCGCCGCCGTGCACATCCCGGGCTCCCGCAACGTGCCGCTCGACCTGCTGCGCGCGCACCACGCCACCCTGCGCCCCCGCCTGGACGAGGGCGCGGTGCTGGCCGGCGCGCGTCTTCCGCGGGCCAAGTGGATCGCGGCCGGCATCGGCGCCGGGCTGACCTTCGCCGTGTCGGACACCTGCGCCATGGGCATGCTGCTGTCCAGGCTGCCCTACAACCGGGGGCCGCGCACCGACCTGGCCGCCGTCCTCGACTCCCTGGCCGCCGTCCTCGACTCCCTGGCCGGCGGCCGGGGATGACCTGACGGGACGCGCGCCGGGCGTCAGGAGTGGCCGTGGCGGTCGAGGCCGAGGGTGGAGATCAGGTCCTCGTGCAGCTCGAACCAGACGCGGTGGCAGGAGTCGACGTCGGTGCGGTCGACCCAGGCGCCCTCCCCGTTGCGGGCGCGGGCCAGGGCCGCGGCGAAGCGCTCGTCGTACCCGCCGAACCGGGCCAGGACGCCGGTCAGCCGGTCGGCCAGCGGCTGGAGGGCGCGGCCGACGACGGTGAGCTCGTGCAGGATCCGGGCGTCCCAGGCGGGGTCGGAGTGGTCGTTGGCGGCGAGCCGGTCGCGGCCGTCCGGGCGTAGCTGCCAGTCGGTGCACGCCTTGAGCAGCAGGGCGTTCAGCGGGAGGAACTCGCGGTAGACGTCGCGGACCTCCTCGGCGCCGCCCGCCCGGTCGAGCTCGGCGGCCAGGCGCCGTTCGTCCTCGGCCCGGCCCGTCTCGGTGAGCGACCAGCCGCCGGTGCCGGCGAACTCCGACCGGCTCACCCAGCCGCGCGCCTCGGCGTCGAGCAGCTCCTCCTCCGTCTCGGCCACGCCGAGCGCGTACCGGCGGGCGAGCACCGGGGTGTCGGCGAACCCGGTGACCCGTACGGCGTGCAGCGCCAGCAGGCCAGGCGCGGACTGCCGGGTCATGAGCCGGCCTCCTGACGGGCGGTCAGGCGGGTGTAGTGCTGCTGGCAGGCCTGCGGCGAGTTGAACCCCATCGCCTCCGCCATCTGCGCCCAGGTCAGCCCGGTGCTGCGGGCGGTGAACAGCAGGGCGGACTCGATCGCCTCGACCTCGGCGCGCGCGGCGGGCAGCAGGGCCAGCGCGGCCAGGACGTCCTGCTGCTCCAGGCCGGCGTTGCGCCAGACGGCGAAGCGCGTCAGGTCGACCGCCGAGGGCGGGACGGGCGGAGGTTGCCACGGGCGCGGGTCGAGCAGGTCGGCACCCATGGCCATGAGCCGCCGGCGGGCCTCCTTCTCGCGCTGCGCCTGGAGCTGGTCCGCGTTCGGGGGGTGGGCGGGGTCGTGGTTGCGTTGCATGCGGGACATGATTCACAATCGCCGGGACATCGTCAACATTTTGTTGAAGGGCGGGGCGGATGATCGTACCCCTCGGCGTGGCCGCGGCCGACGCCTGCGGAGGCAAGGGCGGCGCGCTCGGCGAGCTGCTGCGGGCGGGGCTGCCGGTTCCCGACGGCTTCGTGGTGCCGTTCGCCGCCTACCAGGCCGCGGTCAGGGGCCTGGAGCTCGGGCGGCGCACGGCCGGACCGGACGGCCTGGCCGCGGCGCGGCGGACGGTCGAAGGGCTCGCGGTCGACGCCGGGCTCGCCGCGGCGCTGGCCCGGGGGCTCGGCGCGCTCGGCGACCCGCCCGTGGCCGTGCGGTCGTCGGCGGCCGACGAGGACACCGGCCTGAGCTCGGCGGCCGGCCGGTACGAGAGCTTCCTCGCCGTGCGAGGCGCGGGCGGGGTGGCCGAGGCCGTGCGCGCCTGCTGGGCGTCGCTGTTCTCGCCGCGCGCCGCCGCCGAGGGCCGGTCCGGCGACGGCCCGGCGATGGCGGTGATCGTCCAGCGCCACCTGGACGCCGAGGCGTCCGGGGTCATGTTCACCCCCGGCGGGCCGGGCGAGCCCACCGGGATCGAGGCGTCGTGGGGGCTCGGGCCCAGCGTCGTCGGCGGCACGGTCACGCCCGACTCCTACCGGGTCGGCGCGGACGGATCGGTCGTGCGCGCCGTGGCCGACAAGCGCACCCGGCTCGACCGGGACGGCGCGCGGCTCGTCGTGCGGGACGTGCCCGACGGCGACCGGGGGCGGGCGGCGATCGACGACGCGACCGCCGTGCGGCTCGCCGGGCTGGGCGCGCGGATCGCGGCCCTGCGCGGCGGGCCGCAGGACGTCGAGTGGGCCGTCGCGGGCGGCCGCGTCTGGATCCTGCAGGCCCGCCCGGTCACCGCCGCTCCCCCGGCCGCCGGCCCGCCCGCCCCGGCGGCGGACGTGCCGGCCGGGGTGCTCGCCGGGACGCCGGGCAGCCGCGGAGCCGTGACCGGCACCGCGCGGATCGTGCGCGGGCCCGGCGACTTCGCCCGCGTGCGCCCGGGCGACGTGCTGGTCTGCCCCTTCACCGACCCGGCGTGGACGCCGCTGCTGCGCATCGCCGCCGGCGTCGTCACCGAGACCGGCGGCGTGCTCTCCCACGCCGCGATCGTGGCCCGCGAGCACGCCATCCCCGCCGTCCTCGGCGTCCCGGACGTGACCAGCAGGCTCCGGGACGGCGCGCTCGTCACCGTCGACGGCACCGCCGGCACCGTCACCGCCACCTGAACCCCGGGAAAGGAGAGGGGAGCGGTCTCCGACCGGCCGCTCCCCGCGCACCTATGTCGCTACGACGCCTCTACCTGGCCCGCCACGGCGCGGCCGACGCGTTCGGGCAGCTCACCGACGACGGGCGGCGGCAGTCGGCCCTGCTGGGCGAACGGCTGGCCCGGATGCCGATCGGCGCGGTGTGGCACTCCCCGCTGCCGCGGGCCGCCGAGAGCGCGCGCGAGCTCGCCCGGCGCCTGCCGGACGTCCCGGTGGCCGAGGCCGCCGAGCTGGTGGACCATGTGCCGTACGTCCCCGCCCCCGCCGAGACGCCCGCTTCCTGGGCCGGCTACTTCGACGGCTTCGACCGGGCGGAGGCGGCCTCGGGGCGCGCGCTCGCCGACGCCCTGGTCGCCCGGTTCGCGAGGGTCCCCGACGACCCCGCGTCCGACGTGCACGAGGTGCTGGTGACGCACGCCGATCAGATCGCCTGGCTGGTCCGGCACGCGCTGGACGCGCCGCCGCCCCGGTGGCTCGGCCTGAACAGCGCCAACACCGGGCTGACGATCATCGAGTACCGCACCGGCCTGCCGCCCACGATGGTGATGTTCAACGACCTGAGCCACCTCCCGGCCGGCCTGCGCTGGACCGGCTTCCCACGGGACATGTGGCCGTGAGCGGGGGCCGGGAGGCGTCAGGAGGTGGCGCGGGGAGGTGGCGTCGGGTGATGCCGCGTCAGGAGATGCCGCGTCAGGAGATGCTGCGTCCCTCCACCGCGTCGAGCACCAGCGGGCTGGGGCCGGGGTCGCCGCGCACGCCGAAGCCGTAGCGGTAACCGGCCCTGACCTGCGGGTCCGACAACGCCGGCAGGTGTTCCAGCGTGGCCGCGGTCACCAGCTCCCAGCCGGAGCCGGTGTCGGCGTACATGGCGGCCCGCTCGCCCACCAGCGACAGCGCGAAGCGGCCGCCGTCGGGGATGGTGACGCCCTGCTTGACGCCGAAGACCGCGAGCCCGCCCGGCACCTGCGGGCCGCGCACCTCGAACCCGGCGAACCTGTGGCTGTTGACGTAGAACGCCGCCACGTCCGTCCTGCCGTCCTTGACCAGGCCCGTGTAGACGGTGTCCATGTCGGTGGAGTCGCCCTGGAACTTCCTGATCGTGATCGCGGTGGCGAACGCCGGGTTGCGCGGCGAGACGCCTGACGACATCAGCCCGAACCAGGACGCCGACGGATGCCCGGCCGACAGCGCGCCGCCCGCGTACGTCACCTGCGGCAGCTCCTTGTCCTCCGGCAGGACCCGATGGGCCTGGTAGTCGCCCGCCCGGTCGAAGCCGTCGGCCAGCTCCTGGTTGGCGAAGGCGTCGGGGGCGGGCGGCACGTACGCGGCCTGGGGCGGCAGCCGGAACGTCACCCGGTCCGTGTGCCCCAGGTAGGACGCGCACACGACCGGGTACTCCTGGTTCGCGGGCGCGTACGCCGTCAGCGTGGTCTCCGTCGTGCGGCTCGCGCCCGTGCGCAGGCCGGTCACCGGCAGCGCGGGCGGATCGACGGCCACGCCGTCGCAGGCGGACAGGGTGACCCGGCCGGCCATCGGCAGCACGTCCCGGTTGGTGACGGTGAAGGTGACCTTGGAGCCGAGCCGGCCGCGCTCGGCGGTGGACGCGCTCACCTCGACGTTGCGCCGGGCCAGGCCGGGCAGCGCCGCCGCGGCCACGCTCAGCCGGTCGATGTCGTACGAGCCCGCCCAGTCGGAGCCGGCCGAGCCGCGTACCCACACCTTGACCCGGGAGATCGCGGCGCGCGGGGCCCAGCGGGACAGGTCCAGCGTGAGCCGGTTCCAGCCGAGCTCGGGGTCGATCGTGCCGGCGCCCTCCGCGACCGCGCCGCCGCGCCCGTAGACGCGGACCCTGGCGGTGAAGACGTTGCCCGGCTTGAAGCCGTCGTCGGCCTCGGGCGGCACCCGGACCGACAGCGACAGCGACGGCGTGCGCGAGGCGTCGAGCGGCTTGCCGAACAGCACGTCGGCGCCCTTGTACGACTTGGCGTACCGCGACCAGCCGGGCAGGTCGCGGTCGAAGCGCACGCGCAGCGCGTGCCCGCCGTCCACGGCCACCCGCTCCACGGCGGCGGCGTTGTCCGAGGGCCGCCAGCCGTCGGCGCCGGTCTCGAAGCCGGAGATCACCCGCTCGGCCACCGGCCGGGCGTCGAGCTGCGTGCCCGCCACCGCGGGCGGCTTGCGGACGGCCAGCTTGCCCGGGTCGAAGCCGGGGATGACGTCCTTCCAGTCGGAGATGCCGATGATCTTCTTGGCGAACTCGGTCGCCTCCAGCGACCGGTCGGTGTCGATGGCGGCGAACACCTCGTGCAGGGGCTTGCGCTCCCCGGCGTTGGAGGGCGCGCCGTGCTCCTCGTCCCACGTCCACAGGCCGAGCCGCAGGCCGCCCTCCTGCTTGTGGTCGACGTGCCGGTGCAGGATGAAGGAGTCGATGCCATCGGCGAAGGCGATCTTGTAGTAGGCGTAGGCGTAGGCCGCGGCCTGCAGCTCCAGCTCCTTGGCGGAGTAGTCCTGGGAGTTCAGGCCCTGTTCGGACAGGATCACCCGCCGCCGTTGCCCGTTGTAGGTGAGGTCGCCCTGGGCGAGGTAGCGCGGCAGCAGCTCGATGTTCTTGAACGTGATCCGCAGGGTGTCGAAGCCGTCCGTGGCGGTCTTGTCGTTCCAGAACGCCGGGTTGAACAGGTTCTCCGGGTAGGGGTGGTAGGCGATGTTCCAGTCGAAGTCGCCCTGGCGCTTGGTGAGGGCATTCAGGCCGTCCACCACGTCGCGGCCCTTGTAGGTGTACTTCGGGTCGTCGTTGGCCGCGCCCGTCCAGAAGTGCGTCAGCGAGGTGTAGACGCGGGCTGCGGCGTCGGCCTTGCGCACGGCCTGCCAGGTCAGCCGCATGGCGCGGGCGTACTGGTCGAGGAAGACGTCGCGGTCCTGGCGGCCCATATTGTACCAGAACTGCTGGGCGTCGATCTCGTTGCCGACGATCCAGCCCCACGCCCGGCCGTAGCGGCCGTCGGGCCGGCTGTAGCGCTGGGCGAAGAACTCCATCGCGGCGGTGAAGTGCGCCTCGCCCTCGGCCGTCTTGGTGTTGAACGCGTACACCGTGCCCTTGCCCAGCTCGGCGTCGGGGTGGATGAGCGTGCGCGCGGCGGAGTTGGCCGCGCCGCTGTTGTAGACCAGCACGATCATGTTGACCAGGACGCCGTTGTCCGACAGCGGCTTGACCTGGGCGTCGAGCCCGGCGACGGCGCCGCGGTCGAAGTAGTACGTCTTTCCCTGCGAGACGAACTCGATGGTGTTGCCCGGGGCGCCCGGCCCGGCCGTCATGACCGAGTCGAGGGCCAGGTTGATGCCGGCGTGCTGGACGCCGATCTCCTCGGCGTCGTCGGTCATCTGCACCTGTAACCCCTTTTTGCCCGACATTTCGGGATAAGGGGTTTGGTTGGCCGACGCGAAGCTCAGCTTGTCGGCGTAGTGCACCTCTCCCAGCGGGCCGTCCGCGCCCACCGCCAGGAACTTGTCGTAGAGCCGGTCCTGGTCACCGTCCATCCGGGGCACCTCGACGCGGAACGGGCCCGCCTCGACGGAGGCGACCGGCCGCTCGCCCGCGGGCGAGTCCTGCCAGGTGTCCAGCGCGTACAGCTCGGCCGGGCCGGGGGCGAGGCCGGTGACGGTGATCGTGTCCCCGCCGACCTCGACGCCGCTCACCCCGCCGGCCGCCGCCGCGCGCGCGGGCAGGGCCTGCGCCGGGACGGCCAGCATCGGGACGGCCAGCGCCAGGGCGATCAACAATCGCATGGTCATCTCCTCCTACTTGGCCCAGTCCTCGTCGCCCCAGGCGTTCTTCTTGATGCCGGCCTCGATGCCGCGCTTCCACCACTTGTCCAGGTCGGCCAGCTCCTCCTCCAGGGAGCGCCGGCCGAGCAGGTAGCCGTCGAAGACGTCGCGGAAGGAGGTCCCCTCCGGGCCGCCCGGCAGGGCCGTCACCCGGAACGGCTTGCCCCACTCGCCCTCCAGCAGCCCGGCGGTCTCGGCCGACGGCTCGACGCCCTCGACGGCGGGCAGGCCGCCGGTCGCGTCCAGCCAGGGCTTGATCGCCGGCGAGCTCATGTACTGCAGGAACTTGACCGCCGCCGCGTACTTCTCGCCCTTGACGGTGGAGGGGATCATGTAGCTGGTGCCGCCGATCGAGGCGCCGTAGCGGGCCGGGGCCTCCGACGACAGCGGCGTGCTGGCCCTGGTGATGGTCGGGAACGGCATTGTGCCGAGGGCGAACTTGGCGTCCGCCTTCAGCGCCTCGACGGCGAAGTCCGTGCCCCACGACATGGCGGCCTTGCCCGAGACGAAGTCGCGGTAGCCCACGGTCGCGCCGCCGTCGGCGACGCCCGTCCAGTTGGGCGTGCCGCAGTCGAAGAACTCCTTGTAGATCTTCAGGGACTCGGCGACCTCGGGCGTCCTGGTGGTGAGCGTGCCCTGCTTGATGGCTTTGCTCATCGACTTCTCCGTCACGGTCGGCGCCTTGCCCGGCTTGCCGGTGGCGTCGAAGAAGTTCCAGTCGTCGTGGTACTTGTCGATGAGCTGGGTGCTGACCGCCTCCCACGTCCAGCCGGCGGCCAGGCCGCCCTTGTCGAGGGCGACGGGGTCGAAGCCGGCCGCCTTGAGCTTCCCGCAGGCGCTCCTGAAGTCCTCCCAGGTGGCGGGGGGCTGGTCGACGCCCGCCTTGGCGAAGGCGTCCTTGTTGTAGAACAGGCCGATGGCGACCAGGTTGAAGGGGATGTACTCCAGCTTGCCGCTCTCCTTGCTCAGCGCCTTGGAGACGGCGGGGCCGTAGTACTCCTTCCTGAACACGTCGATCCAGCGCTGGTTGCCCGGCACGTACGGGTTGGGCTTCTGCAGCTCGGCGTCGAGCGCGTGCACCTCGTGGGCCTTGTGCGGCGGCTGGTTGAAGACCAGTTCGGGCGCGGTGCCGGCGGCGAGCTGGGTGGTGATCGTCTGCATGAAGCCGTCGAGGGGCAGCACCTGCGTCCTGACCTCGATGCCGGGCTCGCGCTTCTCGAAGGCGTCGACCAGCGCCTCCCAGGCCGGTCCGAAGCTGCTGCCGCTGGCGTTCCACTGGTTGGGGCCGGCCAGCGTGATCGTCACCTTGCCGCCGCCGTCCTGGGCGGACGTGCCGCCGGTGCCGAGCAGGCCGCAGCCTGTCAGCGCGAGCAGCGCGGCCATCGCGGCCGGGGCCGCGAGCCCGCTCTTGGGGGGTGTTCTCATCGGGGTAGGGGTCCTTCCTTTATTGATACGTTTCAATCGCGGGACCGGCTCACTTGCCGGACACGATGCCGCCCTGGATGCCCGCCAGGAACCACTTGGACAGGAATGTGAACAGCACCACCAGCGGCAGGCTGGCCAGGACGTAGCCGGCGAACAGCGGCCCCCACTGCTGCGCGTTCTGGTTGGCGAAGAAGGCCAGCCCCGCGGGGATCGTCCGGTAGGCGTCGGTCTGCACGGTGAGCAGCGGCCAGAAGTAGTCGTTCCACACGCCCAGCACCGTCATCAGCGCCACCGTGCCGATGACCGGCCGGGCCAGCGGCAGCATGAAGGCCACGAACAGCCGGACGCCGCCCGCCCCGTCCACCCGCGCCGCCTCGAAGATCTCCTCGGGGATCTGCGCCATGTACGTGCGCATGACGACGATCCCGAAGACCGTGTTCGCGGTGACGTGCGGGATGATCAGCACCAGCCGGCTGTCCAGGATGCCGAGGTCGCGCATCAGCACGAACAGCGGGATCAGGCTGGTGATCGAGGGCACCATGAGCAGCGCCGCGACCAGCCCGAACAGCGCGTTGCGCCCCGGGAAGCGGTAGCGGGCGAACACGAAGGCCGCCGCCGGGGCCAGCAGCATCGTGCCGGCGATGGCCAGCGCCGCCACCACGAACGACGTGAACAGGTACGGGCTGACCTGCTCCCAGGCCGCCGCGTAGTTGTCCAGGTGCACCGGCCAGGCCGGCGACCAGTAGCTGCCGAAGAACTGCTCGTTGTCCTTGACCGACGCGGCGAGCATGAACAGGTACGGGAACAGCCCGGCGAAGGCCAGCACCGCCAGCAGGCCGCCGGCCACCAGGTCGGTCCTGCGGGTCCGGCTCACGATCCCGACCTCCTGCCGAGCGCCAGCGCGACCAGGCTCACCCCGAGGGTCAGCGCGAACAGCACCGTGCCGAGCGCGGCCGCGTACCCCCAGCTCGTGTCCACGAACGCGGCGTCGAGCATGCGCAGCACGGGCACCTGCGTGGCGTTGTCGGGGCCGCCCTTGGTCATGATGTGGGCCTGCATGCCGTACTGGAGCACCGAGATCACCGCCAGCACCAGCAGCAGCTTGACGTCGCGGAACATCATCGGCAGGTCGATGCTCCAGAAGCGGCGCAGCCGGCCGGCGCCGTCCACCTCGGCGGCCTGGTAGATCTCGGCCGGCACGTTCTGCAATGCCGACAGGAAGACCAGGAACGGCAGGCCGGCCACCCACGGGAAGCCGATCGTCATCAGCGCGGCCAGCGCCGTGGCCGGGTCGCCGATCCAGTTGCCCGCCAGCCCGTCCAGGCCGAGCGCGCGCAGCAGGCTGTTGACGACGCCGTCGCGCGGGTCGTACATGAACTGCCACAGCAGCACGTTGACCACGGCCGGGAAGGCCAGCGGCAGGATGAGCAGGGTGCGGAAGACGAACCGCAGCCGCTCGCTGGACAGCGACATCACCAGTTCGGCGGCCAGCAGCGGGAACAACCACATGAGCGTGACGGCCCAGACGAAGATGATCCCGGCGTTGCGGAAGGAGGCCCACCACAGGTCGTCGCCGAGCATCGTGAGGTAGTTGGCCAGGCCGACGAACGGCGAGCCGAAGCCCGGCCGCCACTCGTACAGCGAGTGCAGCATGCCGTTGAGCGCCGGGTAGTAGGCGAACGCCGCGAGCAGGGCGAAGGTGGGAAGGAGGACGAGGTAGACGCCCCACGGGATCCGGCGGCGCGCTTTTGTGCTGGTCACGATCGTCAATGCCTCTCAGCGGTGGTGCGGAACGCGTACGAGCCCGAGCCGACCCGGTAGACCGCGGCCCCCTTGTCGAGGCGGTCGAAGGTCACACCCTCCGCCTCGGCCGCCGGCCGGCCGCCCTCGGTCACCCGTTCCGGCGGCGCGGGCACGTGCACCTCGGCGCGGGTGTTGGGCGGCACGACGACGTCCAGGGCCAGGCCGCCGTCCGTCAGCCGCCAGGAGATCTCCACCTGGCCGTGCCGGGTGCGGTGGGCGGTCCGCGCCCAGCCGATCCCGCCGCCGGGGCGGGGCCGCACGACGATGTCGGCGTAACCGGGCGAGCCGGGGGCCAGGCCGCCGACCGTCCGGTACATCCAGTCGCCGACGGCGCCGTAGGCGTAGTGGTTGAAGGAGTTCATGCCCGGGTCCTGGAGCCCGCGGTGGTGGCTCCAGGAGTCCCAGCGCTCCCACATGGTGGTCGCGTCGCCGTGCACGACCGGGTAGAGCCAGGACGGGAAGGTGTCCTGCGTCAGCAGCCGGTAGGCCACGTCCAGCCGCCCGGTCGAGGTGAGCGCGTCCAGCAGGTACGGCGTGCCGAGGAACCCGGTCGACAGGTGGCCGCCGCGCGCCTCGACGTCGCCGGCCAGCCGGGCCGCGGCCCTGGGCAGCTCGTGCTCCTCCAGCAGCCCGGCGGTGACGGCCAGCACGTACGCGGTCTGCGTGCCGCTCGCCACCACGCCTGGGCCCTCGACGAAGGCCGCGCGGAAGGCCCGGCGCACCCGTTCGTACAGCTCCAGGCAGAACCGCTCGTCGGCGTCGCGGCCGAGCGCGGCGGCCAGCCCGGCGAGCTGCCGGGCCGACAGCGCGAAGATCGCCGTGCCTACGAGCCGCTTGGGGGTCTCGGCGCCGATCGACAGCCAGTCGCCGAACCCCTCGTCGGGGAAGATCCCGTTCTCGGAGCGCCGGTCCAGGTAGGCCAGCCAGCGCAGCATCGGCTCGAAGCAGGCGGCGACCACACGGGCGTCGCCGCGCAGCCGGTGCAGCGCCCACGGCAGCATCACCAGCGCGTCGCCCCAGCCGGGCGAGCCGGCCTCCTTGGGGTTCGGCGACAGGCCGCGGCCCGACAGCACGTCGGGGACCACGTGGGGGACCGCGCCGTCCTGGCCCTGGGCGTCGACGACGTCGGTCAGCCAGCTCCGCAGGAACGCGGCGGCGTCGTAGTTGAACAGGGCGGTCGGGGCGAAGGCCCAGATGTCGCCGGTCCAGCCGAGCCGCTCGTCCCGCTGCGGGCAGTCGGTGGGGACGGCCAGGAAGTTGCCGCGCTGCCCCCACACGATGTTGCGCTGCAACCGGTCGAGCCGCTCGTCGGAGCAGGTGAACTCGCCGGCCGGCTCCATCGCGGCGTGGGCCACCCTGGCGGTGATCGACTCGGGGGCCGCGCGCAGGCCCGACACCTCGGCGTACCGGAAGCCGTGGAAGGTGAACCTCGGCTCGAACGTCTCGGCCTGCTCGCCGCGCGGCAGGAACTCGTCCGTGGCGCGGGCCGAGCGCAGGTTGGCCAGGTGCAGGCCGCCCTCGTGGTCGAGGACCTCGGCGTGCCGCAGCACCACCGGGCGGTCGCGGCCGGCGCGGCCGGTGAGCCGGACCCAGCCGACCAGGTTCTGGCCGAAGTCGGCGATCCACACGCCGGGCCGGTGCTCCCACACGCGCACCGGCGCCACCTCCTCGTGCACGCGGATCGGCGGCGCGACGGAGGCGGTCACCCGGCCGGCCGGCGGGCTCACCGGCACCGCGGGCGCCCAGCCGGAGTCGTCGAACCCGGCGGCCGTCCAGCCGAGCGGCTCGGCCGCCAGGTCCTGCCGCTCGCCGTTCTGCAGGTCGGCGTAGCGGATCGCGCCGGAGCCGGCCCGCCAGTCGGTGTCGGTGCGCAGCCGGGTGCGGGTGCCGTCCTCGTGCAGGATCTCCAGCTCGGCGCGGAAGGCCAGGCGGCGGCCGTACTGGAAGGAGCCGAACCAGCTGATGTTGCCGGCGTACCAGCCGTCGGCGAGGACCGCGCCGATCGCGTTGCGTCCCTCCGACACCAGCGCCGTCACGTCGTAGGTCTGGTACGTGACGCGGTGGCGGTAGTCGGTCCAGCCGGGGGCCAGGTGGTCGGCGCCGACCCGGGCGCCGTTGAGGTGGATCTCGTAGACGCCGAGCGCGGTGGCGTACAGCCTGGCCCGGCGCACCGGCGACGGCACGCCGAACTCGCGCCGCAGGTACGGGCTGGGCCGGTCGCCGACCGGCTCGCGGCCCAGCGGCGGGTCGCCGTGCAGCCCGACCTCCTCGGCCAGCCGCCAGCCGGAGTCGTCGAAGCCGGGCTGCTCGAAGCCCTCGCCCGGCCGGTCCTCGGCCCGCCACCGGCCGCCGGAGGTGACGGTCACCGTGCTCTCGCCCGCCACCGGGACGAGCTGCGGCAGCGCGGGCCTCCCTTCGACCACGACCTCCAGCCGCACGCACAGCCCCGGCCCGGCGGCTTTGATCGCGAGCACGTTCTCGCCCGAGGTCACCAGGTCGCCGGCGTCGGCCACGAACGCGCCCGCCCGCCGCTCCCCCGCGACCGGCACCCCGTTGACGTACGCCTCGACCGCCTCGACCGCCTCGACCGCCCCGGCCGCCCCGGCAGCCCCAGCCGTCCCGGCCGCCCCTGCCGCCGCGGTCCCGCCGCCGTCGCCGATCACCAGCCATGCCGACAGCGGCCTGGCCCCGCCCGGCACCGAGAACCGCGTCCGGAACGCCCCGGCCGGCGACCCGGACGGGCCGAGCGGGCCGGCGACCCAGATGCGCGGCACGTTCTCCAGCGACGGCAGCCGCTCGGAGCCGGGCACCATGGGGGTGCCGATCCAGCCGGCCATCCAGCCGCCGGCCTCGCCGAGCCCGGTCTCGAACCAGTGCGCGGGGCTCCACCCGGACCATTCGCCGTGCTCGTCGGCCGCCTTGACCCGCCACTGGTAGCGCGTCCTCGGCCGCAGCGCGGCGCCGCCGTACGGGACGTCGAAGGTCGCGGACGAGGTCACCACGCCGCTGTCCCAGACGACTTCGGCCCCTTCGCCGGCCGGATCGCCCTCCCGGGCCACGGCCAGCCGGTACGCGCTCTGCGCCCGTCCACGCCCGGCCCCGGTGATCCGCCAGGAGAACTCCGGCGCGTCCACGTCGAGGCCCAGTGGTTCGGCCAGTCCTTCGACACGCAGGTCGGTCACGGCGAGATGCGACAAGAGAGCTCCCGGCTAGTTGAAACATTTCAAGCAATGCGCACCGTAGGCACCGTTAGGTACATCCGTCAATGCCCCGATTCCAGACGTGCAGCGAAGGGTCGTTTGGCTGAAACATTTCAACCAGTAGACTGGCTCTCTCTGCCAGGTGACCAGAAGGGCTGCCCACCGGTGACCGACATCCACAAGCCGGCCGAGCGCCGCCGGCTCAGCATGGTCGACGTCGCGGCTCATGCCGGCGTGTCCGTGGGAACGGTCTCCAACGTGCTCAACCGGCCCGAGCTGGTGGCCGAGCGCACGTTGCGCCGGGTGCGCGCCTCCATCAAGGCGCTCGGCTTCGTGCCCAGCGCGCCGGCCCGGCAGCTGCGCGGCGGCTCCGGCCGCTCGGTGGGCGTGATGGTGCGCGACATCGGCAACCCGTTCTTCAGCGAGGTGCTGCCGGGCATCGAGACCCGGCTGTCGCAGGAGCAGCTGCTGCTGGTGCTGTGCAGCTCCGGCGACTCGGCCGAGAAGGAGGCCCACTACCTGCAGATCCTGGAGCAGCACCGGGTGCCCGGCATCCTCATCACGCCCGCCGGGCCCGACATCTCCCACCTGGTGGAGCTGCGCAGGCGCGGCATCGGCATGGTGCTGCTCGACCGGCCGGGCGCCGACGCCCAGCTCTGCGCGGTGGCGGTCGACAACGTTAAGGGCGGCGAGCTGGCCGGCGCCCACCTGCTCGCGCTCGGCCACCGGCGCATCGCCTTCCTCAACGGGCCGCCGATCGTGCGCCAGTGCGCCGACCGGCGCGAGGGGCTGGCCAGGGCGGTGCGGGCCGCCGGACTCGACCCCGACGAGGTGATCACCGAGGTCACGCTGCCCGCGCTGACGCCGCGCGAGGGCGAGGCGGCGCTGGAGCGGCTGCCCGCGCGCAAGGGGCCGACGGCGCTGTTCTGCGTCAACGACACGGTGGCGCTGGGCGCGCTGCGCGGGCTGGAGCGGCGCGGCGTGCGCGTCCCGCACGACATGGCGGTCCTGGGCTACGACGACGTCGAGTTCGCCGAGCTGCTGTCGCCGTCGCTGACCTCGGTCCGCCAGCCCAAGCACCAGCTCGGCCAGGCGGCCGCGGAGCTGCTGCTCACCGACGCCCGGGGCGACGCCAACCACTGGCACCAGGAGATCGTCTTCCAGCCGGAGCTCATGGTCAGGGCCTCGACCGTTCCTCAGTGACGTTTCAAGCCGGTCCGCCGCAGGAAATCGGGTCTTGCCTGGCCGCCTTCTGGGCCTCATTGTTGAGACGTTTAAATCCAGGAGGTCCCATGGGTTGGGTTGCCCGTATCGCCGCCGTCCTCTTACTGCTCCTCCCGGCCGCTCCGGCCGCCGCCGCCACCGCTGCCGCCGCTCTGCCGTACCCGGAGGTCCGACTACCGCATCAAGGGCCTGCAACCGGACTTCTGGCCCGACAAGAACGAGATCGCCGGCAACAACGCCGGCGGCGTCGCCATGAACCTCATCTGGGCCGACTGGGAGCCCAGCGTGCGGACGCCGCCGTGCGCGGCGGGCGCGCAGGAATTCGGCGGGCGCTGCTTCACCGTCGGCTCGGCCGTCGACGCCGCCATCAGGGACTGGACCGCCCGCGGTCTCGTCGTCACCGCCGTCGTCTACGGCACCCCGGCCTGGGCGCGCGGGGCCCGTCCCTGCACGCCCGCCGCCCCCGGGTTCGAGAAGTTCTGCGTCCCCGACGACCCCGCCGACTACGGCCGCTTCGCCGGCATGCTGGCCCAGCGCTACGACGGGCAGCACGGCAACGGCCGCATCGCCGACTTCGTCGTCATGAACGAGGTCAACAGCAACACCTGGTTCGACATCGGCTGCGGCCAGGGCACGGCCTGCGGCACGACCGCCTGGCTGGACGCGATCGCCGCGAACTACAACGCCGCCTACGACGCCGTCATGGCCCAGCAGCCCACGGCGAAGGTGCTCACCTCGCTCGACCACCACTTCGGCACCGCCTACGACCAGCCGGCCGCCTCCGACGCGATGCTGTCGGGCATGACCGTGCTCAAGGGCCTGGCCGCGCGGGCCGGCAACCGGGCCTGGCGGGTCGCCTACCACCCCTACCCGCCGAACCTGCTGGCGCCGCAGTTCTCCGCCGACGACTTCCCGAAGGTCACCTACGGCAACATCGGCGTGCTGGTCGGCTGGCTGCGCCAGCAGTTCCCGAACACGCCGTCGGCCTGGCAGGTGCAGCTCACCGAGAGCGGCGTGAACTCGTTGTCGCCCTCGTCGGAGGCCGCGCAGGCGTCGCAGTTGTGCAACTCCTTCCGCAACGTCCTCGGCACGCCGGGCATCGAGAGCTACGTCTGGCACCGCATGAGCGACCATCCGGACGAGACGGCCGCCGGCCTCGGCGTGGGGCTGCGCCGTACCGACGGCTCGGCCAAGCCGGCGTGGTCGACGTGGGCGCTGGCCAACCGGAACGACCTGTCGCCCCCGCAGTTGTCGTGCGGCTTCGAGCTGCTGCCCCACACCCAGCTCCGGCGCGGCTACCAGGCGAGCAAGGGGCACGTGGCCAGCTCCCGGCTGCTGCCGCCCGGCTTCGCCCAGGAGCGCGTGTGGAAGCTGCTGCGCAACCAGGCGGCCGGCACCGTGCCCCTGTACGAGTGCAAGGTCGGCGCGCACACCATGCTCACCCGCGACCCCGGCTGCGAGGGCCAGTTCCCGATGGGCCCGGTCGGGCACGTCTACACCAGCCAGGTGCCCGGATCGGTCGCGCTGCACCGGTGCCGGGCCGCGAGCGGCGACCACCTGGTCACCGACCAGGCGGGCTGCGAGGGCCTGATCCACGAGCAGGTCCTCGGCTACGCGCTGTCCTGACCCCGTCCCGGGGCGGGGGGGGGGCGCCGGGGGGGGCCCCCCCCGGGGGGGCCCCGGGGCCCCCCCCCCCGGCCCGGGCCGCGGCGCGCCCGCGGGGGGAGTGGGCGCCGGCGGAGTTGC
>NZ_JBITLU010000025.1:0-126958 GCF_044465525.1 Nonomuraea sp. NPDC049646 | reverse complement strand
TCGCCACCCGGTACGACAAACTCGCCGTCCGCTACGAAGCCACCGTCCACATCGCCGCCATCAACGACTGGCTCACGATCCTTTGAGACACGGCCTAGCCGTCGGCGCCTCACCCCGCTGCGCAGCGGCGTCATCGTCGCCGCGCCCGTGCTGGGGGCGCGTCGGTTCCAGCAGCCGCAATGTCCAGGACAACCCGGACGTGTTGCAACATCAGGCTCCCGGCGTGACCTCCAACATGCGCGTGGCGCTGCTTCAAGACCGGTTCACCGCGGAAACCGAGCGGATCCGCCGGGAGCTGCCGGCGCGCTGCTACCGCATGGTCGGCTCGGCGCACGATGTCGAGGACCTGGTGCAGGAGACGTATCTGCGGGCGTGGCGGTCCTCCTCCGGGTTCGAGGGCCGCGCGTCGATCCGATCGTGGCTTCACACGATCGCCACCAACGTCGCTGCGGCCGGCGGTCATCGCCAGCTTGCAGCGCGCCCGTGCCCGGCTGGACGAACTGGAGCCGGAGCCCGAGGAACTGCTCGAACCGACCGATCAACAGGCACGTGCGCTGCTCGACGGCTACATCGCAGCCTTCGAGCGCTCCCATGCTGGCCTGCTGGAACAGGTGCTGCGCGCGGACGCTACGCCGGAGGAGACGCCATTCCGCGACTGGCAGTCGGGCCGGACGATGTGCATCCACATGCTCGGCGCGTACGTGCTGGGCACACCGGGCGACTGGCGGATGATCGCCACCACAGCCAACGGCCAACCCGCCGCCGTCGTGTACCCCGGGATGCCGAGGGCGTTGTGGTACTGGCCCCCGCAACCACCGGGGTCACCCGCGTGATCAAGTTCCGGGATCCCACGCTGGCCGCGATGTCCGGCTTCCCGGACGTGCTCGCGCAGTGACACAGATGGCGTCGGCGGGCACCTCCCGACGGGGGTGCCCCGATGGCCGGCCGGCTCGGGTCCTCAGCGGGACCTGTCGTCCTTGACCGGGAGGTGCTCATCGTCGGGGCTGCGGTCGTCGCCACAACTGCCCCGTGGATACGCCGTACGCGATCCGCCTTGCGGCTACCTCGTGGACGATAAACTATTCCGGCCCTGCCGGCCCGCCTTTCAGGCAGCCCCCGCCAGGCGTGCCGGCTTGCGGCCGAGCGGGATCCGCTCGATCATTTCCCTGCCTTCCTCAGCCGCCGCACAACGAACACGGCCAGAGCGGCTCCCAGTCCCGCGACCACCAGCAGATCCGGCACCTGTACGGCTGCCGCCGCCTGCTGCAGGCCGGCCTCCCACGCCTCGGGGATCGGCACCGTCAGGGTGCGGGTGCCGTCGAAAGCCAGGAAGAGCGCACCGAGGCCGATGAAGGTGAGCCCGGAGGCCAAGGTGGTGGTGTGCAGGCGCAACCGGCCGAGCCGCAGGCCACGGCCGCGCAGCCAACGCCGGCGGCCGAGGTCGAAACGCTGCCACACGAGGGCCAGCACCAGCAAGGGCGCGGCCATGCCGGCGGCGTACAGGGCGAGCAGTACGGCGCCGCGCAGCGTGCTGCCGGACGCGGCGGCGATGGTGAGGACCGCGCCGAGCACCGGCCCGGCGCAGAATCCGGCCAGCCCCGAGACGGCGCCCAGCGCCAGCACGGCACCGGGCGAGTCGCCGCGGACGTGGCCGCGCAGCCGTTCCAGCGGACCGACCGCCCAGCCCTGTCCCGCCAGTTGCAGCACACCCAGCAGGATCAGCATCGCTCCCGCTGCCGTGATCAGCAGGTCCTGGTGGCCGTAGAAGAACCCGGTGATCAGTGCGGAGCCCATCCCCAGCGGGACCAGCACCGCGCACAGGCCCAGGTAGAACAGGAGTGTGCGGCCGATCAGCGCGGCATGCCCGGGGAAGGCGTAGGCGAAGAAGGCGGGCAGCAGCAGCGCACTGCACGGGCTGAGGAGAGTGAACAGCCCGCCCAGGAAGGCGGCGGCGTACCCGACCTCACTCATGCCGGGCCTTCTCGATCTGCTTGACGAACGCGGACAGCGGCTGTGCGCCGAAGAACAGCGTGCCGTTGATCAGGAACGCCGGGGTGCCGGGCATGCCCAGTTGGGCGCCGAAGGCGAAATCCTGCTCCACGGCCTCGCGCAGGGCCGGATCACGGCGGTCGGTGTCGAAGGCGGCCAGGTCGAGTCCGGCCTTGGCGGCGACCGAGCGCAACTTCTCCTCGCCGAGGCCACCGGACTGGTCAGCGTAGATCGCGTCGTGGAAGGCCCAGAACTTTCCTTGCCGAGCAGCGGCGCGGCCGGCGATCGCAGCTCGCATGGACTGGCGGCCCTGGGCGGGGAAGTCGCGCCAGAACAGCCGTACCACGCCCGTGTCGATGTAGCGGCGGCGCAACTCGGGTTCGATCTCGCGGGCGAACCTTCCGCAGTTCACGCACTTGAAGTCGCCGAACTCGACGATCGTCACCGGTGCCGACTCCATCCCGCGGGCGAGGGTGAGATCGATCGGCGGAACCGTCGGGCCTTCCCAGGTCGGTATCGGCCGCCCCGTCTCCCCCGGTGGCTCGGCGGTCTGTGTCGTGCCCGTGCCCGCCGGCTCGGTGACGGTCGGTGCCGGCTCGGTGATCGCCACCGGGCCGGCGCCGGGACCGGGGTCCGGTGGCGCATCCAGCGCGGCGACTGCGAGCGCCCCCAGCGCCACCACTGCCGCTGCCGTCATGGCCAGCACCCGGCCGCGCGAACCGAGCCGGGTCTGCTCGACAGGCTCTTCTCTCACGTGCCCCGCCCTTCCTCATGTCAGGGACAGGATCTCGTAGTTCCAGTACGGCAAGGACACGGGCGTCAACAGCGGCACGATCCAAGCGGGGGCCAATGCCGCGACGCGGACGAGCCAGGAGGAATAGGTATCTCTTCCTCAACAGCTCTGTTGCCCCTTGTGGCCACGGGCCCCTGTCTGGTCTTCAGCACACACGAGCCGACGACCTGTCTGGGTTTCGACGACCAGCGGATTCCCAGGACCCGTCGCCCCCTGTTGAACGACGCCGAGCACGATGCGCACGCCACTCTCGACCAGAAGGCCACCGTCGTCCAGCTCTTCGCCTGATGGCCCCGTCAGGTGGTCAGGCACCCCAAGGACGGCGGGGCGCTGATCCAATACGCGCTGTCGCGGACGACAACCACGACCACGACCACGACCACACCAAGACTGCCGAGGGCGGCTACATCTCGGTGCCCGAGCCGGCCCGATGGGCGATCAGTTCGTCGATGCTGCGGCGACGCTGGGGCTGATCGACGACCCATCAGTACGCCATCGCTGTCCCGCCCCTCTCCAAGCCGTCGGCCGCCGCCGTCATTGCCCACGACGGCGCCCTCACCGAGCCCTGGGCCAGCTTAAGCAACCTTGGTTGACTGCTGCAGATTAGTCAACTAGGGTTGCTTGTATGCCGGCAGAAGACGTACCCGTACCCCAGGGTCCAGCGGACGCGCTTGCGGCGGTCGTGGCGCTGCGACGCCTGGCCGACCAGCTCGAAGATGCCGCCGTGGAGCAGGCCATGCGCGCCGGGCGGGGCTGGCCGGAGGTCGCCGAGGCGCTCGGCGTCACCCGTCAGGCGGTCCACAAGAAGCACGCCAAGCGGCTCATCGCCGCCGGCGTGACGCTGAGGAGACGACAGTGAGCACGATCGACCACTACATCAACGACATCGTCGTGCGGGGAGCGGCCGAGGCACGAGAGGAAGGCTCGGCCGCCACCGAGGCCCACCACCTCCTGCTGGCCATCGCCGCCGTCGAGGGCACCGCCGCGCACCGCGTGCTGGCGACGGCAGGGCTCGGGCGGCAGGCGATCAAGGATGCGCTGGACCGGGAGTTCGAGCACAGCCTCGACGCGGTCGGGCTCCCCCTCGCCTCCCATGACCTTCCGAGGCCGTTCCGCGACCCCAAGGATCATCCGAAGCCCGGCGCCTCCGCCCGGCTCGCGCTTGAACGTGGCTTCGCCGCCGCCAAGGGCAAGAAGGACCTGCGTCCTGCCCATCTGCTGCTCGGCGTCCTGAGCGCCGACGTCGGCACCGTGCCACGCGCGCTCGCCCTGACCGGTGTCGACCGGGCCGGCTTGATCGATCGCGTCGAGGAGACGCTCCTGCGCGAAAGCTGGTAACCAGCACCCCTGCCCCCACGCTCCGGCCCGGTTCGGGCCGCGATGCGTCCTGCCCTCGTGCCGGGCTTCCGCCGGCATGCGCTCCGGCACGAGGCCATCTGATCACGAAGAGAGGTCATCTCATGACGAAGAGTAGCGGCGTCGTTCTCGACGTCGACGGGCTGCGCATGCGCTACGGCTCGCTCGACGTCCTGCACGACGTCACGTTCCAGGCCCGCCACGGCGAGGTTCTGGCCTTGCTGGGGCCGAACGGCGCAGGCAAGACCACCACGATCGAGATCCTGGAGGGCTTCCGCATCCGGTCGCAGGGCCGGGTCTCGGTGCTCGGCACCGATCCCGCGCACGGCGACGAGCGGTGGCGGGCCAGGCTCGGGATCGTGCTGCAGTCCTGGCGCGACCACGGCAAATGGCGGGTACGCGAGTTCCTCGCCCACCTCGGCACCTATTACGCCCCCTACGCCGTCCCCGGGATCGCGCGGCCCTGGGACCCCGACGGGCTGATCGAGAGGGTCGGCCTGACCGAGCACGCCGGCAAGAAGCTCAAGGCGCTGTCGGGCGGCCAGCGGCGCAGGCTCGACGTGGCGGTCGGCCTCGTGGGGCGCCCGGAGATGTTGTTCCTCGACGAGCCGACCACCGGCTTCGACCCGCAGGCCAGGTCCGACTTCCACGATCTCGTACGCGACCTGGCCGACGCCCGCGAGACCACCGTCCTGCTCACCACCCACGACCTGGACGAGGCCGAGAAGCTGGCCGACCGCATCCTCGTGCTGAACGGTGGGCGGATCGTCGCCGACGGCACCGCCGCCGAGCTGGCGCGGCGGATCGCCGGCGAGGACGAGGTGCGCTGGGTGCGCGACGGGCGGCGATACATCCACAGGACACCCGACTCGACCACGCTCGCCCGCGAGCTGTTCGCCCGCCACGGCGACCACGTCCAGGAACTGGAGGTCCACCGGGCCTCGCTGGAACAGACGTACCTGGCGCTGGTGCGCGAGGCCGAGGGGGTGGCCCGGTGAACACGACCGTACTGCGCGCGGGCTGGTCCCGGGGCCTGATCGAGCTGCGGCAGTCGTTCACCAACGGCGCCGACCTGTTCTCCCACTTCCTGTGGCCCGCCCTGATGGTGGCCACACTCTTCTTCATCCGCGACCTGCCGGCCGGCCCTCTCCTGCTCGGCGCCCTGGCCTTACCCGGCATCCTCGGCATGAACGCCGCGACCGGCATGATCAGCATGAGCCAGCAGCTCACCGCCGACCGCGAGGACGGCACGCTGCTGCGTGCCAAGGCGACCCCGCACGGGATGCCCGCCTACCTGATCGGCAAGGTGATCTCGGTGTCCGGCGGCCTGCTGGCCGACCTGGTGATCTTCCTCGTGCCCGCCGTGCTCCTCGTCGAGGGCCTGCGGATCGGCCCGGGTTCCTGGCCCGGCCTGGCCTGGGTGCTGGCGCTCGGCCTGGTCTCGACCCTGCCGATCGGCGCGGTGCTGGGCTCGGTGTTCACCAGCGCCCGTGCCCAGGGGCTGGTCCAGCTTCCGTTCCTCGCGCTGATCGGGATCTCCGGCATCTTCTACCCGATCACCTCGCTGCCCGAGTGGCTGCAGGGGATCGCCCAGGTCTTCCCGATCTACTGGATGGGCCTCGGCATGCGGTCGGCCTTGCTGCCGGACTCGGCGGTCGCCGTCGAGATCGGCGAGTCGTGGCGGCACCTGGAGACCGCCGGCGTGCTGGGCGCCTGGGCGGTGTTCGGCCTGCTCGTGGCGCCGGTCGTGCTGCGGCGGATGGCACGCGGGGAGTCCGGCTCGACGGTGGCGGCACGCCGCGAGCGTGCCCTGCAGCGGGTCGGGTGAAGGCCGTGACCGTCACGACGACGACCGGCCGGTCCCTGGCGCCGGACCTGGCCCGGGGGGTGATGTTGCTGGCGATCGCGGTGGCGCACGCGCCGGTGCTCGTCACCGGCACGGCCTTCGGGGTGCTCGACCGCGTGGCCGCGTTCCTCGATCATCTGCTCGCCCACAACCAGGCCCGGCCGATGTTCGTGTTCATGTTCGGCTACGCGCTGGGCCAGTTCGCCTACCGGCACCAGGTGAAGGGCGGGGACTGGGACTCGCTCAGGAGGCTCTTGCGGCGCCGGAGCCGATGGCTGATCGTCATCGGCTTCGTGCATGGAGTGCTCGTGCCGCTGGACATCATCGCGGTGTACGGGCTGACGTTGCTGGTGCTCGTTCCGCTGGTGCGGGCTCGGGACTCGGTGTTGTGCCGGACGGCCGCCCTGACCCTCCTCCCGGCGGTGCTCGTGACCTCCGGGCCGATCCTGCTGGCCTTCGCCGGCGCCGTGAACGTCGCGGGGGCCGGGATCATGCCGGCCGACCTCGGCTCCCACCTGCTGTCCGGCCTCCAGATGTGGCCGGTGAAGACGGTCCTGGGCACGATCGACATCATGCCGGGCATGATGCTGGGCATCTAGGCTGCTCGCCGCCGCGTCCTGGACGAGCCCCAGCGGCACCGGACCCTGCTGCGCCGCGTCACCGTGATCTGCCTCGGCATCGCGCTCGCCGGACGACTCCCAGGAGCCCTGCTGCTGTCCGGCGCGTGGACGCCCCCCGCGCCCTGGGCCGCCGTCCTCGCGCACACCCTCACCGGCCAGGCCGGCGGCATCGGCCTGGCCGCCCTCATGGGGCTCATCGCGACGCGATCGCGCCTCGGCCCCCTCACCGCCGCCCTCGTCGCCCTCGGCCAGCGCTCGCTGACCTTCTACCTGTTCCAGTCAGCGGTGTTCCTCGCCCTGTTCTACCCGTTCACGCTGGGCCTGTCCGACGACGTGGGCTTCGCCGCCGCCTTCGGCATCGCCCTCGCGGTCGGCGCCGTCTCGATCGTCCTGGCGAACTGGCTGCACCGCACAGGCCATCGAGGCCCGATGGAGGTCCTCCTACGGCGTCTGACCTACGGCCGCCACAACACAACAGCTGTCTCTTAGACCTGCTCGCGTCCGGTGAGGTTGGAGCGCGCCGACGCGGCTTCCGGCCGGACCCTGTGCGTCGGCGAGGAAGTGCGGTGGCGGCGGAGACCGGGAACACACGTCGGTCACGTGCCGGGCGCCTGCCCCGCTCCGCAGCCCCGGAGAACGGGGCGGCCCCGGCCACGATCGCCTCACCTTCCGGGCGCCGCCATGACCGCGCTGATCGCTGTGCTCAGCAGCAGAGTCGCGCCCAAGCAGTCAATACTCCGAAGGCTGACCTCACTCGCCCTGCTCGTGCAGAATCCCGGGCAAGCCGACCGGCCGCCTCATCGACCGCGCTCGACTGAGGGCGCCTGGCGAGCGCGACGCCAACATGCGCCCGTCACATCGCGTGGGCGAGAACGCCTTTCCAGGGGCGCCAGACGTTCACCGCCGTGTTCGGTGTGCGAGGTCCTTCGCCGTCGGCGTCCGCGATGTTGCCCTCGGCCGGTGGCTCCATGCGAGCGTAGACGTCTTCGGTGTCGGTAAGAAACGTGCCACACGGCCCAAACGAGGGACATCACCGCAGGTCGCTGCGGGGTGACCTTGATACCGGGGGTCTCCGGCTCAGCGGAGCCTCTCCCACATGGCGCGGGTCATCTCGTACTCGACCTCGCCCAGGTGCGTACCTGGTAGCGGGTCGTCGAACCGTGGGTAGTACGTGCGCACGTACCGCATGCCGATGGCCTGCATGACCCCCCGGGATCCGGCGTTGACGGCCATGGTCTGCGCGATCACGCGACTCTGCCCGACCGTGTCGAAGGCGTGCCGCAAAAGCGCCAGGGACGCCTCGCTGGCCAAGCCTCGACGCCAGTACCGGCGAACGAGGCGATACCCCAGATCCGAGACGGTGGGATCGTCGGGCTGATCGGGACCATGCGCCGGTGGCAGCATCATGAGTCCGATGAACTCCCCCTCCTCCTCCCGTTCCGGTGGCGTCGAACCTCGCCCCCCGCCATCGCGGACGAAGGCCATCCAGAAACCCAAGCCGTCCACCTTGCCCGTCAGGGCCATCCGCCGCGCATGAGCGGCTACCACCTCGTCCCTGGTCGGCGGCCGTCCAGCGAGATAGCGAAGCACCTCGGGATCGGAGTCGAGTCGAACCTCCAAGTCGAGGTGCCGGTCGGCGAGCGGGACGAGCAACACACGCTCGGTACGCAAGATCGGTTGAGGCATGCAGTGACCGTCGCACATTGCCGGCGGCGAAGCGATCCGATTTCGCATGAACCCGAGCGCAGACCCTGAATCCCGCTGGCTGCCTGGTTGCCAGCGCCACGGGGACACGGCTTGCCTGTGCTGACGTGCGGCTACTGGGGTGCCGTAAGAAACGTGTCATGAGCTCCAAACGAGAGCCTTGCCCACCCCGAGTCCCCCTCGGACGTGATTTGATCTCGCGCGACTTCGATCCGTAGGCGCGTCCGGCGCGTTCATCTAACGACCGTTTGACAAACACGCGCCAGATGGACCGGCGAGGCGGGGAATCCGGGCGTGATGTCCGGTTCGGGCGTTCATTTGGCCGTTCATTTTCTGCCGGCACCTCTTAGTCCGCGCACGACGTTTGATGAACGGAAGGCGGCCCCCTCGTGGCGCTCATCGGCCTGGTCCGAGCCAGCACCGACAAGCAGAAGACCCAACGCCAGCACGACGCCCTCGACCCGATCTGCCTGAAGGTGTTCGAGGAGAAGATCAGCGGCAAGCTCGCCACCGACGACCGGCCCGCCCTGCTGGAGGCGCTGTCCTACCTGCGCGACGGGGACATGCTGACCGTCCAGGAGGTCGACCGGCTCGGCCGCAACCTCCTGGAAGGGCTCATTGTCCTGAACGACCTGTTCCAGCGCGGCATTGCGGTCAAGGTGCTGGAGGGCATCGCGGCCGGCGAGCACACCGAGCGCTCCCTGATCCTCGACCTGGCCCTGGCCTTGCCAGAAGACCGGCGCCGCGACATCGTCCGCACGCATCCTCATCAGGTTGAGTAAGGCGTCGACACAACGGCCGCCATAGAAGGCCCGCCGGCAAGAATCGCGCCCCACGGCCCAAACGAGCGGCATCACCACCGCAGGTCAGCCCGGCCCAGGCGTCGGCCCCACTGCTTGGGTCATGCTTTTCGTGACATGAGCTGCTCAGTACGATCCTGGGATCTCAGGAGCTTTCCACGAAGCGCGCGCCCGGCCCGGGCGTGCGGCAGACGTCTTCCGGGGCGAGGTGGCTGTGCCCCGCAGCGCACTCGAGGACGACCTTGACCGGCTCGTCGCAGGAGTTCGCACCGTCGACGGGCCGGTGCCGGACGATGACCGACGGGCCCTGCGGGTCGGCGAGGTACGTGTCGCCCCATTCCAGGAGCGCCACGAGCGTGGGCCGCAACGCCCGGCCCTGCTCGGTGAGCTCGTAGGCGAAGCGCTGCCGATCCCCGGGCTCCTGATAGGGCACACGGCGCATCACTCCCGCGGCCACCAAGGTCTCGAGCCGAGTCGCCAGAAGATTTTTGGCGATCCCGAGGCGGGAGTGGAACTCTCCGAACCGGCGCGCGCCGTCCAGCGCTTCACGAACGATCAGCAGCGACCAGCGCTCCCCCACCACCGACAGGGCGCGCGCCACCGAGCAGTTCACCGGGTCGATTCGCCGCGTCTCCATGGGACGAGTGTACCCATCTGAGTTTACAAGCTGTACTCAGCCCTCGTAGACTCCCGGCCTGAGTTGAAAAACTAAACCCATAAAGGAGATCGGCCATGCCCATGCTCGACGTGTACATCCCCGACGGCGCGCTCCAGCCAGACACCGAGGCGGCCCTGCTGAACCGCATCACCGAGATCCTCATCCGCAACGAGGGATTCGACCCCGCCGACCCGGTGAGCCGTTCCGTCTCCTGGCTCTGGCTGCACCGACCGGCCGGCATCTACGTCGGCGGAGAACCCGCGGACGCACCTCGCTACAAGGTCGTCCCGTCCGTCCCCGAAGGCCAGCTCGACGAGCAGAAGCGTGCGAGCGTCATCGCCGAGGTCACCGAGGCGATCCTCGACGCGGAGAACGGCGCCTGGCCGCGTGACGCCAGCCGGATCTGGGTATTCCCCACCGAGATCCCCGAGGGTCACTGGGGCGGCCGGGGCCAGATCCGGCCGCTCGCAGCGATCCTCGCCCGGCTCACCGGCGACGACACCAAGCGGGCCCGTACGCTCGCGCGTGAGCGGATCGCTGCCACCCGAGCCGAACACGCCCGCCTGCCCTGATGAGCGGCGAACGAAGTGGGGATCGATGCGGCCGAGGACACAGTCGTTCGGATCAGCCCGATTCAGGCGACGTTGGCCTTGGTCACGACCTCGCCGAGGCGTTCGTCGGTGGCGTGCTGGTTCCGCCAGATGATGTAACGGCGGATCATGCTGCCCATGCACATGTAGCGGTCGAAGGCCTCAGCGTCGCTTATGTCGTCGGTGACTTCCAGTCCGCTCGTGTACGCCTCGAACTCTGGGACCTCCATCCATCCCCCCAGGGGAGGACGGTGGGAATATCTCTCCGATGTATTCGCTGTCACGGGTGTAGAGAAGCTTGCCGGGATCGGCCTCTTCCACGAAATAGGCTTCGAGTACGCGATGCTCTCCGGCGCTCAGCGCCTCTGTCAGGTGTGGCGGCACCGTCACGCCGCTGAGGGTGAGGATGGTCGACCACCCCGCCGAATGCTTTCCCGCCCAGATGATGAGTTTCCCCGGGCCGGCTTCGTATGACTGCATGGCTGTCTCAAAGTCACACGACATGCCGTCTCGGGGATCGACGCCCAGTCGGCGGGCGATCTCGTTGCCGTCTTCCGTGTCCACTCATTGGCAGCTGAACCAGAATTCCAGGCCGTGTTCGGCCAGTAGGTCCCACTGACTTTCCTCGGGAAGAGCGCGATCGGGGTTCTGCATCATTGGCCTCTTGTTGGTTGGTCTGCGGACGGTGGGGGTGTCGGCCCGTACCTGACCAACACCCCCACTTTGATACACCGACGAAGACGGCTACGGCACGACGCTCACCCAGAAGGCGAGATGGGTGGCGACATGGTATTTGTCATAGAAACTCTTCAGCGCGTTGCCGTGCCGTTCCGCCGGGCCACGGCATTCCTTCGGGGTTCTGCGCCGCCGGCTATTGGTCCCTGAAGTAGTACTTGCAGTAATTGGTTGCGGGCGTTTTGCTCCACTCATCGCCGAGGTTCGCGATCCGGTGCTCACGGGTTGCAAGTCACCGGAAACGATCCAATGGCCCGCTTGTTCACGGGCCCGAGGGGCGGTCGCATCACGACGGCGGTACTGCGTGATGCCACGCACTGGGACGAGGTGGTGGCCGCGCTCGGTTATGAGCACCTGCGCCGTCACGATCTTCACCACACCGGCCTGACGTGGATGGCCGATGCGGGAGTGCCCGTGCACGTCCTTCGTAAGATCGCCGGTCACGGGTCCCTCACGACCACGCAGCGCTATCTCCACCCGGACGGCGCTTCCATCGCCGCCGCCGGTAACGCCCTCAGCGCCCACCTCTCAGGGGGCTGGTCCCAAACTGGTCCCAAACTGAGAGCGGTCTAGATCATCGATCAAGGTTGAGTGATCAACAGAAAAGGCCAGCCGCCCTGGGCTTTCACCCAAATTGGCTGGCCTTTCGCAACCGTCGGGACGACAGGACTTGAACCTGCGACCCCTTGACCCCCAGAACATGGGAGTGAGCGTTTTCGCAAGTCATGGACCGATACAGGCTCCCCAAGAAGTTCGCCGACCTGCGGGCCGTGGCAGTACAGGTATGGCGTGCGGTCCCCAGCGGGTCCCCAAGCATCCCTCCGGGTCGGAAACAGGCCCCGACGATCGAGCCACCCACACAGCCTTGATCCCAGCCCCACCCATCCGAGTGTTCGAGCATGCAACCATCGGATGAGAAGCAAGATTTCTTAGAGCCTGTGTACAAACTGATCGTCAGGGGCGACTCAGGAGAGGCGGATCGCGCGAGTCGTCGTCCCATGAGGATGATCATCGCCCACAGGACCATGGCCTCGTGGTGCTCGGATAGCCGTTCATGTCATGTACGCACCCCCTGCGCTGGGAGATCCACGACAGCGTCCTCTCGACCACCCACCTGCGGGGCAGGGCCACGAAGCCGCCAGGCTGAAGCCGGCCCCTCACCTCAACCACCAGGAAGGAGCTCAGCCCGGCCCGTGGAACCCGGCGCCCCGCAGCGTCATGCGACGGCCCCCGCCCCAACCGCATCGGGGACGTTACGGACAGCCAGCGGAGCCACTACACAACACAGTCCGCTGAAGAATCGAGGCTAATCCCATGAATCCCCCGCGCGAAATTTGACAAATTCACCTTTATATGTTCTGGGAATTTACCTCCAGAGCTCCTTAAATTTATTTGTCAAATCGGCTCGACAAGGGCTTCGGCACTCGAAATGAAGGACTACCGTAAATGCATGGAATTTCGTCGTCTCGGCCGTAGCGGCCTCTCTGTCAGTGCGATCTCCTATGGTCACTGGCTTGCACACGACGCCGCAGACCAGGAAGAACGTGCGCGGGCGTGCGTCACGGCGGCACTGGACACGGGCATCACCACGTTCATCACCGCGGACGCGTACGCGAACACCGCGGCCGAGTCGGTGCTCGGCCGCGCCCTGAAAGGACAGCGACGGGAAGGCTTGGAGATATCCACGAAGGTGTTCTGGCCTACCGGGCCGGGCGGGCCCAATGACAAAGGCCTTGGCCGCAAGCACGTCATGGAGTCGGCACGCGCGTCGCTGCGGCGGCTGGGCACCGACTATCTCGATGTGTACCAGGCGCATCGATTTGACCGCACGGTGCCGCTGGAGGAGACCATGTTGGCGTTCGCTGACCTGGTCCGGCAGGGCCATGTGCTCTATGTCGGCGTCTCCGAATGGACGGCCGAGCAGATCACAAGGAGCGCCGCGCTCGCCCGGGAACTGCACGTGCCGTTGATCTCCAACGAGGCGCAGTACAGCACGTTGTGGCGGGTGATCGAGGCCGAGGTCATGCCGGCGTGCGAACGAGAAGGGCTCAGTCAGCTCGCCTGGTCCCCTCTTGCACAGGGCGTGCTGACGGGCAAGTACCGGCCGGGGCAGCCGTCGCCCGCCGGGTCGCGCGGCGCGGACCTGAGCGGTGCGGGCAGTTTCATCCAGCCCTTCCTGCGTGAGGACGTGCTGGTACGGGTGCAGCGGCTGCGTCCCCTGGCCGATGAGGCCGAGCTGTCCCTAGGACAGCTCGCGCTGGCCTGGGTGTTGCAGCGCCCCAATGTGGCTTCGGCGATCATCGGTGCATCGCGGCCCGAGCAGGTGAGGGAGAACGTCAAAGCGGCCGGGGTCCGGCTCGACGCCGATCTTCTGGGGCGCATCGACCAGGTGCTCGACGGCGTTGTCGAAACGAACCCGGCGCTGACGACGAGCCCGTAAAGGATGGGGGTCGGGACCGGTCGCGGCCTGGGGCGGTGTCCCTCAGAATTCGTCGTAGCCGGAGACCTGGCTGATCGGAAGATGTGCCGGTTGGCGGCGCAGATCGTCTCCAGGACGTGGATGGGTGTGTTCTCGGTCGAATAGCCGGCCCGGAGCACCTGGACGATCCACTCGCCGGGCTCAAGCTCCAGCGTCTCGCACTCGAAGGGTGTCGGCGGCCGGGCGGTCAGGTTCTCCTCCGCGTGGCCGAAGGCATAGCCCAAGGCGATCAGCGCGGACTGAAGTGACGGCTGTACGAACTCAGGACCGGTAAGTGCCCGTGTACAAACTGATCCCTGAGCCCGCTGTGCCGGACGGCAAATGGGCGAAATGGTGACGTAGCGCGAATCGTTGACGACGTGGAGCGACCTCCGGTAGTAACGGCGGTTATCGATGCCCCGTCACCAACCGGAAGGTCTGCCGCCGTTGTACGCCACCGCTCCTGCCGCTGTCCCCCACAACGAAGAAACTGCCTGCTCATGTGTGGCCTGCCGCTACTGTCGCGGAGCGCGGCGCCCGGCCCGGACCCGCTGCTACACCACCGACATGATCGACGCCGAATGGCAGGCCATCGAGCCGGTCATGCCCTGGCCGGCCTGGGTGGACGGCAACGGCGGACGCCCCGAGAAGTACTGCCGTCGCCTCATCGTGGACGCCATCCGCTACGTGGTCGACAACGGCTGCAAGTGGCGCAATCTGCCCGCCGACTTCCTGGCGCCCTGGCGCACCGTCCACGCGATCTTCACCCGCTGGTGGCAGGACGGCGATCTCTACGCCCTCCACAACGACCTGCGCGAACACGTCCGACTGGCCGAAGGACGCCAGGCCGAACCAGCGCAGGGATCATCGATTCACAGTCGCCACGGGCAGCCGAGACCGTCGCCGCCATCTCCCGCGGATACGACGCAGCCAAGAAAGTGCAGGGCCGCAAGCGGCACGTCATCGTGGACACCCTGGGCCTGCTGCTGGTCGTCATCATCACCGCCGCCGGCGTCCAGGACCGCGACGGCGCCAAGCCCGCGCTGGAACGCCTGCGCGACTGGCACGAGAGGATCTCGCTGATCTGGGCCGACAGCGCCGCGGGCAAGCTTGTCACCTGGGCCAAGAAGCACCTCCGGCTCACCCTTCAGATCATCAAACGCGGCGACGATGTCAGCGGCTTCGTGGTCCTGCCTCGCAGGTGGGTGGTCGAGAGGACGCTGTCGTGGATCTGTCAGCGCAGGCGGTGCGTCCGTGACTATGAACGGTTATCCGAGCACCACGAGGCCATGGTCCTGTGGGCGATGATCATCCTCATGGGACGACGACTCGCGCGATCCACGCCTCCCAAGCCAACCTGACGATCAGTTTGTACACGGGCACTTAGAGCACCTAACAGAATGATCTCTGTTGTGCCTTGATCTCTCGCTGTAGCCGAGCGAGAGGAGCGCAGGTGGCCAAGCCGAAGCCATGGGAGGTCAGCGATGATCTCTGGGCTGTGATCGAGCCGCTGTTACCGCAGCGTCAGCGGCGGTTCCGGCATCCAGGGCGTAGGCGGCTGGATGACCGGCTGGCACTGCAGGGCATCTTGTTCGTGCTGCACACCGGGATCGCCTGGGAGCACCTGCCGCAGGAGCTCGGCTACGGCTCGGGCATGACGTGCTGGCGACGCCTGGCCGAGTGGAACGCCTCCGGCGTGTGGCAGCGCTGCATGAGGTCCTGCTGGATCGGCTGCGGGCCGCCGACGTGCTCGACTTCTCCCGGGCCGCGGTGGACTCCTCGCAGATCAGAGCGTTAAAAGGGGGAGCAGACCGGCCCGTCCCCGGTCGACCGAGGACGAGCCGGCAGCAAGCACCACCTGATCACCGAAGCCACCGGTCGAGGCTGCCAGGGCGAGGGAACGGTGCGGCCGGTTTCGGTTGTAGTGATCGGCATATTCGGCCGGCGTTGGCCAGCACGGTTTCCAGAGCCGTGATGTTCCGGCCGGCATGATTCAGACAGCGTGCGCCGAAGAAGCGGCCAGAGCGCCGAGTACCGCTTCCACGCAGATCCTGTGGCGTGCAAGCATCGCTGGCCTGATCATGTACTCGTGGTCTGGCTGTGGTCGCTAGAGTTCGACGCGCTCCCTTGCGGCCGGGGACGGGGTTGTGGACCCTTGGACGGTGGCCGACAGCGTAGACGCGGTGTGCGATCACCCGTACCGGAGTTCCTGGATCCACCGCACAGTCAAAGCGAGCCCGGTGGTCTCCCTCTCCACCGATGCGATCCCGAGGAAGGATCGCCTGGAGTGGTGGGCGCATATCGCGGCGCACGAGGTCGTCCCGACAGCACTGTCCAGCGAGCACGCCGAGGACTTCCACGGCCGGGTGCAGTCCATCGACCTGTCGCGCGTGCGCGTGGGCGACTTCACGATGTCGCCGCTGGAGGGCCGGCGCACGCCGGCCCACATCAGCCGGCACGATCCCGAGGGTTATGAGCTGTTCCTGGTGCACAACAACGCGAACAGGCTGCGGCAGCAGGGCAACGAGTCTCTGTTACAGGCCGGCGACATGGGCTTGTTCGACACCTCCTCCCCGTACACGACCGAATTCCTCGGCACGGACCGGCCGACCCGGGTGACGCTCCTGTTCCTGCCGCGCGACGCGTTGCCGCTGACCCGCGGCCAGATGGAGCGGTTGCTGGCCACCAGGCTCCCGGCGGCCACCGGCTCAGGGGCGATGCTGGCCCGCTACCTCACCGGCCTGCTCGAACACGCGAGCGGCTGCCACCCCGCCGAGCTGCCACGTCTCGGCACCATCGGCGTGGACCTGGCCGCCGCCTTCCTGTCCGGACGCCTGGATGCCGGCCGCCAACTGTCGGCCGAGAGCCGGCACCGGATCCTGGCCGCGCGCATCGACGCCTTCATCGACCAGCATCTCGGCGACCCCGATCTGGGGCCGTCGAGCATCGCCGCGCACCACCACATCTCCGTACGCACCCTGCACGCGCTGTTCGAGCAGCGGCACGAGACCGTCAGCGCCACCATTCGCCGGCGCCGGCTCGAACGTTGTCACGCCGACCTGGCCGACCCGCGGCTGAGGGACGATCCGATCGGCGAGATCGGCGTGCGCTGGGGCTTCAGGAACGGCGCCGAGTTCAGCCGCGCGTTCCGTACCGCCTACGACCTCAGCCCGAGGGACCACCGCCGTCGTTCGCTCGCCGAACATGAGGATCACTTGCCCCCTGCGGGGCAGGACACGCCCTGACCGCCGCGGCGAGCACAGGTTCAGCGGTCGGCGAGGTCGCGGTAGGTGTCCCGGACGACCATCAGGCGGTCGCGGCGGAACCTGGGAGGCTCGGCGGCGCGTACCTCCCGTCCGCGGGCGGACCAGAAGGCCGTCGCGGGGACGTCGTCCTGCCCTTCGGGGATGAACTTGAGCACTTCTTCCACGGCCGCGCGCGCCATCGACAGCGCCCGGCGGCCGTCCTCCGGGTCGTCGGGGACGTTGCCGGCCGTGAGATCGGCGAGCCACATCCACTCCCCGGCGTCGAGCAGTTCCGACGGCTCCGCGCCGCCGAACGTCGGCCAGCCGGCCGGCATGACCTCGCGTCGGGGCAGCGAGAACAGGTACTCCCGCGCCGCGCCGCAGTCGTCGCAGGCACCCGAGTAGCACTTGGCCAGCGAGCCTTCGACGCTGACCACGCCGCTGTCCCACTCGGTCTCCACCGAGCCGCACTGGCACGGGTTGAGGTCGAGGTACACGAGAGCCTCGTCGCGGGTGCGGGCAATCGGCCGATCCGTCACACGCGCAACCTACAGGGAAGCCGATCAACCCACTAGGGTGTCGCCATGCAGGCACCGACCGCGTTCGAGGAGCGGCTCCAGGAGGCGCACGGCCGGCACGACCTGACCACCTGTCTCGCGCTGCTGCGGTACGCCGACTTCGCCTGCCCGGTCAGCCAGGCCGCCGCCAGGGGCGAGGAGCCGGTCACCTGGCCGACGTTCCCCGGCGCCGATCGGGTGTGGGTGGCGGTGTACACCTCGGCGGAGGCGATGCGCGAGGCGACGGACGGCGGCGTGCGGCATTTCCGGATCCTGTCGCTGGTCGAGCTGGCGGCCGCCTGGCCCGATCCTCGCTGGGGCCTGGCCGTCAATCCGGGTCTGGAGCCGTCGTTCCTGCTCGAACCGGGCACGGTCGCCAGACTGGCGGTGCCCACGCTGGAGCAGGACCTGGCAGCGGAGCCGGACAGCGGCCTCCCGATCATGCAGAAGCTGCTGGAGGTGGCACAGCTCCAGGAGCTGCTGGAGAGCGAGCGGCCGCGGATCTCCGGCTACTGCCATCACGCGCTCGACGTCGCCCACATCGCGACCCCTTCGGTGCTCGCCGACGCGCTGCTCCAGGAGGACGCGCTGACCGCGGAGGGCGCGGTCAACCTGTTGCGCTGGCCGGCGATCGGGGTGGAGCTCTACCGCACCCCCTACGGCGGCGTCGACGAGCGGGGCCGGACGGCGGTGGCAGGCTGGGTGATCGAGGAGCCGCCGTTCGTCGGCATGGGCCTGCTGCCGAACGCCGCCGAGACCATCAGGGAGTACAAGGTCGACGGCGTCGGCCTGCCGCACGGCGCAGAGATCGTGGAGCTGGGGTTCGACGGCCAGGAGCGCGTCCAGGCGAGGTACGACGCCGACCACGGCCGCTGGCTGATGGTGGCGGACCGGTGAACGGGGAGTCGTACCGAGCCCGCTGGGACGGGACGGACTACGAGGCGTCGGCCGAGCTCGTCGACGGCCGGCTGTTCATGCGCCTGTACGCCCCGGTCCCCGCGGACGGCTTCGAGGAGGCGGCGCCCGGCCGGTTCGTACGCGTGGTTCCCGCGGCCGGCTGCGCGGCCATCTGGCACGTGACGACCGTCTGCGAGTGGCGCGGCGCCTCCTTCCTGGTGCTCGCGGAACGGGAGACGGAACTGCTCGTCGAGTACACCGGCGGGAACGCGCCGCACGCGGCCGGGCTCGGCCTGGAACGGATCGAGCGCGGCGTGTACCGCGCCTGGGTGCGGCGGGAGGAGGTCTCAGCGCTCGGCGAGAAGGCTGTGATGATCGGGGGCACCGGTGAACGACATCACTGATGATCTCTTTCGAGCCGGATGATGTTGTTGTTATATTCACCCCAGTCAGGGGGTGGGCCTCGATGGAAGACGCGGACATAGTGGGCCTCCAGGCCTACGCCGACGAGTTACGCGACACCTTCATGCGCATGCAGCGCGACGTGGGCGAACTCAACGCCCGCGCCCAGGCCGTCCGCGTCACGGAGAGATCCGCCGACGGGCTGGTCTCGGCGACGGTGAGCGTCCGCGGAGAGCTGATCAGGCTCGATCTCGACCCCCGGCTGTACCGCCGGCCCAACGCCAGAGGGCTGGCCGACACGATCACCGACACCATCCGGCGGGCCACCGCCAAAGCCCTGGACGAGCTGGTCGACCTCTTCGAGCCCGTGGTGCCGCCCGAGCAGTTACGCGCCCATTTGGAGGGCGACCTGGAGGCCGTGCTCGACCAGCTCTCCGGTCCGCTGCCGGGAGAGAGACGCCGCCGATGACCGCCGACGACCGGGCGGACGTGCACATCCGCGAACCGATCAGCCACAGTCTGAACCAGTGGGACGCCATGGCGACCGACCTGGGCGCCGCCTGGCCGGCCATCGCGGCGCGGATCCGGGCGCTGAACGCCGTCCGTCCCCAGGGCGACGGACCGGACGGCGTGTCCTTCAGCAGGCAGTACCTGGCGGGCGGAGGCCCCGAGAGATTCCTGCGCGACACCGATGATCTGATCAAGGAGATCTCCGGCTCCGGGCCGCTGCTGCGCGCCACGGTCTCCAACACCCTCACCACCGAGCAGGCGATCGACCTGGGGCTGTCGAACGCCTACCGAAAGGCATGATGGCGGGCAAGGGCGACGTCACCACTGCCACCGACGAGGCGCGGAAGCCCGCGGGCGGCACCGGCGCGTTCGACGGCGGGATCGCCACCAAGGACGTGGAGCCCGTCTGGCAGACCGAGGCGCTGCCCGGCTGGGTGGTCCATCACCTGATCCCGCTGCTCACGGCGGGCCAGAGCTGGCCCGAGGGAAGCGAGAGCAAGCTCTGGGAGTTACGCGTCGAGTACGTCAAGCTGATGAACCTGCTCATCAGCACCCTCGACCCGACCGCCGCCACCGTGCAGACCCTGAACGGCAGCCTCCAGTCCCCCGCCAAGCCGGCCATCTTCAAGCGGCTCGCCAAGCTCTACGACGACAAGGCGGGCGTGGTCGCCAAGGCACAGGAGTCCTTCTCCTACGCGAAGATGGTCGACAACTTCGCCCGCGAGACCCAGTACACCAAGCTCTCGATCAACATCGCCTTCTGGATCGCGGTGATCGCCGCGTTCATCGCCCTGATCGCGGCGGGCTTCTTCCCGCTCGCCAGCCTGATCCTGCGCAGTGTCGGCGCCGCGGGAGGCACCAGGATCGCCATGATCATGCAGCGTCTGGCGCTGGTGGCGTCGAGGTCGGGCGCGGTCACCGCGAGCGGCCAGGTCAGCAAGCTCGCCGGAGCCGGTGCGGGGTCGTTCTTCAACAAGGCGCTGGCGTACGAGCTGTTCGAGGAGATCAGCGAAGAGCTGCTGATCGACCTCACCACGCAGTACCAGCAGATCAAGATGGGCACCCGCGACACGTGGGACTGGAAGAAGGTCAAGGCGGCGGCGATCGGCGCGGGCGTCGGCGCGGTCGCGGGCACCAAGCTGGGCGACCCGATGTCACGCTTCGCCAACGACCTGCCCGGCATCTCGCGGCTGAACCGGATCGCGGGCGACAACCGCGGCGTCGGCAACGCGTTCCTGCGCTTCCCCGGACGCGCGCTGAACACCGGCCTGAACAACATGGTCGCCTCGCCCGCCGGCAGCATCGTCGCCAACTACGCCGTCTACGACCAGTTCGCGCTGCCGGGCGCGGAAGGCTTCTACGGCGGATTCCTCGGCGGCGCGGGACGTACGAACACCCTCAGCCCGACCAACCTGGAGGTCTGGCACGCGGCCGCCACCCCGGTGACCTCGCTGAGCAACGTGGTCAACGAGGCGATGGCGGCCCAGTGGAACGGGTCCGCCGCCCCGGCGGGTCCATCTCTCGATGCCCTCTCGTCAACAGGCGGCCCCCAGGCCGGTGCACCCGACTCCGCCGGGAGCCCAGTGCTGCCGCAGCAGGGCGACCTCCCCGGCGGGGGCAGGCGGGACCGAACGAGCACGGTCCCCGAACCGGCGGCGCCCCAGCAGTCCGCATCGAAGGCGGCCCGAGCCGCACAGACCGCGGACGCCACCCCGGACACGCCCCAGGCCCCCCGCCCTCAGCCCACCAGCGACACCGAACCCCGCCAGGACACCCCCACTCCCCCGGCCCCCCAGGTTCAATCCCAGCCTCAGGACCCGCAAGACCAGCAGGACCGACCGCAGGACGCGCGACCGGCGTCCCAGCCGACCGCGCAGGACGCCTCCCCCGCCGCCGATCAGCAGTCCGCGCCCACGACGGACCAGGCGCCCGCCGAAACGCCGCACACCTCCCCCGACCCGGACACCACCGCCTCCCAGACGCCGACCACCGCTCCAGACACGACCACGGCCCCGGACGCGGCCCCCGCTCCCGACACGACCACCAACACGGACGCGGCCCCCACCCTCGACCGGACCAGCGGCACCCCCGACACGGCCGGTGCCCCGGCCGAGAACGCGACCCCGGGCACCACCAGCACCCCGGAGACCGCGCGGGCCGGGGACCCCCAGAACGTCGGGGAGCCTCACGTCGCCCAGACACCCGATCCCGCCCTGACCTCGCAGGACACCGGCACCCTCACCACAGCCGAGACGGCGGCCGCCCCCGGCCCCACCCCGCAGGCCCAGACGGACCCGGCCCCCGTCCCCGCCCAGCAACCCTCCCCCCCCGGCCCCGCCCTGGTCGCCAGGCTGATCGGCGCCGTTCGCCGTACCAGGGACGCCCATGCCCTCGTGAGCGGACGTCCCGTCGAGGACAGCAGGTTCGTCGCGAACGGGCGCGCCCGTGGCGTGCCTGAGCTCACGGTGGCCGAGGCCAGAGCGGCGTTCGAGGTCGAGGTCCTCGCCTCCGACCTCGGAACGGAGGTCACCGGCCTGCGCTGGACCGCCCCCGACACGCTGGTGGTCGAGGTCGCGGGCCTTCCCGACCAGACGTTCACCTTCGAGGTGGGCCACGTCTCCCGGCGCAGGCTCGGCCGTACCGTGTTGTACGCGGACGGCGTCAACAAGGTGCGACTGGCCCCGCGCGTGGCCCCCGACCAGGTGGCCAGGCTGATACTGCACGAGATCGCCGACGCCCTGCACGCCAGGAACCAGCCGCGCCAGGGCCTTATGCGCCGCCTGATCACCCAGCCGAACGAGCGCGACGAGTGCCTGAGCGCCCGCCGCCGCGAGCTGGACTTCCTGAACCGCCGGATCAACCTGACGAGCGGCACCCAACGATCCGCACTGGTGGAGGAGCGGGACGCCGTACGCAGGATCCTGGAGGCCCACGGCGAGCTGGAAGAGGGCGGGGCGCGGCCGGCGCCGGCCCATCAGTCGACGAACGACCTGATCGACCTGCTGACCAGCCACGACCAGGCCGTCGCCCAGCTCGTACAGGATCTCGACCAGGCGCTGGCGCAGCAGATCGACCGGCTCCTTCGCGTGGAGTCCGACCTCCGCCTCCGGGCGATGACGGTGACCGACATGGGCACCTCCTCGCTGCTGACGGCGGCGTCCCAGGCGAGGGCCGCGTACGAGAGCGCCCAGGCGCTCGTGCACACCGCGGGCGCTCCCGGCAGGAAGGGCACCGAGTTCGCCAGGGCGCTGCACGCGGCCCACCAGCTCCACCTGCGGTACGAGGAGCAGGCCGACCCGGCCGTCCTCGTTCCCGCGCTGTCCCAGGCCACCGAACCGGACGTGCTCCGCGCCCACATCGCCGCGCTGCGGGCGGCCGCCGACGAGCTCACCAGCCCGGCGCGACGTACACCGGGCACGGCGGCTGACCGCCAGAGCGCGGCCGACTCGGCCGTACGGGCCGCCGAGACCTACCAGTTGCTCTTGGACGAGACGGTTCAGGCGCGGCGCATCCTGATCACCCCGCCGCACGTGCTCGCCTCGCAGCTGCTCCGCCTGGGCGCCACCCACGAGGGGTACTACCGTCAGCTCACGACGCCGGACCTCCTGGCGAACACGCGCGCCGCCCAGGTCATCGACGACGTGCTCGGCGACCTCCTGCAGCACGTGTCGGACCGGCGGGCCGCCGCCACGGCGCTGCGTACCACCATCGAGGGGTTCGACGGGGTCGTCAGGGCGCAGCGCGCGGCGGTGCGCGCCTACAACGAGGCGGCGGGCGCGCGGTACGTGCTCGCGGCGGAGGCGCTGGCCCGGCGGGACCTGGAGGGCGCACAGAGGTGGCGGGCCACCGCGGCGGAGCTCGCCCGGCTCGGCACGCTGCACGAGGCGGCCGAACGCCTGGCTGTCGCCGCCCGCGACGTCCACGAGGTGCTCGCCGAATTGCTGAAGGGGGTGGTCGCGGGAGAGCCGGTCGACCACGCCAGACTGAACACCGTCGCGCGAGCGGCCGCCACGGCCATGGAGGCGTACCAGGATGCGGTCGCCGCGCTGCCGCCGGCGACACCGCCCGCATTCTCGGTGCCCGAGCCACCGCCCACCGCGCTGTCGGAGCTGAGGGCGGAGGTCGAGGCGGAGGAGCGGAGACTGGAGGCCGCCTGGGCGCACAACGTCGAACTCAGCAGCCGTCACCGGCACCATGCCGAGGAGTCCTGGGACAAGGCCCGGGAGGCCTGGAATCACGCCTTCCTGCACGGCCTGAACGAGGACGACGGCGCTCCCGAGCGCGCGCGTCAGCAGGTGCTGGCCGCCGAGCAGGCGGAGTCCGCCGCCAGGTACCACACGCGGGCAGCCGAGCGGTACGCGGCCGCCGCGATCGCCGCGAACCAGGCCCTTGATGCCGCCGACGCGACAATGACCGCCCTGAACAGGGTGAACAGGCCGGACAAGCCCAGAACGCTGCAGGTCGAAGTCGCCCTCCAGGAGATGCGGAGCCGATCGGACGCCTACGACTCGGCCCACCGGGAGGCACTGCCGCCGCCGCACGCCCTGCTGGCCGCCTACGTCGCCGGCCCGATCGCCGACCTGGCCCCGCTGACCGAGCTGGTCAACAAGCTGCTCACGGACCAGGGCCTGTCCATGCGCTTCTCCCAGGAGGAGCTGCGGCGGGCGATCCGCCAGGCCTTCCACACCGCGGTCGCGCCGGACGGCCTGCTGCTGCGCCTGAACGGGACCGCAGGCGCGGAACTGCGGATCCGGTTGACGCTCGACGACCTCATGGAGGTGGCGAAGCCGGCCGCCTCCCACTCCGAGACCATGCTCGGGCAGCTGCCGCAGGGCGGCGGCAGGGCGTCCGCCACCGGCCGCCGATCCAAGGGGTTCACCTTCGACCGGGACATCATGGACCTGGGCCGGCACTTCCTGCGAAGCACGTCCTGGGATATCTTCCACCGCATCGCCGACCACGGTGTCATGAGGCTCAAGTGGAGCAGGGGGGGCGCTCACTCCCTCTCCACCGCGGCTGCGGACAACTGGCTGGGCGGCAACGTCGAGGACAACCGCGGCACGGCCACCATGTTCACCGCCAGGGCGAGCTGGAGCGTGGAACTGCGCACCGCGTCCGGCACCCCGGTGACCGCCCCGCTGCCCGCCGGGGAGACCACGCGTCAGAGCCTGTGGCTCTCGCACGCCTATCTCCTCGATCCCAGTGACCAGCCCCTCCAGCTGCCCGAGGCCGACCGGCGGCGCTCCCCCTTCCCCGAGCACGTCGTCGTCAGCATGACCGGCCTGCTCGACCTGGCCGAGCGGGTGACCGGACGGCTGACGAAGGTCATGCGCAGCCCTGTCGCCCGCGACCAGGTCGTCACGGCGATCACCGAGGACCTGCCCAGCAACCTCGGCATGGCCGTCAACGATCCGGCGGGGCTGCGCCGGGCCATCATCGTGAACGGCCAGGTCCGTGGCGTGATGACGATACGCACGACCGTGCTCCCCGGGGACACCCGTGTCGGCGGCCCCAGCACCAAGCACCACCAGGAACGGCTGCGCGTCGGATCCTCCCAGGCGGGCCAGAGCCATTCCGACAGCCACGACACGGGCTTCGGAGGGACCGTGGGGTGGACCTCGAAGACGGCCGACCAGCCCGGTCAGGACCATCCTGCATGGGAGGTCACCGGCCGCGGCGATGTGAGCAGGGCGGCATCCGCGTCCACCAGCGTGACCGGCGTGGCCATCCATCCGAGCGTGCAGCGATGGGCGGGCGAGACCCAGGGCTACGTGCTGAACATGGTGCACACGGTGACGATCCAGATGGGCGGTCAGGACCCGATCACCCTCGTCTCCGACCCGAGCACCGGACTGTTCCGCATCCCCGAACCGGACGCCTACCGCTACGGCCTCCCGGTCGACCCGGCAGCCGAGGTCGGGCGCGACACGGACGGCAACGTCCTGCTCAGAGGCGATCCCGTCAAGGCCGATCCGCCCGGCAGGGTCGGCGCACTGCCCACCTGGTACGGGACGGGCGAGAACCAGACGCGCGGCGCGGGCCCGGCGCTGGTCCAGCGGATCACCGGCATGGACTCCATCCGGGAACAGGTCGAGGAGTACCTGCGCCGCGAAGGCGTGTTGCCCAAGCTCAGGAACGGCGTCCCCCGCTACTCCCTCGATCCTTCGGTCAGGGCGAGCCAGATGGCCAACGAGCAACTGGTGGCCGAGCAGTTCTCCGCCGAACGCCTGGAGACCGGCTACGACCAGGCAGCCCAGGCGGGCCTGATCGTCAACCTGGTCCACCACAACCCCCTCGGCCAGGCCGAGCACTACACCCTGCGGATCAGCCTGAGACAGGACTTCGACAACGCCGTCTACGAGGGGGTGACCGGCGCCGAGCCGGTGGTGAACCTGGACATCGGCTCCGACACCTACACCTCGTCCCGGAACATGACCGGATCGGTGACAGCGGGGGTGGGAGGCGGCCTCTCCTTCAAGGACGACCCCGGCCTCGATCTCGGCGGATCCAACCTCTCCGCCGGCGGCGGCCGGAACCGCCAGGTGGAGCTCATGACGGGCAGCACCGTCAACCAGGTGAAACTCCTGGAGGGCACCGGGCAGAGCGCGGTCTTCCGCATCCCGCACATCGTCCAGGTCGAGCGGCTGACCGGGGCGGGCCTCGAACGACCCGTGGCGGAGGGACGGGCCGGGGACGCGCGGATCGTGCTCCCCTCCGACCTGCTCCCGCTCGCGCTGGCGTCCGACGGGCACCCGCGTCCGCCGGGGCCGCGGCACTCCACCTCGACGTCGGTGCTCAGGCGGGCCACCGTCGCCCACCTCGACGTCGGCGACATCGCGACGACCGTCGCGGAGCAGTTCGGCGGTTCGCTCCACCGCGACTCGCCCGCTTTCCAGCACCTCGCGGCGTTCTTCAACGTACGCAGCCTGATCAGCCACCCCGAGGTGTTCACCTCCGGTCACCGGACCGGGGTGGACCGCCAGACGGCGACCGGGACGGCGCGGCACCAGCCGGTCCGCCTCGACCTGACGCCGGGCCAGTCGCGGTTCCTCTCTGCCACCGACATCCTGGTCGGCGACATCAACCTCACCCTCAGCTCCCACACCAGCACCACCCGGGTCTCCACCCCATGGGACGCCGGGGGCTCCGTGGGAGTGCCGGCGCCCGGTGAGCGGGAGGGCGGGGGAAGCGGCAGCTCCTCGTGGGGGCGTACGACCTCGAAGGAGCAGAAGCTCATCTCCGGCCCCGAGCGACTGAGCATCGACACGGGCAGGCACTACTCCTTCGTGATGGACGTCGCCGCGAAAGTGACCGTGGGTTCCGGCAAGGACGCGAAGACGGTCACGCGGAACGACGGCACCGTCGTCTACCTGGTCGCCGAACGCGACGCGCTCGACCTGTACGCGGACCGAGAGGTCGAGCTGCCGCTGCACCAGCTCGTCGACGCCGCCGAACGGGTGATGAACGGCGACCTGAAGCTCGGCCGCCGGGTGGCGGTCAAGTTCATCACCCGGTACCTCGAGGACCTCAAAAGAGCGAGGGCCGCCCATCCGTCGGGCGTCCCGGGCCTGACCACCCTGCCGGGCGTCCCGCTCAGCCGGGGGCACGACACCGGCAGGGCCCTCGCCGCGCTCCTCGAACTGTTCTCCTCCGAGACCCTGGCCGAGATGATGCCGCCGGGAGTTCCACCGGGCCGGCCCGGCGAGCTGCACGGCGAGACCATCGACCGCATGCTGAGCCGGCCGGAGTTCTACGACCACGTCGAGGCGCAACTGGTGGCGGCCGCCGAGCGGCTGGAGAACGGCGAGGTGGCCGCCGTGCTCGCGCCGACGTACCAGGACGCCATCGGCATGAGCACCGTCAAGGGGGTCAGCCTCCATCCGGAGGACCAGCCGCACGCCGAGGTCGAACTGCTGGACGAGATCACGAAGGCGGTCGAGGCGGTGGCTCCGGGCGCGCTCGACCAGGACACCGCGCTGTGGCGCGCGCTGTCGGCCGACTTCTCCGGCAACAGCTGGCTGGGCAAGATCGACACTCTGCTCGATCCGGACTCCCCGCCCGCCGAGTACACCGTCAGGGGCGACGGGGTCACGGACACCCTCGAGGTCACCGTACGGGCCGTGCTCAGCGACGACGTCCAGTATCGGGGCGAGGTCTCCGACGTGGGGCAGATCCTCCAGCTCTACACCATGCACGAGGAGAACGTCTCCGAGTCCTCGGCGCTGACCGGCACCTTCGGCGGCAAGGACACCGAAGACGGCATGGAGTCGGGTTCCACGGGCACCGACCGCGGACGCGGCGCCTCGGCCGCGAGCAATCTGCAGCAGACCCGGGTGCAGCGGGCGGCGTCGTTCGAGGGGACCAGGGCGGAGGTGCGCCAGGGCATCAGGCTCGTGGTCGACGTACGGCGGGTGAGGTCCACGTCGCCTGTGGAGGACGCGTCGCTGGTCGGGGAGGCTTCCCGGCGCGTCTCGGGCACCATCGACCGGCTCATCCCGCCCGGCATGGTCGCGCGCACGGGCACCGCCCCTCAGCCCGCCGTGGCCGATCCGCGGCCCTTCCCCGTGCCTGAGAACTTCATGGTCGAGAGCACGCGGGTGAAGGACCTCGCCAAGGCCGTCGAACGGCACCTGAAGGCGACGATGGGCCTCAACCTCTCCCGCCAGGAATCCCGTACGCTCGCCCAGATCCTGACCGGCAACAACCGGAACGCCAACTTCGAGCTCATGACGGCCGAGGACGGGCTCATGGTGCTCGAAGTGCCGATGGCGCACGGCAGGGTGGCCCGCGTGCACATCGGAGCGGTCTTGTCCGAGCCCCTGACGATCGCCCAAAACCACAAGGACTTCGAGATCGGGCAGGTCGACCGCAGACAGTGGGCCACGTCCGCGAGCGCGGACCGGACCCGGCTTCTCCCGGCCGGGATCGCCGTCGGGAGCAACGACATGCGGAGGTGGCTCCCGTTCGACCTCAAGTTCGGCATGGGCGGCAGCTACCGCAGCCAGGGCAGCGACGGCGCGTCGGTCAGCGGCGGCAACCGCAGGGAGACCAGTGTCTTCGAGAAGGCCGACAGCAGCTCGGTCAGGTTCCGGGTCGACTACACCGTGCGCGTCGAGGTCTCGCCGGCCCCGAAGTCCGGGCAGAGGCCGCCGCAGGGGGCCGTCCGCGTCGCCACGGGCCACGCCGATGTGATCGTCTTCGACGAGGTCATGCGGGAGCTGGCCGAACAGGCCGAGAACCCGCCGCCGACTCTCGGCCACGAGGCTTCCGGGCCGGCCACCGCCGCCCCCGCCCTGCCGAGCCCTGTCGGTTCCGGGACCGGGCGGCCCGTTCGTTCGTACGGGGAGCTCAGGCAGGCGCAAGTGGACGCCCGCGACCGGAACCAGAACGTCCTGGTCACGCTCCGGCCTCCGTACGGGCCGCCCCTGACCTACGTCGCCACCCCCGACGGCCGCCTGACGGCGCAGGGGGACGACGGGGGATTCGGGCCGCACTTCGCCGGACTGCCGTCCTCCCTGATCGCGGTGGCCGAGCAGCACGGGATGGACCTGCTGGCCCTGCACGAGCGCACCATGCGGGGGGCGGACCCGAACCCCGCCGCCTCCACCGACCCCGCCGGACGCCCCGAGCGGCAGACGGAGGAGAAGCCGGCCCGCACTCTCGCCCAGCACCTGCGGAACGAGCTGAGCAGGCGCGGCATCCTGCAGGCCGCGGATCCGGCGGCCTGGCCGGCCAAGAACAAGCCCGACGACGCGGAGAACGGGCCCGGCGGCGCCCCCCGTTCCACCCACGGCTCCCCCCTCCCCGACTCCGGGTTCGTCGCGGACGGCCGGGCCGCCGGAGAGGACGACCTCACCGTCGACGAGGCCAGGCAGGCGTTCAACAACGAAGTGCTGCTGGAGGACTTCGGCGGCGTCGGCGGGACCTGGCGGGTGCTCTGGAACGACGGCGACACGCTCACCCTGGAGTCCGACCTGCTCGGACGGCTGCACTTCCAGTTCCAGGTGGGCCCGGTCGAGGGCGGCTACCTGGGAGAGACCACGGCGACGAACGCCGGCACGCAGGACGATCCGCACCTGGTGACCCTGGCTCCCCGCGTCGCCTCCGACCAGGTGGCCCGGCTCGTCCTGCACGAGATCAGCGACGTGCTCCAGTTCCGGATGGAGGGCGAGCACGCCCACCCGCACACGCCGGGAGAGGCCACGCGCGACGAGTGTGTCACCGCCCGCCGCAACGAGCTGCGCTTCCTGGAACGCAAGCAGCGCGAGGCCCTGGCGGCGGGCGACACCGCGGCCGCGGACCGGCTGGCCGGCGAGATCGCCGCGGTGAAGGCCGACCTCGCCGCGCGCACCGGCCCCTCGCACCCCATCGACGCCCTGATCAACTGGACGGAAGAAACCGACACCCAGGACGCCTCGGACCCCCGAACCGCCACGGAAGCGGAGGTCCTGGGCATCCCGAGTGATCCGGAGCTGGCGGCTCTGGGGGTCCGGGGCGAGCCGGAGCCCCTCGGCGCGAACGTCTCCAAGGTGACGCTGGCCGACGGCTCCTCCGCCCTGCTCCTTGAGGAGTCCACTCCCCAGAGCAGGGACCTGACCCTGGTGATGACCGGCCTGGCTCACCGCCTGGGCCTGGTCGGCCCCGCCAGGGCGGCCGGCGACCGGCACATCCTGATCGACTGGACGCCCACCGCCCCCTCCGCCGGCTTCCTCGGCACGCGCGAGGCGGTGCTGACCGGATACCTCGTCGCCCTGGCCGACGTCCCGCCGCTCGTCACCAGGCCGGCCCTCCACGTGCTGCCGAGCGGCCGCCCGCTGCTCGACCTGTTCCTGCGCGAGGACGCCTCCGGCCGGCGCGACTGGGCGAGCAACCCGCTGTCCCCCTCGGACGTGCGGGTGCTGGGAGCCATGCTGGAGACCGCGCGCGAGGACTTCGCCCGGATGGGCCTGCAGTCCCATTACGACGAGATCATGCGACGGCACCGGGGCCTCGCGGGTGGCCCGTTCGCCGGGAACGCGGTCGGCCTGGAGAGCGTGTTGGCCGCCGTGCCGGGGGCCGAGCTGCCCCTCGCCCGGGTCGCGCCGCTCAGGGCCATGGACGAGGGGCCTGCCGACTCGCGAACGGGACTGGGCCCGGCTGCCGAGGGCCAGGCCGTCAACGCGGCTCGCCGCCTCCGCGTCAACGTCGAGCAGGCCATCAAACAGGGCGTCCTGTCGAAGCGGGCGTCGGCTCTGGGCGACGTGGTGACGTTCCCCGACGGGTCCCGCGCTCTCAGGATCCCCATCGTCGACGCCTCGGAGGTCCTCGTCCGGGCGCTGGCCAGACAGGCGCTCGGCCTCGCCGGCCCAGCCCTGCACCTCGACGAGGACGGGTACGTGTGGCGTACGTTCGGCAGCGACGTGTTGCGGGCGAGCGTCGCCACGGGCGTCTCCCGCGTGCTCGGCGTTCCGGGGTCACCCGGGCGGACGACCGAGGTGGTCTTCGGCGACGGCCGGCGGGCCCTGCGGCACGAGTTCCCGACCAGCGCGGCGGCGGACGAGCACGAGGCAAGGCTGGAGGAGGCGTACGAGGCCGGTGACGGCCTGCCCGGCGCGCATCGGGCCACTCCCTACGTCCTCTACGAAGAGTTCCGCCGGCCGGCGGAACCCACCCCCGAGACGCAGGCCCGCCTGGCCACCCGGGCGCTCTACACCTTCCTCGCCCGCGGCGAGCCCTTGGACCACGCGACACTGCGACGGCTGCTCGACGTCAACCCGCTGCTCGTCCAGTTCGGTGAGGCCGGCGACTGGGAGTTCCGGGGCGGCGCCCCGGTCCTGGCCCCCGGCGACGTCGCCCGGGTCACCGCAGCCTTCGAGGCACTGCGTGACACCTTCGGCGCGCTGTCCCTCGGCGACCGGTACGAGCGGTTGCTGAACATGCTGAGCCAGTTCACCGGCTCCGACGACGCGAGGCTGATCCCGCTGGCGTTCTCCGAGGGCCGGACGACCGTCGAGTATCGCGCGCCCGCATGGCGGCCCGCACCGGGAACGGACCCGATCCTGGGCGACCTCCTGCGGAACGATCACCTGGCGCAGGTGATCGCGGAGAAGCGGACCGACGTGATCTCACGGGCCGACGCCGAGCTGGCGGCACGGGCGAGCGCGGAAGGGCATGTGTTCGCCCGGGTTCCCGACGGCTTGGTTCCCGGGGGCATCCTTTCTGGGGAAGAGTTCACCGTGGGCACCTTGATCGAGGGTGTCGACGACGCCGGCCATCTGGCCGAGGGCCCCCACGGCACCCGGGTGACCATCCTGGCGTCCGACTACGTCCCGGTGGCGGACGTGTCGGGCAAGCCGCATCACGCGCTGTTCAGGTCCGGCGCCCGGTTCACCGTGACAGCGGTGATGACCACCGACGACGGTGAGGTTCATTACTTCCTCACGCAGCACCAGGCCCAGCAACGAACGGGACCGGTGGTCACGCCGAGGATCGGGCTCACCGATGAACTGGCATGGGACATGGCGGACCATCTCCAACGGAACGCGGTCACCCCGACCGCGGCGGGCCTGCGCATCCGCAGCGGTCTGGACGTCGGCGCGGCGAAGCGGCACACGGTACGGCCCATCGAAGGCGCCTTCGTGGTCGAGGGCCGCTACTCCCAGCGGGGGCTGATAGTCGACGACCGGCTCCTGCGGGCCGAGGTGGTCGCGGCGATGCTGCTGTGCTCCCCCGACCTGCCGCAGCACGCCGCGATCATACTGGCCGGCCCCCATGACGGGACGACGACCTTCGCGCAGGAGCTCGCCTGGTACACCGGACGGGTCGTGCTGGCCGCGGACGGAGCCGTGGAGACCACGTCTTTGGGCAACCTCCGTGTCGGGAACGCCGCCCAGCCATCGGCGCAGTTCCGGTACTTCCTGCCCGCCGACACCTCGGTGGTGGTCGGGGAGCAGCTCAGGGCCTGGCTCGGTCCCAAGCTGGCCGCGATGCCGGAGGATCCGCGGCCCAGTCGTACGGAGCGCAAGGGACACATGCGTCCCGTCCCGCTTCTGGCGGCCGTCCGGCCCGTCGAGTCGTCCGGCCCGGTGTCCGCGCCACCGCTGAGCGCCCGGCACCGGGACCTGATCTCCGAGCATCGCCGCGAGGTCAACGCGGGCATCTGGTACCGCGACGAGAGCTCCGCGGTCATGCCCACGGCCGATCCACGCCTGCTGCGACGCACCACCGACACCATCGACGTCGCGATCGCCGGTGACGGCACCGGATTCTTCATAGGCTCCGAACGACTCAGCGCGGCCGACCTGGGCACCATGCTCGCCCACGACCCGCGCGTGCTCGCGCAGCCCGACGCGTGGATACGCATCCTGGGCTGCGAGACGGCCCGCGACCCGGCGGTGCTCCAGGAACTGGCCGACCTCACCGGCCGGTCGATCCTGGCCGGCAACGAGATCGTCTACATCGGCGCCGACAGGCACGCTCACACCGCGGCCGTTCAGGGATACGACGAGGACGGGCGGCCGGTCTTCCCGTTCGACGACGACGGCCAGTGGTTGCAGGCCCACCCGTCCAGGAAGGTGACGCCCGCCACGCCCTTCGCCGTCCCGGCACCGCCGCGCGTCCTCGAACAGCGTCGCCTGCCCCAAAGCGCCGTCGACGAAGCGCTCGCGGCCGATGCGAACGAGTGGGAGTTGTTCGGAGAGCAGGGAGTAGACGGCACCGTGGCGCACCTCACCCTGGGGGACGGCACCAAGATCGTACGGAAGGGGACAGGCGTCGTCGAAGCCAGGGCCGAGGTCCTCGGGTCGCTGGTGGGACGGCTCATCGGCGCCAACGTCCCCATCGTCGTCGCGCACCCGACGGATCCACGCACGGTCTTCATGGAATACGTCCGCGGCACGCACCCCGCCGACAGCCCGGACACGAACGCCAAGCGCAACGCGATCCTGCTCGAACTCCTCGACCTGTTGATCCTCAACAACGACCGGCACCCGAACAACCTCTACGACACGGGCCCCGGTATGGCCGGTGTGGATCACGGACGCGCCTTCATCGTGCCCCGAGTCCCTCACGGACACGCCGCCTTGATGCCTGGCACCGAAATCACCTCTATCCCGTCAGTCGGTAAGGTTCTCCGCGGCAACTTCGTCGCGGCCGGACCCCACGACCGTCCCGTATGGGTCGACAACCCACTGAGTCGGCAGGACGTGGACTTCCTCACCGAGGTCATGGTGTCGCTGGCTCCCCATTACCGGGACAGCGGCTTCATCCCCGCCTACGAAGAGGCGCTCAAGAGGCTGTACCACATCGGGATGCACGCCAAGGGCGAGATCTCGCTGCTGGCGCCGCCGGCACCGGCGCCGGTCCGGGTCCAGAGCCATTTCGGCTGGGACTTCGACGACCACAACGACGTCGTCGAGGACGTGACCCGGCGGCTGGCGGCCGGCGAGGACGTCGCGTCCGTCGTGCCGTACATGACGCGAGACGCGATGACCACGGACGTGGCCTTCGGGCTGGAGCTGGAGTTCGCCCACGCGGGCGGGACCATGGGCGTCCGGGCCGGCGACGTGCGCCTGATGACCGAGGAGCTCCACCGCGCGGGGCTCGCCGCGAGCCCCAAGGTGTTCGGTCACCACAAGGCCCCCGACTCGATGAGCGGCCGGCCGTACATGGAGCGGGAGGCGAACCCGCGTCTCATCGCCGGCGAGTTCGTCTCCGGCATCCTCCGGGACACCGAGCAGACATGGGCGGACCTGGCCCGGATCACCGAGATCATCAAGTCCCACGGCGGCGAGATCACCCCGGCGACCGGCGGTCACATCCATGTCGGCGCCCCGGGTCTCGGCACCGACGTGAAGGGCATGCACCGGCTGCTCACGCTCTACTACGGCTACGAGGACATCCTGTTCCGGCTCGGGCAGGACCCCAGGGAGCCCTTCGGCATGCACCGGCCCTATCGGTACTGCGAGCCCAACGAGGTCACCGGCGGCACCGAGCACTCGACGCAAGAGCTCCGCGACGTCCACCGCCGCCCCTCCGCACTCAACCTGGCCCATGTCATCGGCACGGCCGACGATCACGTGGAGTTCCGCCACAACGACGGGCATCTGGATCCCTCGTTCATCCAGGCACGGATCAAGCTCGTCGCCGCCATCGTGGACTACGCGCGCAACGGCGGGGAGCACCTGCCCGCGCGGGAACAACTGGGCACCCACCTCGAACACGACCGGGACCCGCGGCGGGACGCGGCCTCCTTCATCGAGATGGTGAACACCCTGTTCACCCGCCAGGCAGACAAGGAACAGCTGACCGCCCTGTTCGCGATCACGACATGGCAGCCGGCCTCGGACGACGGACGATGGTGAGCGAGATGAGCGTACGCGTCAGGAACACGTCGGCGGCCGAGGCACCGCCGACGCCCCCGGCCAGGGCCGACGGCACGCCGTACGCCTACGAGGTCATCGACGGCTGGTGGCGGATCTACGGGGACGAGCCCGCCGAACTGATCACGGAGCTGATCCCCGGCTATGCCGGCACCCTGGAGGACAGGGAACGTTATGCGCTCGCCGCCGCGGCGCGGCTGCAGGCCGGGCTGGCGGCGGCAGGGCGGTTCGGCGACTGCACGGACGCAGAGCGTGAGGTGATCCTGGCCGACCGCGCGCGGATGCCCCTCGTCGAGCACTGGACCGCGGCCGTGCCGCTCGTGCTCGTCACCACGCTCTGCCCGCCGCCGAGGCCGACCGGGGAGATCGTCTGGATCGACCCCACGGACGACCTCTCCTTGTTGTCGAGCCTCGGGCAGGCGGGGTTCGTCCAGGTGAGCGGCGCATGAGCACGCTCAAGGTGGTGGTCATCGCCTCCGGCACGGTCATCGGCAGGCTGACGCGGACCGGGGACCAGGTGGAGTACAGCTCGGCCGACGTCCGGACGTTGATCGAGTCGATGGCCGCCTCGCGGGAGTGGAGCCCGGCCGAGGCGTTCGACGGGTTGCGCGGCTGGAGCGACGGCTACGTGGAGATCGTTCCGGAGATCTCGGTGGCCAGGGTCTTCGACGGGGTCAGGGACGGCGTGCCGTACTTCCTGCCCGACCGTCCGCGGGTGCGGGACCCGCGGCTGGTCGACTACCTGAGGGCCGGCGCGGCCGTTCTCTCCACGACGAATCTCGACCTCGATCGGCTCGACCCGGCGCGCGGCGCGGTGGTGCCGCTCAGCTTCCGGACCGACGGCACCTGGGTCTGGACGGACACCGTCACCTACTACCTGGAGGAGCACGGCATCCGTCCGGACGAGGGGCTCTGCGCGCATATCGTGGCACAGGACTTCCGATGTCCGGCGGTGAGCCAGGCCGTCGCCGAACGCACGCTGCGGGAGCTGCGCCGGTCCTCTGCGGGTTAGCCGATTCTGCCGGAGACGGCATCGCCCACCTCGTTGCCCCAGACGTCGTCGTCTTCGTGCAACCAGGTGCTGTTCTCCTTGTCCTCCGACTCGTGCGCGCCCCCGCCGGACATCGGCCGCGCCTCTCATGCAGTACGTACAGCGGACCGCGGCCGGGGTGCGGCTGCACAGCGAGGGCATGCCCCTCTCCCCCTCCACGCCGGTACGGCCCGTCGCCGGGGCGTTCGTGGTGGAGGGCCGCTTCGGTGGCGACGTGGCCCTGATCCGCCGCGACCACATCGAGCCGGGCACGCTCGCCGCGCTGCTGCTGGCCGTTCCCGGGCTGGGCCCCGACGACGCGATCCTGCTCGCGGGGAGCGACCTGGCGGACGAGACGTTCCCCCAGGAGCTGGCCGACGCCACGGGCCGGGCGGTGATCGCCGCGAGCGGGACGGTGGATCTCTCCCCGCAGGGGGACCTGCGGGCGTGGGGGCCGGGACGTATGCCCGGCGACTTCCACGTCTTCCTCCCGGCCGGTGACGCACGTACGCGAGAGGCACCTCGCCGGGCCGGTCCCCGGGCGGTCGGCGGCTGTCGTCCCTGCGGTCCGGTCAGCCGATTCTGCCGGAGACGGCGTCGTCCGCGTCGCTGCCCCAGACATCGTCGTCCTCGTGCAGCCAGGTGCTGTTCTCCGTCTCCTCCTGCTCGCCGGCCGCCCCCGCGCCGCCCATCGGCATGTACGGGAAGCCGTTGCCGGTCGCGGACGCGGATCTGGCGTTGAGCGGGAGGGCGCCGATGCCGGTCATGGTGCCGCCGACACCGTTGCCGGTGCCCGCTGGAGGGATGCTCCCGTTCGGGAAGGAGGTGGAGGTGTCCGGGGTCCAGCCGGCCGGGCGCCGGAAGTCCTCCAGGGTGGTCGAGCCGGAGGTGTCCGGCAGGCCGCCCGTGCCCGGTAGGCCGGCGCCGGTGTCGGGGCCGGTGCCGCCGCCGGGGTACGCGGCGCCACGGTCGGCGCCGCCGGGATCTCTGCCGCCGGGGGTGCCGGTGCCGGAGTGGGTTCCGCCGGGGTCGGTGCCCGTGCCGGAACTGTCCGGGGTGGTCCCGTCCGGGTAGCCGTCCGGGCTGAGGGTGTCGCCGGGCAGGCCGGGTGTGGGCGTGTCGCCGGGCGGGGTGTCGTCGATGCCGTCGAAGTCCTCGTTCTGGAAGTGGTCGTCGGGACGGGTGAAGGAATCCGGATCGATGCCGTCGCTCCGCGTGTCGTCAGACGTCTCCACCGGAGGGGTCGGAGCCGTCGGGTCCTTGAGGTCGGGCACGACCTTGTGGATGGTGAACGGCCACTGCTCGTAGGCATGGCGCAGGTCGTTGTTGAGCAGCCGGAGATGCTGGCCGGCCAGTTCGTCCGGAGAGCCCCACTCGTACCCGGCGTTCATCGTCCTGTACCAGGCGGGGATGCTGTCGTCCCAGGTCTCGCCGTTGTCGCTCCACGCCTCGCCCCTGTGCTCCACGAAGTCCTGGTGGGCCAGCAGCCGCTTGCAGAGCGCCTCCAGCGGTCCGCCCACCGCCCTGAACTTCTCGGCCAGCTCGCGGATGGTGGCGTGCAGCGTGCGCAGCGACTGCTGCGACTCCACCGACGAGGGCCCTTCCCAGATCTTGGCCATCGCGGTCGCGCCCGACACCAGGGCCTCGTTCATCGAGGTGAGCCGATCGGCGGCCGACAGGTAGGACGCCGCCACCTGCTGGAGGGACGGCACGTCGATGTTCGTGATCACGTCCTTGACGCCCGCCACGCTCCGGCCGTCGTCGTCGACGGAGAAGGGCGCGCCCCCGGCGGGGCGGATCGGGTGGTCCGCGGACACGTCTACGGCCATCTCTAGCCCCCGTTCGCGGCGTCGGCGCGCTTGTAGTTGCCCGCGCCGGCGTCGATGAGCGCGAAGGCGATCCTGAGCTTCTCGTTGACCTGCTCGTAGACCGCGGTCAACTCCTTGTGGCCCTGCACCAGCGCCGCTCCGAAGCTCTTGCCGCCGTCCCAGCGATTCACCCCCGCGAGGTGATCGGCGAACACCTGCAACGATCCGCCCTGTGCCTCCACGTCGGGTTTGGAGCCCTGGCGTGGCGTCGTGGCGGTGGTCAGCCGGGCGTTCGGATCGCTGCCGTACAGTTCTGGAAATTTCGCCCAAAGGGCGTTGGCGACTTTTACCAGCTCCGCCGGAGCGTACTCGACACCGTCTCTGTCGGCGACCAGACCCGGCCAGCTCTGCTCCAAATGCCAACCATTGTCGGTTGGTGCCATGACAGCCTCCCGCGTGCGATTGATCAAGAAGCCTACTAGGCGGCCATGCCGTATAAAAGCGTGATATCCATCCTCATTAAATTTCTTTCGCAACCTGCGTAACATTGTCCGTCATGCAGACCCGAAAGGACCTTTACCAGGCGCACAAACTGATGACCCAGCGCCTGGGTCTGGCGCTGCTGCAGGGCGAGCCCGATCTGCCCGAGTCCCCCATGCGGCGGCACAACGTGGCGACCTTCGCCGGCATCCTCCTGCTGGTGCTGATCACGGCCGGGTTCGGGATCTGGGGGATGCTCAGCCCCGGAGGGGCCACCAAGCTCAAGGAGGCGGGCCAGTTGCTCGTGGAGGAGGAGACCGGCGCCTCCTACGTCTACAACCAGAGCGACGGCAAGCTCCAGCCGGTGGAGAACTACGTCTCCGCCAGGCTCCTGCTGGACAGCCAGGAGATCAAGGTCCGTACGGTGTCGGCGGAGTCGCTGGCCGGCTTTGCACGGGGGCAGAGGGTCGGCATCTCGGGGGCGCCCGACTCGCTGCCGAAGCCCCAGAAGCTGGTCAGATCTCCGTGGACGGTCTGCGTGGTCGAACAGCAGGACGCGACCGGGGTCCGCCGTCCGTACGTCACGTTGCTGGGCGGGATCGACGTCGGCGGCACGCCGGTGGGCACCGACGCGCTGCTCGTCGACGACGGCCAGCAGAGCTGGGTGTTGTGGAACAGCTACCGCATGCTGGTCAGGAACCCGCGCCGGCTCACCGACCAGGCCCCGCGCAGAGTGCCGGTCTCCTGGGTGAATGCGATCCCCGCCGGGCCCGACTTCGCCGCCCCGGCGATCCCGCAGCGCGGCAAGCGGGTGCCGGGGCCGGGCGGCTCGGCCGCGCGCGTGGGACAGGTCTTCACGCTGGCCGCCGTCCCGGGGGTGCCAGAACGCTGGTACGTGCTGCTCGCCGACGGCCTCACGCCCGTCACCCACACGCAGGCGACGCTCCTGCTCCAGGACCCGGACACCAAGGTCGCCTACGGCGGCGGCCGGGTCCGCCCGATCGCCGTGGACGCCGCCACCGTCAACGCCGCCAAGATGTCGGCCCTGCGCATCCTGGGCGGCGGGCTGCCGGTCACCATGCCGCCCTTCCGCACCCCGGCGGCGGACGCGCCCTTGTGCGCGGTGTACGCCGACACGGTCAGGGGCTCGGTCCGGGCACGGCTGACGACCGGGGCGACGATGGCCATCCCGAAGCCGCCGAGCAGCGGCAACCCCGACCGCGTCGACCAGGTGCTACTGCCGCCCGGCGGCGCGGCGCTGGCCGGCCAGCTCCCGGGCGAGGGCCGGACCGATGCCATCCACGAGTACTCCCTCATCACCGACGAGGGCAGACGATTCCGGCTGGCCTCCCCGGACCTTGTAGGCACGCTGGGCTACGACGCCGCCCAGGTGGCGCCGGTGCCCGCGCATCTGCTGCGGCTCATCCCGGAGGGCCCGCTCCTGGATCCCGCCGCCGCGCGGAAGCCCGTCGGGGAGACGTCGTCCGGACGCCTCCCCGGCCGGTCCTGAAGCCCGTCCGCTCAGGTGCGGGGGAGACCGCCCTGCTTGTCCTGCTTGGGTATCAGCGAGTGGCTCTCCACGCTGTACTCGAGCGCGGCGTTGCTGAACTCCGGCATATCGCCGGACTTCAGGGTGTCGAGCTCGTTGGGTATGCCCTTCATCGTGGGGAACAACTTCCCGCTGGCCTCGGACTGCTGGACGGCCTGGTAGAACAGGGTGCCGAGGACGGTGACCGCGATGCCATGCTTGATCAGCACCTTCCTCCCGGCGCTGACGGCGGCCTTGCCGACCTTGAAATCGAGCACGTAGGCGAAATCGACATAGCGTTGCACGGCGAGCACCGCCAGAGCGTATGTCAACATCATGCCGGCGATGCTCATGAAGGTGAGCGCCCCCACGTGGTACAACTTCGCGCTCTGGTCGACCGCCTCGCCGGTGGCGTTCCGTGTCGACCTGAGCGTGGCCAGGGACTTGGTGAAATCCGCGTAGGCCTCGTCGAACTTCTCGCGGGCCGTGCCCTCCCAGGTGGTCCCCGTGCCCGTGACCGTGGCCTGCAGTTGCTTGAGCTGTTCCTCCAGCGCGGCCAGTTCGGAGGTCGTCCCGCCGTTGTCGGTGGTGCGCCAGGTCTTCGACGACCCCGACATGCGCCCCGGATCGGAGATCATGAGCCCGATCATGGCCACTATGTAGAAGGCCCAGGGACGCCTGATCAGGACCGCCGCGCCCGAGGCGGTGGCGAGGGCCTTGTAGTACAGGCCCTTGCCCTCCTCGTAACTCATCTACGTCTCCTTGCCGATGATCTCGGGGGCGATGTCCTCGTCGTCCTCCCAGACGCCCTCGTCCTCCGACAGCAGCGAGCCTTCCTGCCGGTCGCGTTCGTCGAGGCCGTTGCCCGAGCCGCCCATCGGCATCATGGGCATCATCGGCATGCCGCTGCCCATCCCCCCGGACGTGCCCATGCCGGGAACCTTCGGACCGGCTGCGGCGCCCCCGCCCGAGCCCGCGCCGTTGCCGGTCGGCGATCCCCATGTGGTGCCCGGCCGGGTGCTCAGGTCGGTCAGGTTCGGGTTCGGCGTCCCGTTCAGGGCCCTGGGGTCGTACGACGACAGGCCGGTCGTGTCCCGCGGCGAGTTGATCGCCGAGTCGATGTCGGGGACCTTCATGTTCGGATCGCCGGCGCCGGACAGGCCGGAGTCCGGCCGGTCGATCCCCGGCAGGTCGGTGCCGGGAAGGTCGCTCCCGGGCCGGTCGGCGCCCGGCACGTCGCCGTTCGGCGGGTCCGTGCCGGGCAGGTCGGTGTCCGGACGGTCCATGTCGGGCAGGTCGGCGTCCGGGAGGTCGCCGCCGGGCGGGTCGGGGTCCGGCATGTCGAGGTCCGGCGATTCGGGCATCTTGGGGGTTGGCACTCCGCCGCCGGTCGGGTCGTAGTCCTGGTCCTTGCGGTACAGGCCGGCGTTCTCCTCCTCGGCCGCGTGGTAGTTCGCGTCGGCCGCCTTCAGCGCGGCCTGCCAGCTCTGCAGCGCCTTCTTGCCTCGCTCCAGGGCGGTGGACTGGGCCGCGATCGCCTGGTCATGGGCGTGGGTGAGCCCGTAGCCGATCACGCCGAAGGCGGGGAAGGGCACCCCCATGTGGCCGGACTTGGCCCGCAGCGCGTCGATGATCGCCGTCTGTCCGTTGATCTGGCCGCTCGCCGCGTTGAGCGCGCCGTCCGTGAAGGAGATGCCCGACGACGGCAGCGGCAGCTGGGTGCTCATCGGGATGCCGTACTGGCCGTAGGGCTGCTGCCCGGTCGGCTGCGCGGGGGCACCGTTCTTCTGCTGGTCGCTCACCTGATCACCGGGTCCGTCACGTCATGGTTGCTGGTCCAGGCTGACCTGTCCTCCGACAGGTAGGCGGTGCGCTCCAGGTCTGCGCCCGCGTCCCCGGCCGGGCCCGCGCCGCCCGCCATCGGCAGGAACGGCGTGCCGGACAGGCCCGCCGCACTGCCTCCGCGCATCGCCCCGAGTCGCCCGCCGGGTGTGTACGCGCTGTTCGGCGAACCGATCACCGACGGTACGGGCTGGTTCGTGGCGACCGGCGCCGCACTCATGCCGGGGGTCGCCACGAGGGGTGGACGTTCGCCGATCGTGGGCTGGTAGAACGAGCTCTCGGTCCGGGCCGGGTCGGCCTCGGGAGTGGCGTCGTCGAGCTCGGTCCTGTCCTGGGCGCCGATCACCGGCGGAGTGGTGCCGTCCTGCGCGCCCGCGCCCGTGCCGGTGTTGCCGGCCTGGTCGCCGGGTTGTTGTCCGGGTGTGTGCCCGCCGGTGGGCTGGTCACCGCCGACTGGCCGGTCGACCGGGGGCGTCCCCGGAGCGGCGTCGTCCGCGCCGTCCCGGGGGGGCTGGTCCTGCGTGCCCGGGTCGCCGGCGCCGGTCGTGCGCCCGTCGCCCGTGCCCGTGCCTGCCGGGTCGCCCGCGCCGGTCGTGGGATCGTCGCTCCCGCCCGTCCCGCCGTAGACGACGCTCGTCGTGGCGAGCGGGCCGCCCGGGACCGTGACGACCGGCAGCTCGTAGGTGATGTCGTGCGGGACGGAGCCGAGATGCAGGTCGCGGATCTTCTCGTTGAGCTTCCGCAGGGCCGCCTGCGCCCGCATGTTCTCCAGCAGGGCGACGGCGTTGGCCTCGTCGTCGCCCTGCCGGTCGAGCCCGTACAGCGCCCGGTGGACCCGTACGACTTCCTGGACGTCCGGGTCGTTCTTGTCCAGCTTGATGCCTTCGACCTCGGCGATGGCCACGGGGATGAAGGCGGCGTAGCCCTCCAGGCTGCGGCCCATCTCCGCGAGCTTGCGCGCCAGCTCGTTGCCGGTGGCGTACAGGAGCTCGAGCGCGATGCGGGCCCGGTCGGCGTCCGGCCCCTTCCAGATGGTGAGGATACGGCCCGCGTGGTCCTCGAGCCCGACGACCGCGTCGAGGACCGCCTTGGCAGTGCTGATGTAGGTGGATCCGGCGCGTTTGACCAGGTCCGGTTGTGACGTCGCCAGCAGGCGCTGGATCTCCGCCTTCGGATGGACCTCCGTCTCACCGGAGGGGACCTGATCGCCCCGGATGACGAGCGTCTCGCGCTTGGAGCCGGCGCCGGCCATGGTCACCCGCCCTCGTTCCGGGTGTCCGCCTCGGCGTGGTTGGCGGCGCTCGCCTCGATCGCGGCGATGACGCTCCTGTACGCCTCCACGAACTCGGCGTAGACCCGGCCGAACTTCTGTCCCGCGCCGTCCCTGCCCGCGGTCGAGCCGAATACCTTGGCGTCGATCCACTCGCCGAACTGGGCGGCGCCGGGCTGGACGTCGGCCAGGGTGCGTCCGCTGACGCCCGGCTTCTCCATGGCCTGCAGATTCTTCGACAGAGCCGCGGCGATCGACCGCATCACGGACGGTTCGTGCACCCTGCCGTCGCCCTGGAACTGGTCGGCCGTGTGCGCCGGGATGTCCAGCGGGTCGGTCTGCGGTTCGGGTTCCTGCTTGCCCATCGCTTACCCCTGCGAATGCGAGTCCCCGATCACCGCGTCGCCACGGTGACCGGGAAGAGGAGGCGCGTCAGTCCGTCCAGATGGCGATGTTGCGCCGCTCGGCGGCCTCGTAGTTGCCCTTGGCGATGTTGACCGCGCTGGCGGCCTCGAAGAGCTGCCTGCCCATGGCCCGTTCGTGGGCGTCCCACTGGTCCTTCTTGGCGTTGAAGAACTGCTCGGCCTCGCCTTCCCAGCTGGCGGCCAGCTCCTTCTTGATGTCGGCGAACAGGTCGTCGGTGACCTTGTCGAGCTCGGTCACGACCTTCTTGAGCTCCTCGTAGGCCTGCTCCATGCTGCCGAACTTGACGTATGTGTGATCATCGGGAACGGTCACTGAGATCTCCGTGGCGTCGGCCGGCTAGTTGCTGTTGATGACGTTGTCGATCCGGCCCGTGAAGCCGTCCCTGGCCAGCGACCCCGACAGCTCCATGTTCTGGTCTGCGGCGTTCCGGTAGACCCCGGCGCCCATGTTGAGCCGGTCGTGGATGTCCTCAAGGATCCTGATCACGGCCTTGAACTCGACGTCCCACTCGTCGAGGGCGTGGCTGAACTTCTGGGCCGCGCCGCCCCGCCACCCCTGGGTGGTCAGGTCGCCCTTGATCGTCTGGACGCGCTGGCGCATGCCTTCGATGTACTGCGCGGTGTCCTCGCAGTACCCGGCGGCGTTGGTCAGCTGCGTCGGACTTGCTCCGTACAGTGCCACTGGACCTCCAAGTGGACATTTCCTTGTCTCGCATATCGGCTGGCCGACATGAATGGGGCGAACCCTTGCGAAACAACATCGACTCGCATGTTAACCACCACCCGTCCCAGCGATCACAACCGTCCGGCCGACGAGAACAAATCTGCGCTCAATGCCAAAACATTCTGCGCTCTGTGCTAAAGACGCGAAGAAACCGGCATCACAGGATTGCCCTTCGGACAAATCGCCTTTCCGCTCTTTGGAGATGAAGAACGTGAGAATCACGAAGAGGACGGCCGGTGCGGTCATCGCGACCGTGCTCGGCACGACGGCGGTCCTCACCGCCACCACCGCCACCACCGCCACCACCGCCTCGGCGTCCCGCCAGGCGGCCGAGACGCCCGCCGTCGTCTGCGGCCCGGGTTACACCGTCCAGCGTCAGGCCGCGTTCGCCGGCGGCGTCGCCTACCTGCTCCACAACCCCGGCAAGCAGAACGCCTGCGCGGTGACGTTCAAGACCAAGGACGTGGGCACGCGCAGCATGGTGTGGTCCGCGGTGGACGTGAAGGGCGCGGGAGTGGTGAAGAACGAGGAGATCACCCCTCTGCACACCGTGCCGGTCTACCACGCCGCGCCGACCGGGTCCTGGGTGAAGTTCTCCGGCGGCGTCAAGAACGCCGACTCCGGCGGCGCGTACGAACGCATCGGCTGAGACCCGCGGCCAGGCCCGCGACGGCCGACCTGTACGGCTGACCGCTCACGCGGTTAGTGTTTCTGATCGTTCGGGCGGGTCGCAGGCTTTGGGGGCGCGGATGGCCGAGTTCGGGAGCATCGACAGCCTGGTCAACTGGACCACGGCCGAGGACTCGGCGGTGACCGGACGCATGTCCGCGACGGTCGTCATGAGCGACGGCGACACGGCTGAGCCGGGACCGGCCGCTCCCGCGGCGGCCGTCGCCGGCCTCGGACAGGAGCCGTACGTCCAGGAGGTCGAGGACGACGGCGAGCACCGGCCGGACGACGGCGCCGTGGAGCCGGCGCCCCCGGACGGCCTCCTCGAGATCTCCGGCGACGACCCCCCGCCCGAGCCGCACGACCCGCCCCCCACCGACCCCACGGCCCCCGCCCGCGAGGACACCCCGGCCACCGAGGACGACCCGACCCCCCAGAGCCCGCGCACCCTGGAAACCGGCCCTTCCGACTCCACCCCCTCGGATCCCCCCGCCGACACCGAGCGCCCCCCGTCGCCCACGACCCCCGACCATCCCGAGAAGACCCCGTCGTCCGGGGAGCCGACGCCCGACCGACCGGCCGCGACCACCCCCCAGGACACCACCAAGGCGCCCGACGCCGCGAAACCCCCCACGGCCACCACCCCAAAGGCGGACGACACCGAGGCATCTCCCAAGGAAGCCGCCCCGGCGGGCGGCGGCGGGACGCCGAGCGGCGGCCTCCCCACCGGCACACCCCCGGACCCCACCACCGCCACCCCCACCACGCCCGCCGCCGCGAACAAGGACGGCTCAGGCAAGGAACGCCCCCAGGACCCGAAGGCGGCCGCGCTGAGCGACGGCGGCGTGTCCGGCGACTGGCGCAAGGCCAGCCCGGAGGCCATGGAACGGCTGGGCCAGAGCCTCGCCCCGACGCAGGCGGGCGGTACGCACACGCCGGGAGACCGGTTCAGGGCGGTGGAACGCACGGTCAGAGGCGCCACCCCCGGCTTCCCGGGCTTCGGCCTGCTCGGCAGGTTCGCCTTCGACGGCGCCTACGACGCGGCCCGCAACTCCGCCGCCGACTACCTCAAGCATGCCAAGAACCAGCTCGGCCGCTGGCAGACCCAGCTCAACGAGGGCGCCAAGGTCATCAGGGACGCCAACGACAAGAGCACGCTGAAGAAGTAGGAACCATGGATCATTACCGCAACGGCACGACCCTGTACACGATGGCCGTGGCCTCCTGCAACGCGGGCGCCATGCTGAAGACCAACGTGGTGCTCTCCGTCGTGTGCAAGATGTGCGCCGCACTGATCGGCACGATGCTCTCCAGCCCCGAGGACATCCGCGGCACGGCCCACGAGGTACGCGCCGCGACGCACGAGGTGGAGCAGGCGAAGGAGAGCGTACGGCAGCTCATCGCCGGGGTCTCCAGCCAGGACTGGGAGCGGTTGGCCCGGCCCGAGATGGAGAAGGTGGCCGAGCAGTTCACCCTTGAGGTGGCCAAGACCGGCGGCGTGTACAAGGAGCTGGCCCACACCCTCGACCAGCTCGCGAAGATGTCCCACACGGGTGCGGTGTCGTCCGCCGCCCTGGCCGGGTTGTTGCTGACACTCTCGGCCGCCGGGCACTTCTTCCCGGGCAACCCGCTGGCGGCCTCGGCGGCCGTGCGGGCGCAGGGGGCGTTCAGGCGGTTCTTCTCCAAGATGCTCGTGGTGTACGGCTCGGCCGCCGCCCTGGCCTGGCTCGCGAGCGGACTGATGTCCGCCTTGACGGACACGGGCATGTCGCAGGCGGTCACGCTCACCGGCAAGGACGCGCCCGCCTTCGAGCAGGTCGTCATCGCCGACCTGCCCACGCAGCGCCAGGCCTAGCTCACAACTCCAGCCGCCGCCGGATGCGGTCGAGTTCGCCCATCACGTCCTCGAACGTGCGGTTGTAAGCGGACTCCGCCTCCTTGATCTGGTTCAGCGCGGCGTCCGGGTTCCTGAGGTACGTCATGGGGTTGTCCTCAGAGTCGCCGAACGTCTCGTTCATGCCCTCGGCGACCTGCCGCTGTAGGTCGGCGGTGGCGTCGTGCAGCGCCGTCTTGATGAGGTCGGCCAGTTCCCCGGACGACAACCGCAGGCCCTTGGGGTGCAGTTGCAGCTCGCGTACGCCCTCATGGCCGCACTCGACGGTGACTAGCCCCTGCTCGTCCTGGGCCCGTCCGACGAAGGAGTCCATCTTCTTCTGGAACTCCTCCATGCGGGCGAACTGCTGGTCGGCCCCCTTGAGCAGCTTCTCGATGTCGATGTTGGCGAAGTCTCCGAATTCCTGCACAGCCTCACTCCTCCGCTCGAAACGGCCAGCAAAGTATCAGCCCGACAACCCGCGTACCCAGGTGTAGAGCTCCAGCACGCCGGCCGCGAGCGGGAAGAGCTCGACGATCAGCAGCAGGTCCAGGATGTCCCCGGCCCGTCCCCAGAAGGGCGACGGTTTCCCCGACGCCAGGCTCCGCCCGGCCCCCACCGCCAGCAGGGACGCCCACAGCACGCCGACCGCGACGGCCAGCGCGCCGACGACGCCGCCCTTGGAGCTGAGCGCGAAGGCCAGCATCGCCAGCCCCGCCAGGCCGGACCCGACGAGGCAGATGCGCTGGGCGACGCCGGAGAACACGCGGGCGCGCATGATGAGCGTCAGGGAGAGCGTGCCGGCCAGGATGTAGGCGATCAGGCCGTCGTGCAGCACCAGCAGCGCCAGAGCGGCCAGCGCGACCAGCCCGACGGCGGTGATCAGGCCCGTGGCGTAGCGCTGGGCGATCACGGTGCGCTCCTGGATCGCCGCCGCGTCGAGCCGCTGGTTGTCGGCGCGCAGCTCCTCGGCCGTGGTGGGCATGGCCGGCAGCGGCACCCGGGCCATCCGGAACGACATGGTCGGCACCAGCGGGCTCAATGACAGCAGGACGGCGATGGCCACGGCCGCCACTCCGGCGGGGGCGGCTCCCGTCACCATGACCACGGCCGCGCAGATCGTGCCGCACGTCGCGGCGATGGACGTGCCGAGGAAGCCGGGCATGCCGTGCGAGACCGTCATGCCCGCGACGGCGGCGGCGAGCGCCGTGCAGGCGAACGCGGCGAGCACGTGGGGAGCGCCGACCTCGGTCACGCCCCCGCCGCCGGAAGGGGTGAACAGCCCGGCCAGGAAGGCGTACGGCAGCGCCGCGTGGCCGATCAGCGCGCTGGCCGTGGCGTCGCCCATGGCCCGGGAGAGCACGGTTCCCGCGGCGATGATCAGCAGGGCGAGCGTCGCGAAGACGACCGTGCCGATCTGCGGGGGCAGGCCCGCCACCGCCAGCCCGGCGGCTCCCAGGACCAGCAGCCCGGTGGCGCCGGCCGCGCCGAGGGCCGCGGTGTGCGCCTCCGTCCACTTGCCGGGGCCGCCTCGCACGCCGGTGGCCACGACATCGGCGACGTCGTCGAAGACCGCGGGCGGCAGGATCGACTCGCGCGGACGCAGGTAGAGGATCTCGGCGTCGAGCACGCCGAGCGCGCTGAGGCTCTGCTCCAGGTCCAGCGGCGCGCCGCCGAGCCGCTGCAGCGTCCATCCCGGAGACGACGTCGCGTCGCCGCCCACCTCGCCGAGCATGCGCAGCAGCCCCGGCAGCACGTGCGGCAGGGGGATGTCGGCCGGCAGGGTCAGGTCAGCCTTGCGGCTCGGCCCCACGATCGTGACGTTGCACAACGTCGGCAGCGGCAACGGCAGTTGCGCGAGCGCGCCCTGCTGCACCGGCCCCGACGGCGCCTGAGCGGGCTCGGCGGCTTCCCCGGCGGGGGGCCGGGACTCGGGCGGCGGCGGCTTCTGAACCATCGATCCCACGGTCCACTCCGTCCCAAAAGGATCACGGACAGCACAGACCATAGCGGGTCGATTCTGGTAAGAACGTCGCGTGAGCAAAGTGGTTGTCCGGCGCCCGGAGCGTCGTCCAGGCCCGAAGCCACCTCGCGGAGAAGTCATGCTGGAGTCTCCGCCGGAGATCCCCGAGGTTCAGGGCCAGGGTTTCATGCTGGTGCTCACCTACCTGCCCATGGTGGCCGGGGCCGCGGCGATGGCGCTGATGTTCACCGCGGGGGGCACCAACGCCAGCCCGGTCATGTACGTGGCCAGCGGCCTGTTCGCCGTCTCGATGGTCGGCATGAGCATCGGCCAGATGGGACGCCAGGCGGGCGAGCGCAAGCACCGGCTGAACGGCGCCCGCCGCGACTACTTCCGCTACCTCGGTCAGATCCGCAAGAAGGCCAGGCGCGCGGCCAAGCAGCAGCGCGAGGCCCTGGAGTGGAGCGGCCCCGAGCCGGACTCGTTGTGGTGGATCGCGATGGGCCCCCGGTTGTGGGAGCGCCGGTCGCGCGACGACGACTTCAGCACGATCCGCCTGGGCACCGGCGTGCAGAAGCTGGCCATCCAGCTCTTCCCGCCCGACTCCAAGCCCGTGGAGGACCTGGACGCGCTCTCCTCCGGCGCGCTGCGCAGGTTCATGCGCGCGCACTCCACCCTCGCCCGGCTGCCCGTGGCCGTCGCCCTGGCCTCCTTCGCGCGCATCCGGCTCACCGGCGACCTGGCGGCGATGCGGGACCTCGTCCGTGCCATGATCGGCCAGGTCGTCACCTTCCACTCCCCCGACGACATGCGGATCATGGTCTGCGCCGACCATGAGCGCATGCCCCACTGGGAATGGGTCAAGTGGCTCCCGCACGCGCACCATCCCGACCTGGCCGACGCGTCCGGGCCCGTCCGCCTGATGGCCGAGGACCTGGGCGATCTCGATCGGCTCGTCGGCGGGGACCTCAAGGAGCGGCCCAGGTTCCAGCCGGGCTCGCCGGCGGACGCGCTGCCGTACCACCTGGTGATCGTGGACGGCGGGCACATGCCGCACGACTCGCAGCTCGGCAGCGACGCCATCCAGGGCGTGACCGTCATCGACCTGACCGGCTCCACCGGCGCCGTCGAGGAGGGCAACACGCTGCGGCTGGAGGTCCAGCGGGACGACCTGCACATGGTCAAGATCGACCACGCGGGCAAGGAGCGCAGGACGCGGCTGGGCACGCCGGACAGACTCTCCTACGTGTGGATGGAAGGGCTGGCCAGGCAGCTCTCCCCGCTGCGCGCCTCGTCCAGGAGCGGCGGCGACGGCGAGGACATGCTGTCGATCAACACGACGCTCACCGACCTGCTCGGCATCAGCGACCCGCGCGCCCTGGACCCGGCCCTCACGTGGCGGCCGCGTGCCGGACGCAACAAGCTGCGCGTGCCGATCGGGCTCGGGGCGGACGGTCGCATGGTCGAGCTCGACATCAAGGAGTCGGCCCAGGGCGGCATGGGCCCGCACGGGCTGCTGATCGGAGCCACCGGCTCCGGCAAGTCGGAGCTGCTGCGCACCCTGGTGCTCGGGCTCGCCGTCACCCACTCCTCGGAGATCCTCAACTTCGTCCTGGTCGACTTCAAGGGCGGCGCGACCTTCCTCGGCCTCGACTCCCTCCCCCACGTCTCGGCCGTCATCACCAACCTGGAGGACGAGCTCCCCCTGGTCGACCGCATGCACGACGCGCTGCACGGCGAGATGGTCCGCAGGCAGGAGCTCCTGCGCGCGACGGGCAACCACGCCTCGCTGCGCGACTACGAACGGGCCCGCGAACAGGGCGCCAACCTCGCGCCACTGCCCACGCTCTTCGTCGTGCTGGACGAGTTCAGCGAGCTGCTGTCCACCAAGCCGGAGTTCATCGACCTGTTCGTGATGATCGGCCGGCTCGGCCGCTCGCTCGGCGTGCACCTGCTGCTGGCCTCCCAGCGGCTGGACGAGGGCAGGTTGCGGGGCCTCGACACGCACCTTTCGTACCGGATCGGGCTGCGGACGTTCTCGGCCATGGAGAGCCGGGCCGTGCTGGGCGTGGCCGACGCCTACGAGCTGCCCTCGGCCCCCGGCAACGGCTACCTGAAGTTCGACACGACCGGCATGACCCGGTTCAAGGCCGCCTACGTCTCGGCCACCTACCACCCCGATCCCAGGCACGTGACTGACAGCGGGCAGCCCGCGGCGCGCGAGGTCATCGAGTACGGCCACGCCTACGCGCCACTGCCTGCCGCCGAGACGCCACAGGAGGAGCCGCCGGAGGAGGCCGAGGAGAGCGGCGCCCAGCCGAGCCTGCTCGACGTCGTGGTCGGCCGGCTGAAGGGACGCGGCCCCGCGGCGCACCGCATCTGGCTGCCGCCGCTGGCCGAGCCGCCGACGCTGGCTCACCTGCTGCCCGCGCTGTCGGTGACGCCGGAGCTCGGGCTGTCCACGCCCGGCTGGGACGGCCGGGGCCGGTTGCACGCCGTCATCGGCATCATCGACCGGCCCTTCGACCAGCGGCGCGATCCGTACTGGCTGAACCTGTCCGGCGCGGCCGGGCACGTCGGCATCGCGGGCGGCACGCAGAGCGGCAAGAGCACCGTGCTGCGCTCGCTGATCGCCAGCATGGCGCTCACGCACACGCCCAAGGAGGTGCAGTTCTACTGCCTGGACTTCGGCGGTGGCACGCTGTCGGCCCTGGAGGGGCTGCCGCACGTGGGCAGCGTGGCCAACCGGCAGAACGCCGACCGGGTCCGCCGTACGGTCGCCGAGATCTCGGGCATCCTCCAGCAACGCGAGCGGGACTTCGCCGACCACGGCATCGACTCGATCGCCACGTACCGCAAGCGGGTGGCCGACGGCAGCGTCGAGGGCGACGGCTGGGGCGACGTGTTCCTGGTCGTGGACGGCTGGCTGACGATCCGGCAGGAGTACGAGAACCTGGAGCAGGTGATCACCGACCTCGCCGCGCGCGGACTCGGCTACGGCGTGCACGTCATGGCGACCACCAACAAGTGGTCGGAGTTCCGGCCGGGCATCCGCGACCTGTTCGGCACCAGGATCGAGCTCAAGCTCGGCGACGCCTACGAGTCGGAGGTCAGCCGCAGCGCGTCGCTCGCGGTGCCCGAGGGCACTCCGGGACGCGGCCTCACCAAGGACGGCATGCACTTCCTGGCCGCCCTCCCGCGCATCGACGGGGTGCGCGGCGCCGAAGACCTCGCCGACGGGCTGCGTTCCCTCGTGGAGGTCGTCGACGAGGCGTGGCAGGGCCCGGCGGCCAAGCCGGTCCGGCTGCTGCCGTCCCTGCTTCCGGCGGCCGCCCTGCCCGGCCCGGAGGAGACCGGCAGGAACCGCATCGCGATCGGCATCGACGAGGCGACGCTCTCCCCCGTCATGCTCGACTTCGATGCCGATCCGCACTTCGTCGTCTTCGGCGACACCGGGTCCGGCAAGTCGAACGCGCTGAAACTGATCATGGAGGGGCTCGTCGCGCGCAAGACCCTCAAGGAAGCCCGGCTGGTCGTGATCGACTACCGCCGGTCGCTGCTGGACACCGCGGCCACCGAGCACCGCATCGGCTACGCCGTCTCCAGCGCCGCGGCCTCGGAGCTGGTGAAGGAGGTGCGCTTCGCGCTGCTCAAGCGCCTGCCGCCCGCCGACCTGACCCCAGACCAGCTTCGCGACCGCAGCTGGTGGCACGGGTCGGACCTCTACATCGTGGTGGACGACTACGACCTGGTCGCCACCTCCAGCAACCCCCTGCAACCGCTGGCCGAACTGCTGCCACAGGCGCGGGACATCGGCCTGCACCTGATCCTGGCCCGCCAGATGGGCGGCGCCAGCCGCGCCATGTACGACCAAGCCGTGCAGCGGCTCAAGGAGATGGCCAGCCCTGCGCTGATCATGTCGGGCAGCCGGGAGGAGGGCGTGCTGTTCGGCAAGGTGAAACCGCAGCCTCTCCCGCCCGGCCGGGCCTTCTTCGTTGACCGGAGATCGGGAGACCGGCTGATCCAGACGGCGTCGCTGGAAGCGGAGGAAATCGGGTCTGACCAATCGTGATGATCGCCACTATGCTCGATCCTCATGAGCAAAGGCGTCGTTGATGTTTCCTACACAGCGCTCGACGAATGCAGGACGCGTATCCATCTGGCGTCGAAGGACTTCGCCCTTGATGAGATCCTCAAGGTCAGCAAGTCGAAGACGCCCGCCGAGGTGACGGAACCGCGGCTGTTCGGCATGGTCGAGGGTGTGACCGACCTGGCCGCCAAGGTCGACGCGGTCTGGGCCGCCGTGCGCGTCGAGCTCGGCACCGCTCAGCGAAGGCTGGAAAGCGTGGAGCGGGCGCTCGACGAGGTGGAGGCCAACCTCCGCAAGGCGGCGACGGCCTCGGGCGCATGAGCGAAGTCGTCGCCGTTCTCGCGCCGGACATCACGGAGATTCCCGGCGGTGGGGAGTTCCTGCAACTGCTCGCGTGGGTCACCGGCGAGCCTCAGGTCATCAGGGACATCGCCTATGCCTGGGAGTCGTGCGCGTCCCACGCCGCCATCGAGACCTCCGCGCTGGTCAAGAACGTCAACGAGGTCGACCTGAGGTGGGACGGCGACTCCGCGGACGCCTTCAAGCGCTACATGCCTCAGTTCACCAAGGCGGGCGGCGAGTTCAACATCGCGCTGCACGCCTGCGCCGGGGCGCTGAAGAACGTCGCCTCGGCGCTGGAGAAGGCCGCTCCGGAGGTCGCGAGGCTTCGCGACGGCACGGTCGGCTCTGCACAGCAGTACATGGTGAACTACTTGGTCAACCATCCCCACACCGATGAGGCGGACGCCAGGGCCGCGACGTTCGCCGACCCGGGCTTCACCGGCGTCGTGCACGCCAACCTTGAGCAGGCCAGGGGGCTGGTCAGAACTGTCCAGGAGGCCGTCAGAGCCGCCGCCGGCACGCTGAGCGGCTCCCTCCGGCCCGGTGAGAACGCCGGGTTCGGCCTCTTCACCGCCATCCCGGAGCCGGGAGGGCCGGACTTCGACCCGGGCGACAAGAAGGTCGTCTGGACGAAGGCGTCCGCCCAGGACGAGACGCGGGTGTCGGGCGGCGGCCCGGGGTCCGGCAACGGCTCCGGGGCCGGCGGCGGCTCGCCGACGACGGGCACTCCCGCGCCCAAGGCCGAGGTGGTCGAGTGGATCAAGCAGGCGCTCACCGTCATCAGGTCTCCCGAGATGGCCGAGGTCATGCGCCAGCGCGGCATCGACGTCAGCGACCTTGACCCGAACGACCCCAAGGACATCGAGCGTATCTGGACGATCATCTACCACGAGTCCGGCGGCAACCCCAACGCCGTCAACAACTGGGATATAAACGCCAAGAACGGCGTCCCGTCGCAGGGCCTGATGCAGACCATCCCGCCGACGTTCAACGCGCACGCCCTGCCCGGCCACGAGAAGATCCTCGACCCGGTCGACAACATCATCGCGGGCGTCCTGTACACCTACAGCCGGTACGGCAACCTCGCCACCCACCCCGGCATCGAGTCTCTGGAGCGAGGCGGCGGCTACCGGCCCTACTGACGGGCCGGCGGCCGGGGAACGGCGACGACCCCACCCGGAATCCTCCGGATGGGGTGCGTCCTGTGCCGGGTCAGCCGCAGTTGGCCCAGCCTGCGGCGGTGCTCCCGGCACCGACGCTGCCGGAGAACTTCACGCACCTGCCCGGCGCGGCCAGCTTCACCGGCCCCGCGTAGTACTTGTAGTCGCCGCTGTCGGTCGCGCTCTCCCCGTCCTGGACGTCGAGCGTCGCGCTCACCGGGCTCTCCTTGCCCACGCCCGCGTACTTCATCGTCACCACGCAGTTCTGCTTGGTGCCGCTGTTGTACAGCTGGAAGGTTTCGCCGCCGTTGAACGCCTGCGAACGCTGCACGTAGAAGCCGGACCCGCACACCTGGACAGGCGTGTAGGGGTTCTTCGGCTCCGGTTCCGGCTGCGCCGCCGGCGGAGCCTCGCTCTTGGGCGGCTCCGGCGCGGGGGCCTCCGTCGTGGGCGGCGGAGTGGGCGCCTGCTGGGTGCTCTTGGTGGGGGCCGGGGCCTCCGTGCTCTTCTTGGGGGCCGGGGTGGGGGTCTCGGTGCTCTTCTGAGGGGTCGGTGTCGGGGGTTCGGTGCTCTTCTTGGGGGTCGGGGTCGGCTCCTGGGACTGCTCCGGCGTCCTGGTGTTGCGCGCCGTCGGTGTCGCCGTGACCGTTTTGGTCGCCTGCGGGCTCTTCGGCTGTGATGCCGTCGGCTGCGGCGTGGTCGGCTGCGGGGTGGCGACCGGCTGGGTGGACAGCGGCGAAGGCGTCGGCACCGTGCTGTACACGGGCGCGGTCGGGACGCCGGACGGCTCCTCGGTGGGCAGGATGAGCGGGCCCACCCCGTACGAGTCGGCGTCGGACGGCGTGGCCCACGGCACGGCCACGTCGGCCTGGTCGGTGCCCGGCTCGCCCGGCTGCGGAACCGTCCCGTCACCGGGGCCGGTCGTCCCGTTCCCCGTCGCGTCGGCGGACCCGGCCGCTCTGTCGGTGGACTTGCCCTCGGCCGCGACGCCGACCGAGTCGATCCGGTTCGTGTCGGTGTAGCGGCTGGCGCCCCACAGGCCCACCCCTGACAGCACCATGAGCGCGGCGACCGACGCTGTCAGGCCCACCGGGAACTTGCGGCGCGGGGCAGCCGGATCCACGACCGAGGCCTGCCACACCTTGGGTCGCTGCGGCGCCTCCGTCATGGGTTGCTGCAGCTTGGGCGGCTCCCACGTCTGCTGGGGCTGCTGCACCTGCTGAGGCTGGGGCGGCTGCACCGGCACGCCTTCGAGCGGCGCCCCTTCCGCCGCAGGCAGAGCGGGAGCAGCGAACGCCGGCGCATGAGCCGAGGCGTCCGGCGACGGCAGCTTCGCCGTGACCTCCTGGTCCGCTGATGGGTCGCCGAGCAGGCGCAGCAGCGCCGCGTACGCGGCGGGTCGCTGCTTGGCGTCCTTCGACAGCGCCGCGGACACCACGGTCTGGAGCGGCCCCACCAGTGTGCCCAGCTCCGGCGCGCCGGTCAGCACCTCGTCGGCGTCATGAGCGAACGGCGCCTTCCCGGTGGCCGCGAAGACCACCGTGGCGGCCCATGCGAACAGGTCGGCGGAGGGGCCGTACGGCTCGCCTCTCAGCTGCTCGGGCGAGCGGTAGCCGATCTCGCCGACCGCCTCGCCGAGGTCCAGGTCGGTCACCCGGACGCCGTCGGCGCCCATGATCACGTTGCTGGGGTTCAGCCCCCGGTGCGTGACGCCTGCCAGGTGCGCGGCGGTCAGCGCCGTCAACGTCCCGACGGCCACCCGCTCCACCCCGTCGGGGTTGAGGGGCCCGTCGGCGGCGACGGTCTCGGCCAGGCTGCGCCCCTCGACGTGCTCACGTACGACGTAGAGGTGCCCCTCGTGCAGACCGGCGTCCAGCGTCCGCGCGATGGACGAGCTGGAAAGGCGCCGGACCTTGGCGAAGCGCGCGAGACCTTCCGCGTCGGCGTCCGGCTTCGCCGCCAGCAGTTTGATCACCCGGATGGGCGCGTCCTTCGACTCACGGCCGAGGAAGGCCGCTCCGCGCGGCCCCTCCGGCAGGCGTTCCGACAGGTCGTGGTCGCCCAGCCTCGGTGGATCTTCTGGCTGTAACGGGTGCATCGTAGGTTCCCTTCGTATCCAGGCGCTGCGCTGCGGGCAGCGCCTGCATCAGCGATCAGGTGACGTCATGGGGCCGGTGGGCCCGTGCGCCATCCACGGCGTCTGCCGAGCGGCAGCACCAGTGCGAAGGCGCCGGCCGCGACGGTGAGGAGCAGCGCTCCGGCTGTCACGGCCAGCGCGGTGTCGCGGGCGGCGACGTTCTGCGGGGGAAGCTTGGCGATCGCGTCCGCCGCGAGGGGATCGGGCGGAGGCGCGGCCACCAGTGGCTGCCCCGCGGGTTCGAAGGGCAGCACGGCGCTGACCGCCTGCACCGGGTTCACCATGCCCGCCCCCGTGCCCTCGCCGATGGAGCCGTCGGCCGTGGCGATGATGCGCCGCCGTACCTGTTCCTGGTCGAGGTGCGGGAAGCGGGCGCGCACCAGCGCGGCGGTCCCGGAGACGTAGGCGGCGCCGAAGCTGGAACCCTCAAGGTCCAGCTTGTACGACTTCCCCGGCCACGGCGCGATGATGCCGACCCCCGGTCCCAGGACGCCGACGGGCGTGGCCGTGTTGGAGGAGTCGGCGCGTCGCCCGTCCGGAGTGGCCGAGCCCACGGCCAGCACGCCCTCGTAGGAGCCCGGATAGGCGGGCACGTCCTCCTTCTTGTCGGTGATGTTGCCCGCGGCGGCGACGATCACGACGTCCCTCGCCAGGGCGTTGCGTACGGCCGCCTTGAGCGCGGGATTGTCGGCCGCCTTGATCGAGATGTTGATGACGTCGGCCTTGAGCTGGACCGCCTTGTCGATGGCCGCCGCCAGGGTGGCGACGTGGCCCTCGGCCTGGCTGCTCTGCTTGAGCACCATGACGGTCGCCCGCGGGGCCACGCCGTGGAAGGCGACGCCTGGATAGACGCGCCCGGCGATGATCCCCGTGACGGCGGTGCCGTGGCCGACGCAGTCGGTGTAGCCGGTCCCGGTGAAGTCGACGAAGTCGGAGAGCCAGGGCAGTTGCGGGTGTTTGATGTCGAGGCCGCTGTCGATGATCGCCACCCGTACGCCGGCTCCGGTGCTCAGCCGCCATGCCGTCTTGATGTCGAGCCGCGTCTGCGCCCAGGGCTCGCCGCCGGGCAGCTTCACCACGCCCGGTTCGGGGCTGCACTCGGCGTCCGCCGTCGTGGCGGCCGCCGGAGCGGCGGCGACGCCGAGTCCCAGCACGGTGGACACCACTACCCGGCCGATCAGGCCCGCGCGTCCCATGCTGCCGGGACGTCGTCGACATCCGCGCCCCGGCTCCGCGGGGTGTGCTCCCAAGCTGAGGGGCAGCACAGAGGCGTGGCCAGCGTTCGTACGGGGCCGAACGCTCCACCGCTTCACCAGGGTCATCTCAGCCATCCGGGTCAAACCGCATCTGATCGCCGAACGCGGCGATCGACGCCACCAGAGGGGCGAGGGGGAACGGGGGCGTCCTGGCTTTGGTATCCGCGCCCACCCACGCACCTGTCCCGATCAAGTCAATTCATTCGAGAGGCAATCTTGCGACGCCAGATGACCTGTGTCGTTAGCGGAGAGTGCGAGATATCTTGGCGAGGAGCGCAACGCCATCCACCGCCAAGAGACGCGCTTCCTCTTCGGGGTCATCCCACGCGCCGCGCCCGTCAAGGGGCGGGAAGTGCGGGCAGAGGCTTGTGCATAGGGACCGTTGGCGGCGGATCAGGGGTGAACTGCTCGGGCCTCGGCCGTCGAATCAGGGAAGGCACCATCCGCCGGACCCTGGCCGCAGCCGGCCACGGCCCAGCGCCGCGTCAGGTCTCGCCGACCTGGCGAGGCGGACGGAAGTCGGCGATGATCAGCCGGAGCCGAGCCCGGCATCCCGGGCCCGGGCAACCGCCGCCGAACGGCCGGAGACGTGCAGCTTGGCGAAGATGTTGGACACGTGGTTGCGCACGGTCTTCTCGCTCAGCACGAGCCGCCGCGCGATCGCCTGGTTGTTCAGACCGACCGCGACCAGGTCGAGGATCTCCACCTCGCGGTCGGTCAGCTCGGGCAGCGGGCGCGGGCGTGCCGCGGTCGTGGCGAGCACCGACAGCAGGCGTTCGCCCGTAGAGGCGCCGAACACCACCTGCCCGGCCGCGACCGCCCGCACCGAGCGCACGATGTCCTCGCCGGTCGACTCCTTCAGCAGGTAGCCGCGGGCCCCGGCGCGGATCGCGGCGAGCACGCTCTCGTCGTCGGTGAGCATCGTCAGCGCCAGCACGACCGTCTCCGGCCGGTCGGCGAGGATGCGGGCGGTCGCCTCCACGCCGCTGATGCCCGGCAGGTGCAGGTCCATGAGCACCACCTCCGGCGCGACCCGTCCGGCGAGGTCGACGGCGGCCTCGCCGGTGCTCGCGACGCCCACGACGTCGATCTCCGGCGCGTCGCCGAGGAGCGCGACCAGGCCCTCGGCGAACACCGGGTGGTCCTCCACCACCATGACCTTGATCATCAGGCCGCCAGCGGGAGTCTGACGAGCAGGAGCGTGCCCGGTCCCGAGCCGGTGACCAGCTCGAACGTGCCGTTCAGCTCCTCGGACCTGCGCCGCATCGAGGCCAGGCCGAACCCGCGCCGGGCGGGCGCGCCGACGCCCACGCCGTCGTCCTGCACGCGCAGCTCCAGGGTGTCGGTGGCGCGCAGCGTGACCGTGCAGCGGGAGGCCATGGCATGCCGTACGGCGTTCGTCAGCGCCTCGGCGGCGATCCGGTAAGCGGCGAGCTCGACCGGCGGCGGCAGCACGGGCAGGTCGGGCGGCACCTCCACGTCGACCGCGAGGTCGCCGGCGAAGCCCCTGCCGAGCTCGGCCAGCGCGCCGGCCAGGCCCAGGTCGTCCAGGGGCGGCGGCCGCAGGTCGTTGACGATCGTGCGGACGTCCTCGACGGTGGCGCGGATGCGCCTGGACAGCTCGTCCATCACCCCCTTGGCCTTGGCGGGGTCGGTGTCCACGAGTCGGCGGGCGCGGTCGGTCTGGAGCGCGAGCGCGGCCAGGTTGGGGCCGAGGCCGTCGTGCAGCTCGTACAGCAGGCGGTCGCGTTCCTCCTGGCGGGCGGCGAGCATGCGGCCGTGCGAGCGCTCCAGGTCGGCGCCGAGGCGGTGGGCGTGCACGGTCACCGCGACGTGCGGGGCGAGCTCGCCCACCAGCTTGTGGTCCTTCGGGCGCAGCCGTTCGCCGAGCAGCAGCGCGCCGACCGGCTCGCCCCGGTGCAGCAGCGGCACGGTCTCGGCGACCTCGCCCGGACGGCCCCAGGAGGCGACGACCGCGCCGGACTCCTCGACCGCGACGTAGTGGACGCGCAACACCCTGCCGACCTCCGCGGCCATCTGGTCGAGCAACTCGCCCGGCACGCCGGCTCCGGACAGGCGGGTGCCGAGCATGCGCAGCGCGCGGGCCGGGTTGTCGCGGTCGCCGTACACCAGGCGGTTGGCGGCGGCGAGGACCCGGGCGTACAGGGGATGCACGACGAACGCCACGAGCACCGCCGACACGCCCGCGCCGACGATGCCACCGAGGGTGAACGCGACCAGCGCGTACATGATCAGCAGCCCGACGCTGAGCGCGCCGAAGGCGAGCGCCCGCGACAGCAGGAGGTCCAGGTCCCACAGGCGGTGGGCGACGATCGCGACCGAGACCGCCACCGGCAGTGGCACCGCCGCCAGCACGAGCGCGCCCGCTCCCCAAGACGCGACGAGCGCCACCCCGGCCAGCGCGACCGTGATCAGCGCGGCGGCCACCACCCACTGGAGCCGCCTGCGCACCTCCTCGCCCGACGACCGGTAGCGGACGGCGAGCGAGGCCACCGCGGCGGCCACGGCCCCCACCGTGCACGCGACGACCGGCCCGTCCAGCACGTCGGGCAGGCCGCGCAGACCGGCCAGCACGCCCGCGTACCCGTCGGGGAACAGGCCGGGCACGTTCTCGTACGGCACCGGCCGCAGCATCCAGTCGAGCGTGTTGGCCCCGATCGCGACGAGCGCCGCCACCAGCGCGGGCCGCCAGCGGCGCGAGGGCAGCCGCCCGTCCGGGAAGATCAGCAGGAAGACCGTCGGCACGACGAGGTAAGCCGGCATCCACAACCAGTTGGACGCCCACATCGCCCAGTCGTCACCCGGCAGCCGCCCGCCCCCGACGCCGCCCTCGACGCCCTGGTTGATGCCGAGCAGCCCGTACGTGCCGAGCGCCAGCCCCACCGCCTGGGCCGACCCGGTGAACACCATCACCCAGCCCACCCGGCCCGCCGGCCCGCCCGGCCGCTGCGACACCACGAAGAGCCCGGGCACGCCGAACGACAGCGCCGCCACACCGCGGAAGGCGTCGAACCGCTCGACGATCCCCGTGACGCCGAGCGCCCGCAGCCGCGGCTCGACCGCCAGCGAGCCGACCACGAGGGCGACGAGCACCCCGCCGACCAGCGAGGCTCGCCGTACCGATCTGTCCTTCATGGAGTGAATCGTGCCACCCGGTTGTCCCGCCGTCACGGGACGAGAAGTCCCCTCCGGGTCGGGGCATGAGGCTCATGACGCCCGGCGGCCGCCCCGCACATCCTTGAGGCCGTTCCTACGACCTCAGGAGAAGAACATGTCCGTCTCCACCACGACCACCACCGACCGGCCGCTGAAGGTCTCGCTGCTCGTCGGGGTCGGGCTGCTGCTCGCCCTGGACCTGGCCGGCGCGGTCATCTCGCTGTCGGCCGGCCTGAACGCCACGTTCCTGGACGCGCTCGGCTCCCAGGCGCGCCTGTCGGCGCCGATCCCGATGATGGTCGCGCAGGTCGTCCTGGTCGCGGGGGCAACCAGCCGCCGCCGGGCGCTCGCCGCGCCCGCCGCCGGGCTGCTGGTCGTGGCGGGGGTGCTGGCGTTCATGTCCGGCTTCTACGACGGAGGCTACGCGGCCGACCTCACCGGCGGGCAGCGGATCTTCCAGATCGTCCTGGTGTGCGCGCATCTGGGGGTGGGCGTGCTGGCCGCGATCCGGCTGGTCGGGCTGCTGCGCCGCCGTAAGCCACTCTCGTGAGCAGGAGAACGTCGATCGCCGGAGCCGGCGGCGCGAGGTAGGCCATCAGCCTGGCGTGGAACCACTCCTGGCCGACCAGCGGGCGCAGCAGTTCGGTGCCGAGTTTCCAGACCAGGACGAACAACAGCAGCGGCCGCCACGGTTTGACCAGAATCGCCAGTCCGAGCAGGACCCCGAAGGCGCCGACCAGCACCATCATTTTGGCCGAGTCCACGGCTGTCTTGCCGAGGCCGAAGAAGGCGAAGAAGTCATGCCAGTAGCGTTTGTGCTCGAAGGCGCCGAAGCTTCGGCGCCGGCGGTCAGGGGGCGGACAGCGCCTCGACCGGCCTGACCCGCAGCGCCCCCGCGGCGGTGGGCACCGTGGCCGCCAGGACGAGCAACAGCGCGCCCCCGGCGATGACCGCGTAGACCCAGCCGGGCCCTGCGGCCATCGGCGACCCGGTCTTGACCAGGCTGTAGGGCACGGTGGTCGCGGCGGCGGCGACCGTGCCGAGCGCAACGGCCAGGACCGCGGTCAGCACGCTCTCCGCCACGACTGTTGCCATGACCTGGGGCACGAGTGGCGGCCGACAGGCGCAGCAGCCCGAACTCGCGGCTCCTGCGGCGGGTCGCGGCGATCAGCGTGTTGACCACGACGATCGCCGTGAACGTGATGATCACGGCGACGACCAGGTAGTTCACCGGGGCGAGCCGGGCGCTGACGTCGGCGGCGTCCCGATGGAGGCTGTCCTCGGTGCTCTGCATGTAGAGCGTGCCGCCGGCGATGCCGACCATGAGGATCAGCGGCCCGGCGACGCTGCCGGTGTGCGGGGCGCGGGCGTGCAGGTTGCGGACGGCCAGCCGCCCGGACGCGCGGGCGGGCCCGGCGGCGGCCAGCGCCCGCACCGGCGGGATCGACGCGGCGCGCCTGCTGGAGATCAGCGCGGCGGCCAGCGCGGCGACCAGGGACGTACCCGCCCCGAGCGCGGTGCTCGGCCACCCCGCGACCAGCTGGACGCCCGCCCCGAAGAGCCCGGCGTCCGCCAGGCGGGCGAGCACGACCGCGCCGAGCCCGGCGCCCGGCAGCAGCCCGGCGGCGATCGCGGGAACGGCCACGACCAGTGTCTCCAGCACGACGTTCTGCCGGATCTGGCGCGGGGTGGCCGCGATGGAGCGCAGCAGGGCCAGCTCCCGCTCGCGGTGGCCGATGGTCAGCGACACGGTGGACACGACGCCGAAGGCCACGACGGCCAGCGTCCAGCCGCCCAGGATGGCCGGCAGCAGCAGTCGGCCAATGCCGCCCAGGGTGCGCACCTGATCGGCTTCGGCAGGCATGGGGTACGGCGTCGGCTGCGTGAATGCCTGGGACCGCCAGACGTCCATGGCGGCCTCGTCGTACAGCTCGGGATCGGGGCCGGTGGTGGTCGCGGACCGCTGACACTCTCCTGTCGCTCAACAGTGGGAGATCTTGCTTCTCGGATTCCAGCGTCACTGGGGGACGAAGATCCTGGACCGTCGTACTCCCAGCATCGCCCTCGATACGAAAGCCACGGGACCGCAGGCAGCCTGTGGTCCCGTGGCTTCCGCCGGTCAATCCAGCTAGCTAGCGGGTAGGGGTCGGGGTGGCCGTTGACGGCACAGCGGGAGACGGCGTGGTTGAGGGCTGCGTCGCAGTGAGGTCGGGCAGATCGCCGGGGACGTGCTTGGGCTTGCCGCTGATGCAGGAGTCGACGAAGAACTCCTTCACCTGGCCGCGCCATTCTGCTGTCTCTCCACCGCCGGCCACCTTGCGCAGACAGGTCATGCGCTGGTCGTAGGTGGAGGCAGGGCTGCAGCCGATGGTGGCGATGGAAGACAGCCGCAGTAGGGGTGCCGTCGGAATACGGCAGAAACGGGCCGTGCGAGCACATCGCCGCAGGCAGGAGAGAAGCCGCGCGGCGGTCAGATGGCTTGCACCGGGACCCCGATTCCCGTCATTGGAGGGATCATGGACGCGTGAGGGCGGAGATTCTTGCGAATCTGTCGGCGGCCGATCCGGGTACGCGGGCCGAGGCGCTGCGGTGGTTCACGGCACACGGGCACTCCGGCGACGCGGCGGTCGTGGCACCTCTCGTGCGGGATCCGGGCGAGTTCGATGATCGGGATCATGACGATCCACCCGAGTCGGCTCGAACGCCCGTCCGGATGGTCGCCCTCGAAGCGCTCGCCCGGCTGCAGGGGCCAGGGATGTTCACCGGGGTGTTCGACGACGCGCTTCAGGACGGCGATCTTCGGGTGCGGGCGCGGGCCGCGCTGGGCGCTTCGGCCGGGGCGCTGCTGGCGCGGCTCGCCGTTGAGGGCGATCGGGGGTTGCGGTACCGGATCGCGGTCGGGCTGCTCGCCGGCGACGTCGGCCGCGACCAGGCGGTTGCGGCCCTCGAACGGCTGCGCGGCGGCGACGATCCGGCAGCGGTCGCCGCCGCCTCCGTGCTCGGCGCGGTGGCGCGCCTCTCCCAACGGCGGCGGGACGACGGGTAGCGATGCCGCCGCTTCGGTGATCGGGGACGATACGCCCACAGTGACCGGGCAGGACTGTGTTCTTTCGGGTCAGCCGGACGCGGCCCGTTTCTGCCGCATTCCGGGGGCACCCCCAGAAGATCTTGGCCAGTAGCCGGGGTCGATGAGCGGCGTGGTGGTGAAGGAGACCCGCGCGACAACTGTGACAGGCCGGCGGGGACCCCCTTCCTCGCCTTCGGGGTCGCGATCGGGAACCACGATGGAGTCCTCCAGCCTCGGAGGCCGCGCACCTGTCGTGCCGGAATTCACGGAAACGCGACTTGACCTTGACCCTAAGGTCAAGGGTGACGCTGGTGGCATGACCAACTTGAACGCCGCCCACCTGGGCTGGAAGGGCCTGTTGCCGGTGGAGGACACCGCACTGGCCGTGACCGACACCGGCGGGTCAGGCATCCCCGTCGTCTATCTGAACGGTTCCTACGCGAGCCAGCGGCACTGGCGGCCCGTCATCAACGCCCTGGGGCCGGGGTGGCGGCACATCACCTACGACGAGCGGGCTCGCGGCAGATCGAAGAAGTCGGCGGACTACTCCTTCGAGGCCTGCGTCCGGGATCTCGACGCCGTCCTGAAAGCCAGGCGGGTGGAGCGACCGCTCTTGGTGGGCTGGTCCTACGGCGCCTTGCTCGGGGTCCACTGGGCCGCCCGGCATCCGGGACGCGTCGCCGGCGTGGTCGGGGTCGACGGCCCCTTTCCGTCCGGGTGGACCGACGAGGCCGGCCACGAACGCATCCGGCGGCTGTTCCACAAGGCCCGATGGGCGTTGCCGATGGCGCGCCTCATCGGCAACGCCGCGCGGATGAGTGCCGCACAGCATGCCGAGATCAACATCGAGGCCCACATCCTGCACGCCGCCCTCGAACCGGTCCTCGACAGCCTGACGGTCCCGGTCCGGTATGTGGTCGGCTCGGGGGAGGCCCTGGGAAGCAGGAATGACGAGCAGGAGCGGATGCGCACTACTCTCAACCCTGTGCTCGCCCGCAACCCGAACCTCACGATAGGCGCGAAGGTCACCGGCAACCACGGCACGATCGTGCGCAAGGATTTCCGCGCCATCGCCGAGGCCACACGCGAGCTCGCCGCCCTCACCCGCGAAAGTCGCTGATGACCATGACCAGCGGCGTCACGATCGGCCAGGCGGCGGCCTTCGCCGGCGTCACGATCAAGACCGTCCGCCACTACCACCGGCTCGGCCTGGTCGACGAACCGCGCCGGGACGCTTCCGGCTATCGCCGCTACGGGTCGTCCGACCTGCTGCGGCTGGTCCAGGCCCGGACACTGGCCGAGTCCGGCGTACCGCTGTCCGAGATCGCCGCCCTGCTCGATGCCGATCCGGAGCGGTTCGCCGTCCGCCTGGCCGAGGTCAAACGGCGGCTGACCGAGCGGATCGAGGAGCTGATCGCGCGGGGCGACTCGCTGGACCGGCTCGCCAACAGTGACCGGGCCCTGTTGTCCGACCGGGCCTGCGCGCTGCTGGAGCGGGCCGCCGACCTCGGCTTCACCCCGGATGAGGTGGCGGCCTACCGCGAGGGCATGGTGCTGGCCAGGGCCCTGGTACCCGACGGCTTCGACGACTATCTCACCAAGGCCGAGCACGTCCTCGACGACACTCGGTTCGTCGCCTTGAACAAGGAATGCTGGGCCGCCAAGGACCTGGCGCCCGACGACCCCCGCATCGAGAAACTCGCGACCGCCGTGGCCGGCCGCTTCCTCGCCAACCCCGCACTGCTCGCGATCTCAAGCGGCCTCCAGGCCCGCATTGACGTCACCCGATACGGCCTGCTCAACCATCACGGCGAAGACCAGGGGTCGGCCATGGCCCGGCTGACCACGCTGGTCGAGGCAAAACTGCGCTCCGCCGGCGTAGACATCCCCCACCAATAGACGCGGCTCACCGTCCACAGTCCCGACGCGGTGAGCCGACCACCACACGGTGGCCGGTCGGCTGACGGGAACGCGTCTTCATCGACGACACGTGCCACGTCGCATCCGGCTTTCTCGCGGGCTGGCGGCCACCTGACCGCTGCGAACAACCCCCCGAAAACCGGATCAATACTGACCGTACCCGACCTTCCGCGCCCGGGATTCCGAGAAAGATCCGCAAGTAGGCGATGGAGACCTCACTGACCAGGCTCAATGCAGGACGAGCACGCCGGTGATGGGCCAGGTTCGTGCGCCGTGGCCGAGGGCGCCAAGGAGGGCGCCGGCCGACAGCAGGCCCATCAGCACACCGGCGGCGGCTGAGCCGAAGGCGGTGGCCGAGGCGACCGTGGCGATGCGCAGGCAGCCGAAGGTGAAAGCGCCGAAGGCGGTGACGGTCAGCAGCAGGCCGGTGGGGTTGCCGTACTGCGGGGGAGGCCAGGAGGAGCGCGGTGCCGAGCAGGACGGCGGCGCCTGCGGCGGTCACCACGCCCTGGGCCGGAACGGCCAGGGTCAGGACCGGCACAAGCAGGGGGCCGGCCCCTGATGGGGGTGGCCACTCCGGTGCCGGTAACGCTAGGTGGATTCAGCACACACTGTACAAGCTTACTTACCGTACGTGTGCATCTCTTGCTATACCGGACACCGTGGGTCCGGATGACACCTTCGACAGCGTCCGTGCGATCGCCGACGCGATCCTGTACGAGGGGTACCTGCTGTACCCCTACCGCCGCTCCTCCGGCAAGAACCGGGTCCGATGGCAGTTCGGCGTGCTGCTGCCGCCCGCCTGGGCACGGGCCCGGGGGCTCACCGGCGCGGGCGTGGCGGGCTCGGCCGAATCGTGGTGCCAGCAGACGGAATGCCTGCTCGAAGCGGACGGCGAGGCCACGGTCGAGCTGCGGATCCGCTTCCTGCACCAGCAGCGGCGCCAGGTCCAGCGCCGGCACGCCGACGGCGCCTGGCAGCCGGTCGACTCCCTGGGCGACGGGCCCACGCTGGAACTGAGCTTCGACGAGGCCGTGCCGCGCGAGTTCGACCTGTGTGCCGGCACGGCCGAACTGCTCGCGGGCGAGCGGCGGATCACCGTCGGCGTGCCGGCGGGCGAGGAGATCCGGCCGCTGGACGGCGGCCGGATCGTCGTCAGCCGGTCGGCGATCCGGGCGTCGGTAGCCGTCTCGGCCACGCGGTGCGCGACGGCGTCCCCGCTGCTGCGCCTGCGCTGCCGCGTCGAGAACGACGACCCGGCCACCCCCGCCGACGCCGCCCGCGAGGACGCGCTGCGCGCCTCGCTCCTGAGCTGCCACACTCTGCTCGCCACGCGCGGCGGCTCGTTCGTCTCCCTGCTCGACCCGCCGGAATGGGCCGCGGCGGCGGTCCGCGACTGTGTCAACACGGGCACCTTCCCCGTGCTGGCCGGTACGCCCGGCGCGCGGGACGTCGTGCTCTCCTCCCCGATCATCCTGTACGACCACCCGCGCGTGGCCCCCGAGAGCCCCGGCGACCTGCACGACGCCACGGAGATCGACGAGATCCTGTCGCTGCGCACCCTCACGCTCACCGACGCCGAGAAGCGGGAGGCCCGCGCCACCGACGCGCGGGCAGCGGAGATCATCGACCGCGTCGACTCCATGCCGCCCGCCGCGCTGTCACGGCTGCACGGCGCGATCCGTTCCCGCCGGCCCGCGGCGGCGGCGGACGGCGTGACGGTCGCCGGGGTGGAGGTCTCGAAGGGAAGCCGGGTCAGGCTCCGGCCGCGACGGTCGGGCACCGACCCCCAGGACATGTTCCTCGACGGCAGGACCGGCCTGGTCGAGGACGTCCTCCAGGACGTGGACGACACCTGGCACCTGGCCGTCACCGTCGACGACGACCCGGGCGCCGACCTGAACCGCTGGTACGGGCGCTACCGCTACTTCACCCTCGACGAGGTCGAGCCCCTGGAGGCGAGATGAGCACCGGTGGTTCCCGTAACGTGCTCGTGGCCGGCATCGGGAACGTGTTCCTGGGCGATGACGGCTTCGGCGTCGAGGTGGTCAGGCGCCTGGACCGGGCGGAGCTGCCCGCGACGGCCGACGTCGCCGACTACGGCATCCGGGGCGTCCACCTCGCCTACGAGCTGCTGGACGGCCGCTACGACACCCTGATCCTGGTCGACGCCGTCCCGCTCGACGGCCCGCCGGGAACGCTGGCCGTCATCGAGGCCGACGACCGGCCGTCCGGGGGCGACGTGGCGATCGACGGGCACGGGCTGCATCCGGACGCCGTGCTCCGGCTGCTGAACCACCTCGGCGGCGGCGTCGAGCGGGTCGTGATCGTGGGCTGCCGGCCCGCGGTCCTGGACGAGGTGATGGAGCTGTCCGAACCGGTGGCCGCCGCCGTGGAGGGGGCCGTCCGCCTCGTCGCGGAGCTGGCCTGGCAGGAGGCGGCGGGAAAGATCGAGAAGGAGACCACCGATGCATGAACTGGGGCTGTGCGACGCGATCGTGGAGGCCGCGCTGGGACGGGCCGGTGGACGCCGGGTGAACGCGGTGCGCGTCCGCGTCGGCGGGCACCCGGTGGATCCGCGGGTCATCGACACGGGCTTCCGCCTGGCCGCCGCGGGCACGGTCGTGCAGGACGCGACCGTCGAACTCGTCACCGTGCCGTACCTGATGCGCTGCGCGGGATGCGGCGCCGAGCAGGAGGCCCGCACCGCCACGGACCTGCTCGCCTGCCGGAGCTGCGGCGGGATGGACGTGGAGAGCATCACGGACGAGAGCGTCGTGGTGGAGTCGATCACGTTTGAACCGGTTCCCGGAACCGCCTGACAGACCCGCCGGCACCGGCTGGAGACCAGGCCGCTGACGTGAAGGAGAGACGTGACATGGCCGATCAGAAGAGCGGATTCGACGAGATGCACATCCTGTGGATCTCCGAGGGCATGAGCTGCGACGGCGACACCGTCTCCGTGACGGCCGCGTCCCAGCCTGCCATCGAGGACGTCGTCACCGGCCTCGTGCCGGGGCTGCCGAAGGTGCACCTGCACAACAAGGTCCTGTCCCCGACGTTGGGCGGGGAGGACTTCCTGGCCCCGTTCCGGGCCGCGGCGCGCGGCGAGCTGGAGCCGTTCATCTTCGTCCTGGAGGGGTCTGTCCCCAACGAGAGGATCAACGGAGAGGGCTACTGGACGTCGTTCGGCAACGACCCGGACACGGGCGAGCCGATGACCCTCAACACCTGGATCGACCTGCTCGCCCCCAACGCCTGGGCGGTCGTCGCGATCGGGACCTGCGCCACCTACGGCGGCATCCACGCCATGGCGGGCAACCCGACCGGCTGCATGGGCCTGGCCGACTACCTGGGCTGGGACTTCCGGTCGGCCGGCGGGCTGCCCATCGTCAACGTGCCGGGCTGTCCGGTGCAGCCGGAGAACTTCATGGAGACCCTCACCTGGGTCCTGCAGCACGCGGCCGGTTCGGCGCCGCCGCCGCCGCTGGACGCGCTGCTGCGTCCCCAGTGGCTGTTCGGCAGGACCGTGCACGAGGGCTGCGACCGTGCCGCCTACTACGAGCAGGCCGACTTCGCCAAGGACTACAACTCGCCCAAGTGCCAGGTGAAGGTCGGCTGCTGGGGCCCGGTCGTCAACTGCAACGTGCCCAAACGCGGCTGGATGAACGGGGTGGGCGGCTGCCCGAACGTCGGCGGGATCTGCATCGGCTGCACGATGCCCGGCTTCCCCGACAAGTTCATGCCGTTCATGGACATGCCGCCGGGCAGCAGCCTGTCCTCGATGCTGATCAAGCCCTACGGGGCGTTCATCCGCCGCATGCGCGGCATCACCAACAACACCGCGAACGCCGAGCCGCGGTGGCGGCACAACCGGGACGCGCTGACCAGCGGCTTCGATCCACGGTGGCGCCCGTAAGGGCCCGCGACGCCAGAGAGGACACATCAGCACATGGCCATCTCCGAGCAGGAAGCGCCCGACCGGCGACCACCGGGAGAGCTCGTCGAGATGTCGTGGGATCCCATCACACGCATCATCGGCAACCTGGGCATCTACACGAAGATCGACTTCGCCAACCGGCGGGTCGCCGAGTGCCACAGCACCTCCTCGCTGTTCCGCGGCTACTCGGTGTTCATGAAGGGCAAGGACCCCAGGGACGCGGGCTTCATCACCAGCCGGATCTGCGGCATCTGCGGCGACAACCACACCACCTGCTCGATGTACGCCCAGAACATGGCGTACGGCATCAAGACGCCGCCGATGGCCGAATGGATCGTCAACCTCGGCGAAGCGGCCGAGTACATGTTCGACCACACGATCTTCCAGGACAACCTCGTCTTCGTGGACTTCTGCGAGGCGATGGTCAAGGAGACCAACCCGACGCTGCTGGCGCGGGCCAGGACCACCGAGGCACCCGGGGCGGCGATCCACGGCAAGCGCACGATCGCCGACATCATGGAGGCGTTCAACCCGTTCGAGGGCGACATCTACAAGGAGGCGCTGCGGATCAGCCGCGTCACGCGGGAGATGTTCTGCCTGATGGAGGGCCGGCACGTCCACCCGTCGACGGTCTATCCGGGCGGGGTCGGCACGATGCCGGAACCGACGTTGTTCACCGACTACCTCTCGCGCCTGCTCGGCGTGGTGGACTTCGTCAAGAAGGCCGTCGCGCTGAACAACGACGTGTTCGACTTCTTCTACGAGGCACTGCCCGGCTACGAGGAGGTCGGCCGCCGCCGGATCCTGCTCGGCTGCTGGGGGGCCTTCCAGGACCCGGCCGTGGTCGACTACCGCTACGAGACGATGAACGACTGGGGCAAGGCCATGTTCGTCACCCCGGGCATCGTGGTGGACGGCGAGCTGGTCACCAACAACCTCGTCGACATCAACCTCGGCATCCGCATCCTGCTCGGCAGCTCGTACTACGACGACTGGACCGCCGAGGAGCCGTTCGTCACCCACGACCCGCTCGGCAACCCGATCGACATGCGGCACCCGTGGAACCAGACGACCCTGCCCGCGCCGCAGAAACGCGACTTCGAGGGCAACTACAGCTGGGTCATGAGCCCCCGGTGGCTCGATCCGCGCACCGGTGACCACCTCGCGCTCGACACCGGCGGCGGCGCCTTCGCCCGCCTGTACGTCACCGCCCTGTCGGGCATCGTGGACACCCCGTACGTGAAGGCGACGGGCTCGGCGGTGCAGATCTCGCTGCCGAAGGGCCGCGACCTGCCGGAGACGACCCTGGAGTGGCGCATCCCGCCCTGGTCCAACGCTCTGGAACGCAACCGGGCCCGGGTGTACTTCGTGGCCTACGCCGCGGCCATGGCGGTGTACTTCGTCGAGCAGGCCATGGAGCGCATGCGCGCCGGGGACACCAAGGTGTTCACCGACTTCGCCGTGCCGGAGGAGGCCATCGGCGTCGGGTTCCACGAGGCGGTGCGCGGCGTGCTCTCCCACCACATGGTCATCCGGGACGGCAAGATCGCCAACTACCACCCATACCCGCCCACGCCCTGGAACGGCAGCCCGCGCGACAGCTTCGGCACGCCCGGCCCGTACGAGGACGCCGTCCAGGACATGCCGATCTTCGAGGAGAACGGCCCGGACGACTTCAAGGGCGTCGACATCATGCGCGCGGTGCGCAGCTTCGACCCCTGCCTGCCCTGCGGCGTGCACATGTACGTAGGCAAGGGACGCACGGTGAAGAAGCTGCACTCGCCGATGTTCGGCGCGAGCCATGGCTGAGCCGGACCGCCTGGACGACCAGGCGGTGGCCCGCCTGCTGGAGCGGCTGGAGGAGACCCTGGGGCGGCTGGAGAGCACGCCCGGCCCGACGGCGGAGACGGCGCTGGACGCCGTCGCCATCCTCGCCGAGGTCTACGGCGAGGCCCTGGCCCGGGTCATGGACCGGGCTCCGGCCGGGTCCGCCGTCGCCGCCGCCCTGGCCGACGACGAGCTGCTCGGCCACCTGCTGGTCCTGCACGACATCCATCCCGAACCGCTCCGGCGGCGGGTCGAGCGCGCGCTCGACGGCCTGGCCGGCGCCCTGCGCGCCCAGGGGGTGGAGGCGCGGCTCGCCGACGTGACGGACGACGTCGCGCGGGTGCGGCTGACGGGCGGCTGCTCGTCCGGGTCGGAGCCCGTGCGGCTGGCCGTCGAGCAGGCGGTGCGCGCCGTCGCGCCGGAGGTGGAGACGGTCGAGGTGAGCCGCGCCGCGCCGGTCGCCTTCGTCCCCGCCGACGCGCTGCTGGTCCGGCCCGGCGGCGCCGCGTGAGCACGACCGCGCACGGCCGCCTGCTCAGACGGACCGCGCGCCGCCGGGACGCGGGCGTGCGCTGCGAGCTGTGCGAGGCGCCGGTCCGGGGCGAGCACGGGCACGTCGTGGACACGCGTTCGGCGGAGGTGCTGTGCGCGTGCCGGGCGTGCGCGCTGCTGTTCGAGCCGGACGGCGACGGCCGCTTCCTGCGGGTGCCCGAACGGCGGCTGCGGCTGACCGGGGTGCGGCCGGCCGATCTCGGCATCCCCGTGAGCCTGGCGTTCTTCGTCACCGCGCCCGACGGCTCGGCCACCGCGCACTACCCGAGCCCGCTGGGCGGCACCCGCAGCGACCTGGACGCCGCGGCCTGGCAGGCGGTCGCCGCCCGCGCCGAGGAGCTAAGCACCATGCGGCCGATGGTCGAGGCGCTGCTCGTCAACGGCGTACGGGGGGCCGGTGAGTGCTGGCTGGTCCCGATCGACGACTGCTACCGGCTGATGGCCCTGGTACGAGGTGAATGGACCGGTATGTCAGGCGGCGATCAGGTATGGGCAAAGATCGCGCAGTATTTCGCCCAGCTCGACGACGCGCGGCATCGCCGGGGGTAGGACCCGCACCATGGCACACATCAAGGTGGGCAAGCCCGACGTCGCACCCGACGCGACGGCGCACGTCAAGGGCGTCGAGCAGGGCAACCGGCCCGGCGCGTACGAGCGGCAGGCGGGACACCACCGGGACGGCACGGCCGACGCCCGGCGCTCGACGGGGATCAGCCCCAAGAAGCACGACCCGATCCTGCCTGTCATGCCCAACCTCCCGCCAGGCTGAGAAAGAAAGAACAGACATGCGGCGACCACGTACGACGCTGCTGGCCGGGCTGGCCGGGGCGGTGCTCCTGGGGATGTTCTGGAAGGAACTCCCGGCGCTGAGGCGTTACATCAAGATCAAGCAGATGTGATCCCGGAACGATGTGTCTTGGCATCCCCGGAGAGATCGTCGAGCTGCTACCGGACCGGGCCGACCTGGCCACCGTCGAGGTCGCCGGCGTACGCCGCGCGATCAGCGTCGGCCTGCTGGACGGCCCGGTCCGGCCCGGTGACTGGGTCCTGGTCCACGTGGGCTTCGCGATGTCCAGGATCGACGAGAGCGAGGCCGCGGCGACGCTGGCGCTGCTGAACGGCCTCGGCCCCGCCTACACCGACGAGCTCCAGGCGCTCGCGGAATCCGACATCACGTGAAAGGCGCCGGCATGCGCTTCGTCGACGAGTACCGCGACGCCCAGAAGGCACGGGCCCTGGCCGCGCGGATCGCGGAGCTGTGCGAGCCCGGCCGCCGCTACACCTTCATGGAGGTGTGCGGCGGGCACACCCACACGATCTACAAGCACGGCGTCGAGGACTACCTGCCGCCGAACGTGAACCTCGTCCACGGGCCCGGCTGTCCCGTCTGCGTGATCCCCATGGGACGCGTCGACGACGCGATCGCCATCGCCGGCGAACCGGACGTGATCATGACCTCGTTCGGCGACATGATGCGGGTGCCCGGAGGCGAGGGCTCCTTCCTGGACGCCAAGGCCGCCGGCGCGGACATCCGCATGGTGTACTCCCCGCTCGACGCGCTGCGGATCGCCCGCCAGAACCCCGCCCGCCGGGTCGTCTTCATGGCGATCGGCTTCGAGACCACCGCGCCGTCCACGGCGATGACCGTGCTGCGGGCCGCGGCCGAAGGGCTCGGCAACTTCTCCGTCTTCTGCAACCACGTCATGATCATTCCGGCGATCAAGGCGATCCTGGACTCGCCGGACCTGCGGCTCGACGGCTTCATCGGGCCGGGCCACGTCTCCACCGTGATCGGCTGCCGGCCGTACGCGTTCATCGCCGAGGAGCACGGCAAGCCGCTCGTCTGCTGCGGGTTCGAGCCGCTGGACGTGCTGCAGTCGATCCACATGCTGCTGCGGCAACTCGCCGAGGGGCGGGCCGAGGTGGAGAACCAGTACACGCGGGTGGTGCCGTGGGAGGGCAACGGCCGGGCGCTGGAGGCGATCGGGAAGGTGATGGAGCTGCGCCCGTACTTCGAGTGGCGCGGCCTCGGCTTCATCTCCCACTCCGCGCTGCGCCTGCGCGACGCCTACGCGGCCCACGACGCCGAACGGATCTTCCAGGTGCCGGGCGTACGGGTGGCCGACCCGAAGGCGTGCCAGTGCGGCGAGGTGCTCAAGGGCGTGCTCAAGCCCTGGGAGTGCAAGGTCTTCGGAACCGCGTGCACGCCGGAGACGCCGATCGGCACCTGCATGGTGTCCTCCGAGGGCGCCTGCGCCGCGTACTACAACTTCGGCCGGTTCACCCGCACGCGGGCCAAGGAGGCGACCACGGCATGACGACCGAGCGTACCGCCGGATGGGCCGAACGGGCCGTCCGCGAGGCGGGCGGGCCCGCCGGCCCGGCGACCCGCGAGGAAGAGGTGCTGCTGCGCATCGAGCGCGCCCGGGGACGCCGGGCCCGGGTGCGGGAGGAGCGCATCACGCTGGCCCACGGCGCGGGCGGGAGCGCCTCGCACACGCTGGTCGAGGCCGTGTTCGTGCACGCGTTCCGCAACCCGATCCTGGAGCCGCTCGGCGACGGCGCCGTGCTGGGGGTGGCGGGCGGGCGGCTGGCCTTCAGCACGGACTCCTTCGTGGTCTTCCCGCTGTTCTTCCCCGGCGGCGACATCGGCGACCTCGCCGTCAACGGCACGGTCAACGACCTGGCCGTCTGCGGGGCCCGGCCCCTGTACCTGTCGGCCGGCTTCATCCTGGAGGAGGGCTTCCCGGTCGCCGACCTGCGGCGGATCGCTACCTCGATGGCCGCCGCCGCCGACCGCGCCGGCGTCCAGGTGGTCACCGGGGACACCAAGGTCGTGGAACGCGGCAAAGCGGACGGATGCTACGTCACCACCGCCGGCGTGGGCGTGCTGGAGCGGGAGACGGAGCTGACGCCGTCGGCGATCAGGCCGGGCGACGCCGTCATCGTCTCGGGGCCGATCGGCGAGCACGGCGTCACCATCATGATCTCCCGTGGGGAGCTGGACATCGAGGCCGACCTCGCCTCCGACACCGCGCCGCTCAACGGCGTCGTCGCCGCGCTGCTCGACGCCGTCCCCGGGGTGCGGGTGCTGCGGGACGCCACGCGCGGAGGGGTGGCGACGGTGCTCAACGAGCTGGCCCGCTCCTCGCGGCTCGGCATCGTGGTGGAGGAGTCGGCGGTGCCGGTCCGCCCGGTGGTCAACGGCGCCTGCGAACTGCTCGGCATCGACCCCCTGTACGTCGCCTGCGAGGGCCGGTTCGTCGCCGTGGTCGACGGCGAGCAGGCCGGAAGGGCGCTGGAGGCGCTGCGCGGCCATCCTCTCGGCGCGGAGGCGGCCGTGGTCGGCCGGGTGCGTGCCGAGCCCGCGGGGCTCGTGCTGCTCGACACGGCCTTCGGCGGCACCCGGATCGTCGACATGCTCGTCGGGGACCCGCTGCCGCGCATCTGCTGAGCCGCGGCCGACCGGCGCTTCATCCGGCGTGGTTCATCCGGCGTGGTTCATCCGGCGTGGTCGAGGGCGGCGGCGACGGCGGCCTGGCCCAGGCTGAGGCCGCCGTCGTTGGGCGGCACCCGCGAGTGGAGGAGCACCCGCAGGCCCGCCTCCTGCAGCCCTGCCTCCATCCGCTCCAGCAGGACGACGTTCTGGAAGACGCCGCCGGACAGCGCCACCTCGCGCAGCCCCGTCCGTCCGCTCAGCTCCAGCACCGCCCGCACCAGGACACGGGCCAGGCCGTTGTGGAAGCGCGCGGCCACCAGCGGCGTCCGCACGCCCGCCAGCAGGTCCTCGACCGCGCCGCGGACCAGGTCGGTCCCGGACACGACCAGCTCCGGCCCGCCGGACAGCGCCGCCGGGTAGGCGGCCCGCTCGCCAGGCTCGGCGAACTGCTCCAGTTCGATCGCCGCCTGCCCCTCGAAGAGCACCCGGTCGCGCAGCCCGGCGATCGCGGCCACCGCGTCGAACAGCCGGCCCGCGCTCGACGTGAGCGGCGCGTTCGTCCCGGTGCGGGCCAGCGCCGCCACGGCCGCCCACCGGTCCCGGTGCCGCCGGACGAACGGCAGGTCCGGCGGCGCGTCGCCGTAGATCGCGTCGAGGTAGGACACGCCCATGCGCCACGGCTGCCGTACGGCCGCCGCCCCGCCGGGCATGGGCAGCGCCTCCAGGTGCCCCGCCCGCTCGAACCCCCGCAGGTCGGCGACCAGCAGCTCGCCGCCCCACAGGGTGCCGTCGGAGCCCAGGCCCAGGCCGTCCAGGGCGACGCCGATCACCGGGCCCTCCTCGCCATTGTCGGCCAGGCAGGAGGCGATGTGGGCGTGATGGTGCTGCACGCCGACGAGCTCGACGCCGTCGAGGCCGGACGCGTACTTGGTGGACAGGTACTCCGGGTGCAGGTCGTGGGCGACGAGCCGGGGCCGGACGCCGAACAGCCGGCTCAATTGGCCGATCCCCTCCGCGTACGAGCGCAGGGTCTCGTAGCCCTCCAGGTCGCCGATGTGCTGCGACAGGACCGCGTGGCGACCCTTGACCAGGCAGAAGGTGTTCTTCAGCTCGCCGCCGCAGGCCAGCACGTGCCGGGACGGCGGCCGTCGCAGCGTCACGGGAGCGGGCACGTACCCGCGCGAGCGACGGACGGGCAGCTCCCGGCCGCGGAACAGGCGCACCACCGAGTCGTCGGCCCGGGCGTGGATGCGCCGGTCGTGGACGAGGAAGCCGTCGGCGATGCCGGACAGCCGGTCCAGGGCGTCGTCGTCCCGGTGCGCGATGGGCTCGTCCGACCGGTTTCCGCTGGTCAGGACCGCGGGCCGGCCGAGCCGTACGGCCAGGAGATGGTGCAGCGGCGTCGCGGGCAGCATCACCCCCAGCTCCCGGCTGCCCGGCGCGACCGCCTCGGCGACCGGCGCCCCGCCCCGGCGCGGCAGCAGGACGACGGGCCGCCGCGGGCCGCTCAGGACGCGCTCGGCGGCCGGGGTGAGCAGGACCAGCTCGCGCGCCGCGGCCAGGTCGGCGGCCAGCACCGCGAACGGCTTGCCCTCCCTGCGTTTGCGGGCCCGCAGCGCGCCGACCGCCTGTTCGTCCCCGGCCACGGCCGCGAGGTGGTACCCGCCCACGCCCTTGACCGCCAGGATCCTGCCCCGCGCCAGCCAGAGCGCCGCCACCCCGACCGGGTCGCCCGGTTGCGGCCGGCCGTCCGCGTCCAGCAGCCGCAGCGACGGTCCGCACGCGGGGCAGCACACCGGCTGGGCGTGGAAGCGCCGGTCGCCGGGGTCTCGGTACTCCCGCGAACAGCGGGCGCACATCGTGAAGGGGGCCATCGTGGTGTTGGGCCGGTCGTAGGGCAGGTCCGTGACGATCGTGAAGCGGGGCCCGCAGGCCGTGCAGTTGGTGAAGGCGTAGCCGTGCCGGCGCGCGCCCGGGTCGGCGATCTCCGCCGCGCAGGCGTCGCACGGCGCCGTGTCCGGCGGCACGCACACCTGGCGGGCGCCCTCGCCGCGGCTGGCCACGATCCGGAAGCCCGACTCCGCGACGGGCTCGGCGTCCGCCACGGTGACGCTCTCGACCAGTGCGGACGGCGGCGCCCGCCGCTCCAGCTCCGCGACGAAGGCCCGCAGCGCCGACGGCTCACCCTGGGCCTCGATGAACACGCCGCGCGGATCGTTGCCGACGAACCCGGCCAGCTCGTGCCGTCCGGCCAGGCCACTGACGAACGGCCGGAAGCCGACTCCCTGGACCAGCCCCTCGACCCTGATCCGGAGCCGGCCGGGCCCCTCAGCCGTCACCGGTCAGCGCCCGCTGCACCAGCTCCCACAGGACGTGGTAGAGGGTCACCTGGGCCTCCTGGATCCGGTGCACCGACGGGGACGGCACGACGAACAGGTGATCGGCCAGGCCGTCTGCCGCCATCCGCCCGCCGTCGCCGCCGGCCAGGCCGACGGTCAGCGCCTCCCGGCGACGCGCCTCGGCGAAGGCGTGCAGCACGTTCGCCGAGCCGCCGCTCGTCGACAGGCCCACCACGATGTCGCCGGGCCGGGCGAAGGCGGCGACCTGGCGGGCGAAGGCCAGGTCGTAGCCGACGTCGTTGGACAGCGCGGTGACGACGGCGGCGTCGGCGGCCAGGCAGGTCGCCGCAAGCGCCCGCCCGCGCGGCGGGTGGGCGAAGAGCTGGGCCAGCGCCTGCGCGTCCGTGGCGCTGCCGCCGTTGCCGACGGCGAACAGCCTCCCGCCGGACTCGAAGGCCGCCGCCGTCCGCGCCGCGCAGCGCGCCAGTTCCTCCCCGTGCAGCCCGGCGATCGTCTCCCGCAGCGCGACGATCTCGTGCGCCTTGGCCGCGCAGGAGCGGCGCACCTCCTCCAGCAGGGCATCCGGATCGGTGGGCCGGACGTACAGGGACGGGTAGAGGGCCTCGACGCCGGTGCCTTCCGCCGTGCTCATCCGCACTCCCCTCCCACCGCGATGGCCTCACCGGCGTGCACCAGGACGACGTCACCCGGCCCGGCCTCGACCAGGGCCACGCTGATCTCCTGCGGGCCGCCGGCGGCCCCCTGCGCGATGGCCAGGCCGTCTCCGAGCAACTCGACCACGCGCATGGGCAGGGCGAGGTCGGAACAGGTCAGGCACACCCGCTCCCCCGGCTCCTCGGTCATCGGGCCTCCTCCGGCTGGTCGAGGAAGACGTGCACCAGCTCCCAGAGCAGGTGGTAGACCGTCATGTGGATCTCCCGCACCACGCACGGGTCGCCGGACCGGACGCCGAGGACATGGTTCACGGCCGGGCTGCGGCCGACGGCGCCGCCGTCCCCGCCTTCTCCGCCCACGAGCGCGACGGTCAGCAGTCCGAGCCCGTGTGCCGCCTCCAGCCCGCGCAGCACGTCCGCGCAGCCGCCGTCCCAGGAGAACCCGAGCGCCATGTCGTGCTCGGCGGCCAGCAGGCGCACCTGCTCGGCGTAGACCTCCTCGAACCCGCTGGTCGCGGCGATGGCGGTCAGCCGGGCGGCGTCATGACTGAGGGAGAGGGCGGGCAGGGCCCTCTTGCCGACGATGACCGGATGGACGAACTCCACGGCCACGTGCTGGGCGTCCGCCGAGGCGCCGCCGTCACCGAAGACCAGCAGCCGACCGCCCCACGCGAACCGCCGGGCCATGGCCCGGCACGCCAGGGCGATCGAGGCGGCCTCCCCGGCGAGCGCCCGTCCTGGGGCGGCCCGCCGCTCGAAGGCCGGCGACACAGGCGTCATCCCACCTCTCCTTGCCGCGAGGCGACGCGGGAGCGGGACGGCCCCGCGTCATGGGACGGCGGCCGCTGTCCCTCGTCCCACAGAGCCGCGCAGGCGCGCAGGACGTCCCCCAGGTCCCGCAGCCGGATCATCGCGGCCTTCAGGTCGCTCAGGCCCGAAGCGGTGATCTCGTACTTCCTGCGCGGAGGTCCCGTACGCGAGGCGGTCCAGGAGGAGACCAGGCACTGGTCGCGTTCGAGGGCGCGCAGCAGCCGATAGACATGGCCGGGCTCCGCCCCCGCCACGCCCAGCTCCCCCAGCCGGTCGATGAGGTCGTAGCCGTGGCTGGGCCGGTTCCAGATCAGGAGAAGCAGGATCGGGGACAACAATCCTCGCCTCTCGCCGCCTTCCATACGAACTCCCCCGCCAGCGGAACGCACCTTCCAAGGGGTAGTAGAACGTCCACGCCGGGCGATTCCCCGGCTCCGCACGCCGTCCTTGCCAACTTCTGGCAGAAGGCAAGCCAAGGGTTAGGTCTCGGGCGATCAGCGCACCGCGACGTCCCGCCGGCGTCAGGCGACGGCCACCCACCCCGCGCAGTACGTCGCCCTCCAGTGTGTCTGGGGCATGGTCACCGGGAAGGCCAATGGTTCCAGAGCCGTAACCAATCGGTAAGTCGGCCCGCGAACATTTCCCGCCCGGACACGAGAAGACGGAACAATCCTTGCGCCTCGTCACGGGAGGGGTGAAGCTCTTCGGGGCGAGCCGCCGCCGGGTCGCTCTCGAACTCCTCATCCTTCAGCGAGGGCAATGAGCAATGGAGAACCTGAGTGACGAACTGCGGCTGCGACGCGAACAGGCCGGCCTGACCCAGCAGGAACTCGCCGCCCGGTCCGGGGTGAGCGTCGCCGTGATCCGCGACGTCGAGCAGGGCCGCACGCGCCGCCCACGTGCCGAAACCCTGCGCCGCCTGTCGGACGTCCTCCCGCTGGTCATGTCCGGATCGGGCGCCCCCTTCCGCGGTCCGGCGTCGGCGGCGGTCTGGCTGCGGATATTGGGCCCGCTCGAAGTGCGGGAGCACGGATCGTTCGTCGCGTTGGGCGGTGAACGGCAGAGAGGCGTTCTCGGATTGCTCGCGTTGTCCGCGAACCAGGTCGTGCCGATGGAATCCATCGCCGACGCATTATGGGGTGACGCGGCCGGCGACGGTTGTGTGCGAGCGGTGCACGGCCATGTCAGCAAGCTGCGCCGCACATTGCATCACGGGACCCGGAACAAGAAACTCATCATTTGCCGTCAGCACGGCTATCAGCTGTCCGTGGCGGACGGCGACGTGGACGTCCTGGCATTCCGGCGGCTTCTTCGCCAGGCGCGCGAACATCGTGACAGGGCCGAGCTCGACGCGGCCGCGGTGTCGTTCGGGCAGGCGATGGACCTGTGGCGGGACAGCCCGCTGCTGGACGTCCCCGCGCTGCACAACCATCCGAAGGTGTCCGCGTTGAGCGCGGAGCGGGTGACGGCCGCGCTGGAGTTCGCGGAGGTGGCCGAGTCGCTCGGCCGGCACGAGCTCGTCCTGTCGCCGCTGCGTGCGATCACGCAGGTGGAACGGCTGCACGAACGGGCGCACGCGCGGCTGATGATCGCGCTGGCCGGCTGTGGCGAGCAGGCCGCCGCGCTGGAGGTGTTCGGCGGGATCAGCCGGCGGCTGGTCGACGACCTGGGGGTGTCCCCCGGCCCGGAACTCGTGGAGGCGCAGCTCCGCGTGCTCCGGCAGGGAGTGGACGGTGCCGTGGAGATCCGGACGTCCGGCACGCCGGCGGAGCCCGGCACCGGCGCGCCGACCGCTCCCCGCGAGCTGCCGCCCGTGGTGCCGGGTTTCGTCGGACGGACGGGGCTGATCGACGCGCTCGTGCGCGACGTGGTCGGCAGGCGTCCGCAGCCGATCCTGATCTCCGGCTGCGGCGGCATCGGCAAGTCGGCGCTGGCGGTCAAGGCCGCCTGGCAGGCCGCCCACCATTTTCCCGACGGGCAGTTCTACCTCAACCTGCACGGCTCGACGCCCGACCTCGAACCGCTGGAACCCCTGCGGTCCCTCGGTCGCCTGCTGCGGTCGCTCGGCGTGGACCGGGCCGCCGTCCCCACGGACGTCGACGAGGCCGCCGCCCAGTTCCGGTCCCGCACCGCCGGACGCCGCATGCTGTTCGTGTTCGACAACGTGCTGGACGTCAGGCAAGTACGCGCGCTGCTCCCGGCGAGCCCGACCTGCGGTGTCATCGTGACCAGCCGCAGGACGCTCGCCGCGCTGGAGGGCCGCGTCCCGTACGAGCTGGAGGTGCTGCCCGAGAAGGACTGCCGCGCCCTGCTGACCCGCCACGCCGCCGATCCCGCCACCGGTCCCGCCACTGGGCCGGACGACACCGAGGCCCAGAACGCCGTCGCCCGGCAGTGCGCCTACCTTCCGCTGGCGCTCTCGATCGCGGCCGCCCGGCTGTCGGTGCGGCCCGCCTGGACCTGGCGGACGCTGGCGGACAGGCTGGCCGAGGAGGGGCGGCGTCTCACGGAGCTGGAGCTGGAGGACCGCGCGGTCAGAGCCAGTCTCATGGTCGGCTACCGTGATCTCGACCCGGCGCAGGCCCGCATGTTCCGGTGCATGAGCCTGCTCGGCGTCACGGAGCTCGGCGTGGACACCGCCGCCGCCCTCGCCGGCCTCCCGGCCCCGACCGCCGAGGACCTGCTCGACCAGCTCACCGAGGCGCATCTGGTGCAGACCGCCGCCCCCGGACGCTATTGCGTGCACGATCTGGCCCGGCTCTTCGCCCGGGAGCTCGCCGCGGAGCACGACCCGCCGGAGGAGCGGCGGCGTGCCGTCCTGCGCGCGCTGCACAGCGGGCTGGCCGTCGCCAGAGACGCGAGCAGGCAGGTGATCCCCGTCGCCGTGTGGCGGACGACGCTGGGTCCGGCGACGACGTCCGGCGCGGGGCCGGGCTTCCGCGACCGGCAGGAGGTGTACGCGTGGGTCGACGCGGAGGCCGCGCAGCTTCCGGCGGTGCTGGGCAGCGCGGCGGCGCTGGGCGCCGACGACCTGGTCACCGCCCTGTCGGCGGCGCTGTTCTTCCCGCTGTACGAACGAGGGCGGTGGCGGGAGCTGTGGGAGGTCAGCGAGACGGGCGCCGCCGCGGCCGACCGCCTGGGCGTGCCCCACCACCGGGCGGTGACCCACGGCGACCTCGGATACGTGCTGGCCGACCTCGGCCGGCTGGACGACGCGCTGGTCCACCTGAAGGTGTCACTCGCACAACACCGGCAGACCGGCAACCGCCGGGGAGAGGCCGCCCAGCTCGACCGTCTGGGGGTCGTCTACAGCAGGCTGGGCCGGTTCGCGGAGGCCGTCGGCCACTTCCGCCTCTCGATCGACCTGGAGAGCGGCCAGGGCAACCGGTACGGCGAGGCGATCACGCTCACCAACCTCGGGCTCACCTACCTGCGCGGCGGCGACCCGGAGGCGGCCGTCACGGCCTTATGCGACGCCCTGTCCGTCACCCGCGAGATCGAGGACCTGGTGGGCACGGCCATCGCGCTCGGCTATCTCGCCGAGGCCCATCGGCGCATGGGCCGCCACCGGGAGTCCGAGCGTTACTTCCGGATGGCGCTGGACGCCGACCGCGCGGCCGACGACCTCGGCAGTTGCACGGAGGCGCGCCACTGGTGGGGCCTGGGCCTGGTCCATCGTGCGCTCGGGGCGGAGGATCGCGCCCGGGAGTGCCGGCGCAACGCCGTGACGATCCTGCACGACCTCCGGCTCATCAGCGCCGGCGAACGGTCCCGCATCGAGGCCGGCGACGACCCGGGCACGCCGGACGTCATCCTCAGGAACCTGTGAGCACGACGGCCGTACTCCTTCCCGTACCGGGAGCCGCATTCTGCCGCCGGGCCGCCGTCGTCCCAGGTCACCGCGCCTGCGAGGTGCGGGAATCCGCGTACCGGCGACCGCCACAAAATCGCAAGATCCGCCGTTCAGGATGGAGTGGTCCATCGAGGAACGGCCCGCCCGGGCCTCGCTGACGACCAGTTGGTGAAGGAGAGCGGAACCATGATCGCGACGATCACGAGAATCAGCGACCGCCTGCTGGAGCGGGTCGCGCCCAAGGCCGACGCGTCGGCGACCGCGGCCGGCTGCACGTGGCGGTACATGTGCTGCACCATGGGCGGCCAGGTCGTCTACGGCAAGAGGCTGTACGACCTCGTCCACGGCACGAACTGCGGCGCGTGCACGGTCATCTCCAGCTACTGCTAGCCGTTGAGCGCTTGTCCGCCCGGCCGGGGCGGGCAAGCGCGCTTTGATCTCCGCATCGAGGAAATCTGGTGGATTTTGTCGCTCTTGGCGGCCAGTGTCTGATCGGTGTCGTCTTCGCGATGTCGGCACTGAGCAAGATCCGCGGCCGCGCGGCCTACGCCGAGTTCGTACGGGCGACCGGAGCCCTGCTCACCGCCCTGCTGGGACACGGCACGGGCCCGCGGACCGCCCGCTGGGCGGCGGCCTTGGTCGTCGTGGCCGAGTCGGCCGTCCCGGTGCTTCGGGACGTCGCAGGCCCCTCTGGGACGACGCCACCTGGCCCGCAACCTCGGCCTCCTGGCGGTGGCCCTGACCCGCGGAGCCGCCCTCCCGCAGGCATGGTCACAGGCATGGTCGCAGCCGGCCGGCACGGCGGTCGCGGGCGGCGCGGGACTGGTGCTGGCCGTGCTCGTCAGCCGGCTGGACGACCTGGTCGAACTGTTCGTGTCCCCGGCGGCGAACGCCGGACCGGTGCCGAAAGGAGAACGTCATGTCGATGCTCGTCACCGGGATGATCCTGGTGGGGGCGCTGTGCCTCTTCGACCTGGTGCTGACGCTGGGAGTGGTCAGACGGCTGCGGGAGCACACCGATCAGCTGCGGAGCCTCATGTCCCACGGTGACCGTCCGCCGGGGAGGCTCCGCGGGAGCGTCGGCGACTTCCTGGCCACCACCGTCGACGGTGAGCCGGTCTCCCGCGACCTGCTGACGGGTGAGACCCTGGTCGCCTTCTTCAGCCCCGGCTGCACGACGTGCCGGGAGACGCTGCCGGAGTTCGTCGAGTTCGCCCGCGGCCTGCCAGGCGGGCGGCGGCAGGTCCTCGCCGTCCTGGCCGGTGACCGGGAGGACAGCGACGAGATGGTCCGCACGCTCACACCGGTGGCCCGCGTGACCGTGGAGGAGTTCGACGGCGAGCTCAGCCGGGCCTTCGCGGTCGACGGGTTCCCCGCGCACTACGTCGTCGACAGCACCGGCGCGCTGCTCGCCACCGCGCCCGACGTCGCCCTGCTGCGGGTCACGAGGGCTGCGTGAGCCGGGAGCCCCGGACATCCCCCGGCGCGTTCGCGGCCACCGCGGCGCGGGTCGTGGCGCTGACGTTCCGTTCGGCGCCCCTGCACGGCCTGGCGTACCTGGTGTGCACGGCGGCGGTCGCGGTGATCCCGATCGCGGTGGCCTGGCTGACGAAGGCCGTCCTGGACCGGTTGACGTCCGTGCCGGGCTCGCCGTCCGGGCTGGTGGGACCCGCGGCCGGGCTCGCGGCGGCGGGGATCGCGCTCGGGGTCGTGCCGCGCGTCGCCCAGTACCTGCGGGCCGAGATGGACCGCAGGGCCGCCCTCCGCGGGCACGACGAGCTGTTCGCGGCGGTCGAGCAGGTGGCGGGGGTCGCCAGGTTCGAGGATCCGCACTTCCAGGACCGGCTCCGGCTGGCCCAGCAGGGCGCGTCCGCGCCGGCCAGGACCGCCGACGCGGTGTTCGAGGTGGTGCGCGGGGCGCTCACCCTGGTCGGGTTCCTCGGCTCGCTGACCGTGATCAGCACGGGGTTCACCGTCGTCGTGCTGGCCGCCGCCGTCCCCACGGTGATCCTGGAGCTGCAGCTGTCCCGGCGGCGCGCCGCGATGATGTGGCGGATCGGCCCGACGGAGCGGCGGCAGATGTTGTACGGCGACCTGCTCGCCAGCGCGGCGGCGGCCAAGGAGATCCGGCTGTTCGGCCTCGGCCCCTATCTCCGCGGTCGGCTGGTCGCCGAGCGGCGCGCCGCCGACGAGGCCCGGCGGCGGACGGACCGGCGGGAGGTCGTCGTCCAGGGGGCGCTGGCGGCGCTGTCGGCGGTCATCGCCGGTGGCGGGCTGGTGTGGGTCGTCGTGGCCGCCGGGCGGGGGCAGGTGACGGTGGGCGACGTGTCGATGTTCGTGGCCGTGGTCGCCGGCCTGCAGGGGGCGCTCGGCGGGCTGATCACGTCGATGGCCGGGGCGCACCACCAAGTGCTCCTGTTCGGCCACTACGTCGCGGTGGTCGACGCTGGGCCGGACCTGCCCCCGCCGGACGACCCGGCGCCGCTGCCCGCGCTTCGCCGCGGCATCGAACTGCGCGACGTCTGGTTCCGCTACAGCGACGACCATCCGTGGGCGCTGCGCGGCGTCACCCTCTTCCTCCCCCACGGCGCTTCGACGGCGCTGGTCGGCCATAACGGCGCGGGCAAGAGCACGCTGGTCAAGCTGCTGTGCCGGTTCTACGACCCCACCCGGGGGGCGATCCTCTGGGACGGGGTGGACCTGCGCGACGTGCCCGTGGAGGAGTTGCGCCGCCGCGTCGGCGCGGTGCTCCAGGACTTCATGACCTACGACTTCAGCGCGGCCGACAACATCGCCATGGGCGACCTGACGGCGCTCGGCGACCTGGAACGCATCCGCGGCGCGGCCGTCCGGGCCGGGATCGACGGCACCCTGTCCCGCCTGCCCCACGGCTACGGGACGCTGCTGACCCGCCTGTTCTTCGCCGACGACGAGGCCGACGACCCCGGGAACGGGGTGATGTTGTCCGGCGGCCAGTGGCAGCGGGTGGCCCTCGCGCGGGCCTTCCTCCGCGAGGACCGGGACCTGATGATCCTCGACGAGCCGAACGCGGGCCTGGACCCCGAGGCCGAGCACGAGGTGCACGAGCGGCTGCGGAGGATGCGCGACGGCCGCAGCAGCCTGCTCATCTCCCACCGCCTCAACACGATCCGGGACGCCGACCTCATCGTCGTCCTGTCCGGCGGGCTGGTCGTCGAACAGGGGCGGCACGCCGACCTGCTCGCCGCCCGGGGCACGTACGCCCGGCTGTTCACCGTTCAGGCGGCCGGTTACGCCGAGGAGCCCGTGGAGCCGGTGACGCGATGAGTGGAGGGGAACGCCGTTGAGACCCGTCCTGGCACTGCTGGCGGCGGCGGGGTGCGTCCTCGGGGCGTCGGCCGCGGTCGCCGTCCGGCTGCGCCGTCGCTACCTCGTCATCACGGTGACGGGCGTGAGCATGGAGCCGGCGTTCCGCGACGGCGACCGGGTGCTGGTCCGGCGGGCGTCCCTGGACGCGGTCCGGCGCGGCCGGGTGGTGCTGCTCGTCGGCAGCCTCACGGAGATGTGGCCGGAGATGGCGGCCGAGGCCGCGCTCACCCCCGACCCCCGCGCGCCGTCGGACCGACCGGTGAACGGCCGGAAGCCGGCCGGACGGCCCGTCGCGGCGCGGGAACCCGCGGACGAGCCGTTCCGGGTGGTCAAGCGCGTGACCGCCGTGGCTGGTGACCCGGTTCCCCGCGAGATCGCCTCCTTGCCGCACGCTCCCGGTCGGGTCGTGCCCGACGGATGCCTGGTCGTGCTCGGCGACAACGCGGCGGCCTCGCGCGACTCGCGGCACTTCGGCTACGTGCCGGCGGAATGGCTGCTCGGCGTGGTGGTACGGCGCATCACCCCGGCGCCCGAGGTCAGGCAGGAGGACGGCGGACGCGGGGCACGGGCCGGCACGCCTCGGCCGCCGGCCGCTTCCTGAGCATCCGGCCCTGGTCGAGGAACGAGCGGCCGCGCTCGCGGCGGTCGCCCGGCAGGCTCCGGTCGTTCAGCGCCCGCTCGACCCGTACGCTCAGCCGGTCGCCCGCTCCTGCCGCGCTCCCGACCAGCACCACGTTCTCCTGCCACTCCATGGCCGGGCCGTGCCCGCGGTTGAGGAACCGGTGGACGGCCGCTGGCGCTGAGAAAGATCTTGAGTGCAGAGAGCTGAGGCTGTTCTTGGTTGCAAGCTTTCCTTGGCTCGTTGATGAGTTCGGTGGCGTGGGCGTGGCGCAGCTGGTGAATGTCGATCTCGACGTGCGCGGCGGTGCAGTAGGTCTGCCGGCGGTGGTGGGCGGCGTCGTAGGACAGCGGTCCGCCGCGGCCGTTGACGCTGGCCCGGAACTGCCGCCCTTGCCATGGATGCGGACGCGTTCGTCGTCCATGCGTCGAGATCCTCCACGTAGAGACCGCAGACCTCGGAGGCGCGCGCGCCGCAGACGTAGGCGGTCTCGAACAGCACCCGTACGTGCGGGAATCGGGCGGCCAGCCGTCCGGCCTCGTACCAGTGCGTGGTGGCCCGGCGGTTGTCGAGCAACCCGGCCGCGGCCAGCACGGTCGCCCCCGTGCACACGGACGCGACCCGCCGCGACAGCCCGGCGAGCCGCATGACCTGACTCACGAACCGAGGGTTGGCGGCGGCGGTCTCATGCCCCTGGCCGCCCGAGACGATCAGGGTGTCGATGGGGCCGCCCATCGTGTCGATCCGTCCCTGGCCGGGCAGCTCCAGCCCGGAGTCGCATCGTACGGGCCGGCCCATCGGAGTCGCGCGCGCTGCCGAAGTTCCACGAATGGGCCGCAGCGCGCCGGAAGCAGTGGACGACTGCTGCATCACCTCAGGCTTTCGCACGACGACGGTCACGCTGTGGGCTTCAGCAGGGTCGCGTCCACGGATGCGGTGTATGAGGCGCCCTGTATCTGCAGGTTAAGCGGACAGTGTCTGCGGGATCGGGGCCGGGCACGAGCTCAAAGGGCGCCGTCACCGCAGCGCCGCCGCGCGGTCACCGAGGCCGCCAGGACCCTCAAGATCGACCGCCAGGTCGAGTTTGGGCACTTCCTCCCATATCGCGCCCCTGGGGCGCTCTCCTTGCACGTCATGCATGTAGGTGAGGAGATGGCGAGCAGGCCTGCGGCCACGGCGCGGTAAGGGCGGCCGGTTCGGGCAGCACCGGCCAGGCGGCTGTCTGGGCGGCGGCCAGCCGGTCGCGTAGTTCCCGCACCTGTTCGGCCTCGCGCTCACTTGCGGCCCGGGCGGTGTGAGCTTGCTGTTCGGCGGCCACGGCGCGCTCGCGCTGGAGATCGCGCTCGGTGCCGGCCTGGCGCAGCTCCACTTCGGCGTGGGCCTGCAGCCGCGCGGCGGCCGCGGCCTCCTGTGCTGCTTCAAAGTCGTCGCAGGGGGGCTTGACCTGCAGATCGGCCTAAGGTGCCGGCTCAGGCAAGATCGGTCAGCGACCACCCGATCACGAGGAGCGGTCCCACGAGCGGCCCCGGCCGGCCCGGCCTGCTACCCAAGCCCTTCCGGCACGACGGCGTCCAGTGCCGGCGCGATGACGGCGAAGGCCTGGTCCATCAAGGCGGCCGGGCCTTCGACGCCGTCGCTCTCGCTCCACCGCTGCAGCACGGCGTCGAAGGCGGTCAGCGCCGTCCCGGCGGCCAGTCGCGGGTAGAGATGTCGCTCCAGGGAGAGGTCCAGCCGGCGGGCCAGCTCGGCCGCCAGGTCGTCGCGCCACTGCGCCTGGCGCTCCAGGAAGCGGGCGAGGAGGGCGGGCGTGCCCAGGATCAGCTGCACGACGCGCAGCGCCCGGTCGGCGTGGCCGGCGCAGGCGTCGACGGAGACCCGGACGGCGTGCCGCAGCGCGACCGAGGGCGGTTCCTCGGCCGGCCGGGCCGCCAGCTCCGCGCGCATGCCGTCGCCCAGCTCGGCCAAGAACTGGACGACCACGTCTTCCTTCGAGGCGAAATAGCGAAAGAACGTCCGCCTGGAGACGCCCGCGGCGGCCACGATCTCGTCGACCGTGACCGCGTCGAACCCCTTCCGGGTCAGCAGATTCAGCGCCGCCCGGGTCAGCTCGTCCGCGACGAGTTGGCGTTTGCGCTGGGCCAGGCTCACTTCGGGGTGCGGCACGAGCCCATGGTACACACCATTGACACTAAGACGCGAGCTTGACACTCAGTGCCATTGAGGGCAACGTGTGCCGCATGACCAAGCAGGAGTCCTGGACCACCGGGCACATTCCCGACCAGACCAAGCGGGTGTTCGTCGTCACCGGCGCCACCAGCGGCCTCGGCCTGGCGACCACCCGGGCGCTCGCCCGCAAGAACGCGCACGTCATCCTCGCGGTACGCGACGATGCCAAGGCCCGCCGGACGGTCGGGAGGATCACCGCCGAGCACCCGGGCGCCCACCTGGAGGTGCGCCGGCTGGACCTGGCCGACCTGGACTCGGTCCGCGCCTTCGCCGACGGGTTGCGCTCCGACCACGCACGGCTGGACGTGCTGCTCAACAACGCCGGCGTGATGGCGCCGCCCCGGACGCTCAGCGCGCAGGGCCACGAGTTGCAGTTCGCGGTCAATCACCTGGCCCACTTCGCCCTCACCGGCCTGCTGCTCGACCTCCTGGCCGAGGGCGACGACCCCCGCGTGGTCACGGTCAGCTCCGCCAACCACCGGCAGGGGCGGCTGTTCTACGACGACCTGTCCGGCGAGCGTACGTACGCGCCCATGGCGTATTACAACCAGTCGAAGTTCGCCAACGCCGTCTTCGGCCGGGAGCTGCACCGCAGGCTGGCCGCGGCGGGCAGCCCGGTGCGCAGCATGCTCGCCCACCCCGGCTACACCGCCACGAACCTGCAGACCAGCGCGCCGGTCGGCATGGTGAAACTGCTGTACGGCCGCGTCCTCGCCCCGCTCGCCCAGTCCCCGGACCAGGGCGCACTGCCCCAGCTGTACGCGGCGACCGCGCCGGACGCCGCCGACGGGCAGTTCTACGGGCCGGACGGACTGGCCGAGCTGCGCGGCGCGCCGAAACGGGTGCAGCTGTCCCCGGCCGCCGCCGACGCCGAGACCGGCCGCCGACTGTGGGAGCTGTCGGAACGGCTGACCGCCGTACGGTTCGCGCTTCCGTCCGCCGGCTCAGCCTAGAAGCGGCGGACCGGGGGCGGCCGGTGCACCTCGCGCCGCCAGACCGACCCACCGCCCGCCAAGCGGGGCCCGCGCAGGTCCGCCACGTGGGGTCGCACGCCCGGCGAGTTCGCCGCCTTACCCGCCGAGCGGCGGGCTGAGCCGCACAACTCCACCCGCGCCCAGCAGAACCAGGCAGTGCTCACCACCCTCCAGATCATCACCTCGCTCGGCGTGGTCGTCGGCCTGATCTTCACCGGGCTGGGCCTGATCCAGACCACGAAGTCTCTTCGAAGCGGCGCGCGAGGAGCAGCGAAACGCCCGGCCGAGCGGGGCGTCCCTGACGTCCGCGATGGCCGGATGAGGATCGCTTGGCAGGCGTTCCAAGCGGTTACAACCCGGTTCGAAGGGGCGTGGCGGAGACTGCCGCTCCATGCGTGTTCCCGTTGTACTCCAGCACAGCATGGTCGAATGCGGCGCCGCGTGTCTGGCCTTGTCACCGGCGACGCCGCTCCGAGGCGGTCCGGCCGCCTCGACCGGCTGCTCGATGCGGTCCGGCACGGCCGGGCCCTGTTGCGGCCCCCGCGCGAGTGGCCGCTCCGGACGTGCGGAGAGGTGATCTGGCGTACGGCGGTGACCGCGGCGCCCGCCAGGCGCATCCAGCCGGCCGCGTTCGCGAGCAGGCGCTCCGGGACGCCCTGGCTCACGCAGCCCGAGGGGTCCTCGAAGGTCAGCAGCTCCCGGCGGGTGGCGGCGACGAGCCGCCTGATCATGACCCCCACCTCGGACGCCTCCACCACCAGAGCCGGCGGGCGAACGCCGCGCGCCGCGTAGAAGGCCGACTCCGCCAGGGCGTTCGGGTTCATCGCGAGCCTGCCGCCCCGGGCGAACCTCCAGCAGGTCACCACCATGCCCACCGGCCAGCCCAGCTGACCGTCCCGGCCGCCGCGCTCGAACGCCCACCAAAGTACGGTCCTGCCGTGCCGAAGGTCGGCTTCGCCCGCCATCTCCTTGATCGGGCACGGGAGGGCGGCCGAGACTCGGTCGCCATGGAAGAGATGCTGACCGAGGCCGCTCGCCGCCTGGGTGTCACCGGCGCGCAGGTCGCCGTGCTCGCCGACGGCGAGTTGCGTGAGACCGCCACCGGGGTCGCCAACGCCGAGCTGGGCACGCCGATGGACCCCCGCACGCTGATCCAGATCGGTTCGACGACCAAGCTGCACACCGCGGTGCTGGTGATGACGCTGGTCGACGAGGGCGTGCTGGACCTGGACGCGCCGGTCGTACGCCGGCTGCCGGAGCTGCGGCTGTCCGACGCCGCCGCCACCGAGTCGGTGACGGCCCGTCACCTGCTGTCCATGACCAGCGGGATCGACAACGGGTTCTACGACGACCCGGCCGACTACCTGGCGACGCTGTCCGGCATGCCGATGCTGTTCGCCCCGGGTGAGGGCTACTCCTACAGCAACGCCTCCACCGTCGTCTCGGGCGCGCTGGTGGCGCGACTGACCGGGTCGAGCTGGGACGAGGCGTTGCGGCGCAGGGTGTTCGAGCCGCTGGGGCTGCGCGAGAGCCTGACGTCGTGGGAGGAGCTGCCGTACCACCGGGTCGCGGTCGGGCACGCGCCCGACGGGTCGGTGGTGCGGCCGTGGACGTTCTCGCGCGCCTCGGGGCCCGCGGGGAGCACGTTGTGCTCCACGGCCGCCGATCTGGTCAGGTTCGGCGAGCTGTTCGTACGGGCGGGGGCCGGTGTGCTGTCGGCGGAGGCGTGCGCCGCCATGCAGGCGCCGCAGGTGTCGCTGCCGACCAGGAGGTTCGCCGACCGCTGGTGCCTGGGGCCCTACCAGCGCGATCTCGGGGGAACGACCGTGCTCGGTCACAGCGGGACGAACCTGGGCGGCTCCTCGACGCTGCTGTGGGTGCCGTCCACCGGCGTGATCGTCGCGGTGGTGTGCAACAGCCCGCACGCGGGATACCCGCTGGCGGCCGCCGTGACCCGCGAGCTCCTGGGAGCCGGTCCCGTGGACGTGGAGCCGGCGACGCGGCTCACCGCCGACGCGGGCCCGTACGAGGGCCGGTACGCCGCCTGCGACCTGCGCTACGAGGTGACCTCGGTGGACGGGGTGCTGACGATCACGCTGGAGGACGTGGCCTCGGGCGCCGTCAGCCCGCCGGTGGCGCTGCTGCCGCTGGACGAGCACCGGTTCCTGCCCGAGCAGGACCTGTCGGGCGGGCGGGGCTGGGATCTGGCGTTCGTGGTCCAGGACGGCCGGGCGGTACGCCTGCTCAACGGCGGCTTCGCCGCCCGCCGCATCGCCTGAGCCCAGGCCCGGCCGACCGGCCCGGCGTCGCGGGCTCCGGCTCGCCCGAACAGCCCGGCGTCGCGGGCTCAGGCCCGGCCGACCAGCCCGGCGTCGTGGGCCAGCAGCGCGGCCTGGGTGCGGTTGGCGCAGCCGAGCTTGCCGAGCAGCCGTGACACATAGCCCTTGACCGTCGTCTCGCTGAGGTAGAGCCTGCTGCCCGTCTGGGAGTTGGACAGCCCTTCGGCCAGGCAGACCAGCACCTCGGTCTCGCGCTCGGTCAGGCTGTCGACCAGTCGCCTGGCGGCCTGCCTCGCGGGCTCGGCGGGGGCGAAGGCCGCCACCAGCCGCCTGGTCAGCTCGGGCGAGACGACGGCGTGCCCGTCGGCGGCGACCCTGACGATGCCGGTCATGTCCTCGGGGTCGGTGTCCTTGAGCAGGAAGCCCACCGCGCCCGCGCGCAGCGCCCGGACCGCGTACTCGTCGAGGTCGAACGTGGTCAGGATGATGATCTTCGGTGGGCGCGGCAGCCGGCAGGCGCGCTCGGTCGCCGTCAGGCCGTCGACGCCGGGCATCCTGATGTCCATCAGCACGACGTCCGGCGCCAGCCGGACGATCGCCTCGACGGCCTCGGCGCCGTCGTGCGCCTCGCCGACCACCTCGATGTCGGTGGCGCGGGACAGGATCGCTCGCAGGTGGGCGCAGACCATCCGCTCGTCGTCCACGAGCAGGACCCTGATCATCGGGCGCTTCCCCTCCCCCTTCCGAGCAGTTGTCCGGGCAGTTGTCCGGGCAGTCTGGACGGCAGTGTCGCCAGCACCTCGAATCCTCCCGTCTCGGTCGGCCCGGCGGCGAACGCGCCGCCGACCAGTTCCACCCGCTGCCGCAGGCCGAGCAGCCCGGTGCCGGACGACGGCAGGCCCAGGCGCATCGGCTCGGCGCGCGCCGGGTCGGCCGGATGGTTGCGCACCTCGACGCGGACCCCGCCGTCCCGAGGGCTCAGCCGGACGGAGACCGGCGCGCCCGGCGCGTGCTTGCGCACGTTGGTCAGCGCCTCCTGCACCACCCGGTAGGCGGTACGGCCGAGCGGCGCCGACAGCTCGATCCGCTCGTCCTGGCTCAGCGACACCGGCAGCCCCGACTCGGCGACCAGGCGGGAGACGTCGAGCAGCGTCGGCGGCGGGGCGAGATCGGCCGGTTGCCGGTCGTGCAGCACCCCGACAACCTCGCGCAGCTCGCCGAGCGCGCGCCGGCCGGTGGCGCGCAGCTCCTCGGCGGCCGCACGCACCTCGGGCGTGGGCGCGGCCATCCGCAGCGAGCCGGCCTGCAGCACCATCAGGCTGACGTGGTGGGTGACCACGTCGTGCATCTCGCGGGCCAGCCGCGTGCGTTCCTCCAGCCTGGCCTGCTCGACCAGCAACCGCTGCTCGCGTTCGGCGCGTTCGGCGCGTTCGGCGAGCGCGGTGTTGAGCCGCCGCTGGCTGTCGGCGTAGAGGCCGAGCAGCGTCGCGGGGATCACCACCAGGCCGCAGATCGCGACGAGGTTCAGGGCCGTGGCGAGGTCGGGCGCCTCCCACAGGTGGCTCAGGACGACCAGCGCCAGCCCGGCCACCGCCACGAGCAGCCGCCGGTCGCCGCGGTGGGCGCCGAGCGAGTACAGCGCGAACGGCATCGCCACCGGCACCTCGACGAAGCCGAGCGGGATCATCGCCAGCGCGACGGCGAGGGGGAAGCGCCGCCGGCCGAGCAGCGCGACCGCGGCCACGGCCTGCACCCACACCCCCTGCCAGGGCACGTCGGGCACCAGCGCCATCGGCACCGCGCCGCTGATGGCCAGATCGCTGCCGACGCCCACCACGCCCACGGCCGTGGCGAGCGCGACGTCCCCCGACAGCCTTCTGACCCGCGCGTTCATACCGCCACGCTACCGATCCGCGCAGGCCGGCCGGATCCGACGAAAGTAGGATGCCGGCGCCTACGATCCCCACGGGACAGCCCCCGTTCGGCGCTCGTGCGGGCCTGCCCTGCCGCGTGATCCTCGATGCGTGAACGATCTTCCAGGCGAACACGCCTCCCTGACCAGGCAGGACGCTCGCGCGATCCTGGGCGTCACCGGCAAGGAGGGCGACGCCGCTCCCCTGCTGCGCACGCTCAGGGAGCACGGCGTCGGCCTGTCGTTCCTGGTCGCGCTGACCGTGCTGGCCGTGGTGGACAACTTCCAGACCCAGGTGTTCGGCGTGCTCGCGCCCGAGATCGCCGCCTCGCTCGGGATGGACGCGGGCTCGCTGTCGGGGATCGTCGCCGCTCAGGGCGTTGCGACGGGGCTCGCCCCGTTCGCGGTGGCGGCCCTGCTGCGCCGCCACCCCCATCGGGTGCGGCTGGCGGTGGGCACCGGGTTCGCCTGGAGCCTGACCACGCTGTTCACCGGGTCGGTGGCCGGCCCTGTCTCGCTGGCCGTGCTGATGCTGGTCAACGGGGCCACCACCGGCACGGTGGCGGTGCTGCATCCGCCGCTTCTCGTGGACGCCTACCCGCCGCCCGCCCGCATGCGGGTCATGTCGCTGTACTCGGCCTCGTCGCCGCTGGCCGGCGTCCTCGCGCCGCTGGTCGTGGCGGGACTGGTGTCGTGGCTCGGCATGGACTGGCGGGCGGTGTTCGCGACGCTCGGCGGGCTGTCGCTGGCGGCCTGCCTGTACGCGCTGCGGCTGCGCGAGCCCGTGCTGGGCCGCTGGGACGTGGCCGAGCTCCAGGCCAGATCGGGCAGCGCCGTACCGGCCGCGGACGCGGGGACGGCGGAGTTCGGCGGGTTCCGGGCGGCGTTCGCGCGGACTCTGCGCATCCCGACCGTCCGCCGGATGTGCGTCGGCTTCACCGCGGTAGGGGCGCTGGCCGCGCCGTACGGGGTGGTGGTCTCGACCCTGCTGGAGCAGGAGTACGCGCTCACGCCCGGCCAGCGCGGGCTGTTCACCGGCGCCGCCGCGGCGGTCTCCATCGCGGCGCTGGCCGCCTTCGGGACCAGGGCGGAGGCGGCCTACCGGGCGGGTCCGGCGCGGTTCATGGCCCTGTCGGGCGCGGCGCTGGCCGCGGCGGCCACGGCGTTCGCCCTGTCCTCGGTGGTGCCCGTGCTGTGGGTGATGCTGGCCCTGCTGGCGCTGGGCCAGGCCTTCCTCGCGGTGATCGGGCCGTGCCTGTTCATCAGCGCCCTCTCGGTCGTACGGCCCGCCGACCGTCCGCACGCCATGGCCGCGCTCGGTCTGATCATCGCGGCCGGCGGCCTGGTGGGCGCCGGGCTGCTGGCCCTGGCGACCGCCTTCCTCGACCTGCGCGGCGCGCTGCTGTTGCTGCTCGTCCCCGCGGTCCTCGGGTCGTGGTTCATCGCGACCATCCGCAAGACCCTCATGGGCGATCTCGACGCCCTCATCGACCACGCGATCGGAGAAGCCAAGTGATCGACGCCTATCGCCGCGCCGAGGCGCTGCACGTCTCGCGGGAGGCGAAGCTCGTGCACCGCTCGGCCGTGACGCCCGTCTGGGAGGAGGACTCCTTCTGGTACCTGGTGAGCACCCCCGAAGGCCCCCGCCAGGTCAGGGTCTTCCCCGAACGGAAGGAACGGGTGGAGGGCCCGGCCCCGGCCGCCGAGCCGGTGCTCCCGCCCGAGCTCACCGGCGCCCAGTCCTCGCCCGACGGCCGTTTCACCGTGACCTGCGAGGCCGGCGACCTGCTGGTGAACGGTACGCGCGTCACCCGCGACGGCGAGCCCGGCCACGCCTACGGCCTGCCGAGCGACCAGAACCGGATGCCGATCGTCGCCGCCCAGCAGGGCATGACCACGCCCCCGCTGCTGGCCTGGGCGCCCGACGGCCGCCGGTTCGTCACCCACCGCGTGGACCAGCGGCACGTGCCCACGCTGACGATCACGCAGTCGTGCCCCCCGGGCGGCGGCCGTCCGCTGGCGCACACCCTGCACTACGAGATGCCCGGCGACCCGCTGCCGACGGTCACGCACGCGATCTTCGACGCGGAGACGGGCGAGCGGGTCGACGTCGCGCTCGGACCGCTGCCGTTCACGCACGACGCCCCGCTCAACCTCGACCGGATCTGGTGGGAGGACGACGACACGCTGTGGCTGCTGCACTGCACCCGCGGCAACCGGGGAGCCGTACTCCACCGCGTCGACGCCAGGACCGGTCGCGCGGAGGTCGTCCTGGAGGAGCACGCCGAGACGGTGGTGGCAACGGCCCCGACGATCGTCGTCCCGCCCCTCGTGCGCACCCGCGGCGAGGAGGTGCTGTGGTACTCCGACCGGTCGGGCTGGGGCCACCTGTACCTGTACCGGGGCGGCGAGCTCGCGAACGCCGTCACCACCGGGGAATGGCTCGTCCGCGAGCTGCTTCAGGTCGACTGGACGGCCAGGCAGGTGCTGTTCCTGTCGGGCGGGCACGGGTCGAACCCCTACGACCGCCGCCTGTGCCGCGCGGACCTGGACGGGGGCGAGGTCACCGTGCTCACCCACGAGGACGCCGACCACCAGGTCCACGTCTCCCCCGACGGCCGCTGGCTCGTCGACACCTACGCCACGCCCGGCACGCCGAGCGTCACCGTGCTGCGCGACGCCGCCGGAGCGCTCGTCATGGAGCTGGAGCAGGCCGACCTCAGCCTGCTGGAGAAGGCCGGGTGGCGGGCGCCCGAACGCTTCACCGTCAAGGCCGCCGACGGCGTCACCGACGTCCACGGGCTGCTGTTCCTGCCGGGCGACTTCGACCCGGGCAAGCGGTATCCCGTCCTCGACTCGATCTACAACGGGCCGCAGATCACCCGGCAACTGCGCACCACCCTGCGCGGCTACACGCTCGACCCGTGGCTGCTCGATCCGGCGGGCGGCGCGCCGTCGCTGGCCGCGCTCGGCATGGCCGTCGTGGTGCTGGACGGGCGCGGCACGCCGTACCGGGGGAAGGCGTTCCAGGACGTCTCGTACGGCGACCCGGCGGTGACGGCCGGGCTGGAGGACCACGTGGCGGCGATCACGCAGCTCGCCGCCGAACGGCCCTACCTCGATCTGGAGCGGGTGGGGATCACCGGGCACTCCGGCGGCGGCGCGGCCACGGCCAGAGCGATGCTGACCCATCCCGGCTTCTTCCACGTGGGCGTCGCCTCGGCGGGCGACTACGAGCACGACGGCTACTACGCCGTCTGGGGCGAGACGTACCAGGGGCCGCCGCCGCAGGACTACGCCGCGGGCTCGATGCTGCCGCACGCCGGCGCGCTCGCCGGCAAGCTGCTGATCATCTTCGGCGAGATGGACGACAACTGCCATCCCGGCCTGTCGCTGCGGCTGGTCAACGCGCTGGTCGAGGCCGATGCCGACTTCGAGATGCTCATGGTGCCCAACGCCGCCCACGGCTACCTGCACGCGGAGGCGCACGTGCTGCGCCGTACCTGGGACTTCCTCACCCGCCACCTGATCGGCGCCGAGCCGCCCGCCGGATACCGCATCGACCCGACCTTCGGAGCCGCCGCATGAGCGCCGCCCTTCCCGACCTGCTCCCCGATCTGCGGGCCGATCTCCACGCGCTGGCCGGCGAGCACGGCGTCACCGGCGCGGTCCTCGCCTTCACCGCCGGCTCCACCGGCGACGCGGAGGTGGCCGCCGCCGCGACGGGAGTCCTCAACGCCCTTCGGGCCGCACGTCCTGCGCCACACCTTCGCCACCCAGCTCATCCGCGACGGCAAAGACCCCGTCCTGGTCGCCGAACTCCTCGGCCACGGCTCTCTGGACACCACCCGCCGCTACGCCCTGCCGACCGAAGCCGACAAGGCCGCCGCCCTGGACGCGCTCATCACCGACCACTGACCAGAACAACAAACCGGTTCGGAGCGGGTGCCGCGATTGTTTACTCCCGTATCCCAGCCCGGCTGGAGGGCACCACGTCCGCGCCACGGTAGGCGAATGTGGAGGGCAACTGCCTACAGAGTTCGACCCTGGGCAGGCCCCATGCGGATACTGGTGAAAGGAGCCGGCCGTGCCTGAGAATGTCGCACTGATCATTCGATTCCACCTGATGAGCGGCGAAGACGTCTCCGTGATCAGCGGGGACTTCGACGGAGAGCCGGAGGCGGTGACGGCGATCGCTCGTGCTGTGGACGAGCGGCGCAGCCTGGTGTTGATGCGAGCGAGATATGATCGCGAAGCCGACGTGAACGGCATAGTCATCAACCTCGCCAACGTGGTGTCGGCGCGTGTGTCGAAGACAGACAGCGCCGAGGCGGGCCAGTACCTGTAGCAGCGAGCCTCCCGGTCAAACCGCGTACGCCGAAATCGAACGGGCAACGTCACAGGTCATAGGCGTCGCTGCCCCTTTCTCTCGTACTTGGTCTGCCCCCCATCATGCGCAGGTTGCCAGGAGCTCCGTCGTCATGATGGCTTGCCGCCGTTGGGCGACCCACCCCATCATGCGCCGCTCTCCCTGGGATCTTCGCGTTGACGGTGAAGACCCCAGGGAAGCGGCAGCATCCCCGACGTCTACCTCGCCACCGCACAGGGGATGGCGTTGAGGGTGAAGGTCGCGGGAACGCCGTTGGTGCCCTGGGCCGAGGAACCGTTGAGGCCGAAGCTCACCGTGCCGCCGGCCGGGATGGTCGCCGTCCAGGATTCGTTGGTCGCGGTGACCTGCCGGCCCGACTGCGTGGCCTTGGCGTTCCAGACGCTGTTGATCGTCTGAGCGGCCGGGAAGGCGAACCGCAAAGTCCAGCCGTTGATCGCAACGGCGCTGTTGTTGCGGATCGTCACCTCGGCGTTGAAGCTCGACCCCCAGTCGGACAGCCCGTACGAGACCGTGCAAGCCGAGGTCGTGGGAGTGGGGCTCGACGTCGGGGTGACCGTCGGGGACGGGCTCCCGGTCGGGGTGACCGTCGGCGAAGGGCCGGGGCCGTTCCTGGCGGCCTGGCGGTCGGAATGGGCGCGGAAGGCGGCCAGTTCGGGAGCGCCCTGGGCGACGCCGAACTTGCCGTCGACCTGCCGGTCCTGGTACCACCAGAACCCCGTCCCGTCACCGCCCTCCGCCTCGAAGGTCTGGAAGATCTCGTTCCACCACTGCGTGCGGTCCACGTTGTGCACGTTGAACTCACCCAGGTAGAACGGCTTGCCGATGACGTCGTGCGACTCGCGGATCCAGGTGCGCACCAGCGCCTGGGTCTCCTCGATGCTCAGATCGGCCCAGTCCTCGGTCGGGTAGGGGTGCGCCGAGGTGAAGTCGATGTAGGGCGACTGGTGGATGTAGACGAAGGGGTTGCCCTCGTCGCCGCCGAAGCCGAACCGCGTCTCGTGCGCCTCCAGGCCGGTGCCGAGCAGGTGGTTAGCGTCGATGCCCTTGATGAAGGCGCCCATCTCGTCGACCCACTTGCGCAGGGTGTGGCCGGACTTGTTCTCCTCGGGGCTGACGTCCTGGTAGCGCGGCTCGTTCATCAGCTCCCAGGCGACGATGGCCGGCTCGTCCTTGTACTTCACGCCGCTGTAGTGGTTGGTCCGGTTGAGCACGTAGCTGACGTAGTTCTTGTAGGAGGTGAAGCAGCCGGCACAGCGCGTCTTGTCGAAGAAGGCCGCGCGGCCGGGGTGCCCACCGGACATGCCCTCCCACCGGAGCCGGGTGTCGATGCCGCCGTAGGCCTCCCAGTAGTTCTCGAAGACGGGCAGCAGCTTGACGCCGTGCCGCTTGGCCGACTCGATGACGTAGTCGAACAGGGCGAACTGCTGTTCGTTGTAGACGCCTTTCTCGGTTTCGAAGCCGTGCCAGCTCTCGTGGTTGAACAGCCAGGTGCGCAGCACGGTCACCTTGTCCGCCTGAAGGCGGGTGAAATGGGCGTCGATGCGGGCCTTGTCCATGTACTGCGTCTCGGTGTCGCCCGAGGCGCTGCCGTACGTGAAGAGGTCGTAGGTGTTGGCGCCGGCGAAGAAGAAGGTCTTGCCGTCGAGACAGAAGTGCACGCCGCAGCGATAGGCGAACCCGGGCGGAGCGGCGGCGGCCGCGGAGGGCCGAAGCGCGAGGAATCCGGCTCCCGCGACGACCAGAGCGATGACCGCGGCCCACACGATGGGGCCGCGTGCTACAGGGGGGTGGGCGTTCATACCTCCAGTGAAATTCTTAACCAGTTAAGTTTCAAGAGGCCAGGCTGATTCAATGCGATATTCGCGCGCCCCTTCTGGAGCGATCCAAATTAAGCTCGACCCAAAACGCATCGCCATCGAATCAGACTCTGACGCGCCCATGAAAAGAAGGGTCCCCTGAAGGACAACTGCCGCTTCTATCTGCACCGACTCCTTCAAGTACCAGATAATTCCGGGATATCGACCATTGAGTTCAGCCTCTTCTCCAGCGCGGATCACACCGAGCCTGAATTCGTCGGCAGAATAACCGCGCGGACGGCATTGTCAGAACTTCCCATCACCTCCACGCGGGCTGCGGGTGCCGTCGGTGGCGTGTTCACTCGCGGGCGTGACGGTCCCGGCGTCGGTCTGCCAGTTCCCTGCCGTCGGGGCGGCGGGTTTCATGGTGTGCTCCTTGGCGGGTTCAGGACGAGAGCGGCGCCCCCGAGCAGTCCGGCGTCGCGGCCCAGGCGCGTGGGCTCCGCCCGCAGGCGGCGGAGGAAGCCGAATCCGGCGTTCTCCTTCACCGCCCGCCTGAGCGGGCCGAACAGAGCCGGCCCTGCGGCGGCCACGCCCTCCGATGACGACGTGGTCGAGGTCCAGCAGGACGGCTGAGCTGAGGATGCCGATGGCGAGCGCCCTCGCCGCGCGTTCGAAGGCCCGGGTGGCGATGACGTCCCCGGCCGCCGCGCCCGCCGCCAGGTGCTTGGCGTCAGGCCCGTCCCAGCCCTGGTCGCGGGCCCAGGCTGCCATGTTGGGACCGCTGGCGTAGAGCTCGACGCAGCCGGTCGCGCCACACGGGCAGGGCGGTCCCTCGGGGTCCGCGGCGAGGTGGCCGATGTGCCCGGCGTTGCCGGTCGGCCCGGTGTACGGCAGGCCGTCCAGGACGATGCCGCCGCCCACGCCCGTCGAGACCACCAGGCCGAGCATCGCGCGTGCGGTACCGGAGCCGCCGCGCCACCACTCCCCCAGGGCCATGCACTGGGCGTCGCCGGCCAGGCGCGCCGCACGCTCGGGCAGCCTCTCCTCCACCGTCTTGACGAGCGGGAAGTCCCGCCAGCTCGGGATGTTGACCGGGCTGACGGTGCCCGCGGCCGGGTCGAGCGGCCCGGACGAGACGGCCGCCGCGGCGAACTTGGTGCCGCCGAGATCCAGCGCCGGCACGGTCATGGTCTCGCCTCGTTGACGCAGCGCAGGACCGGGTGGCCGACCAGTGCGGCCGGGTCCAGCTCGCGTTCGGTGGCCACGTGGAAGGTGATCGACTCGCCGGGCAGGAGCGTGACGAGCTGCTCGTCCACGGTGGCCGCCGGGTCGAGCCGGTCGGGGAAGAGCGCCAGTTCCCGCAGCAGGGTCCGGGCGGTGACGGTGACCGCCACCCCGTCCGGCTCCGCCGTCACGCGCGTCTCGTAGGCGGCGGCCGGCAGTCCGGCCCGGGGGTCCTCGGCGAAGAAGTGCAGCCTGCGCTGCTCACCCAGGGTGATCGCCACCAGGTCGGCGTCCGGGCCGTCGAGCAGCGGGACCACGGCCGTGGACCGCGCCGGCACCTCGACGGCGACACTGCCCTTGGCCAGCGTCCGGCCGTCGAGGGTCAGCCGGTGTTGCTCCAGCTCGCCGGACCAGACCTCGGCCGAGTCGTTGACCACGACGACTTCGCCCTCACGCACGGTGAGCAGCCGGTCGGCGTAGACGCGGCGCAACGCGTACCACAGCGGCTTGCGCCGCCCGCCGCCGTCCACCGCCGCCCACGACACGACCGGCCAGCAGTCGTTGAGCTGCCACACGATCGTGCCCATGCAGACGGGCAGTTGCGCGCGGAAGTGCTCGATGCCGAACGCGACCGCGCGCGCCTGGTTGACCTGGGTGAGATAGTGCCAGTCGTCGGAGTCGCGCGGCTGCGGCAGGTGCTCGCCCAGGCCGCGCAGCAACTTCTGCTCGCCGTCGATCGCCTTCTGGTGCCCGGCCGGCGGCTCCTGCGTGCTGCCCTGGCGCAACGTCGCGTACGTGGGCGGCCCCTGGAAGCCGAACTCGGCGACGAAGCGCGGCCGGTAGGTGGCGTAGCGGGTGTAGTCCTCGCGGTTCCAGACGTCCCAGATGTGGATCGTGCCGCGCGCCGGGTCGTTCGGCGGCAGCTCCGGAGCGCCCGAGTAGGGACTGCCCGGCCAGTACGGGCGGGTCGGGTCGAGCTCGGCGACCACCTTGGGCAGCAGGTCGAAGTAGAAACCGGCGCCCCACGACAGCTCGCCCAGCTTCTCCCGCCAGCCCCAGTCCGCGTGGCCCTCGATGTTCTCGTTGTTGCCGCACCACAGCACCAGGCTCGGCCGGGCGCTGAGCCGCGCCACCTGCTCGCGCGCCTCGGCCTCGACCTCGCTCGCGAACGGCTCCTCCTCCGGGTAGGCCGCGCAGGCGAACGGGAAGTCCTGCCACACCAGCAGGCCGAGCTCGTCGGTCAGGTCGTAGAAGTCGTCGCTCTCGTAGCGGCCGCCGCCCCAGACCCGCACCAGGTTGACGTTGGCCTCGACGGCCTGGGTCAGCCGGGTGGCCAGCCGGTCGCGCGTCAGCCTGGAGGGGAAGCAGTCGTCGGGGATCCAGTTGACGCCGCGCACCGCGACCGGCGTGCCGTTGACCTGGAGGGCGAACGCGCCGCCGGTCTGGTCGAGGCGCACGTCGCGAAAGCCGATCCGCTTGCGCACGACCTGCTCGCCCAGGCGCACGGTCAGGTCGTAGCGGTACGGCTCGCCGTACCCGCGGGGCCACCACAGCCGCGGCTCGGGCACCTGGAGTCGCAGCACGCCCTCCCCCGCGACCTCGGCGAAGACCGTCACCCCGGCCACCTCGGCGCAGACCGTGCCCGCGCCCGCCACGACGACGTGCACCTCGACCCGGCCGTCGCCGTGCACCAGCGGCCGGACCTGCGCCAGCCGCGCCCCGCTCCAGCTCTCCAGCCCGATCGGCTGCCAGATGCCCGAGGTGACCAGCGTGGGCCCCCAGTCCCAGCCGAAGTTGCAGGCCATCTTCCTGATGAACTGGTACGGCTCGGCATAGGCCCCCGGCCGCTCGCCCAGCTCGGCCCGTCTCGCCTCGGCGTAGCCGTACGGCGAGGCGAACCGCACCTGGAGCGTGTTGACCCCCTCGACCAGCAGGTGCCGCACCGGGAAGCGGTAGGAGCGGTGCTGGTTGGCCGTGCCGCCCACCTCGACGCCGTTGAGCGTGATCGTGGCTACGGTGTCAAGCCCCGCGCAGACCAGGTCGGTGTGCTCGTGCCCGTCGCCGGCCCAGGTGAACTCGGTCCGGTAGAGCCAGTCCGTGCGGCCGATCCACCCCAGCCGGTCCTCGTTGTCGTCGAGGTAGGGGTCCTCGATCAGTCCCGCGGCCAGCAGGTCGGTGTGCACGCAGCCGGGTACGGCGGCGGGCACGCCGGTGATCCGGACGTCCTCCGAGACGGCCGAGAGGGTCCAGCCGTCGTGCAGCGGACGGTGAGTGCTCAACGTGGTTTCTCCTAAAGACGGGTCTCAGCCCTTGAGGCCGGACATCGCGATGCCGCGGGTGAAGTGCTTCTGGAACAGCAGGAAGAACACGACGGTCGGCAGCGAGGCCAGCAGCGAGGCCGTCATGATCACGCCCATGTGCTGGGCGCCGGTGAAGGCGGAGTTCAGCCTGGCCAGGGCCACGGGCAGGGTGGCCATCTGATCGCTCTCGACGATGATCAACGGCCAGAGGAAGTTGTTCCACTCGTTGAGCATCACGAAGATCGACATGGCGGCGAGCGCCGGCCGCAGCAGCGGCATGACCACCTGCCACCAGATGCGCCACTCCCCCGCGCCGTCGATCCTGGCGGCCTCGATGAGGTCGTTCGGGATCGACTGGAGGTACTGCACGAGGAAGAAGACGACGAACGCCTTGGGGATGGCCGGGACGATGTAGCCGAGGTAGCTGTCGATCCAGCCGAGGTTGCGCACGACCAGGTAATTGGGGACGAGCGTGGCCTGCCAGGGGATCATCATCGAGCCGAGGATCATCAGGAAGATCACCCGGCGGCCGGGGACGCGATGCTTGGTGATCACGTAGGCGGCCAGCGAGGCGGCCAGCAGCGCCAGCACGGTGATCACGGTGGCGATGAGCACGCTGTTGAGCGCGAAGCGCCAGAAGCCGAGGTCCACCTCGGTGAAACGCTGGAACAACCCGGCCACGTGGCCGGGGTTGTCGGCTGCCGGGTTCCAGTCCGGGTCGCTGAAGCCGACGGTCGTCGGGTTCTGCGGCACGAACGAGGGCGGGTTGCGGGTGATCTCGAAGACCGGCTTGAACGCGGTGATCACCATCCAGTAGAACGGCACGATCATCGTGAACGCCAGCAGGTAGAGCGGCGCCTTGGCCCAGCGGATGCGCGTGCGAGGCTTGGCCGCCCGGTGCAGGGCCGTCATCCCAGCTCCTTCGTGGTCCGGCCGAGGCGCAGCTGCACCAGGCTGATGGTGAAGATGATCAGGAAGAGCGTCCAGGCGATCGCCGAGGCGTAGCCGAGCTGGAACTTGGTGAAGCCCATGTCGTAGAGGTAGGGGACGATCATGAGGCCGGAGTCCATGACGCCGCCGACGTTGCTGACCGAACGGAACACGATGTAGACCGCTTCGAACACCTGGAAGGCCGCGATCATCGTGGTGATCACGACGTAGGTGGTGACCGGGCGCAGCAGTGGCAGGGTGATGCCGGTGAACTGCTGCCAGGTAGTGGCGCCGTCGATCCGCGCGGCCTCGTAGTACTCCTCCGGGATGGTGTTGATCCCGGCGACGAAGATGACCATCGCGTAGCCCATGCCGGACCAGGCGGCCATCAACACCATGATCGGGATCGTCAGCGACGGCGTGGCCAGCCAGGCCACCGGTTCGCCGCCGAACCAGCCGGACACCGTGTTGGCCAGGCCGTAGTCCTCCGCGGCGAAGATCCAGCGCCACATCAGGAACAGCGCGATCGTCGAGGTCACGGAAGGCAGGAAGAAGACGGTGCGCATGATCCGGTCGCCCCAGCCCTGGCCGCGGAAGGCCAGCGCGAGCAGGAGCGCGAACACCGTGGTGAGCGCCACCGCCGCCAGGACGTAGACCAGCGTGTTGGACAGTGCCCGCAGGAAGCGCTCGTCCTCCAGCAGGCGCGCGAAGTTGGCCAGGCCGACGAACTCCGGCGGCTTGACGCCGTTGAACTTGGTGAGGCTCAGGTACAGCGAATTGATCAGCGGCCAGATCAGGAAGCCCGCGAAGAGCGCCAGGAACGGCAGGAGCATCACGACGGAGGTGAGAGTGCCCCTCTTGGTGGCCATCGGATCGCCTTTCGATGGTGGGGACGGGCCGGTCGGGCCAGGTGACGACCGGCCGGGGGGCGGATCAGCCGGCGTTCTGCTCCATGATCTTCGCGGCGGCGTCCAGGGCGGCCTTGGGCTCGGCCTTGCCGTAGATGACCTCCTGCAGCTTCTTGGTCACCTCGGCCTGGCTGGTCTCCCAGCCCGGGCAGTTCGGCGGGCCGTACCCGGAGGCGAAGGCGGCCTTGATGGCCTCCACCTGGTCCGGCGTCACGGGGAGGTTGGCGATGTTGTCGGTGAGCGGCGAGATCCACAGCACCCCCCTGGTGGCGGCGGTGTCGGTGATCACCTTGACCGCCTCGGGGGTGTAGAGGGACTTCAGGAAGTCGGCGGCCTGGGCGGCGTGCTTGCTGTAGGACATGACGCCGGCGATACGGCCGCCGATGAAGGCGCCGGCGCCGGCCGGGCCGACGGGCAGCGGGGCGGTGGCCCACTTGTCCTTGATCTTCGGTTGGGCGGTGTCGATGGCCTTGATCTGCCAGCTTCCGCCGGACACCATGGCCACGCCGTTGGCCAGTGCCGCCGGGGTCTCCGCGGTCTGGGTGGGCGCCTTGTGCTTCTTGTAGAGATCGGCCCAGTAGGTCAGCGCGGTGACGCCGGCGTCGTTGTTGAGCGCTGGCTTGCAGTCCGGTGTGTAGAGAGTGCCGCCGGCCTGACGCAGGAAGTTGAAGTACTGCAGCCAGTCGATGTTTCCCCAGTCCATCGAGTAGGGCACCTTGACGCCGTCGGCCTTGAGCTTGTCCAGGGCCGCGGTGAGTTCCTCCCACGTCTTCGGCGGCTTGAGGCCGGACTTCTCCAGCAGATCCGTGCGGTAGTAGGTGAGGTACACCGTCATGTCGAGCGGCGTGCCGTACACGGCGCCGTCGCGCGAGGTGATCGACTCCCAGACGCCCTGCTGGGTCTTGGCCTTGATCGCCTCGGGCAGCCCGTGGTCGCGCAGGTCGATCATGCCGCCGAGGGCTCCGAACTCGATGCCCCACGACAGGCCGCCGGAGACGATGTCAGGGCCGGTCTTGCTGGTTGCCGCGGCCAGGACCTTGGCGTGGCCGTCGTCCCAGCTCAGCGCCGAGACCTTGATCTTCACGTCGGGGTGGGCCCGGGTGTAGAGATCCGCGGCCTTCTGGACGGCCAGGGCCTCGTCCTCCGACCCGGTCATCCAGAACGTCAGGTTGGCCGGACCCTCCGCCGGGGCCTGCTCCTGCTTGGGTGCCGTGCCGGTCGCACAGGCACCGGCCAGCAGGCCGAGTGCGACGACAGTCACCGTGGCCGTGCGGCGCCTCTTCACGGTGTCCTCCTGAGAGTGTGGGGGGCGTTAACTTAACCGTGTAAGTTGCGCCTAATGTAGGAGTGGCATCGCAACGTTGTCAACGATGGGTTTCCCAGGGATTTCGGCATGCTAGATTCCATTTGGTTTACTTAACTAATTAAGGAGGCTCGGTGAAGCGTCCAACCATCGCGGACATCGCGCAGCGTGCCGGAGTGTCGAAGGTGGCGGTCTCCTACGCCCTGAACGGCCAGCCGGGGGTGTCGGAGGCCACCCGTGCTCGCATCCTGGCCATCGCCACCGAGATCGGCTGGCGGCCCAACAGCGCGGCCCGCGCCCTGAACGGGGCCAAGGCCCGCACGATCGGCCTGGCCCTTCGCCGGCCCGCGCGCACCCTCGGCATGGAGCCCTTCTTCATGGAGCTCATCAGCGGCATCGAGGATGCGTTGTCGATGCACTCCTACGCCCTGATGTTGCAGGTTGCCAGGGACCATGCCGAGGAGATCGAGTTGTACCGCCGCTGGTGGGGCGAGGGCCGCATCGACGGAGCGATCCTGGTGGACCTGCATGCTGACGACCCGCGCATCCCCGTGGTCCAATCGCTGCACATGCCCGCGGTCACCATCGGCCACCCGTCCGTGTCGGGCTCCCTCCCCGCGGTGTGGTCCGACGACAGCGCCGCCATCCGGGAAACCGTGCAGTACCTGGCCGCCCTTGGACATCGCCACGTCGCCCGGGTCGCCGGCCTGCCCAAGCTGGCCCACACCGCGATACGTGACCGCGCCTTCGCCGCCGTCTGCCAGGCGGCCGGGGTCAAGGAGTGGACGATCGAGCACACCGACTACTCCGGGGAGCATGGTGCACGCGCCACCCGCCGGCTCATCACCTCACCGCGCCGGCCCACGGCCATCGTCTTCGACAACGACATCATGGCCGTGGCCGGCCTGTCCGTCGCGCAGGAGCTCGACATGAACGTTCCGGGCGAGCTGTCCATCGTGGCCTGGGACGACTCGCCGCTCTCCCAGGTGGTCCGGCCGGCGCTCACCGCACTGAGCCGGGACATTCCGGCCTATGGCATGAACGCCGCACGCACCCTCATGGCAGTGATCGCTGGAGAGCGAACCGAGCATTTCGAGGATGTGGCGCCCCATCTGACTCCGCGGGCCAGCACCGGACCAGCATCTACCCGGCACAACCTTTCCGAAAGCGATTCGTGAGCCTGTGATCCTGCGCTCGTCAGCGGAACAGCGGAGATCCACACGCGTACGCGGGAGCAGCGTTCTGCGCCAAGGCGGCCCGCCGTCCTGAGCAAGGCGGCAGCCAGGCGGCTTTGCTGCAGGCAAGGCACTCGGCATCGCCCTCGCCGGCGTCGTCAACCTTCTCGACCCGCAGAAGGTGATCCTCAGCGGCGGGCTCTCCCCGCTGCTGCCCGCCCTGGAACGAGAGCCGGACCACCGGGTCATGGGTCCGGGCCGCTCGGGCAAGGGCGCGATGATCGTCTCTAGCCTGGGCCCGGATGGGCCGTGCGCTCTACGGGGAGGCGGTTGTCCACGGCGAGCGTGGCGTCAAGGGCGGCGAAGTGCTTGGCGATCACCTGCCGGGAGCTGGTCAACGCAGTCGACGGTCGGGCAGGTGGGCGGTCGTCCCCGTCATGGCTCCGGCTCGACTTGGAGCCGGGAACGCGGCCGCCTCCGTGAACGGATGCCGATGACCCGGATGTCGCCGGGGCCGACTCCGCGGCCAGAACCCGGGAGAACGCCTCCTCCGTCGATTGGAGGGGCTGCCCGCACCGGATTTCTACGGGGTGGGCTCTCCTGCGTCCGCGGCATGGCTCACGTCGGCGGCCTAGGTGAGCTCGATCCGATGGGTGAGCACGCGGGCGGAGCGGTACTTGCCCGCAAGGAGACGGGCCGGGTGAGCAGGACGTGGCGGGCCGGCGTCCCGGGGTGGACCATCCGTTCGGCGAGCAGGCCGACGGCGCGTTCGGCCATGTCGGAGACGGGCACGTCGGCCGCGGTGAGGGGCGGGTGGAACGCCTCCGCCCAATGGCGCCCCACGATGCCGATGACGGAGAACTGCCGGGGCACCGCGCGCCCCGAGCGCCACAGCGCGCGCTCCAGGCCGGGCAGGGCGGCCTCGTTGATCGTGACGATGCCGGTGACCTGCGGGTGAGCGGCGAGAAGGTCGTACGTGCGGGTCTCCGCGGCTGTGGCGTCGTCCGGGGAGCAGAACGCCGTCGCGGTGAGGGAGCGTGCGGCGGCGGCGGCGTTGAAGCCGTCCAGGGCGCGGCGGGCGGGGCCGTAGCCGGAGTCCAGGTACTCCTGGGGCCGGTTGAGCAGGGCGATCGTCCGATGCCCGAGATCGGCCAGGTGGTGCACGCAGCTCGCCACGAGCCCTTCGTAGTCCAGGTCGACCCAGGTGCCGGTCGCGGTGCCGGTTCCAGCGCCAGCGGTGTGGCCGATCGCCACGAAGGGCAAGCCGGACCGTCTCAGGCGGTCGGCGCGGGCGTCGCGCAGCCGGACCTCCATCAGGATGACGCCGTCGACGCGCCGGCCGCTGATTATGCGTTCGAACGAGCGGTCGTGCTCCCCGCCGCTGGGCGACAGGACGACGTCCAGCTCGCGGCTGCCGGCGGCGGCCACGACGTCGGCGACGAAACCGAGCTGGATCGGGTTCAGCCGTCGCCCGGCGGGCGGGATGACTAGGCCGATGGTCCGCGTCCGGCCCTCGGCCAGGGCTCGGGCGCTGGCGTTGGGCCGGTAGCCGACGTCGTCGATGACCTGGAGGATGCGCCGGCGGGTCGCCTCGGACACAGCCCGCTTGCCGCTGAGTGCGTAGGAGACGGTGCTCCGCGACACGCCCGCCCGCCTGGCGATCTCCGCGATGTTCACCCGGTCCCCCGCGCCGACGGAACGGCGAGCCTGGCTCGAATCGATGTCACGAGATCAGGAGGGTCCCGACGCCGGGTCAGGCCGCTGCCCGCGCTGCCCGCGCTGCTCGCGCTGCCTGCGCTGCTCGTGGGCGGCCGCGAGGATGAGGTAGGCGGCGGCCGTCCAGGTGTAGGCCCGGTCGCGCAGTCCTTCGCCGGTGCGCGCGTCGAAGTTCTCCGCGAACCCCGACTGCTCGCACAGCCTGCGGAAACGGGCGCTGATCTCGTCAGCCAGGGCGGTGTGGCCGGCCCGGCGCAGACCGTCCTCGACGAGCACGGTCGACGGGGCCCAGATGGGCCCGCGCCAGTAGCCGTCGTCCTGGTAGTGCTCGGAGTCGGGGTGTTCGGTGGCCGGTCCGTACGCGGTGAGGTGGGACTCGATGCGGGCGGCCAGCGCCGTGTGCACCGGTTCGGGCAGCTCGTCGCCGAGCACGATGGGCATGAGGTCGAGCAGGCTGGAGGTGGACCAGGTGCGTCCGCTCCGGGCGCCGCGGGCCACGAACCGCTCCCCCGTCCACAGCTCGGCCAGCAGCGCGTCCCGCATGCGGTCGGCGGCGCCGGACCAGTGCGCCCCCCTGCCGGGGTCGGGGGCCAGGCGGGCCAGTTCGCGCATCTGGAGCACGAGGAAGGCGGCCAGGTCGGCGGTCTCGACGACGCGCTCGGGGTCGAAGGTCGTGGCGTTGTCCCAGCCGCTGTCGTTGCCGTGCTGGTAGTGCGGCAGCTCGCGTCCGGGGGCGCGGCGGGCCGTCAGCCAGAACGTGGTCCAGCGTTCCAGCAGCGGGTAGACGTCGGGCGCCGGAGGCAGGCGGCGCAGGGCCCAGCCGTGCACGGGCGGCTTGACGAAGTTGTAGAGGATCTCCGAATGGGTGACGGAGTCGGGCAGCGCGCCGGCGTCGTCCTGGTGGTCGAAGGGCAGCCGGAACTGGTCCCAGGCCAGCTCGGGCAGGCCGCCCGCCAGGGCGATGGCGTTGAAGCAGTGGTCCCAGCTCCACACCTTGTCCATCCAGTGCTTCGACATCAGCACAGCGGGCCTGGTGACGAACCCGGCAGGCCGCACGGTGGCCGACCACAACACGTAGGCGGCCAGATCGGCGGCGGGCGTGCCGTCGCCGCGCCAGGGCGCGACCGCGTCGGCGAAGGCGTCGAACTCGGCACGGGCGGCCTTGGCCACCTGGTCGAAGGTGCCGCCGGCGCAGGAGTAGGGGGCGCGGGCGGTCTCGTACTCCTCGACGGCGATCTCCCACTCGCCGTCCAGGGCCAGGCCGCGTTCCGCGGTGCCCAGGGCCTGCGCGCCGAGCGGCTCGGCGTCCCCGGCCAGCACGGTGATCCGGTAGCGGCGGCCGGTCTGGTAGACGGTGAAGACGTACGAGCCGTCAACGGGATCCTGGTAGAAGTACGGCCCGCTGAACGGCGTCAGCACGGGATCGGCGGCCAGCACCCGCAGCCCGAGCCCGCGGCCCTGGACGCGTACGGTGTCGGCACCCTCGTAGGCGAGGCGGATCAGCCCGTCGCCGGCGCTCCAGGTGAGCTGGTGCGGGGTGGCCGTGACGGCGGCGTCCACGGCGGGGACCAGCCGCAGGACGGGGTGCATGCCGGTCTGGTGGGAGACCAGGTGCACGTCCTGGGCGTAGGTCTTCTCGGCCACCACGGGCGAGAAGCAGAACCAGGATCCGCGGTGGCTGAACGGGATTTCCCGCAGGGAGAACACCGGGCCGGGAACGGCGACGGTCATGAAGTGGAGGTCCCTTCTCAATCTTTGACGGCGCCTGCGGTGACGCCCGCGGCGACGTAGCGCTGGGCGATGACGAGCAGGATGGTCGCCGGGACGGAGGCGACCACGGCGGTGGCCATGATCGCGTTCCATTCCTGGTTGTTGTTGCCGATGTAGTGGTAGATGCCGAGGGTGATCGGCTGGTGGTCGCCGCCCTGGTCGAGGGTGGAGGCGAAGATGAAGTCCGACCAGGCCCACAGGAACGCGAACAACGACACGGTGATGATCGAGTTGCGGGAGACCGGCAGCACGATCGAGACGAAGGCGCGGAGCACTCCGGCGCCGTCCACGCGGGCCGCCTGCAGCAGCTCCTCGGGGATGCCCGACATGAACGTGGTGAGGATCAGCACGGCGAACGGCACGGCGAGGGTGGAGTCGGCCACGATCAGCCCGGGGACGGTGTTGAGCACGCCGGTGGACAGGAAGATGGCGTAGAAGCCCATCGCCATGATGATCCCGGGGATCATCTGCGCGATCAGCAGCACGAAGCTCAGCGCCCCGCCGCCGCGCGGGCGCAGCTTGGCCAGCGAGTACGCGGCGGGCGCGGCCAGCAGCAGGGTCAGCGTCACCGTGCCCAGCCCGACGACCAGGCTGCTGCCGAGGTAGGGAAGCTGCTGGTCGAGCACGGCGCGGTAGCCGTCCAGGGTGCCGTGGAGCGGGAACAGGTCCGGCGGGCTCTTGCGCATCGCGGTGTCGCGGGTGAACGACACGTTGACCATCCAGTAGACCGGGAACAACATCACGGCCGTCAGCACCAGCCCGATCAGGGTCTTGACGTGCCTCATGCCAGGGCCTGCCGTCGCTGCACGCGGATGTAGACCAGGCCGAAGACGAGGGCCGTCACGATCAGCAGGTTCCCCACGGCGGCGCCGGGCCCGAAGGAGGGCACCAGGTTGCCGAAGCCCAGCCGGTAGGACCAGGTGGCGAACGTGGTGGACGCCCCGCTCGGGCCGCCCTTGGTCATGATCCAGATGATGTCGAACACCTTCAGCGTGTAGACCAGCCCGAGCAGGACGGTGATCGCCGACACCGGCCGCAGCAGCGGGAACGTCACGCGCCAGAACCGCTGCCAGGCGTTCGCCCCGTCCAGCGCGGCGGCCTCGTACACGGCCGCAGGGATCGCCTGCAGCCCGGAGTAGAGCACCACCAGGTTGAACGGGATGCCGATCCAGACGTTGGCGATGATCACCGACCACAGCGCCCAGTCCGGCGAGGTCAACCAGTTCACCGGCCCGATCCCGAACCAGCCCAGCGCGGCGTTGACCAGGCCCGAGTCGCTGTTGAGCAGCCACGACCAGGTCGAGGCGGACACGATCAGCGGCAACAGCCACGGCACCAGGAACAGCGCCCGTAGCGTGGCCGAGAGCCGGAAGCTCTTGCTGAAGAACAGCGCCAGCGCCAGCCCGGCGGTGAACTGGAAGACCAGCGACACCAGGGTGAAGACCACCGTGTGCCACAGCGCCGGCCCGAAGGTGGCGTCGGCGAACACCTTGGCGTAGTTGGCGAGCCCGGTGAAGGGCGCGTCGCCCTGCACGAAGGAGCGCACGGTGTAGTTCCGCAGGCTCAGCTCGACGTTGCGGTAGAGCGGGTAGGCGTAGAAGACCAGCAGGTAGAGGACGACGGGGGCGAGGAACGCCCACGCCGCCCACTGACCCGACCGGCCGCGCGCCGCGAGGTGGCCCCTCGGGGCCGCCGATGTCTGCGTCACGTGGCTCATGCGGCTACTGGATCGCGCTCGTGGCCGCGGACTGGGCCGCGGTCATCGCCTCCTGCGGCGACTTCGACCCGCTCAGCGCCGCCTGCACCGCGCCCCACATCGGCTCGGAGATCTTCGGGTACTTGGTGCCCAGGTCGTCGCTGGTGCGGCCCTTGGCGGCCTTGACCGCCTCCACCCACACCTTCAGCTGCGCATTCTGCTCGATCTGCCTGGCCTGCACCTGCTCGGTGGGGGCGATGTAGGACAGGGTGGTGGTCGTGGTGAGCGAGTTGTCGCCGCTGGTCAGGCAGGTGACCAGCTTCTGGGAGGTCGGGTAGCGGCCGGTGTCGGACTGCACCGGCACGCTGACGAACTCACCGCCGGTCGGGGCGGGCGCGGTGCCGCCGTCCTTGGCGGGCACCGGGATGATGCCGTACGCGAAGCCGGCCTTGTCGGCGTTGGCCAGCTGCCAGGTGCCGTTCTCGGCGAAGGCGTAGTCGCCGCCGACGAACTCCTGCCAGCTGGTGGTCTGGGTGTTGTTGATGACGGAGTTGGGGGCGTAGCCCTTCTTCAGCCAGTCGCTCCACAACGCCACGGCCGAGACGCCCTCGGGCGAGTCGAGCGTGGTGAGGTTCGCGCCGGACCCCCAGAACCAGGGCAGGAACTGGAAGCTGCCTTCTTCGGTGCCGATCGCCGAGAACGTGATGCCCTTCTTCCCGGCCGCCTTCACCTTCTCCAGGGCCGCCGTGAGCGACGTCCAGTCCTTCACCGCGGCGATGTCGACGCCCGCCTTCTTCAGGACGTCCTTGTTGTAGTACAGGGCGAGCGTGTTGGCCCCGATCGGGATGCCGTAGGTCTTGCCGCCGCTCTGCCCCGCGGCCAGCAGGTTCGGCGCGACGGAGGAGACGTCGAGCTTGTTCTCCTCGGTCGTGGTCAGCACGCCGGCCTCGGCCAGCGTCGAGACCACCGGGTTGTCGACGATCAGCACGTCGGGCGAGTTGCCCTGTTGCGCGGCCAGCAGCGCCTTGTTGGTCAGGTCGCTGGTGTCGTAGCCGGTGCGCTCGACCTTCACGCCCGCCTGGGTGCCGCAGGTCTCCAGCAGCTTCACCCACGGGGAACCGCCGTCGTACTGCGGGTAGGGGTCCCAGATCGTGTAGGTCCCGCCTCCCGCGGCCTGATTCGCGCTGCTCGTGCTGCCGCCGCCACCACCGCTGTCGCCGCCGCTGCCGGACGACGAGCAGGCCGCCAGGCTGCCCGCGGCGGCCAGGACCACCAGGCCCACGCCGACGACACGCCGGCTCCCTGCCGCTGAATTCATTAACTTACCTCCGCTGAGGGGTGCCGCGACCTTCCCCGTTGGGTCGAACCGATTCGGCGAATCGGTTCGACTGAAGATAGGGCTGCCCCGTCCGGGGCGTCAATGGGCGTGCGGCGCTCTTGTCGGGAGCTGTTCCCCGGATCGCCAGGCGACGACATACCGACGTCACGGATATCGTCCGCCCGGCCCTTCCATGAACCGATTCGACCTACGATGGTCGTCATCATGGGGACCGAAGGAGCGCGGGTGAACATCGGGGAGATCGCCCAGAGGGCCGGTGTGTCGCGCAGCACCGTCTCCTACGCGCTCACCGGCAAGCGTCCGGTCTCGCCGGAGACCAAACGGCGCATCCAGGCGGTCATCGACGAGCTCGGCTACCGGCCCAACGCCGCAGCCCGCGCCCTGAAGGAGGGCCGGACCCGCACCATCGGGCTGGCCATCCCACCTGCCAGCAGCCGCCTGACCGACATGCAGCTCGGCTTCGTGGCCAGCGTGGTCGACGCCGCCGCCCGCGCCGACCTCGACGTCCTGCTGTCGCCGTCCGGCGGCGAGCACGACCGCTCGTTCGAGCGCGTCGTCACCGGCCGGCGGGTGGACGGCGTCATCCTCATGGAGATCCGCCTTGAGGACGACCGGGTCACCCGCCTGCGCCACAGCGGCCTGCCGTTCGTCGGCATCGGCCGCACCGGCCATCCGGACGAGATGTCCTGGGTGGACATCGACTACGAGTCACTGATCGCCAAATGCGTCGACCACCTGGCCGACCTCGGCCACCGGAAGATCGCCCTGGTCAACCGCAACGCCGAGCTGGTCGCCGCCGGGTACGGCCCCGGCCATCGCGCCCAGGCCGGGTTCGCCCGCGCCGTGGCCGCGCGCGGCCTCGAAGGCGTGCAGGTCTGCTGCGCCGACGACGCCCAGGCCGGGCAGGGATGCGTCGAACGGCTTCTGGCGGCCCAGCCCGGCCTGACGGCCATCGCCACCATCAACGAGGCCGCCGTTTCCGGCATGTACCGGGCGCTGAACCAGCGGGGCCTGACGGTACCGGGGCATTTCTCCATCGTCGGCGTCGCCGCCCGGCACTGGGCCGAGAGCCTGCACCCGCCGCTCACCGCCGCCGATGTCCCGGCCGACGAGATGGGCGCCCGCGCGGTGGAGCTGCTCATCCAGAGCATCGCCGATCCCGCCGTCGCCCCCAGCCACGTGCTGGTCGCTCCGCCGATCTCGTTGCGGGGCAGCACCGGCCCGGCGCCGGCGCGCGCCTGACCGTCCCGCGCCCGCGGCGGCACGAGTCGTCCCCGGCCGCCCGCGAGCGCACGGCGCACCTGAGCCGGAGGCCGACGTGACGATCCTGTGTCGGCACGATGTCCGGCACGTTTCCGGCTCTTGACCCTTGCCGAGGCGGACGCTTATCGTCCCCCTCGAATCGATTCGCCGAATCGATTCGACTCCTCGCACATTTCTCGAAGGGGAAAGGCCCATGGCCATGCCCTCGTCCAGGCCCCGCAGGCTCGCGCCGCGGGCACTGCTCGCTTCCGTGCTGGCGCTGACCGCACTGCCGCTGACCGCCTTACCTGTGCTCGGCGCCGACGCGCCGGCCCTGGTCCTCCACTACGACTTCGACGGTGACCTGTCGAGCGGCGTCGTCGAGGATCGCTCGCCCTCCGGCCTCGACGGAGTCCTCGCCAACCCCGGCGCCGCCGGCGTCGGCACGGGGGCCGACGGCACGCACGCCCTGTCCCTGCCCGGCGGGGCCGCGGGCGCGCAGAGCGCTCCGTACGTGAAGATCCCGGCCGGTCTGTTCCGCGACCGCCACGCCGTGACGATCTCCACCTGGCTGAAGTGGGCCGGCGGGCCCGACTTCCAGTGGGTCTACAACCTCGGCAAGGACGCCGCTACCGCCACCTTCGTCACCCCGTCCTTCGCCGGCGAGGCAACCACCAGGTCGTCGATCAAGCCGGTCAACGGCACGGCCGAGGTCGGCGTCCCAGCGCTGCAGAAGCTGCCCGCCGGCCAGTGGCTCAGCCTCGTCACCACGATCGACGGCAGGACGCTCACCTACTACGTCAACGGCGTGCCGATCGGCAGCACGGGCGCCCAGCTCGACCTCGCCACCGTCATGAACGGCGCCACCGGCTCAGGCTTCCTCGGCAAGGCGTTCTGGGGCGGCCACCCGCTCCTGGCCGGCGAGCTCGACGACTTCCGCGTCTACGACGCCGCCATGACCGCCGGGCAGGTCGCCGAGCTGGCCGGAGCTCACCTGGCCACCCTGTCGAGGGTCGAGCAGACGACGTTCGAGGCCACCACCGATCTCGGCGTCGCACCGGAACTGCCGAGGACCGCCACCGCCCAGTTCAACGATGGCCTCCGCCGCGGCGTGGGCATCACGTGGCAGGCCGTCGATCCGGGGCTGTACGCCAAGCCCGGCCGGTTCATCGTGAAGGGCACCGCGAACGGCACCCCGGTCGAGGCCACCGTCACGGTGATCGCCAACGATCTGGCCGTCGACCTCGGCAGCGAGACCGGCGCCTTCCACGGCGGCGCGTCCGGCACCCTGTACGGCGTGTACGGCGAGGGCCTGCCGACCGGCAACCTGCTCGAAGGCATGAACCTGCGCACCGTCTCCACCAAGGCCCAGGACGGCCCGCAACATCCGGGCGCCGACGCCTTGGAGGTGGTCAGGCCCCTGGCCGACAGCACCGGCGGCGACGTGTACATCTACATGACCGACGTCTACCGCGGCTTCCCGTACCAGTGGCCCGGCAGCACACCCGAGGCGCGGCTGGACGACTTCAAGGCCAAGATCGCCAAGCAGGTCGACCAGGTTCTCACCCTCGACCCGAAATATCAGGATCACATCGTCTTCGTGCCGTTCAACGAGCCCGAGGGCAACATGTTCGGCAGCGGCCAGTGGAGCTACAACAACGTCAGCTGGCTCACCGACCCCCAGCACTTCTTCAAGGCATGGGACGAGGTCCACGCCCTGATCAAGGCCAGGATGCCCGCGGCCAGAATCGCCGGGCCCAACACCAGCGTCCTGTTCGGCCAGGTGGAGGGCTTCCTGCGGCACACCCTCCAGGCGGGCACCGTCCCTGAGGTCATCACCTGGCACGAGCTGGGCGACCCGGCCCGCATCCGCACCAGCGTCGCCAGCTACCGCCGGTGGGAACAGGCCGCGTTCAAGGGCACTCCGTACGAGGGCCGGCAACTGCCGATCAACCTCAACGAGTACGCCTTCAACTACCACACCTCCGTGCCCGGCCAGATGATCCAGTGGATCTCGGCCATCGAGGAGTCGAAGGTCGACGCCGACATCGCCTACTGGAACATCGACGGCAACCTGTCCGACTCCGCCGTTCAGGCCAACCGCGGCAACGGCCAGTGGTGGCTGCTGAACGCCTACGGCCGGATGACCGGCAACACGGTCAAGGTCTCCCCGCCCCGCCCGAACGTCAGCTACTCCCTGCAGGGCGTCGCCACGCTCGACCGGGCCAAGGCACAGGCCCGCGTCCTGTTCGGCGGCTCCTCCGGCAACGCGGGCGTGCGCTTCGACAAGGTGGACACGGCGCTGTTCGGCGGCACCGTCCACGCGCTCGTCCAGGAGATCCCCTGGACCGGGCAGCTCGGCGACTCGGCCCAGCCGCGCGTTCTGGCGGAACTCAGCCAGCCGGTCAGGAACGGCTCGGTGGCCTTCGACTTCGGCGCCGCTCTGCCCGTGCTGAAGGAGTCCTCGGCCTACCAGATCATTCTCAGCCCCGGCGCCAACGCCTCGCCCGTCACCGCGCCCACCGACCTGTGGCGGGCCACCTACGAGGCCGAGGACGCGGCGCACACGGGCACCGGCTACAGCCGCAACGGCCCCGAGGGCACACCGGCCAACGTCGGCAAGTTCTACACCTCCGGCGCCTACGACGTCGGCGGCCTGCGTACCGGCTCCGACGTGACGCTCGACTTCAAGGTCTCGGTCACCCAGAACGGCACCTACGACCTGTCGGTCTTCGCCAACTCGCTCAACACCTCCCCGGCCGTCCGCGACCAGGGCCCGACCAACGTCTTCCTGCGGGTGGACGGCGGCGGCGAGCAGGAGCTGCACCTGCCTCTGGGCTACAAATGGGTGGTCTGGGACCACGCGGACACCAAGGTCACCCTGACCAAGGGCGAGCACGTGCTCACCCTGGCCGCGCGCAGCCTCGACGGCAGCCGCGCCACCAAGGGCGACGCGATCGTCGACAAGATCGATCTGTCCCTGGCCAACCCGGCGGCCTCGGAACAGGTCTACGAGGCCGAGTACGCCACCCTGACGGGCGCGACCCCCGGCTACACCGGCAGAAGAGTCTCCGGCGCAGGCGACGTTACCCTGACGAAGGGCCAGCGAGCGACCTTCTGGGTCTACTCCCCCACCGACGGCGGATCGACGCTGGCCATCGACACCTCCGGCGGAGGCAGGGGCAGCCTCGACGTCAACGGCCGGGGCGCCGGCGACGTCGCCGCCTCCACCCGCGTGCAGGCGTTCCTGTCCGGCGGCATCAACAAGATCACTGTCACCGGCCAGTCCGGCAGGCTCCGCCTGGACCGCCTGCGCGTCCTGCCCGGCTCCGGCGCCCTCAAGCCCACCTGGTACGAAGCCGAGTCCGCCCGCCTCACCGGCACCGCCAAAACGACCGACCTCCTGCTGGCAAGCGGCGGCAAGGCCGTCACCGACATCGGCGGCGCCCCCGGCGAGACCAACACCCTCACCTTCGACGTCACCGCCCCCAAGAACGGGACCTACGCGCTGACCGTCCGCTACTCCAACCCCGAGCAGTCCCCCGCCTCCCACTACAACCCCGACCCGCTGGCCCGCCACGCCGAGATCTCCGTCAACGGCGCCCAGCCCCGGCGGACCTGGTTCCCCCACTCCTTCCACGCCGACAACTTCTGGGAGCTCACCATCCCGGTCCAGCTCACGAAGGGAGCCAACACCATCGCCTTCGCCTCACGGGAACTGCCGAACTTCGACGGCGTCACCTACATCTCCGACACCTTCCCCGGCGTTCTGCTGCGCTCGCGATACGCCCCGATCGTGGACAAGATCGCCGTGACGCCCATCGGCAAGTAGACAGCTGACGTCCCTCCGGCCGACCACGGGCCGGAGGGACGCGGTCCGGAACGGCGGGCGTTCGCGGCCCGGGCCGAAGTCCCACCGCCACGTTCCCGCGGGAGAACACGACGCCCCCGTCCGCCGTGGACGGCACAGAGCGCCGGCCCGGGTTCTTCTGGACCGGCGCTCTTGCGCGTCCGGCGTCAGCCGCCAACGCTGGTGAAGGCCGCGATCAGGTGTTCGTCGAGCTCGCGCAGGGGCAGGGTGCGCTCGGTCAGGCCAAGCATCCGGCCTCCAGCAGTGCGGCACCAGGCCGGCGACATCAACTGGCTGGGGTCGTCGGTGCCGGAGCCGGATGATCTGCTCCCAGGTGCCGGGGGTGTTCCATTTGGCCCCGGTCGGCCACCTGCCCGCAGGCCCGCCATCCCAGCCGGGGCCGTCCAGGCACCACACCTGCACGTCGCCGACCCTGTGGTGGATACCGTCGGCGGGCTCGTCGTCCTGGGCGACGGGAGGTGTCGCCCACCAGAAAGTCGGTTGGGCATGGGGCGTCCGCCGAAGTGGAGCAGGCGGCAGTTGATCGATGGGCTCCGATGGCGGATCCGGACCTAGGCGCCGTGGCGGGACGTGCCAATCCGGTCGGGCATCACGTGACCAACATCATCCTCACCGAGGTGACCGACGATCGCGTACGCGCCCTGTCCAAGGGCATCGGCATCATGGCAGACGACACATGCCGAAGCGCGACCTACATAGCCGCGAGCGTTTTCCCGTCACGAACAGTCGACATGACCGCGCAGGTCCTCAAGGGTCCGACTCACGCGCCGTACGCCGCAAGGACCGCGACAGGTTCGCCCCGTCAGCGGTGTTGGTCCCAGTCAAGCCCGCGTCGTCCGGGCTCACAAGCCCCCGCACGCAGACCACCGTCAACGCGCGGCTGAACGCGTTGTCCTCGGCGAGTCGGTGGTGGCGGGATCACCGAGGACCCGTTGCGTCGGCTCAAGCGCCGCCCGGTCGAGGTCGACCGCACGCGGTCGCTGGACCATGCCGAGGTTGCCGAGTTGCTCGGCCGGGAAGGGATTGCGCTTCGTGAGCGGACCTTGTGGCGGCTGCTGTATGAGTCCGCGGCACGGGCGTCCGAAGTCCTGGCGCTCGATGTCGAGGAACTGGACTTGCGTAACCGAAAGGCCAGGGTGCGGCGGAAAGGCGGCGCGGTGGACGTGATCGTGTGGCGCACCGGCACCGCCCGGCTGTTGCCTCGTCTGCTGGGCGGGCGCAGGTCGGGGCCGGTGTTCACCACCGACAGGCGGGCCCGGGTGGAGTTGCCGCCGGCCGACATCGACAGTGGCAGCGGGAAGGCGCGACTGTCGTATCGGCGGGCAGCTGAGCTGTTCGAGGAGGCCACCGGCGGCTGGACGCTTCATCAACTACGGCATTCGGCGCTGACCCACGCGGCCGAGGATGGGGCCGACACTTCCACCTTGCTCGCCTTCTCCGGGCACACCTCGGTCGCTTCGCTGGCCCGCTATGCCCGGGTCTCGAGTGAAGCTCTCGGGCGCTGGCAGGCTGGACGCGATCCTGCCGCCCGCAAGCGGTGAGGGCGAACCCGCGTGAGTGCCGCGCGGTTGATCTTCGCAGCGCAGGCCTTGCGCGGTCTGGCGTACGGACTGGCCGCCGTCCAGCTCGCCACGCTGCTGCGGGCCGAGGGGCTGCAGGCCGCCGGAGTCGGTCTCGTGCTGGCGGCCGTGATGGCCGGAGGCGCGCTGGCCAGCATCGCCCTGGCCCGCTGGGGCGACCGGTTCGGCCGTCGCCGCTCCTACGCCGTGTTGTACCTGGCCCTGGCCCTGTGCGGGTTACTGATCGCGGTCGGAGCTCCGGTGTGGCTGCTGAGCCTGGCCGCCCTGTCCGGCGCGCTGTCGGTCGAGGTGGTCGAGTCCGGGCCGTTCACCACCGTGGAGCAGGTCATGCTGGATGGCAGCGGCGTGGCCGTGCGCGGCTTCGGCCTCTACAACGCCGTCGCCGCCACCGCCGGGGCCGCCGGCGCGTTGCTGGGCGCGCTCCCGCCCTCGCGGTCGCTGCTCGGCGCTGTGTTGCTGGCCGTGGGCGTGGCTGGTGCGTTGCTGGCCCTGCGACTTCCCGCCTTACTCGAGGCGGCCTCGGTTCAGGTCTCCGGACCGGTCCGGCCCCGCCCGGTCGTGGTCCGGCTGGCGGCGCTGTTCGCCGTGGACAGCCTGGCCGGGGGTTTCGTCGTGCAGGCCTACCTGGCCTACTGGCTGGGCGTCCACTACCAAGCTGACACGGCGAGCATCGGGCTGCTGTCCGCGGGCTGCGCCGTCCTGCAGACCGCCTCCTTCCTGCTCGCGCCGGTCATCGCGGCCAGAATCGGGCTGCTGAACACGATGGTCTTCACTCACCTGCCGAGTAACCTGCTGCTCATCGGCGTCGCCTTCGCCCCAGGGTTCCCAGTGGCGGCGGGGATGCTGCTGGCCCGCGCCTGCCTGTCCTCGATGGACGTGCCCACCCGCCAGGCCTACGTCATGGCCATGGTCCCGGCCACCGAGCGCACCACCACAGCCGCCGTCACCAACACCGCCCGCTACCTGACCCGGCCCGCCGGTCCCGCGCTGGCCGGGCTGCTGCAGCCCCTCAGTCTGGCCTGGCCGTTCCTCATCGCCGGGACCGCCAAGACCCTCTATGACCTGACCCTGTGGCGGATCTTCCGCCGCGTCGAACTCCCCACTGGAGGCCCATCGTGATCTAGGTGACCAGGACCTGGCCCCAGACCGACCGGATCGCCTGGCCCTGGCTGATCCGCCGCTTCATCGACCCTGACGTCTCAGCCGCCGATGTCGTCGTCGTGGACATCGCCTGGATCGCCCAGCGGTCGCAATCCTCCCGGCAGCTCGGGCAGGGCGAGGAGTAGCGGCCCAGCACGTTCTTATCTGGACAATCCCTTGGATGACCTTGGAGTTTCTCCTCTTTGACGCGTCTTCGTCGCATACGTTGACCCACATCCCTGCTGCCGCAAGGCGAGGAGGCCGAGATGCGGGTCATCAAGGAGCGGGACGGCGGCATCGTCCGCCGGGTGCGACTGATCGACGATGAGGGAGAGCCGGTAGGGCCGGTCTGCCGGTTCCTGGATCACCTGCGGGGCGGGGAGTTCTCGCCGAACACCCTGAGCGCGTACGGATACGACTTGAAGTACCTGTTCACCTTCCTCGATCGGGAGGGCTTGGACTGGCAGGACTTCCGGGCGCCGCACATGCTGGCTTGCTGGCGTTCCTGCGGCGGGTGCCAAGCCATCGTCCGGCGCAGCGGCTCGGTCTGGCGGTGGTCGCGGAGGGAAAGGACGGGCCGGGCAGGCTGCTGTCGCCGGCCACGGTGGACCGGATCCTGGCCGCGGTCTCCAGCTTCTATGACTGGGCGATGCGGACGAGCTCACGAAGGGGCACGCGACCGTGGGCGAGGTCGAGGCATGGGCGAGGTCGCGGACAAGGTCACGGGCGAGGCGGATTCCTCCCTCGTCTCGCGAAGCGCGGCCGCGACCGGCCGCCACGAGGTAGGTGGCCACCACGCAAGATCGTCGGAAGTGCCCGACCAAGATCTTTCCCCGGTACGCTCTGACTCGACCAGCCGGAGAAAGGACGACCATGGCCGGAACGTGCACCTTCTGCGGGATCATCGCAGGCGAGGTCCCCGCGGAGATCGTCTACTCCGACGAGCACGCGGTCGCCTTCCTCGACCTCTCGCAGGCGACCCGCGGCCACACCCTGGTCGTCCCGCGCGAGCACTGCCGCGACCTGACCGACATCGGCCCCGAGCGCGCGGGCCTGCTGATGCAGGGGGCCGTGCGTACGGCCGCCCTGCTGCGGCGCGCGCTGGAACCCGGCGGCATGAACATCTGGCACGCCACTGGCCCCACCGCCTGGCAGACCGTGTTCCACTTCCACCTGCACCTGCTTCCCCGCTACAGCACCGAGGACCTCAGGCAGGCGTGGACGCACCGGGAGGTGCCGCTGTCGTCGCTGTCGTCGCTGGCCGACGGGATCAGGGCCGCCGCGACGATCCGGTCAGCGGCGGAGCTTCCGGGGGACGATGACCGTGGCCAGGCCGTCGAGCAGGCGTTCCAGGCCGAACGCGAACAGTGATTGCAGGTCGAGCTCCGCGCCCGGGTCCGTGACCCGGGCGATCAGCGGCCCGTCGACCGACAGCTTGGCCTTGCCCCACTGCTTGCTGGTCATCCCCGTGTCCAGCTCGGCGGCGGCCTCGCTCTCGATGTTGATCGCCGTCCCGCGCACGTAGTTGACCACCGTGGCGTAGATGTGGATGCGGGTGCCCGGGTCGAGGCCGAGGCCGTCGAGGGCGCGCAGGGTCCACAGGCCGTACGCGAGCTGCCCCGGCAGCGTCCCCGGCCGGGTGATGGACACCAGCCGCGGCAGCCAGGGATGACGCTGGTAGGCCGCCCACTGCAACTGCGCGGCCACCCGCAGGTGGGAACGCCATCCCGGCGGCGGCTCCGGATAGCCGATCTCGGCGAACGCGGCGTCGGCGATCAGCTGCGTGAGCTCGGCCTTGCCCTCCAGGTGCCGGTAGAGGGCCATGGTCGCGACCCCGAGCTCGGCCGCCACCGCCCGCATGGACAGCGCGGCCAGGCCGCCCGCGTCGGCGATCTCCATGGCCGCGCGGACGACGCGGTCGCGTTCGAGCCCTCCGGCCGAACGCGCGGGCAGCCTCCGGGACGCGACCACCGCGCCGACCCGGGACGTGGACTCGATGGCGCCCGCCTGCTTGAGCGCGGCGAGCGCCTTGCTGGCCGTCGCCATCGCGACCCCCCATTCGCGCATGATCGCCCGGGTGGTGGGGACGGGATCGCCGGGCCGCAGCTCCCCGTCGGCGATACGCCGTTCGAGGTCGGCGACGATCCGGAGGTACGGCGGTTGCGGATCGTTCACGTCGGCCATGCTGCCACGCCTCAGCGGTCGGGCAGCCAGTTGCCGTGCAGGCCGAGCGGCACCCTGACGGGGAGGTGGACGCGGGCGACGGGCTCGCCGGTGAAGTCCTGGGCCGGGAGGATCACCAGGTCGCTCGCGTTCCTGCGCGGGTTGTGCACGTACGTGAGCAGGTAACCCTCGTCCTCGCCCTGGCCGGTGGGGGCGAAGACCGCCTCGCCGACCGCCTCGTCGTCGCCGAAGCCGTGCACCTCGGTCGTTCCCCGTTCCAGGTCGTGCTTGACCAGGGCGTTGGTGAACGCGTCGTCCGGCGGCGGGCCCTCGGGGGCGAACGGGACGCCGTACAGGGCGGCCGCGGCCGAGTAGCCGTACCGGTACGGGCGGGTGGCACGGGTCTCGTTCAGGCGGGGGAAGTCCTGCGGGCGGTCGTCCATGCGCTGCTGGTGGACCTTGTCAGGGGTGATCGTCCAGCGGTCCAGCACGGGCCGGATCGCCCCGGGGTCGGCGGGGTCGAACGGGCCCTCGGCGGTGACCAGGTCGACCACGACCGAGTCGCCGTCGTCGTAGGCGTTGAGCGTGTGGCTGACGTGGACCGGCTCGACGTCCAGCCACCGCACGTCGCCGCCGGTACGCGGCATCACGCCCACCCGCGTCGGGTGCCCCGGCAGCCACCGGCAGTCGAACCCGTCGAAGCCCAGCGGCGTGTCCCACAACACCACGTGGTTCTCGGTGAGCGCGAAGTCGTGCAGGAACGGCGTCCGCGTCAGGGGGATGCCGGTGGCCCGGACGACGTTTCCCTCGACGCCGGTCACGATGTGCTGGACGAAGGTCTGGCCCACCATGTACGCCAGCGAGTGCAGCTCGCCGGTGAGCGGGTCGTGCTTGGAGTGCGCGCCCGCCGTGAACCCCTCGGCGGTCCCTCCCAGGGCGCACACGCCGACGGTGTTCAGCTCCTCGTCCAGCTCGGCGGGCGGCAGGCCGGCCTCGGCCAGGGCGAAGGTGCGTCGCGCGTGCTCGATCACGTGAACCATGGGGGCGAAACCCGGCGTACGCACGAAGCGGTTGCGGTACCACTCGGCCCGGCCGTCGCGCAGGCGGATCCCGTGCACCATGCCCTGGCCCATGCCCCAGACGTGCACGACGGGGTCTTCGACGCCCAGCGGGTTGGGGCCGTTGCGCAGGTAGCGGCCGTTGAGCTCGGCCGGGATCCGCCCGGTGACCGGCAGGTCGTAGGCGGTGACTTCCTCGGTGACGGGCGCGAAGGGCCCTTCCAGGTACTTCATGTGGACACCGTACGCAAGAGCTCGCCAGCCCCTGGTGCAGCAGGGGGAAATGCCGTGATGTGCACTAGTGCAGGACCCGGTGTGCAATCTGCATGCTGATCGATGCACGGGGAACTACTGCCGAGAACGCCCGCTGACCAGGATGAACGGCATGAGTTCCGACATCCTGCCGTTCCGCATTGAGATCCCCCAGGCCGACCTGGACGACCTCCAGACCCGCCTCGACCTGACCCGCTTCGCCGAGGAACTGCCCGACGAGTACGGCGTGAGCGTCAAGCGCGTCCGCCGGCTGGCCGAGTACGGGCGTTATCTGGGTGCGTTCGAAGAGTCAGGCATGTGTGGCATGGGGGGCCTTGACCAACATGCCTGACAAATTATCTGGGGTTGTAAGGCAAGTAGGGACGGCCACCGCACACCTCCTGGCACTGGTCGTACTCGGAGCATCGCGCGGTGGCCGTTTCCGTCGAGGCTCCCTGCTCGGCCGCGTAAGCGAAGCTAGGAGCGGGTGCCGTTGGAGGGCGTCGGTCACCAGAAGGTGCGCCATCGGAGAGCAGACGCCGTCAGAGGGCGTCGGCGCGGCTCTCCAAACGGCCGCCACATGACGCAGTGATGGTCATGATGGTGCTGGGGATGTCGAGCTGGATCCGGTGCCACCGCCCGCGCGGGACGATGGCGGCGGTGCCGGCCGTCAGCCTGATCTCCTCCTCTACTTCCCCCTGCCGTCCCGGTCGTTCTGGACGCAGGTAGAGGCGGATCTTGCCGATGACGCAGGACACGATCTCGTCGGACTCGGTGTTCACGTGCCAGTGATCGGCGTGGACGTCGGAGCCGGTCCTGGCGTGGAACGCCTTCAGGTGCCAGCCATCGCGCCCGGCGCCCGCCGGCCGGGCACCGGCGTGGATCCTGCCGCCCCGGGACAGGTGGATGCCGGACGCGGAGAGCTCGATCGGGGGCACGGTCATGGGGTTTCGGCGGTGGCGGTCAGGACCGCGCGGCCGAGGAGGTGGCCGGCGATGGTGAAGCCGAGGTAGGCGGGCGTGGCACCGGC
>NZ_JBITLU010000024.1:0-127468 GCF_044465525.1 Nonomuraea sp. NPDC049646 | reverse complement strand
GCCCCCCCCGGGGCCCGGGGGGCGCCCCCCGGGGGCGGGGCCCCCGGCCGCGGGCCCCCCCTGTGGGGGGGGGGGCGCCCTGCCCGGGCCCCCCCCGCCCCGACGTAGTGTCGCAACCAACCTCGGAAGGAGCGGATCGATGGCGATGCGGTTCGAGCACGAGTTCACTGTCCCGGTTCCGGTCGAGCAGGCGTGGGCGGTGCTGCTCGACGTCGAACGGGTCGCGCCGTGCCTGCCCGGGGCGACGCTCGACATCTTCGAGGGCGACGAGTTCACCGGCCGGATGAAGGTCAAGGTCGGCCCGATCACCGTCACCTACCGGGGCTCGGCCAGGTTCGAGGACGTGGACAAAGACGCCCACACGCTCGCCATCCAGGCGTCGGGCAAGGAGGCCAGGGGCTCCGGCACGGCCTCGGCCACGGTCAGGGCGCGCATGACGCCGGCCGAGGGCGGCACGTCGGTGGCCGTCGAGACGACGTTCAACGTGACCGGACGGCCGGCGCAGTTCGGGCGCGGGGTCATGGCCGAGGTCGGGGCCAAGCTGATCGACAGGTTTGCCGGCAACCTCGCCCAGCTCCTCTCCGAGCCGATGGTGGAGCCGGTCGCCCCCCAGGCGCAGGAGCAGCCCACGGAGCAGGAGCAGGCCCAGGAGCAGGAGCAGGCCCAGGAGCAGGAGCGGCACCTGAGCGCGGTGGCCGTCCCCGAGCCGGACGTGCGGCCCGCGGGGACGCTGCGCACCTCGCGCACGCCCGACGAGGAGGCGCTCGACCTGATGGAGATCGCCGGGCAGCCGCTGCTCAAGCGGCTCGCGCCGATCGCGGGCGGCCTTCTGGCGCTGACGATCCTCATCTGGGTGGTTCGTCGCCTTATGCGCTGATTTTCAGCAAAAACAGCATAAAGTCCGGTCACTTCCCACAATCAGCGGGAAGTGCCATTCCCGCAGGTCATTTCTGGGGGGACATGGGCATGCCGGACTGCAGCGTCGTCGTGATCTCGTACAACGACGCGGCCCGCCTGCCCAGGGCCGTGCGCTCGGTGTTGCGGCAGACGTTGCGCGACCTCGAAGTGATCATCTCCGACGACGCCAGCACGGACGGCACGCCCGAGGTGGCCGCGCGGCTCATGGCCGAGGACCCGCGGGTGCGCTACCTGCGCAGGGAGCGCAACAGCGGCGGCTGCGGAGCCCCGCGCAACGACGGCATCGACGCGGCCAGGGCGCCGTACGCCATGTTCCTCGACAGCGACGACGAGCTGCCCCGGCACGCGTGCAAGAGCCTGCTCACCGAGATCGAGCGCACCGGCGCCGACTTCGTGTCGGGCCAGATCTCCCGGCTGTTCGAGCGGGACGGACGGCTGCGCCCGTACTATCCGTCGCTGTTCGCCCGGCGGCGGGTGGTCGAGGGCATCCGCGCCGAGCCCGAGCTCTTCCTCGACTCCTTCAGCACCAACAAGCTCTACAACGTCGCCTGGCTGCGCGACAACGTGCTGCGCTTCCCCGAGGACATCCACTACGAGGACCACGTCTTCGCCACCGAGCTGTACGCGCTGGCCCGCCGGTTCGCGATCGTGCCGTGGGTGGTCTACCACTGGCACCGGGCGAGCTCGAACGAGTCCATCTCCCTGAGCATCGACGAGATGGACAACGTGCGGCAGCGGGTGATCGCGGCCCGGCTGAGCGACGACATCCTGCGCGGCTACGGCGCGCACGACCTGGTGCCGCACCGGCAGTACCGGTTCCTGCGGCAGGACCTGCGGGTCTACCTCAATCCGCTGCCGGCGCGCGACCTGGTGTGGGTCAAGGAGTTCGCCTCGGTCGTGCGGCCGTACCTGGAGGAGATCCCCGGGGCGGTGTTCGACCGGATCGAGCCGATGGACCGGGTCTGCTGCCGGCTCATCCTGGACGACCGGATCGAGGACCTGCGCGTGGCGGCCGGGTCGCTGACCGGCCCCCGGGCCGCGCCGCGGGCGGCCGTGCAGGTGGACGGGCGCACGTACTGGGGCACCACGGCCGCGCCGGGCCTGGACATCACCGCGCTGCGCCTGGCCGAGCTGCCCTACACCGACTCCCGGCTGCGGCACGAGGTGACCGGCCTGGCCACGAACGGCGAGCGGGTGCGGATGACCGTGCGCACCTACGACCCGTTCGGCGTGCTGCCGGCCGAGTGGGACGCCTACCTGGAGGCGGGCCGGGAACGGGTGCCGATCCAGCCGGTCCCCTCGGGCGAGGGCGGCTACGTCAGCGAGGTCGTCTTCGCGCCCTGCGGCAGGAGCGACCCGCGCATCGGCTTCCGGCGCCGCTCCGACGGCCACGTCACCACCGACCGGCTGATCGTGGACCCCAACCTGGAGCCGATCGAGCTGCCCGGCTGCACGGTGAAGGCCGAGGGCTACGCCGCCTACCTGTGCGTGCGCACGCATTCGCGCACCCGCGCGGCGCTGCGGCGGGCGCGCCGGCTGCTGCTCAGGAAGCTCAACACGCCGGGCGTCAAGCTGCGCGCGTACAAGCTGCTGATCAGGGTGGTGCCGCGGCGCGACGACCTCGCCCTGTTCGAGTCGGACGTCGGCAAGGGCTACAACGGCAGCCCCCGGGCCATCTACGAGGAGGTGCGGCGGCGCGGCCTGCCGATCGAGGCGGTCTGGTCGGTCGCCAAGGGCCGCAAGAACTTCCCCGCCGACGTGCGGCTGGTCCGCCGGGGAAGCTGGCGCTACCTGTGGACGATGGCCCGCGCCGGCATCTGGGTGGACAGCCACGGCTTCCCGCTGGACTACCCCAAGCCGCCCGGCACCCGCTACCTGCAGACCTGGCACGGGCAGGGCATCAAGTCGATCGGCTTCGACGCCCCCGACCTGCGCGGCGACTTCGACCGGCCGCGCGAGCAGTGGCGGGCCGCCGTCGCCCGGTGGGACGCGCTGGTCTCGCCGAGCGCCGAGTTCTCCCGGGTGTTCCTGCCCTCCAACGGCTACGACGGCAAGGTCTACCGGTGCGGCACCCCGCGCTGCGACGCGCTGGTGCGGGCCGAGGCGGCCGGCGACGTGCGGGCCCGGCTGGAGATCCCGCCGGGACGCAAGGTCCTGCTCTACGCGCCCACCTACCGCGACCGGGACAAAATGAGCGGCCGCTCGGTACGCGCCGACCTGGACCTCATGGCCGAGGAGCTGGCCGGCGAGTGGGTGGTGGTGCTGCGCACGCATCCGGTCGAGAAGTACGACCCGCCCGAGCGGCTCAGGCACTTCGTCCGGCCGGCCGCGTCCTATCCGGAGATCAACGACCTGATGCTGGCCTCCGACGCGCTGCTGACCGACTACTCCTCCGTGATGTGCGACTACGCGGTGACCGGCCGGCCGATGGTGTTCCTCATCGACGACTGGGACGACTACCGGCTCTCCGAGCGCGGCGTCTACCACGATCTGCCCGCCATCGCCCCTGGGCCGTGCGTGACGACCACGGCGGAGCTGGTGGACGTGCTGCGGAACCTGCCCGAGGTGCACGCCGCCTTCGCCGCCAAGTACGCCGCCTTCCGCGCCCTGTGGTGCGCCGACGAGCACGGAAACGCCTCCGCCCGCATCGTGGACGACTTCTTCGAGGGGCGCGCGCGATGACCGTCGTCTTCGCCTGCCTGGACGCCGACACGCTCGGCGGCGTCCAGCAGGTCACCCACACCCTGGCCCAGGGCCTGGCGGAACGCGGCCACGAGGTGCACGTCGTCGGCCTGCACCGCGCCGCCGCGCCCTTCCGCTACGTGGACCGGCCGCTCTACCGGCAGCACGTCGTGGGCGGCCCGCTCGGCGAGCAGGGCCCGCTGGCCAGACGCCTGGCCGACCGCAGGGTGAAGGAGCTGCTGCGCAGCGTCCGCCCCGGGTACGCGGTGCTGACGTCGCCGTCGGTGGTGGCCAGGCTGTCGGGGCTGCTGCCCGCCGGGTTCCGCTCGATCGGCCAGTACCACGGCTCCTACGGCCACGCCCGCGACTGCTGGCACCTGGCCTCGATCAAGAAGCACTACCCCGGCCTCGACCAGGCGCTCTTCCTCAGCGACGACGACGCCTGGGCCTTCTCCGAGCACGCCCTGCTGCCCAACGCCTGGACGCTGCCCAACCCGCTGGGCTCCTGGCCGCGGGAGACGTCGGCGCTGGACGTGCCGCGGGTGCTGGGCGTGGGGCGGCTGGAGGGCGTCAAGCGGTTCGACCGGCTGATCAGCGCGTTCGCCCGCGCCGAGCCGCCGCCGTCCTGGGAGCTGCACCTGATCGGCGACGGCGCCGAACGCGAGCGGCTGCGGGCGCACGCGGCCCGGGAGGGCGTCGCGGACCGGGTGGTCTTCCGCGGCCTGGTGCCCGCTCACCGGATGCGGGAGGAGTACCTGAACGCCTCGCTGGTGGCGTTGACCAGCGAGCACGAGGGCCTGCCGGTGGTGCTGCTGGAGGCGTGCGCCCACGGGGTGCCGTCGGTGGCCTTCGACGTGTCGGGCGGCGTGCGCTCGGCGGGCCCGGTACGGGTGCCGCCGGGGGACGTGGACGCGTTCGCCGCCGAGCTGAGCGCGCTGATGGGGTCGGCGCCGGAGCGGCGGCGGCTGGGGGCCGCCGCCCGCGCACGGGCCGAGGCGTTCCGCCTCGACCACGTGCTGGACCGCTGGGAGCGGCTGTTCGCGCACATCCGGCGCTAGACGGTCACCTCGGGACGCTGCTGCGGGATGCCGGCCAGCGACTTCTGCGTGGAGGTGAGCAGCGCGCCGACCGGGCTCGGCTCGCGCAGCCGGTTGAAGCGGTCGCGCATGGCCTTGCGCGAGCGGCTGGCCTTGCGCTTCTGCATGGTCTTCTGGCAGGCCGTCACGTGCTCCTTGGCCGGCCTGGGCGCGCCGGTCAGCTCGTAGCCGTTGGCCTGGAGCCGCTCGCCGAGCACGTGCTCGCAGAGCGCGATCTCCCAGTCGTCCAGGCGGTTGGCCCAGCTCCCGACCCGGCTGCGGGTGACCTCGCGGTGGGTGTTGCTGTGCCACACCTTGTGCTGCGGGACGGCCTGGACGGCGGCCTCGCGCGGGGAGATCATCGACGGCGCGAAGTCCTCCTCCAGGAAGTGGCAGAGCTTCTTCATCTCGGTCATCGGGTCGTCGGTGAGGTCTTCGTAGCGCAGCTCGTAGTAGGTGTCGTCGGGCAGCGTGCGCCGCAGCCGCTCGCCGGCGTCGATGGCCTCGGCCCAGGTGGAGATCGCGTGGAAGGAGTCCAGCGTGTACCAGGGCATCTCCTTCAGCGAGGCCACGCAGTCGCGGCCGTCCCTGACCAGGTGGATGAACTGGGCGTCGGGGAAGAGGCGCAGCAGCAGGTCGGTCTGCTTGACGTAGCTGGGCCTCTTGTCGCCCCAGCGGGCCTTGTCGAAGCGGTCGGCGTACATGCGGAAGGCGGTGCCGATGACCGAGCCGAGCGAGCCCGGCCCCTCCACGGCCTGCCGGATGAACTCGTCCTTGTCGATCTTGAGCTCGCGGAACTTCGTGCTGCGGTCGGTCGCGATCCACTGCGCCAGTGCCTTGCGCCGCTGGGGGACCCGCAGGTCGCCCCATGTGCGGCGCCGGTAATAAGCGGGAACGAGGAAGCGCGTCTCCGGCGGCACCGCCATGCGCGGGTGCGAGTGGAGCATGAGCTGGAGCATCGTGGTACCGGACCGCGGGCATCCAATGACGAAGACTGGCCGGTCGGACATTTCGTACTAACCCCCGAAAACTTAGACGAGAACGTGCTCTCGGCTCTCCTGGGAGGGCACGCTGTGCCTGCGCGTGAAGAGCCACATCCGGTAGACAAGGAAGATCTCGTTGGCCAGGAGCAGGACGCCGGCGGCCATGGCGAGCGGGATCAGCGCCCACGCCCCCGCGAGCGGCGCCACCACGAAGACCGCGGCGTGGAACTCGATGCCGCTGATCAGGTGCGAACGCACCCGGTGCCTGGCCAGGAACCTGTTGAGGCGCCTGAAGAAGGAAGGCAGCCGCCGCCTGCGGCCGCCGGGGCGCGGACCGCGGTCCGCGAGCAGGTGCAGGTCGAGGTCCGCGGGCGCACAATCCAGCGGGACGGTGTCCTCGCCGGGCAGCTCCGGCTCGCCCCGCTCCTCCCTGACCGCCTCGCGCACCCGCTTCATCTGCGGGGCGTTGACGTACCTGAACAGGTCGAGCACGGCCACCGCCGCGCCGAGCACCACGTAGCGGACATCGTCCGTCAGGACGTACTGCCCGTACGCCAGCCCCCCGGCGCACAGGACGACCCTGACCCGGTCCCCCACGTAGTCCAGCCAGAGGCCGAAGGGCGTCCCCGTGCCCTTGAGCCGGGCTATCTTGCCGTCCACGCAGTCGATGGTGAAGCTCAGGTAGAACATCAGGGCGCCGGCGACGAGCTGGTCCAGCGCGAAGCAGGCCGCTGACACCATACCGAGGACCAGCGAGAACACCGTGAGCCCGTTGGGCGTGATCCGGGTGCGGTTGGCGACGGGAAGGGCGACCCGGCAGGCGACCGGATCCACGAAATACACGGTCCACCAGGAGTCTCTCCGCTTGCGTGTCTCGTAGACGTCATCCAGCGAATAGGTCCTCATGGATCCCAGCATGGCTACGGATCGCCGTCTGACGATTACTGTCTGGAACTACTGGGGGATGTCCATGCCGCTTCTTGACCAACCCTGCAGGGAAAACCGCCACGCACCGTGCGCGTCCGCGTCCCGGAACGAGCCCTTGAGCACGAGCCCGCGGGTCTCGGCCTTGACCAGGAGCCGCCAGGTCGGGCCGCCGCCTTCGAGCGTCCTGGGGTCGATGTCGGCCACCACGCCGTACCGGCCGGTGCGCCGGACCTCCAGGGGCACCCGGCGGCGGCCGTCGCTCAGCCACACGTTGACCTTGCCCACCTTGCGCTCGACCCGGTGGATGGCCACCTCGCCGCGCAGGCGGTAGGCGGCGCCCGTCCAGGAGCAGTCGTCCACCCTGGCGATCAGCTTGAGCTCGTCGCGGGCGTCGTAGACGTCGTCGGGGATGCCGAGCCGCCGTCGCCGGCGGAAGTAGGGGTAGTCGCCGTACCAGTTGACGGTACGGAAGCCGCGGGGGCGCACCCGGGTGCCGTCCACGCGGCTGCGGCGGAAGTCGCGGACCGCGCGCAGCTCGTCGATCATGCCGCGCCTGACCAGGTGCAGCTCCAGGCGGCGCAGCGAGGGCGCGCCGGCCAGCGCGCGCGGGCTCAGCTCGTCCAGCCAGGCGTCGGCCAGCCCCAGCAGCGGCACCAGGTCCTCGCCCGCCTCCCGCGCCGACTCCAGCGCCTGGAACAGGAAGACGATGTCCTTCTCCAGCACCAGGGCGTCGAACTCGGGCAGCAGCTCCGGCGCGCCGTCGTCCAGGAAGGCGCGCACCGCGCGGATGGCGGACAGCCGCTCGTGCAGGTTGGGCAGCTGCGAGCGGCGTTGCGTGATCGAGGTCTGCCCCTCGTCGCGCCGTCGCCAGTGGTAGACGACGTCGTCCACCATGTCCACGCTGGTGGCCAGGACGTGGGCCTGCATGGCGACCGGCACGTCCTCGTAGATGCCGGCGGGGAAGCGCAGGCCGTGCCGCCGCCAGAAGTCGGCGCGGTAGACCTTGTTCCACACCGTACGGTCCCTGACCAGCACCTTCTTGTCGGTGATGTGGGTGCACAGCACGGGCCGCCGGAAGACGCGCTCGTGCAGGATCGACTCCTCCAGCACGCCGTCCACCATGCGCCTGACCGCGCCGCACGCCAGGTCGGAGCCGGTCTCCCCGAGCTTGGCGATCAGCACCTCGTACGCGTGCGGCGGCACGACGTCGTCGCTGTCGGCGAAGGCCAGGTAGGTGCCCCTGGCCCGCCTGACGCCCTCGTTGCGGGCCGGCCCCGGCCCCAGGTTCTGCTGCTCGACCAGTGTGAAGCGGGGATCTCGGGCCACGAAGTCGTCGGCCAGCCGCCGGCTGCCGTCGGTCGAGCCGTCGTCGACCATGACGACCTCGAAGTCCTCCATGGTCTGGGCGGCCAGCGACTTGAGGCACTCCGTCAGGTACGGCTCCACGTTGTGGACCGGTACGACGACACTGAGCAGGGGGATCATGACGCTCCTTGGCTTTCGTGGAAGGCGGTCGAGGGCAGCATGCCGTGGCCGCCTCGCCTGTTCCGCGTTCGATGCCCGTCCCTGATGAGCTCTTTACCCGGCACCGAATCCGCTACGTTGTGCAATGAGTCGAGCACGAATGGTAGGGGGAACGGTGCTGAGACGCGTCCGGGATGATGATCTGCCCGTTATGCGCCGCTGGCGCAACCATCCGAAAGTGCGCGCCGCCAGCTTCACCGGCCACGAGATCTCCGCGGACGAGCACGCCCGCTGGTGGTCGGCCGTCCGCGCCGACCCGGCCAGGCGGGTGCTGATCTACGAGCACGACGGGACCGGCGCGGGGGTCGTGACGTACTCGGGGCTCGGCGGCGAGCGCGCCGGCTGGGGCTTCTACCTCGACCTCGACGGCCTCGACCGGTCCGGGGCGCTGCTGCGGGCGTGGGTGGGCCTGGAGCGGGCCGCCATCGACCACGCGTTCGGCCCGCTCGGCCTGACGATCCTGCGCGGCGAGGTGCTGGCCGACAACGAGCCGGTGCGGCGGCTGCACCGGCGGTTCGGGTTCATCGAGGTCGCGACCTACCGGCGGCCGGTCGACGGGGTGCCGCGCGAGGTCGTCGCCGTGGAGCTCTACAAGGAGGAACAGGGATGATGTCCATCGGAGGGCGGGCGATCGGGGCCGACCGGCCGCCGTTCGTGATCGCCGAGATGTCCGGCAACCACAACGGCAGCCTGGAGCGGGCCCTCGCCATCGTCGACGCGGCGGCGGCCGGCGGGGCGCACGCGCTGAAGCTGCAGACCTACCGGCCCGACACGATCACCGTCGACGCCGACGGCCCCGCCTTCCGGGTGGGCGACGGCCACGAGCTGTGGGGCGGCGAGAACCTCTACCGGCTGTTCGAACGCGCCCACACCCCCTGGGAGTGGCACGAGCCGATCTTCGAGCGGGCCCGCGAGCACGGCCTCCTGGCCTTCTCCGCGCCCTTCGACCCCACGGCCGTGGAACTGCTGGAGAAGCTGGACACGCCGGCGTACAAGATCGCGTCGTCGGAGATCGTCGACCTGCCGCTGATCAGGCTGGCCGCCTCCACCGGCAAGCCGCTGGTCATCTCCACCGGCATGGCCACGGCGGGCGAGATCGAGGCGGCGGTGACCGCGGCCCGCGAGGCGGGCTGCACGCAGCTCGCCGTGCTGTCCTGCACCGCCTCCTACCCCGCCTCCCCCGCCGAGAGCAACCTGCGCTCGTTGCCGCTGCTGGCCGCGCTCACCGGGGCCGAGGTGGGCGTCTCCGACCACACCCCGGGCATCGGGGCCGCGCTGGCGGCGGTCGCGCTGGGCGCGTGCCTGATCGAGAAGCACGTGACGTTGTCGCGGGCCGACGGCGGCGTCGACGCGGCCTTCTCGCTGGAGCCGCCCGAGCTGGCGGCGCTGGTGGAGGAGAGCGAGCGCGCGTGGCAGTCGCTGGGCCGGCCGGTGCTCGGGCCGCGCGAGTCCGAGCGCGAGGGCCTGCGCTTTCGCCGCTCGCTCTACGTGGTGCGCGACGTACGCGCGGGCGAGGCGGTGACCAGGGAGAACGTACGGTCGATCCGCCCCGCCGGCGGCCTGCCCCCCGACGCCATCGACGAGGTGACCGGCCGCCGCTTCACCCGCGACGCGCCCCTCGGCACGCCGCTGACCTGGGACCTCATCTGATCCACAGGTCGAGGAAGGCGTCGGCGACGCGCTCCCTGCCCTTGCCGTCGACCAGCCCGCCGCCCCGCCTGCCGTGCTCCTCCCGCAGCGCGGGGTCGGCGAGCAGCCGGGCGAGCACGCCGACGGCCTCGGCGTCGGCCGCCCGGCCCAGCCCGGCGGCCACCCCCCGGCCCACCAGCGCCCGGTAGCCGGCGAGCTGGTTGTCGGCCACCCAGCTCAGCGCCGTGGGGACGCCGAGGTGCAGCAGCTCCCAGATGGCCGACCCCGCGGCGGTGATCACGAGGTCGGCGGCCGCCATCAGCTCGGGCAGACGGTCGGTGGGCGGGATGACGGTGATGCCCTCGGCCGCCTCGAACGGCTCCGGGCTGACCAGCGTCGCCTGGAACGGCACGCCCGTGCAGGCCAGCGCCTCCGCCCAGGCGGGGGCCACGCCCGCGCTGTCGGTGCCGCCGAAGAAGCACAGCACCCGCGGCACCGGCCCCGGCTGCCGCACCCTGCGCCGCCCCCGGACGCTGTCGCGCAGCAGCGCGTACCGGGTGCCCGCCAGGCGCCAGGAGTCGCGCGGCAGCGGGAAGGGCCGGTCCTCGGCGCCGAGGTTCTGGTCGAGGTAGAGGTCGGCCTCCTGGCCCAGCGGGTCGCCGTCGACGATCGCCAGCACGGGGAAGCCCACCGCCCGCAGCGCCCCGCCGGTGTCCTCGGGCAGCTCGTACGAGTCCAGCACCACGGCGTCGAGCCGCAGCTCGCACGCCAGCGCGGCGAGCCGGTCGGGCCGCTCCGGGGCGGCCACCAGCGGCAGGCCACGGCTCCTGAGCTGGTCCATGGCCCATTCCGAACCGGAGACCGCGCCGAGGAAGACCACCTCGACGCCCCGCCCGCGCAGCTCCTCGGCCAGCGCCACGCACCGCACCAGATGCCCGGCCCCGCTCCCCGCCGCGGCGTCGCAGCGCACGCCCACCCGCCCGCTCATGCGTCCTGCAGCTCCTTCTGGCGCACGTGGGCGTTGAGCGCGCAGACCTCGGGCCTGGCCCGCAGCCAGCTCACCAGCGTGCGCACCGGGACGCAGGCGTCGCCCAGCTCCTCGACCACGCGGGTGATGAGCCGCCAGTCGTCCTCGGTGTCGAGGGTGACCCGCAGGTCGTCGGCCGCGGGCTGGTGGGCGAGGCCGAGCAGCCGCGACTCGCCCGGGTGCGCGTAGACGTAGGAGGTCACGTGGGTGCGGTGGAAACCGGTGGCCTCGGCGTCGGCGCGCTCCAGGGCGGCCCGGCCGACGATCTCCACGTCGAGCCCGCGCGGCAGCGTCCTGGCCAGGCTCGTGCTGAGGTAGTCGAGGCCCGGGACCGCGCGGAAGACCAGCGCCGCCTCCCTGATCACGACGGGGTCGAGCAGCGGGCAGTCGGCCGTGAAGCGCATCACCGCCCCCGCCTTCGCCCCGGCCTCCCGCACGGCCTCCCGCCCGGCCAGCGCCTCCATGAACCGGGTGAGCACGTCGTCGACGGGCCCGCGATGGCAGGCCACGCCGAGCCGGTCGCACTCGGCCGACACCGCGTCGTCGGCGGCCTGCGTCGTCGTGGCCACCACGAGGTCGTCGAGCGCCCGCGACTCGCGCGCGGCGCGCACGACCCAGCCCAGGACGGAACGCCCCCCGAGGTCGCGCAGCACCTTCCCCGGCAGCCGGGTGGAGCCCATCCGAGCTTGGATGATTCCGACAATACGCATCAAAACCACAATCCCCCGTGTGACCATACGTGGTTGACCGGTCGCGCTATGCTACCGGCCAGCTCTAACGACCACAGTTCGTCAGCGCGATTTTCAGGGGGCCGCGTGAGCATTCTCAGTGGATCGTCCATTCTGATCACCGGAGGCACGGGGTCGTTCGGGAAGGCGTTCATCCGCCACGCGCTCGACTCGCTCGGGGTGCGCCGCCTGGTGGTCTTCTCCCGCGACGAGCTGAAGCAGTACGAGCTCAAGCAGCTCTTCGGCGACGACGACCGGCTGCGCTGGTTCATCGGCGACGTCCGCGACCGCGACCGCCTCACCCGCGCCATGCACGGCGTCGACCACGTCGTCCACGCCGCCGCGCTCAAGCAGGTCGACACGGCCGAGTACAACCCGTTCGAATACGTCCGCACCAACGTCGCCGGGTCCCAGAACGTGGTCGAGGCGGCCATCGACTGCGGCGTGCGCAAGGTCGTCGCCCTGTCCACCGACAAGGCGTCCAGCCCGATCAACCTCTACGGCGCCACCAAGCTGGTCGCCGACAAGCTGTTCGTCTCGGCCAACCACTACGCCGCCGCCCACGAGACCCGCTTCGCCGTCGTCCGCTACGGCAACGTCGTGGGCAGCAGGGGGTCGGTGGTGCCGTTCTTCCTGCGGCTGGCCGAGCAGGGCGGCAGCCTCCCGATCACCGACAAGCGCATGACCCGGTTCTGGATCACCCTCGACCAGGCCGTGCGGTTCGTCGTCGACTCCTTCGACCTCATGCAGGGCGGCGAGCTCTACGTGCCGCGCATCCCCAGCATGCGCATCACCGACCTGGCCGAGGCGCTGGCCCCCGGCAGCCCCGTCTACGAGATCGGCATCAGGCCGGGCGAGAAGCTGCACGAGGAGATGATCGGCCCCGACGACGGCCGCCGCACCCTCCGCCTGGCCGACCGCTACGTCGTCCAGCCCACGATCGCGACCTGGGGCTACCAGGCGCCGCAGACCGGCGAGCTGCTGCCCGAGGGCTTCTCCTACCGTTCCGACACCAACGACCGCTGGCTGTCCGTGCGCGACCTGCGCGACATGGTGGCCGGCTGATGCTGCCCTACGGACGGCAGTCCATCATCGAGTCCGACATCGAGGCGGTGGCACAGGTGCTGCGCGGCGACTGGCTGACCACGGGCCCCGCGGTCCGGCTGTTCGAGGACGAGCTGGCCCGCTGGACCGGCGGCGTGCCCTGCGTGTCGGTCACGTCCGGCACGGCCGCGCTGCACGTCGCCTACGTGGCGGCCGGCGTCGGCCAGGGCGACGAGGTGATCACCTCGCCGCTCACGTTCGTCGCCACGGCGGCCACGGCCGTGCTGCGCGGGGCGCGGGTGGCCTTCGCCGACGTCCAGCCCGACACCGGCAACATCGACCCCGACTCGGTCGCCGCGCTGGTCTCCGACCGCACGAAGGCCGTCACCGGCGTCGACTACGCGGGCCATCCCGCCGACTACGACGAGCTGCGCACGGTCGCCGAGCGGGCCGGCGCGGTGCTGGTGGCCGACGCCGCCCACTCGATCGGCGCGTCGTACAAGGACCGGCCGGTGGGGTCGGTGGCCGACCTGACGACGTTCTCGTTCTTCCCGACCAAGACCGTCACGACCGCCGAGGGCGGCGCGGTGGCGGTGGCCGACCCCGGCCGTCTGGAGCGGGCCGCCCGCTTCCGCAACCACGGCCTGGTCCGCGACCCGGCCGAGCAGCGCGACCCCGGCCACGGCGGCTGGCACCAGGAGGTGCACGAGTTCGGCCTCAACTACCGGCTGCCCGACGTGCTCTGCGCGCTGGGCGTCAGCCAGCTGCGCCGCCTCGAACGGTTCCGCGCCCGCCGCGCCGAGCTGGTCGCCCGCTACGACACGCTGCTGCGCGACGTGCCCGGCCTCACGCTGCCCGGCCGGCGGCCCTACGTCACGCCGAGCTGGCACCTCTACCCGGTCCGGGTGCGCGACGGCCGCCGCCGGGAGGTCTACGACCGCATGCGGGCCGCGGGCATCGGCGTGCAGGTCAACTACATCCCGGCGTACTGGCACCCGGTGTTCGAGGACCTCGGCTACCGGCGTGGGCTGTGCCCGCGCGCGGAGGCGTACTACGCCGAGGAGCTGTCGCTGCCGCTGTTCGCCGACCTGACCGACGGCGAGCAGGACCTCGTCGTCGAGACCCTCACCGCGATCCTCGCCCGATGAGCCCCACCCCGATGAGCCCGGCCGTCAGCGTTCGGCCAGCAGCAGGCAGCCGTCCTCGCTGCGGTCGATGAGGAAGCGCCGGTCGTCCACGGTGGCGACCTGGCGCTCGGCCCGCCGTACCAGCGGGCGGATGGGCCGGCCCTGGTCGATGACCACCTCCCACCACGACTCGCGGCCGACGCTCTCGTCGATGCCGGCCAGCGGCACCCGCGCCGAGAAGTCCTGGCCGGCCAGCGCGACGGGGAAGTACATCTCCTCGCCGTCGCTCTTGCGGCGCAGCCGCACCACCGGCTCGCCGTCGCCGAGGTCGTTGATCCGGCCCGAGAACACCAGGTCGCCGTCGTCCACGCGGCACTCGCCGATGAGCGCCTGGGCGTTGCGCAGCCGCAGCCCCCACCCGCCCTTGGAACCGCGCGCCGGCACCAGCCACACGCCTGACCTGCGGCGCGGCGCGGGCACCTGCGGCGGCAGCCAGCGCGGCCCGGCCACCCTGGCGTCGAGCCTCAGCCCGTGGCCCCTGAGCTGCACGCGCAGGTCCCAGTGGCCGCGCCGGGCGAGCTGGGCCGGCGTGAACACCGCGGGATCGACCGCGAAGGCGAACGGGAAGGCGTGCTCGGGCGCCTCGACGCCCTCCTCCAGCTCGACGGTCTCCCAGACGGGGGCGCTGTCCTCGTCCGACAGGCGGATGATCTCGCCGGTCGCACGCTCGGCCAGCCAGGCGCGCATGCGCACCCGGCGCAGCGCGCCGGCGTCGAAGCGGCCCAGCGCGGCCCGGCCCGCGCCGGTCAGCACGCCGTCGCGCCACTCCAGCGACACCAGGCGGGCGGTCAGGGCCAGCTCCTCGGAGACCTCCGACAGGTGCGCCGGGATCGCCGGGTGGCGGCCGTACCAGCGCCTGCGCAGCAGGCCCGCCGGTCTGATGCGGGGTTGCAGCCGGCCCTCGCGGGCCTGCTCGTGCACCCCGGCCAGCTCCTGCAGCCGCCGCCGGTGCAGCAGGTGCACCTGGATCCGGTGCTCGAACGGGACGCTCAGCCAGGACTCGCGGGACACGCCGTCGAGGTAGCCGGCCATCAGGTCGAGCAGCTCGGGCCGCATCCCCGTCGTTGCGGCCGCCTCCACCGCCACCGTCATGTCGATGTCGAGCGTGTCGCGGTCGAAGTCGGGCTTGAGCCCCGGCGCGTCGCGGGCCAGCAGGTCGGCGGTCTGCAGCACCGACAACATCCGGTCGCGCAGGTTGCCCGGCTCCAGGCGGCGCTGGGTGATCGAGGAGCCGGGCTCGTCGCGCTGCCGCCAGTGGTAGACGACCTTGGACAGCACGTCCACCGAGCGGGCGCCCACGTGGGCGGCCATGGCGACGGGCTGGTCCTCGTACATGCGCTCGGGGAAGCTCAGGCCCAGCCGGTCCCAGAAGGACCGGCGGTAGACCTTGTTCCACAACATGCGGTCGCGGATCAGCAGCGGGTGGCGGGTGATGTGGGTACGCCTCATCGGCGTCGCGAACGCCTCCCGATGGGCCCAGGAGGGGATGAGCAGGTTGCGGTAGAGCCGCATGACGTTCCCGCAGGCCAGGTCGGAGCCGGTGGACTCCAGCGAGGACACCAGCCGCTTGAACGCCTCCCGCGGCACGGTGTCGTCGCCGTCGACGAAGGCCAGGTAGCGGCCGGTGGCCTGGGTCAGGCCGACATTGCGGGCCCGTCCGACGCCCTGGTTGGGCTGCCTGATGAGACGGATCCGGGGATCGGCCGCCTGCCTGGACTCGACCTCGGCGCAGCCGTCGTCGCGGCTGCCGTCGTCGACGCAGATGACCTCCAGGTCGGACATCGTCTGGCCGGAGATGGAGTCCAGGCAGGGGCCGATGTACTTCTCGACGTTGTGGAACGGGACGATCACCGAAAGAACCGGCACATGCACTCCTCAGCGTTGTCGTCGGCTCGTCAGCCGGACAGCAGTCGGAAGACCCGGCGGGCGACCTTGCGCGGGCGGGCCAGACGGCGGGAGAGGCGGTACCCGAGCGTGCGCCGGTAGGCGGCGGTCTTGCGCTGGGTCCTTCTCAGCTTGGACCTGGCCCTCACCAGCTCGCGCTCGCGGTAGGAGAGCTTGGTCTCCAGCCGGGAGATCCTGGCCAGGGCGGCGGTGAGCTGGTCGGCCAGACGGTCGCGGGCGCCGAGCAGGTCACGGTAGGTGGGCGGGTCGGCGTGCTCGGCCGGGTGGCCCAGCTCGGCGTCGAACTTGCGGGCCAGGTCGAGGTCGCCCTGGTCGCAGGGGCGTCCGGCCATGCCGCAGAGGGTCAGCGTGAGCTGGTCGGCCTCCAGCGGCCACGGCCACGGGTGGTGGTGACCCGCCGCCAGCAGCCGTACGGCGAACCGCCACAGCACCCTGCACAGCACCACGCGCGGCTCCGGCGGCACGGCCGGCGCGGCGGTCTGGACGATGGCGGTGAACCGCTCGCCGTCGTGGACCAGGCCGTCGGCGGTCACGCAGGGGCCTCCGTCGGCCTCCAGCCAGTCGGCCAGCGCCGACAGCAGCTCGCGCACGGCCCTGGTGTCCTCGCGGGCGCACGCCTCGACCAGGATCTCCTCGACCACCCGCCCGGCCGGGACCGGACGCTCGGGGCCGTCGGGCAGCCGCCGCATGCCGCCCCTGGTCAGCTCGTGGACGACGGCCCCCTCCTCGATCAGGCCGAGCGGCAGCTCGACCGCGCCCTCCGCCCCTTCCGCGACCTCCGCGGCCTCTGCGCCTTTCGTGCCTCCAGCGCCTGCCGGCACGTGCGGGGGCGACGGCGGGCGGGTGGCGACGGCGAGCCACAGCGGGGCCAGCTCCTCCCCCAGCCGGTGGCGGAACACCAGCCGGGTGAGCCGCAGCGGGTCGGCCACCAGCATGCGGTCGCCGCCCTTGGCGCTCAGCGGGAACGTGATCGCCTCCGGCAGGTCGAAGGCGAGCGCCTCGCGCGCCAGCAACGCGCGCGGGGCCTGCCGCCCCGGATAGGCCGCGTAGCAGCGCTCGACGCTCAGCCCCGCCCCCTCCAGGGCGCCGTCGAGCGCGCCCGGCCCGCTCGGGTGGCTCGGGTCGAACCCGTGCGGGGCCCACTGGTCGTCGCCGCCCTCCCGGTCGGCGGGCCTGGCCTCGATGAACCGGTCGACGCCCAGGTCGTTGCGCACGCCCAGCACCAGCCGCCCGCCGGGCGCGACGAGGGCCGACAGCGCGTGCAGCGACTCGATCCAGGCCGCCGCCGGCGCCTCGGCCGAGTGCGTGCGCAGCAGCCCGTCGAGCGCCAGCACCAGCTCGTACGGCTCGTCCGCGTCGAACAGGTCCAGCCGCCCGCAGTGGACGGCGAGCCGCGGGTGCCGTTCGCCGAGGGCGCAGGCGTCGGGGTAGGACCGCAGCAGCACGGCCGTCTCGCCGGCCCGGTCCACCACGTCGTCGACCAGCACCTGCGGGTGCGGCCCGACCAGCAGCACCCGGCCGCTCGCCGGGATCATGCGGCCGACCAGCTCCAGGGCCGCGCCGCGCCAGTCGGTGACGCCGGCCACGTTGGACAGGTCCGACCACAGCAGCATCTCGCCGCCGATCAGGCGCACGTTCGCGGGCGCCTCGCTCACGCGCTCGCTCATGACGTCACCCCGTGGAGCGTGCCCTGCCGCCCGGCGGCGGTCGCCCTCGCCCAGGGCGCGGGACGTCCGGCTCCCGCCGCGCCTCCCCCTGCCGTCGCTCCCCCGGGCACCCGCTTCCATCCGAACATTCGCCGTAGCTCCTCCGGTGTCGCCTGATATTCGAATCCCAGCTCCTGCCGCGCCACCTCGGCGGCCAGCTCGGGATCGACGTGCGTGCCGTGCAGCTCGGGCCAGAGCCGCATGCGGCGCGCCGTGCCGCCGTACTCGGGGCGCTCGTCCTCGTACTGCATCGGATCTCCGTAGACGGCGACCTCGCAGCCGACGGAGGCGCCGTAGAACAGCGCGCTGCCGAGCCGGTTGGAGGCCACCCTGCGATGGCGCCGCAACTGGACCAGCTGCCGGCGCAGGAAGTCGCGCCCCTTGCTCTCCCACCGGGAACCGCGCTCGCCGTGACAGATGACCTTGAATCCCCTCGATTCATACGCCCGCCGAATGTCCGGATTCGCATATTCCAGCCAGTAAAGACAGACAGTTACCGGTTCGGTCTCGACATTTCGGATTTCGTCGGCGAGGAGGGCATGATCCCCGGTCACGGATGACTTCTCCCAGCCATGAAAGGGATACCAGATCGTGCCCTTGCGTTCGGAGACCACGCCGAGCTCAGGCTCCAGGTGAAGCAGGTAGATCCAGGGCGCGCCGATGAGGTAGTGGCCGCGTCTGCCCATCGACCAGCCTCGACGACGAAGCACGTCAGACCAGATGAAACGGGGATATCCGGGACTGCACCAATGGTCGTTCGGGGGAAATCCGTGGAGATAGTTCCATCCGTGTTGCAGGAAGCCCTGGATTCGCTTCGGCGTCTCGTCCGGCAGCTCGCAGTATCTGCCCAGAATGCGCGAGTGCCCGTACCAGTGATTGGATTCGTCCATCATTCCCCCTGTAGCGGTTGGCGCGCCCCTTGGGACATTCCCAGCCCCGAACGACGGCCACGCGCCGTTATACGCTTCCATTACTCACGTCGGGGGTTTGGTTTCTCCTGCCACCGCAATCCCCGCTACACTGCGTCGTGGCTTGAGGACAGAGAGTGAGACATCATGAGTCATCTCGACCGCCTGCGGGCCGTCTTCCGCACGGCGCTCAACCTGCCGGCCGACGCACCCGTCGACCGCCTCGAATACCGCGGCATCCCCCAGTGGGACTCCCTGGCCCACATGGCGTTGATCGCGGCGATGGAGGACGAGTTCTCCATCATGATCGACACCGACGACATGATCGACATGAGCTCGTTCGCCAAGGCGGGCGAGCTGCTGGAGAAGCATGGAATCGGCGCAGCCGCCGTCTGAGGCCCGCGTCGCCCTGGTCACGGGGTCGACGAGGGGCATCGGCCGCGCCATCGCCACCACCCTGGCCGCCACCGGCCACACCGTCGTCCTGCACGGCCGCGACGCCGAGCGCGCCGAGAAGGCCGCCTCCGAGGTGGCCGCGGCGACCGGCGGCCGGACGTGGTCCGTCCACGGCGACGTGGCCGACCGCGCCGCGGTGGCCGGCCACATGCGCGAGATCACCCGGCGCCACGGGCGGCTCGACGCCCTGGTGGTCAACGCCGGCGTCTACGCCTCCGGCCCGCTGGCCATGACCCCCGCCGAGACCCTCGACGAGCTCTACCGCACCAACGCCCTGGCCCCGGCCCACACGCTGCAACTGGCGTTCCGGCTGCTGCTGCGCGGGCAGGGCCCCGCCGTCGTGCTGGTCTCCTCGCTCATGGGCCGGGCGGGCGGCGCCAACCAGGCGGCCTACTCCGCGACCAAGGCGTCCGTCATCGGCCTGACCCTGGCCGCCGCCAGGGAGATGGGCCCGGCGGGCATCCGGGTCAACGCCGTGGCCCCCGGCTACGTCGAGACCGACATGCTGAAGACGCTGCGGCCCGACGACCGCGAGACGGCGATCTCGGCGACCCCGCTGCGGCGCATCGGCCGGCCCGACGACGTCGCCCAGGCGGTGGCGTTCCTGCTCTCGCCCGGCGCGTCGTACATCACCGGCCAGGTGCTCGGGGTCGACGGCGGGCTGGTGCCGTGATGTTCCCATCCGGGCAGGCCGGGCTCGTCGTCGCCGGCGACCAGGAGGGGCTGGCCGGCGACGAGCTGGCCCGGCGCGTCGCCCGCGTGGCCGAGGCCCTGTCCCGGCTGCGGCCGGGGCCGCTGTTCTGCGGCATGCGCAACAACCTGGCGTCCGTGCTGCGCTATCTCGCCGCCTGGCAGACCGGCAGGCCGATCGCGCTGCTCGACCCCGACCTGTCGGCCGCGGCCCTGGCCGACCTGGTGAGCCGGTTCCGGCCCGCGGCGCTGGTCGGGTTCACCCACGCGCCCGACGGGCCGCCGGGCGCCCGCGGCCAGGCCCCCGACCCGCATCCCGACCTGGCCGTGCTCCTGGCCACCTCGGGCTCGACGGGCAACCCCAAGCTGGTGCGGCTGTCCAGGGAGGCGGTCGCGGCCAACGCCGCCGCCATCGCCTCGGCGCTGTCGATCATGCCCGGCGAGATCGCGCCCACCAGCCTGCCGCTGCACTACAGCTACGGCCTGTCGGTGCTCAACAGCCACCTGCACGCGGGGGCGACGGTCGTCCTGACCGAGGCCGGGCTGCTCGAACGGTCCTTCTGGACGCACCTCGACGAGCACAAGTGCACCTCGCTCGCGGCCGTCCCCTACCAGTACGAGATGCTGCGCAGGCTCCGCTTCGACCGCGCCGAGCATCCCACGATCCGCACGCTCACCCAGGCCGGCGGCCGGCTCAGCCCCGAGCTGGTGTCCCTGTTCGCCGCCCAGGCCGACCGCTTCTTCGTCATGTACGGCCAGACGGAGGCCACGGCCCGCATCGCCGTCCTGCCGCCCGACCGGCTCGCCGACAAGCCGGGCTCGGCCGGGCAGGCCGTCCCCGGCGGGCGGCTGACGATCGACGGCGGCGAGGTCGTCTACCACGGGCCCAACGTGATGATGGGCTACGCCGAGACCGCCGCCGACCTGGCCAGGCCCGACGACCTGGGCGGGGTGCTGCGCACCGGCGACCTCGGCCGGCTCGACGACGAGGGCTTCCTCTACGTCACCGGCCGGCTCAGGCGCATCGCCAAGATCTTCGGCGTCCGGGTCAACCTCGACGACGTCGAGCAGCTGCTGCGCGACACCGTGCCGGTCGCGGCGACCAGCGGCGACGACCGGGTCACGGTGTGGGCCGAAGGGCTCGACGCGGCCGGGTGCCGCAACCTGGCCCGCCGGCTGGGCGCCGAGCTGCGGCTCCACTGGAGCGGCTTCGACGTGCGCGCCGTCGAACGGCTGCCGCTGCTGCCCACCGGCAAGATCGACTACCGGACGCTGGAGTCGGCCGCGGAGGCCGGGCGGTGAGCGTGTTCACGCTCGACGCCGCCGCGCGGGAGGAGGTGCTGGCCGGGGAACTGGCGGCGCTGACCGAGCGGCACCGGCGGGCGTGCCCGCCCTACCGGCGCATCCTCGACGCGATCGGCGCCCATCCGCCCTACGAGCGGGTGGCCGACCTGCCGTGGCTGCCGGTGCGGCTGTTCAAGACCCACGAGCTGCGCAGCGTCCCGGCCGAGGCGGTGTTCCGGGTCCTGACCTCCAGCGGCACCACCGGGCAGCGGCCGAGCCGGGTCTACCTCGACCGGGAGGCGGCGGCCGCGCAGCCGCGCATGCTGGCCGCGACCCTGCGGGCGGTGCTGGGCGAGCGGCGGCTGCCGATGCTGATCGTCGACGCCCGCTCGGTCGTCCGCGGCCCGGCCCTGAGCGCCCGGGGGGCCGGGGTGCTCGGGATGATGAACTTCGGCAGAGACCACACCTTCGTCCTCGACGAGCAGGGCGAGGTCGACGCGGCGGCCGTCGAGGCGTTCCTGGCCCGCCACGGCGGCGAGCCGTTCCTGGTCTTCGGGTTCACCTTCATGGTCTGGCTCTACCTGCTCGGCCTGGGGGCCGACCTGTCCCAGGGCGTGCTGATCCACTCGGGCGGCTGGAAGCGGCTGGCCGAGCAGGCGGTCGACAACGACGCCTTCCGCCGGCGGCTGGCGTCCGAGTGCGGGCTGACCAGGGTCCACAACTTCTACGGCATGGTCGAGCAGATCGGCACGGTCTTCCTGGAGGGCCCGGGCGGCGACGGGCTCTACTGCCCCGACTTCGCCGACGTCGTCATCCGCGACCCCGGCACCTGGCGGGAGGTCCCGCCCGGCGAGCCGGGGCTGATCGAGGTGGTCAGCACCCTGCCCACCTCCTATCCCGGCCACGCGCTGCTGACCGAAGACCTCGGCATGGTCCACGGCGTCGACGACGGCCACTGGCCGGGCAAGCGGTTCACCGTGCTGGGCAGGCTGCCGCGGGCCGAGGCGCGCGGTTGCAGCGACACCTTCGGGCAGGGCGGCTGATGACCGATCGATCGATCACCACCCGGATCCCGCGCGTGGGCGAGGCGGGCGGGGTCGTGGTGCGTTTTCCTCCCGGCGGCTCGCCCGTCCCCGTCGAGGAGCTGGTCGCGCAGGTGCGGCAGGGCGCGCCCCTTGAGGTGGGCGACGAGCGGGTGCGCGGGTTCCTGGCGGCGTTCGGCAAGCGGCTGCTGCGGCCCGCGCTGGCCCGCCGCCATCCCGAGCTGGGCTCGCTGGGGTTCTTCCTGCGGCCCAGCGAGCTGGCCCGCACCCTCGAAGAGCTGCGCACCCCGCACGTACGCGTGCCGCGCGGCCTGGTCTTCCATCTCCCGCCGGCCAACGTCGACACCGTCTTCGTCTACTCCTGGGCCCTGTCGGCCCTGATGGGCAACCGCAACGTCGTCCGCCTGTCGCCGCGCGCGGGGGCGGTCGCCGCGGTCGTCCTCGACACGCTCGGGGAGACGCTGGCCGACGCCGATCCGGTGGTGACGGCCACGCAGCGCATCGTCTCCTACGACCGGCGGGCCGAGGCGGTCACCGCCGCCCTGTCGGCGGCCTGCGACCTGCGGGTCATCTGGGGCGGCGACGACACCGTACGCGAGGTGCGCCGCCACCCGCTCGCGCCGCACGCCCGCGACCTGACCTTCCCCGACCGCTCGTCGTTCGCGGTGGTGAACGCGGCGGCCTGGCTGTGCGCGCCGCGCGCGGCCAGGGTGGCGGCGGCCGAGGGGTTCGTCAACGACAGCTACTGGTTCGACCAGGCCGCCTGCTCCTCGCCCCGCACCGTGTTCTGGGTGGGGGCCGAGGGCGACGGCGAGGCGGCGCGGGGCGACTTCACCGAGCAGGTGTCGCGGGTGCTGGCCGGGCGCGGCTGGGACGTCGACGCGGCGATGGCGGTGGAGAAGCGGGTCTCGGTCTACGGGCTGGCCGCCGACGGGCTGGTGGACCTGATCGAGTTCCGGGGCAACGCGCTGGCCAACGTGACGCTGGCGGCGGCGGCCGCCATGCCGCGGCGGTGGCTGGGCGCGGGCACGTTCGCGCACGCGCGGGTGGCGACGCTGGCGGAGCTGGTCCCGATGGTCGAGCGCAAGGACCAGACGCTGACCCACTTCGGCTTCTCGCTGGGCGAGCTGGAGGGGCTGGCCCGGGAGCTCGCCGGGCGCGGGGTCGATCGCATGGTGCCGGTGGGCAGCGCGTTGAGCTTCCACCGGGTGTGGGACGGCGTCGACCTGCCGGGCGAGTTCACGCGACTGGTGACCGTGGTCAGATGAGCCCTCGTCGGACGAACCGGCCGCGCACGGGGCCGGGGCACCGATGACGTCCGTTCCTCCGCGGGCCATCGCACCGCCGGGCGGCCACCGGTCCGCCGCCCCGGACGACAGGCCCACGACGGTCGCTCCGGCGCCTGGCGCGCCCCTTGGCGGTCGTCGCGCCGGTGCGGGTCGGCGGGGACGGGAGGGCCGGGCCGCGGTCCCCGGCCGCGGCTCAGGGGCATGAGGGGGTGGCTTGGGGATGACGGCTGTGGTGGTGGACGCCCCGGTCAGGGGGCGGCGGGCGCCGGGGTGGGCGCGGCGGCTGCTCGCGGGGTGGCTGCCGGCCGGGACGGTGCTGGGCGGGGCGGCCTGGGTGTTGCTCTGGTGCGGGGTTCCGGCGGGCGATCTGGCGGCCTTCGGCGCGTACGTCCTGCTCGGGGTGGCGCTGCCGGGGACGTTGCTCTGGCGGGCGCTCACCGGCGGCGGCCGGTCGTTCGCCGAGGACGTGGCCGCCGGGCTGGCCCTCGGGTACGCGGTCGAGGTCCTGGTCTACATCCCCGCCCGCGCGGCCGGCCTGCCGCTGCTCGTCCTGGGCTGGCCGGTCACCGCCGTCGCGGCGTTCCTCGTGGTGCCGCGGTTGCGGCGTCACTGGCGGGGCCGGGCCGAGCGCGAACGGATGCCCTGGTGGTGCGCCTGGTCGCTGGCGGGGGTCGCCGGTTACCTGCTGGCCTTCTGCGCCCGGTCGCTCTACCGCGTGCCGATCACCGACGCGTACGTCGACATGCCCTACCACCTGGCCCTGCTCGGCGAGGTCAGGAACCACGTGCCGCCCACGCTGCCGTCGGTGCTGGGCGAGCGGCTGTCCTACCACTGGTTCGTCTACGCCGAGATGGCGGCCACGAGCTGGGTCACCGGGATCGAGCCGGTGACGCTGGTCTACCGGCTGTCCACGTTGCCGATGACGTTCGCGATGGTCGTGCTCGTGGCGGTGCTCGGGCGGCGGCTCGGCGGGCGCTGGGGGGCGGGGCTCGCGGCGGTCGGCGTCACGTACTTCCTGTTCGCCCCCGTCTTGCAGGACGGCGTGGTGTTCACCTCGCGGTCGATGTTCACCGCGTGGGCCAGCCCGACGCAGACGTTCGGCGCGTTGCTGTTCGCGCCCGTGGTGCTGGTGCTCACCGCCATGCGGCCGAGGGGGTGGGCGGCGGTGGCCGTGCTGCTGCTGGCGCTGACGGGGGCCAAGGCGACGTTCCTGCCGTTGCTGCTGGCCGGGCTGGTGTTCGTGCTGGTCGTGCGGTTGCCGGTGGAGCGGCGGCTGCGGCGGGAGTGGGTGGTGCCGGCGGCGATCACGTTCGGCTGCCTGCTGATCGCGCAGTTCGTGGTGTTCGGGCGAGGGGCGCAGGGCACGGTGGTGGCGCCGTTCGCCACGATGCGCACGTTGTGGGGGGTGGTGGCCGACGTGCAGCCGCCCGCGCTGGCCGCCGAGCCGTGGGGGCCGGTGCTGGTGTTCGCCGGCATCCACCTGTTCTGCCTGCTCTGCGTGTGGGGCGGCGTGGCGGCGTTGAGGTCCCGGCTGCTGGACCCGGCGGTGCTGCTGCCGGTCGGCGTCGGGCTGGCGGGCATCGGCGCGATCATGGTGCTCGGCCATCCGTCCGACGCGCAGCTCTACTTCCTGGAGGGGGTGCGGCCGTACCTGTCGGTGGCCGCGGTGTGCGGGGCGGTGGCGGCCGTGGAGCGGCGGCGGGTGCCGTGGGCGGTGGTCGCGGGCCTGGCCGGGGCGGGGGCGGCGGTGGCCGTCGCGGCCTCGCGGCTGACGCCGCCGGGCGCGGTGCTGGTGCGGGTGCTGGTCCCGTACCTGGTGCTCGCGGGGGTGGCCGTGGTGGTGCTGGCGTTCCGGCGCAGGGGGTTCTCGCTGGCGGTGGTGGCGCTGCTGGCGGGGTACGCCGTGCCCACCTCGCTGCGGGAGGCGGTCGTGCACGTCGCGCCCGAGCCGTGGGAGCGCGAGCGGCTGATCCCGGCGGGGGCGCTGGAGGCCGGACGGTGGCTGCGCGACCATTCCGCGCCCGGCGACGTGGTGGCCACCGACCTCCACTGCCGCAACCCGGCGCCCCGCCGTACGTGCGACAGCAGGCACTTCTGGGTCTCGGGGTTCACCGAGCGGCGGGTGCTGGTCGAGGGCTGGGCGTACGCCGAGAGCACGCTGTCGCGCGCCGAGATGTTCGTGACCCCCTACCTCCAGGTGCCGTTCGCCGACCAGACCAGGCTGGCCGACAACGACACGGCCTTCCGCGAGCCGTCGGCCGCGAACGTCGGCAGGCTCCGCCGGAAATACGGCGTCAAATGGCTGTTCACCAGCAATGATCCGGCGTTGGAGACATACGCCGAACTGCGCTTCCGCAACGCCGACGCCTCCGTGTACGAGCTCACGACCGGGTAAAGCTTGCCCCCGTTCATGGAATGGTGCGAAGAAACGGCACGCGCCCCGCTGGACGCCCCCAGCACCATTTCCGTGAACCTACCGCCGCAAGCGATCAGGGAACTCTATGGACACGCGTGCCGCCATGGACCCGAGCCCCAACGTCCTGGACACCTCGGCCGGCCTGGCGACCGTCGACATCGTCATCCCGGTGCTCAACGAGGAGCGGGCGCTGCCGGGCTGCGTGCGCACGCTGACCGGGTTCCTGGAGGACGGCTTCCCGCTGCCGTGGCGCATCACGGTCGTGGACAACGGCAGCACCGACGACACCTGGCCGATCGCCACCCGGCTGGCCGCCGAGCACGACCGGGTGCACGCCCGCCGCCTGGACATCCGGGGCCGCGGAGCCGCGCTCAAGGCGGCCTGGCGGGAGAGCCCGGCCGACATCGTCGCGTACATGGACGTCGATCTGTCCACCGACCTCGGCGCGCTGTTCCCGCTGGTCGCGGCGGTGGCGAGCGGACATTCGGAGATCGCCATCGGCACCCGGCTCGCGCACAGCGCCCGTACCCTGCGCTCGATCCGCCGCGAGGTGGTGTCGCGCAGCTACAACGCGCTGCTGCGGTACGGGTTCGGGGTCCGGTTCAGCGACGCCCAGTGCGGGTTCAAGGCGGCCAGGACCGACGTGGTCCGGCCGCTCATGGACAAGATCGAGGACGACGCCTGGTTCTTCGACACCGAGCTGCTGCTGCTGGCCGAGCACAACGGCCTGCGCGTGCACGAGGTGCCGGTCGACTGGATCGAGGACACCGACTCGCGCGTCCGCGTGGTCAGGACGGCGATCGACGACCTGAAGGGCCTGGCCAGGGTCGCCTGGTCGATGTCCATGGGCCGGGCCGACGTCGAGGTGGCGCGTTCGGAGCTCACGCCCACGCATCCCGACGCGGTGGTCGCCCGGCCGAGGGCGGTGACGCTGGCGAAGTTCGCCTCGTTCGCCGCGATCGGCGTGTTCTCCGTCCTGCTGTACGCGCTCATCTACCTGCCGTTGCGCGGCGTCTGGGCGCCCGCGCCGGCCAACCTGGGCGCGCTGGTGCTCACCGGGTTCGTCAACACCGAGGCGAACCGGCGCTGGACGTTCAACCGCCTGGGCGGACGGCGTACCGCGATGCACTTCCGGGCGGCGCTGCTCTTCCTGGCGAACTACCTCCTGACCACCTCCGCCGTGCTCGGCCTGCGCAGCGTGTCGCCGGGGGCCGGGCGGCTGATGGAGATGAGCGCGGTGGTCGCCACGTACGGTCTGCTCACCCTGATCCGCTTCACCGCTCTGGACCGCTGGGTCTTCTCCCGCACAAGGAACCAACCACATGGAAACCACTGAGATCCGCCGGCTGCTCGACCTTGAGGACACCCATTGGTGGTACCGGGAGCGCCGGGCGATCCTGCGCAGGGAACTGCGCGAGCTGGGCCGTCCAGGGCGGGCGCTCGACGTCGGCGCGGCCGGCGGCGGGAACACCCGGGTGCTGGTCGAGGCCGGCTGGGACGCCACCGCGACGGACTACTGCGAGACGGCGGTCGAGGTCGCCAGGGAACGCGGGCTCAAGGCCGTGCACGCCGACGCGCGGGCGCTGCCGTTCGAGTCGTCGAGCATGGACCTGGTGACCGCGTTCGACGTGCTCGAACACATCCACGAGGACCATCTCGTCACCGAGGAGATCGCCCGGGTGCTGGCGCCCGGCGGGCACGCCCTGATCGCCGTCCCGTGCGACATGGCGCTGTGGTCGGCGCACGACGACGCCGTGGGCCACGTACGCCGCTACGGCCGGGACACGCTGACCGTCGTGGTGGAGAAGGCCGGGCTGAAGGTGGACCGGCTGTGGAGCTGGAACGTGCTGCTGCGCCCGCTGGTGGCCCGGCACCGGCGGCGGTCGAGGGGCAGCGACCTGCAGCCGACGCCCGCGGTGGTGAACGCGGGCCTGTCGATGGTGGTGCGCGCCGAGCGCTACCTGCCGGTCAGGTCGCTGAAGGGCGTGACGCTGTTCCTGCGGGCCAGGCTGGGCAGGTGACGGGTTCCGAGCCACAGGAGGGGAAGGCCGGGGGCAGGTCTCAAGTCGATGTCCGGTGACGCGGCCGGGCCCGGATGGTTCTAGGCTGTCGCGTGTGGTGATTCACGCCCTCCTCGCGGCCACCCTGGCCCTGACCGCCACGCCCGCGGCCGCCGCCCCGAAGATCGACTGCGCCCGGCTCAAGTGCCTGGCGCTGACCTTCGACGACGGCCCGAGCGAGCACACGGCGACGCTGCTCAAGGTGCTTCGGAAGGAGGGGGCCAAGGCCACCTTCTTCCTCGTCGGCAAGCAGGTCGAGCGGCGTCCGGCGCTGGCCCGGCAGCAGGCCGCGGAGGGGCACGCGATCGGCGACCACACCTACTCCCACCCCTCGCTGCCGACCCTGCGCGACGACGACATCATCGAGGAGCTGCGCACCACCCAGGCGCTCATCGAAGACGCCACGGGCCGCCGCCCGACGATGTACCGCCCGCCCTACGGGCACACCGACGAACGCGTGCTGCGCATGGCCGACCAGCAGGACCTGGCCGAGATCCTGTGGACGGGCACCACCCTCGACTGGAAGCTGCGCGACGCCAAGAAGATCAAGGCGACCGTGCTCAAGCTGGCCAAGCGCGACGGCGTCATCCTCATGCACGACACGGTCCCGCAGACCGTCAAGGCGATGCCCGAGATCGTCAAGGAGCTCAAGAAGCAGGGCTACACCCTGGTCACCGTCCCGACGCTGTTGCGCGGCAAGGGGCCCGACTCCGGAGTGAGCTACTTCTGAGCACGTCTCCCTCCCGAGTGCTGGAACCATGGAGAGCGTCAGCCCCGCCGCGGCACGTCCCAGGCCGTGGGTCGCCCTTGTCACCTTCCTGATCATTCAGGCGGTGCTCGCCTGCTGGTGGGCGGCCTTCTACCCCGGGCTGTTCAGCCGCGACTCGGTGCTCTATCTCAGCCACACCGTCGTCGGGCCGTGGGTGAGCGACCATTCGGTGGCCTACGACGCGCTGTTGTGGCTGAGCTTCACCAGGACGGGTGACCTCGGGGCGGTCACGTTCGCGCAGACCACGGCGATGGCGGGGGCGCTGACGTACCTGGCGCGGTCGCTCGTGTCGCTGGGGGCGCCGCGGTGGGCCACGACGCTGGTGGCGGTGCTGGCGCCGGTGACGCCGACGGTGGGGGCGTTCACGGTCACGCTGTGGAAGGACGTGCCGTTCACGATCTGCGCGATCATGATCGCGGGGGTCTGCGCGCGCATGGCCGCGCGCCGGCGGGTCTCCCTGGCCGGGCTCGGCGTGCTCATGACGCTGCTCGGGCTGTTCCGCGCGAACGGCTTCCTGGTGGTGGGCATCGCCGTCGCCGTCCTGCTGGTGGTCGTCGCCACGCGGCGGGTACGGCTCGCGCTCGTCGGCACGGTGGCGGCCGCCGTGCCGCTGCTGCTGACGAACCTGCTGTTCCCGCGGTTCGGCATCACGCCGCCGTCCAGCACGTACGTCTACCACACGGCCTTCGCCGACGTCGCCGTGGCGTTCAGGGAGCGTCCTGAGCTGTTCACCGAGCAGGACAAGGCGCTGATGACCTCGGTCGCGCCGCTCAGCAGGTGGTGGGAGGGAGGCACCTGCGCCACGGTCAACCTGCTGATCTGGCGCCGCGACTTCAGCTGGCCGGCCGCCGACGCGCATGCGGGCGAGCTGCTCGGCCTGTGGGAACGGCTGCTGACGAGCGATCCCGGGATGATCGTCGGCACCCGCCTGTGCCGGGGGGCGATCGCGTGGAGCCCGGTCCAGGACCCGTACGTGGTGGGCGGGATGACGTACCGGTTCTCGCGGCGGCCCAGCGCCGACACGTACGTGGGGCCCGGCAAGGTGCCGGACTTCGCCGGCCGCGGGGTGTTCTCGCTCCGGCCGCTGTCGGCCGAGCTGAACCAGGTGGCCGAGCCGTGGCTGACGGGGGCGCTGCTCCCGCAGTGGGACTGGGTGTTGTGGCGGGGGGCCTCGTGGGCCTACCTGTCGTACGCGGCGGTGGCGCTGGGGGCGCTGGCCCTGCGCAACCGCTTTGTGGTCGGGGTGGCGGCGGTCGTGGCCGGGCAGCAGCTCGCCGTGCTGGCCAACATCTCGGCCCAGGACTTCCGGTACATGGCCGCGCCGATCTTCGTCGGGCTGCTGCTGGCGCCGCTGCTCCTGGCGAGCGCCGGGCGGCTGCTGATCGCCGCGGCCCGGCCGGCGTGGCGGGCGCTGCGCCGGCCGGCCCCGCCCGCCGCCGAGACGACCGGCCCTGACGACTAGGCCAGGCGACCAGGCCAGGCGACTAGGCCAGGCCCTGGCCGTCGGGCAGCCGGGTACGGCCGGGAAGCCGCACCACGGTGACGAAGAACTCGTCGATCTGCCGGATGACGGCCATGAACTGCTCAAGGTCGACTGGCTTGGTCACGTACGCGTTGGCGAACAGCTTGTAGCTGCGCAGGATGTCCTCCTCGGCCGAGGAGGTGGTCAGGACGACGACCGGGATCGCCCGCAGCTCCGGATCGCCCTTGATCTGCTCCAGCACCTGCCGCCCGTCGTACTTGGGCAGGTTGAGGTCGAGCAGGACGAGGTCGGGCCGCGGCGCGCCCACGTGCGCCCCGCGCTGGTAGATGAAGTCGAGCGCCTCCAGGCCGTCGCGCACGACGTGGAGGTTGTTGCGGATCTTGTTGTCCTCGAACGCCTCGCGGGTGATGAGCTCGTCACCGGGATCGTCCTCGACCAGGAGCACTTCGATGGGCTGGACGGTCATGCGGTCGCTCCTTCGTCGGTGACGGCGGGCAGGGTGAAGCTGATCCGGGCTCCCTCGGTGTGGCCGGTGTCGAGCCAGATCGTACCGCCGTGGTTCTCCACGATCTTCTTGCACATCGCCAGGCCGATGCCGGTGCCGCTGTAGGCCTCGCGGCTGTGCAGGCGCTGGAAGATGATGAAGATCTTATCGGCGAACTCGGCCTCCACGCCGATGCCGTTGTCGGTGACCGAGAACAGCCACTCGTTCTCCCGCTGCTCGCAGGCGATCCGGATGCGCGGGGCGCGGTCGGGGGCGCGGAACTTCAGCGCGTTGCCGACGAGGTTCTGCCAGAGCATGCCGAGCATGGTGGGGTCGCCGATCACGCTGGGCAGCGGGTCGGGCCGCTCGATCTCGGCGCCGGTCTCCTCGATCACCGCCGACAGGTCCACCAGGGCCTTGTCGAGCGACTCCTCCAGCTCGACCGGCTTGCGGTCGTCGTACAGGCGGCCGACGCGGGAGAAGGTGAGCAGGTCGTTGATCAGGACCTGCATGCGGGTGGCGCCGTCCACGGCGAAGTGGATGTACTGGACGCCGCGCTCGTCGAGCACATCGCCGTAGCGCTTCTGGAGGAGCTGGCAGAACGTGGCGATCTTGCGCAGCGGCTCCTGGAGGTCGTGGGAGGCGACGTAGGCGAACTGCTCCAGCTCGGCGTTCGACCGCCGCAGCTCCTCGGCCTGGGCGTCGAGGCCGGCCGCCTGCTCGCGCAGCAGGACGTGCTGCTTGCGGAACTCGTCGAGGGCGAAGACGATCTTCGTCCGCATCGACTCCACGTCGCGGGCGACCTCGCGGATGTCGGCCGGCCCGCTGGCGGGGATCGCCCGGTCGAAGTCGCCGGCGGCGATGTCGCGGGCGGCCTCGCGCAGCTCGTCGAGCGGACGCCCGATCGCCCGCCGCAGCAGCACCGCCATCGCGACGCCGGCCACCAGGAACAGGACCAGCATGATGACGAAGGCCAGGTTGCGCACCTGCTCGACCTGCCGCAGCTCCTCCTGGGCGAGCTGCCGGGCCTTGGCCAGCCGCTCGTCCTGCCGGTCGAGCAGCGCCCTGATCTGGTCGAAGGCTTGCTTGCCGCTCTCGATGCGGCTCGCCGAGATGACCCCGTCGGCCCGCTTGTCGGCGGTGAGCGGCTCGGCGTAGTCGCGTCGCCAGGTGGCCGCCGCGTCCCTGACCGCGTTCAGCTCGCCGACCAGCTCCGGACGGTCGCCGATGAGCGTGGCGATGCGCTCGCGGCTGCGCCGCTCGTCCGCCACGCCCGCCGTGTACGGCTGGAGGAAGTCCTCGTTGCCGGTCAGCAGGAACCCGCGTACGCCGGTCTCCTGGTCGATCAGGGTGCTGCGCAACTGGGCGGCCTCGATCCTGGCCGGCGAGATGCGCAGGATGACCTGGTCGGACAGCCGCGCGGTGCGGTCGAGCATCACGGTGGCGACCACCACGCAGGTGACCACCAGGACCGACACGGCCGCGATCATCAGCACGAACCAGCCGTGGACGGTCAGCCGCCGCCAGCCCTGCTCGCCGCCACGCGTACGGGAAACCTTCTGCACGGCCTGCCTCTCCAGCACGGACGCCTGTTCGCTCACGATTCGTCTTTCCAGCGCAGGTGCACGACGGCCACGTCGTCCGCCGCCGCGTCGTGGACGGAGGCCGCCTCGACGTCGGCCAGGATCGCGTCGAGCAGTTCCTCGCTGCCCAGGCCCGTCCACCGGGACGACAGCTCCAGCAGGCCCTCCTCGCCCAGCCACCGGGGCGTGTCGCCCGGCAGCCGGCGCTCGAAGAGGCCGTCGGTGTAGAGCGTCACGCCGCCGCCCTCGGGCAGTTCCAGGAGGTCCTCCTCCCAGTCGGGCTCGATGGGCAGGCCGAGCGCGGGCCCCTGCCGCGGGTCGGCGAGCAGCACCGAGTCGGCCGTGTGCACCAGCAGGCCGGGATGCCCGGCGCGCCACACCCGCATCGTGTGCCGGTCGGGCTCCAGGACGACCGTGGACATCGTGACGAAGACCTCAGAACCCGCCCGCTCGGCCCGCAGGATCCGTTCGAGCTGGCGCAGCAGCGGGACGCCGGTCATGCCGTTGAGCACCAGCGTCCGCCAGGCGATGCGCAGGCAGACGCCGAGCGCCGCCTCGTCGGGCCCGTGGCCGCAGACGTCGCCGATCACCGCGTGCACGACCTTGTCGTCGGTCTCGACGACGTCGAAGAAGTCGCCGCCGAGCGTGGCCGAGCCGCGGCTGGCCCGGTAGCGGGAGGCGACCTCCAGGGGCATCTCCTGCAGCAGCGGCGTCGGCAGCAGGCCGCGCTCCAGGCGGGCGTTCTCCTTGGCGCGCATGCGTTCGGTGTGCAGCGCCACGGCCGCCTGCTCGGCCTGCTTGCGCTGCATGGCGTAGCGCAGCGTGCGGCCCAGCCATTCGGCCTCGACCCGGCCCTTGACCAGGTAGTCCTGGGCTCCGGCGGTCACCGCGGCGAGGCCGGCGCTCTCCTCGGCCAGGCCGGTCAGCACGACGACCGCGGCGTCCCCGGCCTCCTCCAGCACCGACGACAGGGCGGAGAACTCGTAGGCGTCGGGCAGGCCGAGGTCGAGCAGCACGCACTGGGGGCGCAGGCGGGCCAGCGCCCTGCGGGCCTCGTCCACCGAACGCGCCCACTCCAGCCGGACGGCAAGGCCGCTGTCCTCCAGCAGCTCCTGGACGATCAGCGCATCCTGCGGATCGTCCTCCACGAGCAACACCAACGGCTGCCGGACATCCTCACTCGCATGGGCCATGTTGGCAATTGCACCCTTCGTCCACCGGCACCGAGCTCTAACGAATCGACGCCTCAGGTGCCCCACTGCCCACTACGGCCAAGAAGTGGCCCAAACTCACGCACTTTTCCCAAGAAACTTTCCGGTATGCGTCCACAAGCCGAGCAATCGTAACGGGCCGGGGTCCAGTGGGTCTGGCGAATCGACCTCCTTCCACCATAACCAACGCCCTGACCTGCATTAACCGCTCATGGCCGGACATGCGAACGGCCCGGAACCGTCAGCCGGTCCGGGCCGTCCGCACACGGCGCTATTCCCACTCGATGGTGCCCGGGGGCTTGCTCGTGACGTCGACCACGACCCGGTTGACCTCGCGCACCTCGTTGGTGATGCGGGTGGAGATGCGCGACAGGACGTCGTAGGGCACCCGCGCCCAGTCGGCCGTCATCGCGTCCTCGGACGTCACCGGCCGGAGCACGACCGGGTGGCCGTAGGTGCGGCCGTCGCCCTGCACGCCCACCGAGCGCACGTCGGCCAGCAGCACCACCGGGCACTGCCAGATCTGCCGGTCGAGGCCGGCCCGGGAGAGCTCTTCGCGGGCGATGGCGTCGGCCTCGCGCAGCAGCGCCAGACGGTCGCGGGTGACCTCGCCGACGATGCGGATGCCGAGCCCGGGACCGGGGAACGGCTGCCGCCAGACCATGGCGGGCGGCAGGCCCAGCTCTTCGCCGGCCCTGCGGACCTCGTCCTTGAACAGCGCGCGCAGCGGCTCGACCAGCTTGAACTGGAGGTCTTCCGGCAGGCCGCCGACGTTGTGGTGGGACTTGATGTTGGCGGTGCCCGTGCCGCCGCCGGACTCGACGACGTCGGGGTAGAGGGTGCCCTGGACCAGGAAGTCGACCGGGCCGTCGGCCATGATGGCGCGCTGCTCGTCCTCGAAGACGCGGATGAACTCGCGGCCGATGATCTTCCGCTTCTCCTCCGGGTCGGTGACGCCCTCCAGCGCCTTCAGGAAGCGGTCGGCGGCGTCGACGACGCGCAGCTTGACGCCCGTGACGGCCACGAAGTCGCGCTCGACCTGCTCGGCCTCACCCTTGCGCAGCAGCCCGTGGTCGACGAAGACGCAGGTCAGCCGGTCGCCGATGGCCCGCTGGACGATCGCCGCGGCCACCGCCGAGTCGACGCCGCCCGACAGCGCGCAGATGGCGCGGCCGTCGCCGACCTGCCGGCGCACGGACTCGACGGAGTCCTCGACGATGTTGAGCATCGTCCACGCCGGACGGCAGCCGGCCGCGTCGAGGAAGTGCTTGAGCACGGCCTGACCGTGCTCGGAGTGGAGCACCTCGGGATGGAACTGCACGCCGTACAGGCCGCGCTCGGGGTGCTCGAAGGCGGCGACCGGCGTCTCGCTCGTGGAGGCGGTGACCGCGAAGCCCTCGGGGGCCGCGGCCACGCTGTCGCCGTGGGACATCCAGACGGTCTGCGCGGCGGGCAGCCCCTGGAAGATGACGCCCTCGTCGAGCACCTTCAGCGCGGTGCCGCCGTACTCGGCGACGCCCGTGCGGGCGACCTCGCCGCCCAGCGCCTGGGCCATGGCCTGGAAGCCGTAGCAGATGCCGAACGTGGGCACGCCGGTCGAGAACAGGCCGTGCGGCACGGGCGGCGCGCCCTCGGCGTAGACCGACGACGGGCCGCCGGACAGGATGATGGCCTTCGGCTTCTTGGCCATCATCTCCTCGACCGACATCGTCGACGGCACGATCTCGGAGTAGACGTGGCACTCGCGCACCCGCCTGGCGATGAGCTGCGCGTACTGTGCGCCGAAGTCGACCACGAGCACTGTGTCGAATTCAGACACCGTGAGAACCCCCCAAAGGCGAAATGCGGTGCCTTCATTGTATCGGCCTCGGGTATTACGCCTGGCCTCACACCGTCACTCGTGCTAACACAGAACGGTGGATCTTGTCTGGCCGGCCTCGGCGTGGGCCCTGTGGTTCGCCGCGCTGGCCGCCGCGTTCGGGTTGACGACGCGCCGGGCCGCCGCGCCCCCGGCGGCCCCTGCTCCCGCGGCGCCGCCCGCCGTCGTCGAGCTCTTACGCGGGCTGCGGGCCGGTGAGGTCTTCCACGCCACGGTCTTCGAGCTGGCCAGGCGCGGGTTCCTGACGATCCGGGACGACCGGCTCACGCTCTCCGCGACGGGCGAGGGGCAGGTGTGGCCGTACGAGCGATGGGTGCTCGACCGGGTGGCCGCGCGGATGGGCGGCGCGCCGCAGGCGCCGGTCGTCGCCCTGATGCCGGACAGCGGCGACCTCGACGCCGCGTTCGTGCCCCTGGTCCGGCAGAGCGCCATCGACCTCGGGCTGGCACGGCGGCGCTGGGGGAGCATGCTCGTGCCGCTGCTGCTGGCCGCCGGGCTCGCCGGGCCCTGGTACGTCACCATCTCGCAGGCGGGCGTGTCGTGGCCCGGCTGGATCGCCACGGCGGGGGCGTTCGTGGCCGGGGCCGCGCTGCTGCTGGGCGGGCGCGGGTTCGTGCTGACGCCGCTCGGCCGCGAGGTGGCCGGGCCCGAGCCGGCTCCGGTGGACCCGCGGCAGGAGTGGGTCTTCACCGGCGACGGGTGGCGCGGCGTCCTGGTCGAGCCGGCTCCGCGCGACGGCGGCGCGCCCAAGCGGCAGGAGGTCGAGGGGCGGGTGGTCAAGCGCTGGATCGTGACCGAGCACGGCGACGACCTGTCCTCCTCGCGCACCTGCTACCTGGCGGTGCACGACGGCATCTCGGAGCGGGCGCCGGCGTACCGGGCCAAGGAGCGCGTCTACCAGGACGTGCTGCCGGGCGACTTCGTCCGGCTGCTGGTCAATCCGCGGCGCGGGAGCGTGGTGAGCGTGCTGGTCCACGAGCGCCGCTGGTAGCGCCGGGCAGCTCGCCGGCCAGCAGCAGCTCGGTCTGCCTGCGCAGCCGGTCGGCGAACTCGGGGTGGGTCAGCACGAGGAAGCGTTCCTCGTGGATGGCCCGTACGACCAGGGCGGCGACCTCGGCGGGCTCGACGCCGCGCGCCATGGCCGCCCCGACGGCCTCGCGGGCGGCCGTCTCGTCGTCCGTCGGGGTGGTGACCAGGCCGGCCGGGCGGGACCTGGCCGAGTCGTCGATCCGCGTCCTGACCGCGCCGGGGCACAGCGCGGTCACGCGGAGCTTGGAGCCCACGGCGGCGAGGTCCTGGGCCAGTGACTGCGAGGCGGCCAGCGCGGCGTACTTGGTGAGCGCGTAACCGCCCGCGCCCGGCGCGGCGAGCAGCCCGGCCACGGACACGGTGTTGACGACGTGCCCCTCGGTGTCCTGCCGCATCATGCGCGGCACGAACGCGCGCACGCCGTGCAGCACGCCCCACAGGTTCACGCCGAGCAGCCAGGCGAAGTCCTCGGCGGTCCTGGTCCACAGGCGGCCGCCCTGGTGGACGCCGGCGTTGTTGCACAGCACGTGCACCGCGCCCAGCTCGCCGAAGCTCCGGTCGGCCAGGTGCTCCACGGCCGCCGCGTCGGAGACGTCGGTGACCTGCGTGAGCACCTCGCCAGGCCCGGCGGACGCCTTCCGCGCGAGCGCGGCCGTCTCGGCCAGCCCGCCGGGATCGACGTCGGCCAGCATCAACGCCATGCCCTCGGCGGCGAACCGGACGGCCAGGCCCCTGCCGATGCCGCTGGCCGCGCCCGTCACCACCGCGACCCTGCCGGACAGTTCACGCACGGCCTGCACCTCCCTAGCGCTCGCTCGGCTACCCCGACGCTACAGGATCGCGCCGATCAGGCCCAGGGGCGGCGAGCCCAGGTCGAACAGCGCCTTGTGGAAGCGCTGGAGCGTGAAACCCGCCCCCCATCGCGTGCGCGCCTGCTCGCGCAGGTCGAGGATGAGCAGCTTGCCCCAGGTGTAGCGGCCGTACGTCGGGTCGAAGGAGGCGCGGCGGGCCTCCGACAGCGCGGCGGGACCGGCCAGGTGGGTGTCGGACTCGAAGCGCCGAGCGCCCTCCTCGACCGTCATCTGCCCGGTGTGCACGCCGATCGCGCAGGCCAGCCGGGTGACCCGGATCAGGGCCTCCACCCAGACGCCGATCTCGAACCGCGGGTCGTCGGGCGCGTAGCCCTCCTCGACGCACAGCTCCTCGGCGTAGTGGGCCCAGCCCTCGACGAAGGCCATCGACTGCAGCAGCCGCCGCACGTCGGAGGGGGCCCGGCGGAGCGCGCGGCCGTGCGAGAAGTGGCCGGGGGCCACCTCGTGCACGTTGATGGCGGGCAGCGTGGTGGCGCTGAAGACCTCCAGCCACTCCTCCTGGTCCTGCTCGCTCCAGGACGCGTCCGGCGGGGTGATGTGGTACCAGGACGGCCCCTCGGGCTCGCCCGGCGAGTTCCACGCCATCATGGCCATGGCCCAGCGGCGCGACTCCGGCGCCAGCCCGACCAGGCACTCGCCGTCGTGGTAGGGCACGAGGTCCTTCTCGCGGGTGAAGGCGATGGCCCGTTCGGTGCCGATCCTGGCCGCCTCGATCACGCCGTCGGCGTCGGGGTGGTCCTTGACCAGCTCGCGGACGACGTCGAGGGGAGGCTCGGAGCGTCCGAGCTTGGCGCAGGACTCGGCCAGCAGGCCCATGAGCCGGTCGCGTTCGGCGTCGGCGCGCTCGGCCAGCCTGCCCAGGTCGACCGGCAGGCCCTCGGCGCTGCTCATGAGCTTGACCAGGGCGGCGCCGCCGAGCGCGGCGTCGGGGTCGCCCTCGGCGGCGGCGCGGGCCACGTGGGCCACGAGCCTGCCGTGGGCCTCGATCGCGGCCTGGTCGGTGATGCCCGCGGCCAGGCCCTTGACCGCGCCCAGCAGGGACGTGGCGACCGGGGCCGCGACCTGGTCGAGCGAGGCGACCGCGGCGTCCACGGCGGCCGGCCACTGCGCGAGGTGGGCGGCCCTGGCGGCGGCGCGCTCGGCCTCGGGGGCGTAGTCGCGGTCGTAGCAGGCCAGGTCGAGGTTGGCCAGGTGGATGAGAGGGTTCTTGCGGTGCAGCTCCAGCTCTCCGAACTGGGTGCGCATGGCCTCCTCGAAGATCTGCAGATGCTCGGCGTCGTGCGGGTCGCCGGGCGCGTCGCCCTTGCCGAGGCGCGCCAGGCCGTCCCGTACGCCCTCGGGCGACAGGTCCTGGATCCGGCCGTCGTACTCGTGCCTGCCGCCCCCTTCGCGCGCCTCGGACACCATCAGGTCGGTGATCGCGCGCAGTCTGGGGTCAAGTTCCGTCATGCCGCCGACGCTAGCGCACCCCCCTGATCTTGAGGACCCCTACGGCCCCGACCAGCGAGATCACGATGCCCACGACGAACAGCGCGGGGTAGCCGCCCGTCCCCACCACGACGGCGGCGAGGGCGGGCGCCAGGATCTGCGGCCCGGCGTTGGCGATGTTGATGACGCCCATGTCCTTGCCCGCGTCGCCGGGGTCCGGCAGCACCTTGGTCACCAGGGCCATGTCCACGGCCAGGTAGACGCCGAACGCGATGCCGTGCGCGACGTTGTAGACGATCATGCCCTCGAACGTCGGCATCGCCAGCGGGATGCCCAGGAACGCCGCCGAGGACAGCCCGGCGACCAGCGCGAACAGCCGGAAGCGGCCGAGACGGTCGGAGATCGGGCCGATCACCAGCACCGCGAGCAGCGTGGCGGCCTGGCCGACGAGCATCAGCAGGCCCATCGTGGCGACCGCCTCGCCCTTGGGGATCTTGATGAAGTCCTCAAGGAGGAAGAGGTTGAAGGTGAAGATGACGAAATATCCGAGCATGACGCCGAAGCGCGACACGAAGGCCCACGTGAAGTCCGGGGTCTTCAGCGGCCGCGCGAACCCGGCCAGGAACGCCCCCAGCCGGAACGGCTCGCGCGCCATCCCCGCCGAGGACGTGTCCGGCGTCACGACCACGACCAGCACCGCCGCGACCAGCAGCAGCGCCATCGCCACGTAGTACGCCCCGCCGGCGGCCAGCTGCGGGAACACGATGAACATGACGGCCGTCGCGATCGTGGCCAGCGGCGTGCCGAGCCCGAACAGGCCGGAGTAGGTGCCGTACCGGCTCGGCGGCACCCGGTCGGGCAGGATCGCGGTCATGGCGGCCTGGTAGCCGTTCATGATGGTCTGCACGCCCGCCCAGCTGATGCCGAGCATGAGCACGCTGCCCGCGCCGGCCTGCGCGAACAGGGCGAGCACGCCGAGCAGCACGCAGCCGAGTATCCACGGCGAACGGCGGCCGAAGCGCGATCGGGTGCGATCGGAGATCTGGCCGAAGACGGGGTTGGCGAGGGTGGCCATGAGCGGGCCGATCGAGTTGGCCAGGCCCAGCGCGGCCACGTCGTTGACGCCGGTGATGCGCTGCACGTGCACCGGCAGGACGAACGCGCCCACGCTCATCCACAGGAACATGACGGCCACGTTGGCCAGCGGAAGCGTCAGGTAGAGCGGCCCGGGGCGCCGGGTGTCCGCGAGCGCGCCGCTCAGAGCCTCAGCCATGGGGGGACCTTTCCGGAGCGTTGATGATACGTATCACCGACGATTGCTCTGGACTGTAGGTCGCCCGGGAAGGGCTGACAAGACGCGCGTCCGACTCGTTACGCGCCCGACGGCGGCCTCAGGCGCTGGACCGGGCCACCAGCCGGGGCTCGAACCGGGCGAGGACCTCGCCGGCCGCGGACGGTCGCACGCCGCGGACGATCCCGTCGATCTCGCCCGCCAGGTCGGCCGGGCTCGCGGTGGCGTCGAAGTGCACGCTGGTCAGGCGGGGCCGCATGAGCGTGCAGATCGGCAGGTCGTCGGCGCCGACCACGGCGACGTCGCCGGGGACCCGCAGACCGGCGTCCTGCAACGCGCTGATCAGCAGCATCGCGTACTCGTCGTTGTAGGCGAAGACGCCGTCGGGCAGGTCGCCCGCGCGGACGACCCGCCCCGCCTCCTCCTCGGAGAAGGCCAGGTCGATGCGCGCGGCCCCGGGGACGACCTCCCGCACCCCCGCCAGCCGGGCCAGCCCCATGGCGTCGATGCCCTCTTCCCGTGGCACGACGGCCGCCACTCTCCGGCTTCCCCGTTCGACCAGGTGGCGGGCGGCCACGGCGCCGAGGGCCCGGTGGTCGAACACCACGGCCGGCACCAGGGGCGAGGGCTGGTCGGACAGGCCGATGACGGCCCGGACGCCCGAGGCGTGCAGCAGCTCCACGGCGGGCCTGGTCAGCCGCGCGGCCTCGACGAGGACGACCGAGGGCCGCAGGGCGAGCCAGCTCCTGGCCGCCGCCACGCCCTTGAGGGTGCGTTCGCCGTACTGGACCAGGGTGTGGCCGCGGGCCCTGAGCCCCTCCTCCAGCTCGTCGAACACCTGCTGCGCCAGCCGGCCCACCCTGGCCCGGGACAGCGGCATGAGCACGATGCCGCTGTGGCCCGTGCGCAGCGCGCGGGCGGCGGCGTCGGGCACGTAGCCCAGGCGGGCGGCGGCGTCGCGGACCCGCCTGCGGGTCTCCTCGCTCACCCGGGCGCGGGGGTTGTCGGTGAGCACGTAGGAGACCGTGGCCTGGGAGACTCCCGCGGCCCTGGCCACGTCGACACTGGTCGGCGGGCGCTCCCCCCTTGTCGTGTTCACGGGGTGGATGGTATCAACTGCTTATACGTATAAGCAGGGGAGGCTGCCGCATGAAGCTGCACACTCGTGAATGGGGTTCGGGCGACCGCGTGGCCGTCCTCGTCCACGGCATCATGGCCGACTCGCGATGCTGGTGGCGGGTGGGCCCCGAGCTGGCCGCGCGCGGCTACCGGGTCATCGCCGTCGATCTCCCCGGCCACGGCCGGAGCCCCCGCGCCGACGCCTATCCGCCCGAGCTGTTCGCCTCGTCGCTGGCGGAGTCGGTGCCCGCGCGCCCCGAGCTGGCCATCGGGCACTCCCTCGGCGGCCTCACGCTCGGCCTCGCCGTCGAACGGCTCATGCCCGGACGGGCGATCTACTCCGATCCGGCCTTCCGCCTGCCGACGCCGGAAAGCGGCGCCCTGGAGTCGATGGCGGACTTCACCGACGAGACCGGCGAGCTGATCGCCGCCCTGCACCCCGGCTTCTCGGCCGAGGAGGTGGCGGTCGAGGTCGAGATGCTCGCGCGCTGGGACCGCGGGTCGGCGCTGTCGCTCGCCGGGGCGTCGGGCATGGACTTCACGCCCGCGCCGGTCGTGCCGTCGCTGGTGCAGGTGGCCGACCCGAGTTTCCTGGTGCCGCCGGCGTTCCAGGAGGAGCTGCGGGGCAAGGGGTTCGAGGTGCGCGTGGTCACGGGGGCCGAGCACACGATCCACCGCCACCTGTTCGAGGACTTCCTGGCGGGGCTGGAAGGCTGGATCAGACCCGCTGCCGCAGCTCGGTGAGGCGGCCGGCGACGTCGAGGCCCTTGCCGGCGGCCCAGGCGTCGTCGTGGTAGGTGGCCAGGTGCCGCTCGGCCGCGTCGCCCAGCAGCGAGACGATCGTGCCGCTCTCGCCCCTGGCCCGCATGCGCCCGGCCAGTTCGAGCGCGGCCCACAGCGCGGTGCCGGACGAGCCGCCCACCGGCAGCCCGGTGACCTGCCTGATGTGCCTGGCCGCCGCCACGCTCGCCGCGTCGGGCACCGGCACCACCAGATCGACCAGGTCGGGCCGGAACCCCGGCTCCACGCGCGGACGGCCGACGCCCTCGATGCGCGACGGCATGCCGGTGGCGTAGTCGGGCGCGTCGAGGGTCCAGCCCGGGAAGTAGGCGGAGTTGTCGGGATCGGCGACCGCCACCCGGCACCCGTGCTCCCCGGCCGCGGCGCCGAGCGTGGCCGAGGTCGCGCCGGTGGCGGCGCCGGTCACCACCCAGTCGGGACGGACCTGGGCGAACAGCTCTTCGGCCAGGTCGTGCGGCGCGGCCCGGCCGAACTGGTCGAGGTAGTGGCCCCCGACCTGCCCGGCCGCCTCCCTGGCCGCGTCGTAGATGGCCAGGGGCGGCGTGACGAACCTGCACTCGCCGCCCAGCGCCTCGACCGCGCGGGCCCGCGCCGGGTCGCGCGCGCCCGGCACGACCACGACGTAGGGCAGGCCGAGCCGCCGGGCGAACCACGCCTGCGCGACCGCCGCGTTGCCGCCGGCGGCCTCGACCACGGTGGTGCCCTCGGTGATCGAGCCGTCGAGCACGGCCCGCCGGAACAGCGCCCTGGCGTGCCGGTGCCGCAGACTGCCCGTGGGGTGACCGGACTCGTCCTTCAGCAGCAGGCGCACGCCGGGCACCCGGACGGGGAGGTCGATCAGCCTGGTCGGCGGCCCGGCGGCCAGGACGTCGAGCGCGCGCGTGCTCCAGCTCACCGGACCACCCTGTCAGGACGAGCTCAGGAAAGCTCCACCTGTTCGCCGGGAGCGAGCAGCACGAACCGCTCGCCGAGCCCCGCGAACGCCTTCTCCAGCGTGTCCCTGCCCTGCGTGAAGTGCGCCCAGTGCTCGAAGTGCAGCGGGACGACGTGCCGCGCGCCCAGGACGTCGGCGGCGGTGACGGCGTCCTCGCTGGTCAGCGTCAGGAAGCCGTCCACGAGCGGGGTGCGCGCGCCGCCCGCGAACAGCAGCGCCACGTCGATCCGCGGGAACCTGGCGGCCACGGCCCGTACGACGTCCAGCGAGGCGTTGTCGCCGCTCACGTAGACGGTGGGCAGGCCCTCGCCGCCGAGCACGAAGCCGGTGACCTCGCCCGTCAGGTGCTCGGTCCCGTCGGGGCCGTGCTGGGCGGGCACGCCGGTCACCCGCAGCGGGCCGACCTCGGTCTCGCTCCAGTTGGGCAGGGCGCGCACCGGCTCGCCCAGGCGCTCGGCCGCCGAGGCGGTGGACAGCGCCAGCGGGGCCGTGGCGAGGAACGCGCGGCCCGCGTCGTCGAGGTTGTCGGGGTGCTGGTCGTGCGAGAGCAGCACGGCGTCCACCGGGCCCACCTCGTCGGGGCCGAAGGCGGGGCCGGCCGTCTTCTTGAGCACCCTGGCGCCGACCGGGTGGTCGCCCGGCGCGTCGAAGGTGGGATCGACCAGCAGCCGGACGCCGCCCAGCTCGATGACGGCGGTCGGGCCACCGACGTAACGAATCTTCATGTCCGTCAAGGACACGGAGGTACAGAAGGTTTATTCCGGACGCCGTTGAGCACCCGGGTCACCGTGCGGTGGCACAGGGCGCGGAAGTCGGGCTCGGCCATGCTCATCCGGCCGCTCAGGTACTGCTGGACCAGGCCCTGGGTGCTCGCCGTGACCGCGAGCGCGGTCTCCAGCGGGTCGTCCTCGCGCAGCACGCCCGTGCGCATGCCCTCCTCGGCCAGCGCCACCACCACGCTGAACGGCGGGCCCTGGCCGTCGCGGAAGTCGTCGGGGAAGCGGCGGGCCCGCGCCCAGGCGTCGGAGGTCAGGAAGGTGTACAGGTGGGGGCTGCCGAGCGCGAAGTCGAGGAAGTCGTCGAGCGCCGCCATCATGCGCTCCTCCACGTCGCCCGTGCCGGGCCTGCGGGTCCACGCCTCGGCCAGCTCGCGGGCGGCGGCGTCGGCGACGGCGCGCAGCAGGGCCTCCCGGTTGGGGAAGTGCCGGTAGATGGCCATGGCGGTGACGCCCACGGCCTCGCCGACCCGCCGCATGCTGACGGCGTCGGCGCCCTCCTCCAGCAGGATGCGCCGGGCCACGGCCTCGATGCGCGCGGCCGTCCCTGGTTCACTCACGTTTACAGTGTATACAGACGGAGCGCGCCCGGAGCCCGTTCCGGCACGGCGGGCCGGCGGGGCTCCACCGGGGGCAGCCGGACGTACGGCGAGCCCGCGGCGGGCCGGGGATCGGGGTCGCCGGCGTTGGGCCACAGGGACATGGCCCGCTCGGCCTGCGCGGTGATGGTGAGCGACGGGTTGACCCCGAGGTTGGCCGACACCGCCGAGCCGTCCACGACGTGCAGCCCCTCGTGGCCGTAGACGCGGTGGTAGGCGTCGATCACGCCGGTCTCGGGCGAGTCGCCGATCACGCAGCCGCCGAGGAAGTGGGCCGTCGTCGGGATGTCGAACAGGTCGAGCCAGGTGCCGCCGGGCACCCCGCCGATCTCGGCCGCCGCGTGCCGGACGGCCTCGTGCCCGGCCGGGATCCAGGTCGGGTTGGGCTCGCCGTGGCCGCGGGCCGACCGCAGACCCCAGCGGGTGCGCCGGACGGTGATCGAGTTGTCCTTGGCCTGCATCACCAGCGCGATGACGGTCCGCTCCGACCAGCGGCGCAGGTCGAGCAGGCGCAGCGCCTCCAGAGGCCGCGCGGCGATCTCCCGGAACAGCGCCGGCCACCTCGGCTGGCCGCCGTCCACGAGCAGGGTGCGCAGCAGGCCCATGGCGTTGGAGCCGTCGCCGTACCGCACGGGCTCGATGTGGGTCTCGGCGTCGGGGTGGATGGAGGAGGTGATGGCCACGCCCTTGTTGAGCTTCTCGCCGCCCGCCGACGTGCGCTCGAAGCCGAGCAGGGCCTCGGAGTTCGTCCTGGTCAGCGTGCCGAGCCTGGGCGACAGGCGGGGCAGGTCGCCGGTGGCGCGCAGCTTGTGCAGCAGGCGCTGGGTGCCGTACGTGCCGGCCGCGAAGATCACCTGCTTGGCCGTGAACGAACGGCGGCGCAGCGCCGACCCCGTCCGGCGGGCGACGACCCGGTAGCCGCCGGCGGGCAGCGGGCGCACCGAGGTGACCGTGCACTCGGCGTAGACCCGCGCGCCCGCCCGCTCGGCCAGGTGCAGGTAGTTCTTGACCAGCGTGTTCTTGGCGCCGTGGCGGCAGCCGGTCATGCACTGCCCGCACTCGATGCAGCCGCGCCGCCGCGGGCCCGCGCCGCCGAAGTACGGGTCGACGCCGTCCTCGCCGAAGTAGACGCCGACCGGGGCCAGGTGGAAGGTGTCGCCCACGCCCATCTTCTCGGCGACCCGGCGCATGACGTCGTCGGCGCGGGTGACGGTGGGGTTGGTGACCGCGCCGAGCATGCGTCTGGCCTGGTCGTAGTGCGGGGCCAGCTCCGCCTTCCAGTCGGTGATGCCGGCCCACTGCGGGTCGCGGAAGAACGGGTCGAGCGGCTCGTAGAGGGTGTTGGCGTAGACCAGCGACCCGCCGCCCACCCCGGCTCCGGCCAGCACCATCACGCCGGTGCCGCGCTCGCCGCGCAGCACGTGGATGCGCTGGATGCCCTTCATGCCGAGCCAGGGCGCCCACAGGAAGTCGCGCAGCTTCCACGAGGTGGCCGGCAGCGCGGCGTCGTCGAATCGACGGCCCGCCTCCAGCACGCCGACCTTGTAGCCCTTCTCGCTCAGCCGCAGCGCCGAGACGCTGCCGCCGAACCCCGACCCGATGACCAGAACGTCGAACGTCACTTGATCCGCAGCTTCCGCATCGCCTTGAGGGTGCCGGCCAGGACGTCGGCCCACGTCTCGTACGTCAGGTCGAAGGGCGGCTCGAAGCCCAGCCAGGACGCCTGCGAGGCCACGGTCTTGGACTCGGTGTAGCGCAGCAGGCCCTCCGCGCCGTGCCGGCGGCCGAGGCCCGACGCCTTCATGCCGCCCATGGGCGCGTCGTAGGAGGCGTAGGCCGAGCCGTACCCCTCGTTGATGTTGACCGTGCCGGCCTTGACGCGGGCGGCCAGGGCGCGGCCGCGGGCCGGGTCGGTGGTCCAGATGGAGGCGTTCAGGCCGTAGATGGTGTCGTTGGCCAGCTCGATCGCCTCCTCCTCCGACTCGAAGGGGTAGAGGGCGACCACCGGGCCGAACGTCTCGTTGCGGCACAGGTCCATGTCGTCGCGGACGCCGGTGAGCACGGTCGGCTCGTAGAACAGCGGGCCGAGGTCGGGCCTGGCCCGGCCGCCCGTCAGCACGGTCGCGCCCTTGGCCACGGCGTCGTCCACGTGGGCGCTGACCGCGTCGAGCTGGCGCTGCGAGGTGAGCGAGCCCATCTGGACCGACCAGTCGTGGCCCGCGCCGAGCTTGAGGTTGCCGACCTGCCGGACCAGGCGCGCGGCGAAGTCGTCGAACACCGACGCGTGCACGTACAGCCGCTCGATGGACAGGCAGAGCTGGCCGGCGTTGGTGAAGCAGGCCCGGATCGCCCCCTGGACGGCGAGCGGCACGTCGGCGTCGTCGAGCACCACCATCGGGTTCTTGCCGCCGAGCTCCAGCGAGCAGCCGATGAGCCGCTTGGCCGCCTCCTCGGCGATCTTCCTGCCGCCCCTGGTCGAACCCGTGAACGCGACATAGTCGGCGTCGTCGAGCAGCGCGTCGCCGATCTCGGCGGGCTCGCCCAGCACGACCTGCCAGATCTCGCGCGGCATGCCCAGCTCGGCCAGCAGGTCGATGGTCCACAACGTGGACATGGCGGTCTGGGTGTCCGGCTTGTGCACCAGCGCGTTCCCGGCCAGCAGCGCGGGCACGGCGTCGGTGACGCCGAGCGAGAGCGGGTAGTTCCACGGGGAGATCAGCGCGACCACGCCCTTGGGCTGGCGCAGCTCGGTCACCCGGGTGGCGCCGGGGAAGATGCCCTTGCGGGTGCGCGGCGCGAGCAGGCCGGAGGCCCGCCGGGCGTAGTAGAGGCTGCACCCGGCGACGTCGAGCACCTCCTCGAAGGCGTGCTTGCGGGCCTTGCCGGTCTCGTTCTGGACGATGTCGAGGATCTCGTCCCTGCGGTCGAGGATGGCGTCGTGCAGCAGCAGGAACGGCCTGGCCCGCGCCGCGGCGGGCCTGGCCGCCCACTCGGCCTGGGCGGCCCTGGCTCGCTCGTAGGCCAGCCGTACGTCGTCGGCCGTGGAAATGGGCAGCTCGGCGAGCGGCTCGCCGGTGAAGGGAGCGGTGATCTCCCGGGTCTTGCCGCTGGACGTGACGTGCATGCCCGAAGGATATTCCGCTTGGCTACCGGCGGGTAGTTTTTGCGGATTCGCGGGGTGGGGTCAGAATCCTCTTATGCCATCGTTCGCTCCGCTACGCCCGGGAGATCCGGCGAGTCTGGCCGGCATGGATCTCCTCGGCAGGCTTGGCGAGGGCGGCCAGGGCGTCGTCTACCTCGCGAAAGATCATTCCGGTGGGCACGTCGCCGTCAAGTGGCTGCGCCCCGACCTGTCCGGCGACGACGTGAGCGTCGAGCGGTTCCTGCGCGAGGTCCAGGTGGCCCAGCAGGTGGCGCCGTTCTGCACCGCGGCCGTCCTCGGCACCGGCGTCGAGCTGGACCGGCCGTTCATCGTCAGCGAGTTCATCGAAGGGCCCTCGTTGCAGCGGGTGGTGCAGGAGGAGGGGCCGCGCACCGGGTCCACGCTGCACCGGCTGGCCATCGGCACGGCGACCGCGCTGGCCGCCATCCACCAGGCCGGCATCGTCCACCGCGACTTCAAGCCCGCCAACGTCATCCTGGGCGCGGACGGCCCGCGGGTGATCGACTTCGGCATCGCGCGGGCGCTCAACGCGACCTCGACGATCAGCAGCATGGTCGTGGGCACGCCGTCGTACATGCCGCCCGAGCAGATCATGGGCCACACCGTCGGGCCGGCGGCCGACATGTTCTCGTGGGCCAGCGCGATGGTCTACGCGGCGTCGGGGCGGGCGCCGTTCGGCAGCGACACCATGCCCGCGGTGATCAACCGGGTCCTCAACCAGCAGCCCGACCTGGGCGTGCTCGACGGCGCGCTGCGTGACGTCGTGGCCGCGTGCCTGGCCAAGGACCCGGCGCAGCGGCCGACGGCCGAGCAGGTGATCATGCGGCTGCTCCAGCACCCGATGCCGGCGAACTCGCCCATCCTCGCCGCGGCCGCCGCGGAGGCCGTCCCCGCCGGGCCGCCCGTGACCGGGCCGGCGGCGGGGTCGGCGGCGGGGCCGATGACCGCGCCGCCGCAGCAGCACCCGCAGGGACCGCCGGGAGCGCCGCACGGGCCGCCACAGGGGCAGCCACAGGGGCAGCCACAGGGACCGCCGCAGGGGCATCCGCAGGGGCCGATGACCGGACCGATGACCGGGCCGGTACCGGGGGCGCCGGGGGGCCCGGGGGGCCCGCAGCCGTACCCGCAGCAGCAGTGGCACCCGCCCGGCCCGTACGCGCAGCCCACCCACCCCGGCGTCCACCCCCGGCGGCCGGCCGGGAAGAGCAGGGCGCCGCTGATCATCGGGGCCACGCTGGGCGTCGCCTTACTCGTGCTGGCCGGGCTCGTCGTGCTCATCGCCAACAACAGGACGACCCTGGCCGCCGACGGCGGCGTCACGACGCCCGCCTCCGCCCAGCCGTCCGGGCGCAGCGTGCCGCCCGCCACGCCGTCGGTCACGGCTTCGGTCGCGCCGGTCTCCGTCCCCGAGGAGGGGCCGCGCAAGGCGCTGCCCGGCGCCGCGATCGGCCTCTACGAGAACACCTCCGACGCCATCGTCCTGACCTCCTACGAGATCTACGACAAGAAGAAGGACGACTGGGTCGACCACGCCAGGGACTCGCTGCGCGGCCCGTTCCGCAAGTACGCCGGCAACTGGGAGTCGAACGTCTCCCCCGGCGGCCGCTACCTGGCCACCCGCGGCCGCAAGTACACCGACGACAACTACGACTACATCATCGTCAGCGACCGCCAGACGGGCGAGCGCACCACGATCAAGACCGTCCGCGGCCCGCTGATCGCCAGCATCCGCGCCTGGTCCGAGGACGGCTCCAGGATCCTGCTCAACATCGAGCGCAAGAGCGGCAGCACCTGGACCTACCCCGGCTTCGTCATCGTGGACGTCGCCACGAAGAAGGCGAAGACCGTCATGGTGGACGACTCCGCCGTCCGCAAGACCGCCTTCGGCTGGGACGGCGAGGGCACGGGCGTGATCAACGTCTTCGGCCCGGAGAAGAACCGCAGCCTGCGCTTCTTCGACGCCGACGGCAAGGCCACCCGCGACCTGCGCTCGATCGGCACGCTGCCCGCCGGCACCCAGGACGTCTTCTCCCCCTCGGGCGAGTCGTTCCTGTCCGCCTGCCCGAACGGCAGCGACGGCGACACCTGCGTGTGGGACGTCAAGTCGGGCGACCGCACGCACAAGTTCACCTCCGACTGCGACAAGGTGCTCGGCTGGTACGACGACACCCACCTCTACTGCTGGGAGCAGGACAACAACACCAAGGACGAGATCCAGGTCGTCGACCTCAAGGGCACCCTGCTCCGCAAGATCCTCGACGTGCCGGGCGACGTCGACTTCAGCCCGGTCTTCACCGCCAACCCGGCCAAGGGCTCCTGAACCATCCGGCCCGCGCAGCCGTCATGGAGGTCATGAAGACGCTGTTCCGTACGGCCGTGACCGCCGCGGCCCTCGCCGCGGTCACGACGGCCTGCACGTCGGCGGCCACGGGCCAGGCGCCCGTGCCGAAGGTCACGCTCGACGCCGTCCGCCTGGTCGCCTACGACAGTTGCGACGACATGCTGTCGGGCCTGCGGGAGCACGCCGCGGAGAACGTCGGCCCGTGGGGGTTCGGCGGCCCGCAGATCATGTACATGGAGGACACCGCCGCCACCGCGAGGGCGAAGACCACCTCCGACACCCCAGAACACTCCACCACGAACGTGCACGAAGCGGGCGTGGACGAGCCCGACCTGGTCAAGACCGACGGCAACCGGATCGTCACGGTCGTGGACGGCACCCTGCGGGTCATCGACACCGCGACCAGGAAGGTCACCGCCTCGGTCAAGCTCACCAAGAAGGACGAGCCGACCTTCACCCCCGCCGACCTGCTGCTGTCCGGCGACCGCGCGCTCGTGCTGTTCCGCGGCGGCGACATCATGGTGAAGTCCTTCGCGCCGCCCGGCGAGACCCGCTACGTCGTGGTCGACCTGGCCGGGCAGCCGAAGGTGCTCAGCACGATCCGGGCGCAGGGCTCGTACGTGGACGCCAGGATGATCGGCTCCACGGTCCGGCTCGTCACCCGCAGCCAGCCCGACATCACCTTCCCCGAGCCCAAGAGCCCGGACGCCTCCGAGGCCGACCGCAAGAAGGCCAACCAGGACGTCGTACGGCGGGCGCCGCTGTCCGCCTGGCTGCCCACGGTCGAGATCACCGGCGGGTCCGGCGCGGTCAGGAAGGACACGGTCAAGTGCGAGCGGGTCAGCCACCCCGCCGACTACACCGGCACCTCGCTGCTCACCGTCCACACCATCGACCTGACCCAGGACGTCGCCGCGACCGGCACCGAGCCCATCAGCCTGGCCGCCGACGGCGACACCGTCTACGGCAGCGGCACGAGCCTGTACGTCGCCAGCAACCCCCGCTGGTGGTTCCCGGTGGTCACCGAGCCGATGCCGGTCGAGCCCGTGCCGACGGCCACCGACGGGGCGGCCCCGGCCGTCGAGCCCACCCCGAGCGACCCGCCCGTGACGACTGACCCCACGGTGACCAGCGACCCCGCCGTGACGAGCAGCGCCCCAGCCACGTCCGCCCCGAGCGACCCCGCCGTGACCAGCAGCGCCCCGGCCACGCCCGCCACCACTGAGCCCACCCCCGAGCCCACCCCCACGGCGCCGCCCGAGGAGACCGAGGTCCACCGGTTCGACATCAGCGCCGCCGGCGCCCCCTCGTACGTGGCCTCCGGCAAGGTCCCCGGCCGCCTGCTGAACCAGTACTCGCTGTCGGAGTACGAGGGCCACCTCCGCGTCGCCACCACCCTCACCTCCACCGACGGCCGCAACAGCGCCAGCAGCGTGTACGTGCTCGACGCCGCCACCATGGCCAAGGCCGGCGAGGTCGGCGGCCTCGGGAAGGGCGAGCGCATCTACTCGGTCCGGTTCATCGGCCCGGTGGGCTACGTCGTGACGTTCAAGCAGGTGGACCCGCTCTACACGCTCGACCTGCGCGACCCGGCCGCCCCCAAGGTGACCGGCGAGCTGAAGATCACCGGCTACTCGGCCTACCTGCACCCCGGCGCGGACGGCCGGCTGATCGGCATCGGCCAGGAGGCCAGCGACAAGGGCAGGACGCTCGGCACGCAGGTCTCGCTGTTCGACGTCAGCGACCCGGCCGCCCCGCGCAGGCTGTCGCAGCTCTTCCAGAAGGAGTCGGGCTCCGAGGCCGAGTGGGACCCGCACGCGTTCCTGTACTGGCCGAAGACCGGCCTGTCGGTGCTCCCGCTGATGACCCAGAAGGAGTCGGGCGCGCTCGTGCTGAAGATCGACGACTCGGCCGTCAAGAAGCTCGGCATGATCACGCACCCCACCCACCGGGACAAGGACTACGCCTACCAGCCCGGCATCCAGCGCTCGATCGTCATCGGCGACGCCGTCTGGACGCTGTCCTGGGACGGCCTCCAGGTCAACGACGCCACGACGCTGGCCCGTCAGGCGTGGATCCCGCTGCGCTGACCCCCCGTCAGGGCGGGTGACCGGTCCGCCGGACCGGTCACCCGCGCTCCGGCGCGACCACGGGCACGATCTCGGGGGCGCCCAGCCGGATGGCGTCGGCCTCCTGGTCGGAGTCCTGCTCCTGGGAGCGCCGCTCGGCCTCGACCCGCTTGGTGTAGTACTCCACCTCGCGTTTCACCTGCTCGGCGTCCCAGCCGAGCGGCCCGGCCAGCAGTTCGGCGGCCTCCTGCGCCACGGCCAGGCCGCGGTGGAAGGTCTCGATGGAGATGTGCGTGCGCCTGGTCAGCACGTCGTTGAGGTGCCTGGCGCCCTCGTGGGTGGCGGCGTAGACGATCTCGGCCCGCAGGTAGTCGTCCGCCCCGGCCAGCGGCCGGCCCAGCGACGGATCCTGCTCGATCAGCTGGAGCACCTCGTCGATGAGCGAGCCGTAGCGCTGGAGCAGGTGCTCGATCCGGGCGACGTGCAGGCCCGAGGTGTGGGCCAGGCGGTAGCGGGAGTTCCACAGCGCCTGGTAGCCCTCGGCCCCGGCCAGCGGGATGCGGTCGGTGCACGAGCGCGGCACCCGCTGGTCAAGCCCGTGCGCCACCGCGTCCACCGCGTCGCGGGCCATGACCCGGTACGTCGTGTACTTGCCGCCGGCGACCATCACCAGCCCCGGCACCGGATGCGCCACGACGTGCTCGCGCGACAACTGCGACGTCTCGTCGGACTCCCCCGACAGCAGCGGGCGCAGCCCGGCGTAGACGCCCTCGACGTCGTCGCGGGTCAGCGGCACCGACAACACGGCGTTGACGTGGTCGAGCAGGTAGTCGATGTCGGCGCGGGAGGCCGCCGGATGGCCCTTGTCGAGCGTCCACTCGGTGTCGGTGGTGCCGATGATCCAGTGGCGGCCCCACGGGATCACGAACAGCACCGACTTCTCCGTGCGCAGGATGATGCCGGTGCGGGAGTGGATGCGGTCGCGCGGCACCAGCAGGTGGATGCCCTTGGAGGCCCGTACGTGGATCTGGCCGCGCCCGCCGACCAGCTCCTGGATGTCGTCGGTCCACACGCCCGTGGCGTTGACGACCTGCTGGGCGCGTACGTCGAAATCGGCGCCGGTCTCCAGGTCGCGTGCCCGCACGCCGGTGACCCGCTCGCCCTCCCGCAGGAAGCCGACCACCTGGGCGCGCGGCGCGATCCGGGCGCCGTACGTGGCGGCGGTGCGCAGCATGGTCATCACGTAGCGGGCGTCGTCGACCTGGGCGTCCCAGTACTGGACGGCGCCGGTGAGTGCGCTCTTCTTCAGCGCCGGGGCCAGCCGCAACGCCCGCGACCTGGACAGATGCCGGTGGCCCGGCACCCCGCGGGTGAGCCCGGAGGCGAAGCCGAGCGTGTCGTAGAGCGCCACGCCGGCTCCCACGTAGCCGCGCTCCCACCCGAAATGGGTCATCGGGAACAGGAACGGCACCGGCCGGACGAGGTGCGGCGCCAGGCGCTGGAGCAGCAGCGCCCGCTCCTGCAGCGCCTCGCGCACCAGGTCGAAGTTGAGCTGCTCCAGGTAGCGCAGGCCGCCGTGGATGAGCTTGGACGAGCGCGACGAGGTGCCGGAGGCGAAGTCGCGGGCCTCCAGCAGGGCCACGTCGAGGCCACGGGTGGCGGCGTCGAGCGCGGTGCCCGCCCCCACCACGCCGCCGCCGACCACGACCACGTCGAACTCCTGGGCGGACATCTCCGCCAGCGCCGCCGCGCGCTCGGTGGGCCCGAGCCGGGCCACGCTCCTACCGGCCGTCATCATCTCCCCTTGCGTCGACTGCGGTCAGTACCTACCCGTACGCCCGGTTCCATGTAACGCAAGGACGGCTCAGGCGCGGACGACCTTGACCCCCGCGTCGGTGAGCCGGCCGGTGAGCTCGTCGGAGAGCCGCTCGTCGGTGACCAGCGTGTCGATCTGCTCGATCGGGCAGATGCGGGAGAAGGCCCGCCGGCCCACCTTGGAGGAGTCGGCCACCACCACGACCTGGGCGGCCCGGCTGATCAGCAGGTTGTTCACGCTGGCCTCGCCCTCGTGGTGGGCCGAGGCGCCCAGCTCGACGTCGATCGCGTCGACGCCGAGGAAGGCCACGTCGAGGGTGACCTGTTCGAGCACGCCCGAGGCCAGCGGCCCGATCAGCTCGTACGACTGCTGCCTGGCCACCCCGCCGGTGACCACGATCTTGACGTGCTGCCGCACGGTCAGCTCGGCGGCGATGTTCAGGGCGTTGGTGACGATCGTGAACCCGCTCTCCAGCGTGGACAGCGTGGCGAGGGTGCGGGCCAGCTCGGAGGTGGTGGTGCCGCCGTTGAGCCCGACCACGGCGCCCGGGCTCACCAGGTCGGCCGCCGCGGCCGCTATGCGGTGCTTCTCGTCGGCGTGCCTGGCCGTCTTGTAGCGCAGCGGCAGGTCGTAGCTGACGCTCTGGGCGACGGCTCCGCCGCGCGTGCGCATGAGCATCTGCTGCTGGGCGAGCTGGTCGAAGTCACGCCGGATCGTGGCGGTGGAGACGTCGAGCGCCTGGGCGGCCTCCTCCACCGACAGCCTGCCCTCCTGCGCGAGCAGCTCCAGGATGGCGTTCCAGCGGTCGTAGCGGGACACGAAGCCTCCAATGAGATCCGTACGGGATCAAGCGTGGCACAGGCGGGCAGGCAGGAGCGACCACTGCACAAATCTGCTCTTTTACTGTATAAAAAAGGCAGAAACAAACACCAACGGGGAGGAACACGGTGACCACCCATACCGAAGCCGAGATCGAGTCCCAGCCGTCCTGCTGGCGCCGCGCCGTGGCCGCCGTGCCCTCAAGCGCGCTGCCCGAGCCCGGCGAGCGGGTGGCCGTCGTCGGCTGCGGCACGTCGTGGTTCATCGCGATGGTCTACGCCACGCTGCGCGAGCAGCTCGGGATGGGCGAGACCGACGCGTTCGCCGCCTCCGAGGCGCCGATCGGCCGCTCCTACGACCGGGTGCTCGCCCTGACCCGGTCCGGCACCACGACCGAGGTGCTGGAACTGCTGTCCAGGACGAACGCCCGCACGACGGCCATCACCGCCGACCCGAACACGCCGGTCATGACGGCCGCCGACGAGGTCATCGTGCTCGACTACGCCGACGAGACCTCCGTCGTGCAGACCCGCTTCGCCACCACCCAGCTCGCCATGCTCCGCGCCAGCCTGGACGAGGACCTGACCCCCGCGATCGCCGACGCCGAGCGGGCCCTGGCCGAGCCGCTGCCCGCCGAGCTGGTCGAGGCCGAGCAGTTCAGCTTCCTCGGCAGCGGCTGGTCGGTCGGCCTGGCCCAGGAGGCCGCGCTCAAGATGCGCGAGGCGTCCCGGTCGTGGACGGAGGCGTACCCGGCGATGGAGTACCGGCACGGCCCGATCAGCATCGCCGGCCCCGGCCGCGTCACGTGGATGCTCGGCACCGCCCCCGAGGGCCTGCGCGAGCAGGTCGAGGCGACCGGCGGCACGTTCTTCGAGAGCGGCCTCGACCCCATGGCCGAGCTGGTGCGCGCCCAGCGGGTGGCGGTCGCGCGGGCCTTCGCCCGTGGGCTGAACCCCGACGAGCCCATGCACCTCACGCGATCTGTGATCCTTTCTTCATGAGCCTTACTCTCGCCGACGCCCGGATCGTGACCCCCGAAGGGGTGCACGAAGGGTGGCTGACCATCGAAGACGGCCGCATCACGCATGTCGGCCACGGATCGGCCCCCAGCCCCGGCCTGAGCCTCGGGGGGCGGCACGTCGTCCCCGGGTTCGTCGACATCCACAACCACGGCGGCGCGGGCGGGTCGTTCCCGACCGGTGACCAGGACAAGGCCCGCGACGCCGTGGCCCTGCACCGGCGGCACGGCACCACCACGATGATGGCCAGCCTGGTCACCGACGCGCTCGACGAGCTGTCCAGGGCCGCCTCCTCGCTGGCCGAGCTGTGCGAGGAGGGGCTGCTGGCGGGCATCCACTTCGAGGGGCCGTACATCGCCAAGGCCCGCTGCGGCGCGCACGACCCCGCCCTGCTGCGCGAGCCGTCGCCGCAGGAGCTGTCGGCGCTGGTCAAGGCCGCGCGCGGGCACGCGCGCATGGTCACCCTCGCCGCCGAGCTGCCCGGCGGCCTCGACACGATCCGCACGGCCGTCGGCGAGGGCCTGATCGCGGCGCTCGGCCACAGCGACGCCGACTACGACCAGGCGATCGCCGCCATCGAGGCGGGCGCCACCGTCGCCACTCACCTCTACAACGCGATGCCGCAGCTCGGCCACCGCGCGCCCGGCCCGGTCGCCGCCCTGCTGGAGGACGAGCGCGTCACGGTCGAGCTGGTCAACGACGGCGTCCACGTGCACGCGGCGATGCTGCGCCTGGCCTACGAGGTGGCCGGTCCCGGCCGGACGGTGCTGATCACCGACGCGATGGCGGCCACAGGGCTCGGCGACGGCGACTACGTGCTCGGCCCCATGCGGGTGCGCGTGACCGACGGCGTGGCCAGGCTGGTCGAGGGCGGCTCGATCGCGGGCTCCACCCTCACCATGGACGCCGCCTTCCGCCGCGGCGTGCGCGAGCTCGGCATGTCGCTGCCCGACGCGGTCCAGGTGGCCTCGCTGACCCCCGCCAGGGTGCTCGGCCTGGCCGAGGAGATCGGCTCGATCGCCGTCGGCAAGGCGGCCGACCTGGTCGTGCTCTCCGGCGAGCTGGAGGTCGACGGCGTGATGAAGAACGGCGACTGGATCACGGAGCCCTGATGATCATCACCGTGACGCTCAACGCCGCGCTCGACGTGACCTACGAGGTCCCGTCCGTCGCCTGGGACGGCGTCAACCGGGTCGGCGCCGTCCACCGGCGCGCCGGCGGCAAGGGCGTCAACGTGGCCCGCGTGCTGGCCGCCCTCGGCCAGGAGGTCCTGGTCACGGGGCTGGCGGGCGGGCCCACGGGTCGCGCGATCGAGCACGACCTGAAAGCCGCCGGGCTGCCCGCCGCGCTGACCGGCATCGCCGCCGAGTCCCGCACCACGCTGGTGGTCTCCGAGCCGGGCGGGGCCACGCTGTTCAACGAGCCGGGCCCCGAGGTGAGCGCGGCCGAGCTGGCCGCGTTCGTGGAGCGGTACACCTCGCTGCTGGCCGGCGCCGACGCGGTGGTGGTCTCCGGCAGCCTGCCGCGCGGCGTCCCCGCCGACTTCTACGCGACGCTGGCCGCCGTCGCCGCCCGCGCGGGCGTGCCGGCCATCGTCGACGCCGACGGCGACCCGCTGCGGCACGCGCCCGAGGGCCGTCCGGCCGTCGTCAAGCCCAACGCCGAGGAGCTGGCCAGGGCGGTGCCCGGCGGCACCCCCGAGGAGGGCGCCCAGGCGCTGCGCGAACGCGGGGCCGGGGCCGTGGTCGTCTCCATGGGCGCCGACGGGCTGCTCGCCGTGACGGGCGAGGGCACCTTCCGGGCCCGGATGCCCTACACCGTGCGGGGAAACCCGACCGGGGCCGGCGACTCGCTGGTCGCGGGGCTGGCGCTGGGCCTGGTCGAGGGCTCCCCGTGGCCCGACCGGCTGCGGCGGGCCGCGGCGCTGGGCGCGGCCGCCGTGGCCGCGCCGGTCGCCGGCGACTTCGACGGCGAGGTCTACGCCGACATACACCCCCAGATCATCATCACGTAAGGAGCTCGTCATGGCCCTCGCCGGAATCGGCGACATCGTCCGGCAGTCCCCCGCAGGGGTGGGCGCGTTCAACGTGATCCAGTTGGAGCACGCCACCGCGATCGTGGCCGGCGCCGAGGCGCTCGGCCTGCCGGTCGTGCTGCAGATCAGCGAGAACTGCGTGCGCTACCACGGCGCGCTCGAACCCGTCGCGCTGGCCGCGCTGGCCGTCGCGCGCCGCGCGGAGGTGCCGGTCGCGGTCCACCTCGACCACGCCACCGACCGCGCGCTGGTGGAGGAGGCGGTGGCGCTGGGCCTCGGCTCGGTGATGTACGACGCCTCCGCCCTGCCCGACGAGGAGAACGTCGCGGCCACGGCCGAGGTGGCGGCCTGGTGCCACGAGCGCGGCGTCTGGGTGGAGGCCGAGCTCGGCGAGGTCGGCGGCAAGGACGGCGTGCACGCGCCCGGCGCCCGCACCAAGCCCCACGAGGCGGTCGACTACGTCGCCAGGACCGGCGTCGACGCGCTCGCCGTGGCCGTCGGCACCTCGCACGCCATGACCACCAAGGACGCCGTGCTCGACCTGGAGCTCATCGCCGAGCTGCGGGCGGCGGTGCCGGTGCCGCTGGTGCTGCACGGCTCGTCCGGCGTGCCCGACGACGTGCTGCGCGAGGCGGTGGCCAGCGGCATGAAGAAGATCAACATCGCCACCCACCTGAACAAGGCGTTCACCCGGGCCGTACGCGACTACCTGGCCCACGACGAGCGGGTGGTCGACTCCCGCAAATACCTCAACGCCGGCCGTGACGCCGTGGCCCGCGAGGTGAGTCACCTGCTGGGCGTGCTCACCGGCTGAGCTCCTTGCGCATCACCACGGCCGAGCGGCCGTCGAGGTCGGCCCGGCCGATCTCGGCGTAGCCGAGCGAGGTGTACAGCGCGATGTTCGAGGCCATCTTGACGTTGGTGTAGAGGCGCAGGGCGGGCAGGCCGAGCCGGGCGGCCTCCCGCTCGGCGTAGGCCAGCAGGCCCCGGCCGATGCCCCTGCCGTGCAGGTCGGGCCGCACCGCCACGTTGTCCACCAGCAGCGTGCCCTCCTCGGGGATGAGCACGACCAGCCCTTCGAGGCCGTCGGTGACGTGCACTCTGCCCGCGTCGATGAGGGCAGCGTAGTCGGCCTCCATGGGCAGCGGCCGGGTGCCGATGATCTCGGCCCATGGCTGGTAGGCGTCATGGACGAGTTGCTCGACGGCGGCCCGGTCGGCCTCCTGCGCCAGTCTCATGCCCCCAATGATCGCAGCACCCTGTCGACCTGGCGATCGAAGGTGCCGGGCGGATTGCGCGGGCTGTCGTGCGAGAGCAGGAACAGCCAGACCAGGCTCTGGAGCCTGCGGCAGTCGCGCAGCCGGCGCGCCTGCGGCCCGCTCAGCTCGAACCGGTCGGCGATCTCCACCTCGCCGTCCACCCACATCGAGACGTGTTCGGACAGCTCGGCCAGCTCGTAGGCCAGGTCGCTGCGCCCGGAGTCCTCGAAGTCGACGATGCGCACGCGGGCGCCGTCCCACAGGAAGTTGGCCAGGTTGCCGTCGCCCGCCCCGAACGCCGGCCGTACGCCCGACTCCCCCGGACGCCAGCCCGCCAGCCAGCGCAGGCCCTCCTTGACCGCGCGGTCGGCCTCCGGCCCGCGGGGCCGCCAGGCGTCCAGCCATTCCCTGACCTGGCCGGCGACCGCCTCGGCCTGCCACGGGCGTACCGGGACGTCCGCCAGCACGCCGGGCGGGACGGCCTCGTACAGCTCCGTGAGCGCCTCGGCCATGGCGGTCAGCGGCGCCTCCCCTGCGGCCAGGCCGCGCAGGGGCACGCCGTCGATCCTGGACATGCGGACGACGCCGTCCTCGAAGGCGATCGGCCGTGGGGACAGGCCAGGGGCGTGCTCGGCCAGCAGGGTGAGCGCCCGCCACTCGCGCTCGGCCGCGCCCTCCTTGCCGTCGACGTAGCGCTTGGTGACGACGTCGCCGTCGAAGTCGAGGACGTGGGTGTGCGCGAGATCGGCCATGCTTCGGCAGGATACGCCCGCCTGCCCTACGAGCCCGTCACCACGGAATGGATCGGCCGTCGCGGAAGAAGCCGCCGGTCGGCCCGTCGTCGGGCAGGTCCGCCGCCCACAACACGCTCCGCGCGCCCTCGGCGACCGGCCGCCCTCCCGGGCCGCCCATGTCGGTCGCCACCCACCCCGGGCAGACGGCGTTGACCAGGATGCCGTCCCCGCGCAGTTCGGCCGCGAGCATCCTGGTCAGCGCGTTCAGCGCCGTCTTCGACACCGTGTACGCGGGCGTGCCGCCGCCCATCGAGGCCAGCGAGCCGATCTCGCTGGAGACGTTGACGATCCGGCCGTGGCCGCTGCCGCGCAACAGCGGCAGCAGTGCCAGCGTGACCCGCCAGGCGCCCAGCAGGTTGGTCTCCAGCGCCTGCGACACCACGCCCAGGTCCGCCTCGCTGGCCCGCTGCCAGGTGTCGTAGTGGATGGCGGCGTTGTTGACCAGCACGTCGATCCGCCCGTGGGTCTTCTCCAGGTCGCGTGCCAGATCGGCCGCCGACCGCTCGTCGGCGACGTCGAGCCGCCGCGCCAGCACCTCGCCGCCGATCCCGGCCGCCGCCTCGGCGGCCTTGCGCTCGTCCCTGGCGGTCAGCACCACCGTGTCGCCCGCCGCCGCGAGCTGCCTGGCCACCTCCAGCCCGATCCCCCGGTTGGCCCCCGTGACCACGCACACCCGGTCCATCTCACGTCCCCCTCAACGTCGCGCGCCTGCGGCGCAGGAACTCCCGCTCGACCTCGTTGCCCGCGCGGGCGATGGCCTCGCCGTACGCCCGCGCCGCCTCCTCGTCGCGTCCCAGCCGTCGCAGCAGGTCGGCCCGTACGGCGTGGAACAGGTAATAGCCTGTCACCTCCAGGCCCTCCACCAGCGTCAGCCCCGCCTCGGCGCCCTCCGCCTCGGCTACTGCCACCGCGCGGTGCAGCGCCACGACCGGGCCCGGCGTGAAGGTCAGCAGCAGGTCGTAGAGCTGGACGATCTGCAGCCAGTCGGTCTCCCCCGCGCTCGCCGCGTCGCCGTGCACGGCGTTGATCGCGGCCTGCACCTGGTAGGGCCCCGGCCGCCCCCACCGCAGGCAGCGCCGGACGATCGCCTGCCCCTCCTCGACCAGCGCGCGGTCCCACAGGGCGCGGTCCTGCTCGGGCAGCGGCACCAGCTCGCCGCCGCCCGCGGTGCGCGCCGCCCGGCGCGACTGGACCAGCAGCATCAGCGCCAGCAGGCCCCACACCTCGGGCTCGTCCGGCATCAGCTCGGCGAGCAGGCGGCCGAGCCGGACGGCCTCCGCGCACAGGTCCTCGCGCACCAGCCGCTCGCCCGAACTGGCCGTGTACCCCTCGTTGAAGATCAGGTAGATCACCGCCAGCACCGCGCGCAGCCGGTCCGGCAGGTCCGCCGCCGCCGGCACCCGGTACGGGATCCCCGCCTGCCGGATCCTGCCCTTTGCCCTGACCAGCCGCTGGGCCATGGTGGCCTCCGGCACCAGGAACGCGTGCGCGATCTCGGCCGTGGTCAGCCCGCCGAGCAGCCGCAGCGTGAGCGCCACCCGCGCGTGCGGGGCGAGCGCCGGATGGCAGCAGGTGAAGATCAGGCGCAGCCGCTCGTCCCGTACGGGCCCCTCCGCGACTGGCTCGTCCGCGGCGTGCAGCAGCGCCGCCTGCACGTACTTGTCGTGGCGGCCCGACTCCCTGCGCAACCGGTCGACGGCCCGGTTCCTGGCGGTCGTGATGATCCAGCCGGCCGGGCTGGGCGGCGGGCCGGCCTGCGGCCACTGCCGCAGCGCGATCGCGAACGCCTCCTGCACGGCCTCCTCGGCGACGTCGATGTCACCGAACGCGCGGACGAGCACCGCCACCGCCCGGCCGTACTCCTCCCGGAAGGCCCGTTCGACCTGGTCGGACATCCTGCAATCACCTCGCCGGCACGTGCGTCACCTTGCGCGTCCTACACGAACGGCGGCCCCCGGATTCGACACGACCGAGATTCGACACCGCATTGATTCGACACCGCCTTGATCGACACAGCGGGCCGGCCGGGACCCCCGGAAAGCACTCGGCTCCCGAGGGCCGCAACCCCCGGGAGCCGTCGCAGACGTCGGTCAGCCGCCGGTCAGCGCTGGATCGGCGCGACCACGACCTCGACCCGCTGGAACTCCTTGATGTCGGAGTAGCCGGTGGAGGCCATCGTGCGCTTGAGCGCGCCCATCAGGTTCATCGAGCCGTCGGCCACGCTGGAGGGGCCGTGCAGGATCTGCTCCAGCGTCCCGACCGTGCCGAACTCCACGCGGCGGCCGCGCGGCAGGTCGGGGTGGTGGGCCTCGGAGCCCCAGTGGAAGCCGTGGCCGGGGGCCTCGGACGCCCTGGCCAGCGGCGAGCCCACCATGACGGCGTCGGCCCCGCACGCGATGGCCTTGGCGATGTCGCCCGAGGTGCCCATGCCGCCGTCGGCGATCACGTGCACGTACCGGCCGCCGGACTCGTCCATGTAGTCGCGGCGCGCCGCGGCCACGTCGGAGATCGCGGTGGCCATCGGCACGGCCACGCCCAGCACGTTGCGGGTGGTGTGCGAGGCGCCGCCGCCGAAGCCGACCAGCACGCCCGCCGCGCCCGTGCGCATCAGGTGCAGCGCCGCGGTGTAGGTGGCGCAGCCGCCGACGATGACCGGCACGTCGAGCTCGTAGATGAACTGCTTGAGGTTGAGCGGCTCGGCGCGGCCCGAGACGTGCTCGGCCGAGACGGTGGTGCCGCGGATGACGAAGATGTCCACGCCGGCGTCGATCACGGCCTTGTGGTACTGGACCGTGCGCTGCGGCGACAGCCGGACGGCCGTCGTCACCCCGGACGCCCGGATCTCCTCGATCCGGCGCCCGATCAGCTCCTCCTTGATCGGCGCGTCGTAGATCTCCTGGAGCCGCCGGGTCGCGGCCGCGGCGTCGAGGGCGGCGCACTCCTCCAGCAGCGGGGACGGGTCTTCGTAGCGCGTCCAGAGCCCTTCGAGATCGAGGGGGGCCAGGCCGCCGAGCCGGCCGATCTCGATCGCGGTGGCGGGCGAGACCACGCTGTCCATGGGGGCGACGACGACGGGCAGCTCGAACCGGTAGGCGTCGATCTGCCAGGCGATCGACACCTCTTCCGGGTCACGGGTGCGTCGCGAGGGCACGAGCCCGATCTCGTCGAGCGCGTACGCCCTCCGCCCGGTCTTGCCCCGGCCGATCTCCACCTGCTGAGTCATGAACTTACCTTCTGTGATAGTTCGGAGCTTCCACGGTCATCTGGATGTCGTGGGGGTGGCTCTCCTTGAGGCCCGCTGCCGTGATCGGCATGAGCTCGCAGTCGGTGTGCATCTGCTCGATCGTGCGGCACCCGGCGTACCACATGCCCTGGCGCAGCCCGCCGATGAGCTGGTGGGCGACGGCCGCGACCGGCCCGCGGTAGGGCACCTGCCCCTCGATGCCCTCGGGGATGTACTTGTCCTCGCCGCCGACGTCGGCCTGCGCGTAGCGGTCCTTGCTGAAGGAGGTGCCGCCGCGCTCGCGGTTGCGCACCGCGCCGAGCGACCCCATGCCCCGGTACGACTTGAACTGCTTGCCGTTGATGAAGATCAGCTCGCCCGGCGACTCCTCGCAGCCGGCCAGCAGCGAGCCCAGCATGACCGCGTCGGCGCCGGCCGCGATGGCCTTGACGATGTCGCCGGAGTACTGGAGGCCGCCGTCGCCGATCACCGGCACCCCGGCGGGGGCGCACGCCTTGGACGCCTCGTGGATGGCCGTGACCTGCGGCGCGCCCACGCCGGCCACCACGCGGGTGGTGCAGATGGAGCCGGGGCCGACGCCGACCTTGACCGCGTCGGCGCCCGCGTCGACCAGCATCTGGGCGCCCGCCCTGGTCGCGATGTTGCCGCCGATGACCTGGACCTTGCTGTTGGCCTTGAGCTTGGCGATCATGTCGGCCAGGCCCTTGGAGTGACCGTGGGCCACGTCGACGACGACGACGTCGACCCCGGCCTCGATCAGCGCCTTGGCCCGCAGCTCGGCGTCGCCGCCGACGCCCACGGCCGCGCCGACCAGCAGGCGGCCGTCGGCGTCCTTGGTGGACAGCGGGTACTGCTCGCTCTTGGTGAAGTCCTTGACCGTGATCAGGCCGCGCAGCCTGCCGTCGGGGTCGACGAGGGGCAGCTTCTCGATCTTGTTCTGCCGCAGCAGCGCGAACGCGTCGTCGCGCGAGACCCCCACCGGCGCGGTGACCAGCGGCATCTTGGTCATGACCTCGCGCACCGGACGACTCTGGTCGGTCTCGAAGCGCATGTCGCGGTTGGTCACGATGCCGACCAGGGTGCCCGCCACGTCCGTCACCGGCACGCCGGAGATCCGGTAGGTCGCGCACAGCCGCTCGACGTCGGCCAGCGTGTCGTCGGGGCTGCAGGTCACCGGGTTGGTCACCATGCCGGCCTCGGACCGCTTGACCAGGTCGACCTGCTGGGCCTGCTCCTCGACCGACAGGTTGCGGTGCAGGATGCCGATGCCTCCCTGGCGCGCCATGGCGACCGCCATGCGGGCCTCGGTGACGGTGTCCATGGCCGCGGAGATGAGCGGGATGGACAGCGTGATGTCCCGTGACAGACGGGATCTGGTGTCGGCCTCACCTGGTTGGAGATCGGAGTAGCCGGGCACCAGCAGCACGTCGTCGAAGGTCAAACCCATCTCGGTGAACTTGGACATGCCTCGGCCCCCTCCTGACCTCTGCGCTGATTGACCTAAGTCTAGGGCCTGCCTCCAAAACGCAACGAAGCCGGGAGCACGACGGCCCCACGCCCCGTCGTGCGCCCGGCCTCGCCGTCCGGAACGCGCAAAGTGCAGGGGGATGGGACGGTCGGTGATCCGTCCCATCCCCCGGCCACCGGCACCCAGGCCTGGCGGCGCGTTCACGCCACCGAACCCCCCTCCGCGTCCTGATGGCGGCTGCCGCAAGGCCCCGCTTCAGGGTGCCGACGCTAGGTAAAGCCTGCGTCACTCAACGGCACGACGCAATGTGAAAACGTGCAATTGCACGAAGTTGCACGTTCCGCCGACGATTCCGCGGCAAGCCCCGGACACGCAGGCGGTACGGGGTTATCCTCGCGGCACGCCCGTGTCCCCCCGACGGAGCCGCCCATAATGCGTAACCAGCCCAGGCGCGTTGCAGAGCCCTTCGAGACGCTGGGCCTCGACCCGGCGCAGACCGCCCTTTACACGGCGCTGCTACGCCTGCACAGGGCCACGCGCACCGACCTCGCCCAGGCCATGGACGGCCCCGTCGAGAAGGTCGGCCGCCAGCTCGACGACCTGGTCAGGCTGGGGGTGGTCGACGAGCAGTCCGGCGAGTACCTGGCCAGGCACCCGGCGGCGGCGCTCGGCCGGGTGATCGCCGAGCGCCTCGACCGGCTGGCCGAGGAGAGCCGCAGGATCGACTCCGCGCTCGGCTCCATCCGCGGCCTGATCCACGACTACGACGCCGGCCGCGATTATCAGAGCGGGACATTCCCGGTGGAGATGGTGAACGGCGCGGACGTCCTCTACGAGAGCGTCGTCGGCATAGCCGTGCAATCCCCGCCCATGGAGTTGTTGACCGCAATCCCGGACGAGCGCACAATGGCAGATTTTGTTCGTAAATTTGCGGACCCATGGATTGATGCGCAAAAACGGCAACTTCTTACCGTTCAGGCGATCATTCCGGTCTCCACGCTGAGCCTGCCGGGCGTACGCGAGCAGCTCACCCGGCTCCTCGACACCGGCGGCAAGGTGCGCACGCTCGACCGGGTGCCGAGCTGGTTCATGACGGCCGGGCCCGAGGTCGCCGGCCTGCCCGCCCTGTGGGGCGGCAACCTGCCCGACCACGCCTACAACTTCTACCTGGTGCGCACGCCGATCGTCGTCGGCATGCTGCGCTCGCTGTTCCAGGAGCTCTGGGGCCGGGCCGTGCCGCTGCCCTGGGGGCGCAGGGGCGACGGGATGGTCCAGGTGCTCCGCCTGGCCGCGCAGGGCGTGTGCGACGACTCCATCGCCCGCCAGCTCGGCGTCTCGGTCCGTACGGTGCGCGCGAGGTTCGCCGACGCCATGGCCGAGCTGGGCGCGCAGTCGCGGTTCCACGCCGGCGTTGAGGCCGCCAGACGGGGATGGCTCAGCTAATACTCTCCGCCGGGGCCGCTTCGGTCATATGGTGGGAAGGTGCTGGAAGACGTCCCCCGCGACCCGTTCGCGGACGACCCGAACGACCCGTCCTCGGCGATGGGCGCTCTCGACGACGCCGAGCCACTCACCGCGGCCGAGCGCGACGAGGCCATCACCGACCTGGCAGACGTCGAGGTCTTTCGCTCCCTGCTCGAACCGCAGGGGGTGCTGGGCCTCGTGCTCGACTGCCCCGAGTGCGGCGAGCAGCACTTCTTCGACTGGGAGCTGCTGCGCGGCAACCTTCGCCAGATGATCGAGAAAGGCCAGCCCCAGGTGCACGAGCCGGCCTTCCACCCCGACCCGGCCGACTACGTCAGCTGGGAGTACGCCCGAGGCTATGTCGACGGCGTCATCGACACGGAGGAGCGCCGCTGATCGACTTCCTCCGAGACATCGTCCAGTAGCGCGCCCAGCAACCGCACCGCAGGGTCGGACGAGTCCCGCGCCCGGCCCCGCGCGACCGCGTCGAGCAGCTCGTCGGTCTGGAGCAGGTCGTCGGCCTCGAGAAGCGCATGGAGCTCGTCCTCCGGCGTCAAGCCGACTCCAGCTCGGCCATCTGCCGCAACCTGGCCAGCGCCCGATGCTGGGCTACGCGGACCGCACCTGGTGACATACCGAGTACATTACCGGTCTCCTCGGCGGACAGCCCCGACACCACCCGCAACAGCAGCAACTCCCGCTGGTTGTCGGGCAGCCTGGCCAGCAGCCTGCGCGCGTGCTCGACCTCGATGTAGCGGACCACCGTCTCCTCGGGCCCGGGACCGTCGTCGGGCCCGTCGGGCAGATCCTGGGTGGGCACGGCCGAGCGCACCGAACTGCGCAGCGCGTCGGCCACCTTGTGCGAGGCGATCCCGAACACGAAGGACGCGAAAGGCCGCCCCATGTCCCGGTATCGCGGCAGCGCGGACAACACCGCGATGCACACCTCCTGGGCTACGTCATCGGCAATGTGATATTGCCCTGAAACCCTGCCCAGCCTGGCGCGGCAATACCGCACCACCATGGGACGCAACTCCCCGAGCAGGGATTCGATCGCACTGCGATCTCCCTGCACGGCGAGGCTCGTCAGTTCCCTAAGGTCGGAGTCATCCGTCCGTGCCGGAAGTCTCGACGCGAGCCTTACCCCAATTTTGGCGTCGGCGACGCTTCCCTCGCTCACGATAGGCATGATGCCCGCACTGATCGGGCCTGTCCCCCTGGCGAACGGCTACGGATTGGTCACATTGAAGCGACGATAACTAGCAGTAATCAGATGACCACACTAAGCCGGATGAGCTGACATAATATTTCACTCCATAAGCCAAAATGCACGACAATTGCCAGACCCCGACGCTTAACCGCCACTGCCGGTTTACTCCAATAATCGACCTCTTCCCCCATTTTTCCCCGCCCGCGCCCCCTTGCGCCCCGCCAGCCCCAGGCACATTTCCAGGCCACCCGTAACCCCCCAGCCCCCCGCCCGCCTCCGTCGGGGGCCCGCCCCTGGAGAGCCAACCGCCGACACCGGCAAGGGCTGGGAGTAGACCACGACAGCCGAGGACCCGCACCGGTCGGCCCCGAACGGACCGTGGGAAGCCCCGCCCCCGGAAGAAAGGCCGTGGGAAGCCCCCCGAAGGAACGTGGTCGAGGGGGCGTCACAACACAGTGATCACTTACCGGCGGCGGTCGGCACAGCGAGCCGAGCGGGTTTCCGTGGTCCGAGTCGGCGCCACCGGATCGCCAACGTGGGTGACACGAAACCGGCCGAGGCCGGGACGGTCCGGTAGCCTCGTCCGATGGCGAAGATCCTGGTCACGGGGATGTCGGGAACCGGTAAGTCCACGGCGTTGGAGATGCTGGCGGCCCGGGGCCATCGCGCCGTCGACACCGATACCGACCAGTGGAGCCACTGGGTGACCTTGCCCGACGGATCCACCGACTGGGTGTGGCGCAAGCCGGCCGTCAGCGACCTGCTCGCCGACCATGGCGAGGGCGCCCTCTTCGTGGCCGGCTGCAAGTCCAATCAGGGCCGGTTCTACCCGCGATTCGACCACGTCGTCCTGCTCAGCGCGCCCGCTGAGATCATGCTGGCTCGCATCGCGACACGCACCAACAACCCCTTCGGCAAGCGCCCCGAGGAACGCGAAGCCGTCCTGCGCGACCTGGCCGACGTGGAACCGCTTCTCAGAGCCACCTCAACACTCGAGATCGACGCGTCCGCCCCGATCGACCACGTCGTCCAGCAGCTTGAGAACCTCGCACGAACAACGCCGTAACCGAGGCTCGCAGCCGGGACGGACCGCAAGAAGCCGACGGCCCCCACCGGAGAGAACCCGGGCGGGCCGTGGACGGCCGTGGAAGGCCGACGGCCCACGCCCGCGAAGCCAGGAACGGGTCTTGAAAGCCAACGGCCCGCCCCCAGGGAACCGGGACGGGCCGTGGAAAACCGACGGCCCGCGCCGGTGGAACCGGGCGGGCCGTACGGGCGCGGGGGAAACAGCCGGTCAGTGGCCGTGACCGTGGCCGTGGCCCTGGCCGGCGGCCGGAGCCTCCTCCTCGGGCTTGTCCACCACGAGCGCCTCGGTCGTCAGGAGCATGCCCGCGATCGAAGCCGCGTTCTGCACCGCGGACCGGGTCACCTTGACGGGGTCGATGACACCCTGGGCGATCAGGTCGACGTACTCGCCGGTGGCGGCGTTGAGGCCCTGGCCGGCGGGCAGCTCGGCGACCTTGTGGGTCACCACGTAGCCCTCCAGGCCGGCGTTCTCGGCGATCCAGCGGGCCGGCTCGACCAGCGCGCGGCGCACGACGCCGACACCGGTGGCCTCGTCGCCGGTCAGGCCGAGGTCGTCGAGCTCCTTGCCCACGTGGATGAGGGCCGAGCCACCGCCGGAGACGATGCCCTCCTCGATCGCGGCGCGGGTCGCGGAGATCGCGTCCTCAAGGCGGTGCTTCTTCTCCTTCAGCTCCACCTCGGTGGCGGCGCCGACGCGCAGCACGCACACACCGCCGGCGAGCTTGGCCAGGCGCTCCTGCAGCTTCTCGCGGTCCCAGTCGGAGTCGGACTGCTCGATGGCAATCTTGATCTCCTTGACGCGGTCCTCGATCGCCTGCTGGTCGCCGGCGCCGTCGACGATGGTCGTGGCGTCCTTGGTGACGACGACGCGGCGGGCCGTGCCGAGCACCTCGAGGCCGACGTGCTCCAGCTTGAGGCCGACCTCTTCGCTGACGACCTGGCCGCCGGTGAGGATGGCCATGTCCTGGAGCATCGCCTTGCGGCGGTCACCGAAGCCCGGGGCCTTGACGGCCACGGAGGTGAAGGTGCCGCGGATCTTGTTGGTGACCAGGACGGCCAGGGCCTCGCCCTCGACGTCCTCGGCGACCACGAGCAGCGGCTTCTTGGTCTGGGCGACCTTCTCCAGCAGCGGCAGGAAGTCGGCGATGGAGGAGATCTTGCCCTGGGTGAGCAGGATGTACGCGTCCTCCAGGACGGACTCCATGCGCTCGGGGTCGGTCACCATGTAGGCCGACAGGTAGCCCTTGTCGAACTGCATGCCCTCGGTGAACTCGAGCTCCATGCCCATGGCGTTGGACTCTTCGACGGTGAGGACACCGTCCTTGCCCACCTTGTCGAACGCCTCGGCGATCAGCTCGCCGATCTTGGCGTCCTGGGCGGAGATGGTGGCGACGTTGGCGATCTCCTTCTTGTCGCCCACCTCGCGCGCGCTGGCCAGCAGCCGGTCGCTGATCTCCTTGGCGGCCTTGTCGATGCCACGCTTGAGCGACAGCGGCGAGGCGCCGGCGGCCACGTTGCGCAGGCCCTCGCGGACCATGGCCTGGGCCAGCACGGTGGCGGTGGTGGTGCCGTCGCCCGCGATGTCGTTGGTCTTGGTGGCAACTTCCTTGGCGAGCTGGGCGCCGAGGTTCTCGTAGCGCTCCTCCAGCTCGATCTCACGAGCGATGGTGACACCGTCGTTCGTGATCGTCGGCGCACCGAACTTCTTGTCGATGACGACGTTGCGGCCACGCGGGCCGAGGGTTACCTTCACGGCGTCCGCGAGGGCGTTGACACCGCGCTCAAGCGCGCGACGGGCGTCCTCGTCGAACTGCAGGATCTTCGCCATGCTGAAAGTCCTCTCCTGGCGTCGAAAGCCCCGGGCCCTCAAGAGCGCCCGGGGCTCGACACAACCGGCTTACTTCTCGATGATCGCGAGAACGTCGCGGGCGGAGAGCACGAGGTACTCCTCGCCGCCGTACTTGACCTCGGTGCCGCCGTACTTGCTGTAGAGGACGACGTCGCCCTCGGAGACGTCGAGCGGAATACGCTTGTCGCCGTCCTCATCCCAGTTGCCGGGGCCCACCGCGAGGACCTTGCCCTCCTGCGGCTTCTCCTTGGCGGTGTCCGGGATGACCAGACCGGAAGCGGTGGTCTGCTCTGCCTCAAGCGGCTGAACCACGATGCGGTCGCCGAGCGGCTTAACGGGAACCTTGGTGGCGGTCGTCACGATCGGACCTCCCCTTCAGATTTGAATGATCTAGAAGAGGCGACCAGCGGGGCCTGCCGTCGCGGGTGTCAGACCTGCCTCGTCGCACGTTGGCACTCTCAAGGTGAGAGTGCCAACAGGAAACATATGCAAGAGGGCCTTGACAGTCAACACGAACGCGTCTGCTCAGAGCGATCAGACGTAGGAACCCTCGGTCAGATCGGCGACGACGCCGGGCCGGGAGGGGTTCCAGCCGAGTTCGGCGCGCGTGCGTGTCGCGCTGATGCGCTGGCCGAGCGCCAGGGCCTCGGCGAAGCCCGCCCCCAGCACCTGGGCCGCCTCGGCCAGCGGCCAGGGCTCGGCCTGCGGCTTGACGCCCGCGGACCGGGCCGCCGCCTCGGCCACCTCGGCGACCGGCACGGCCTCCTCGCTGATGCCGTGGTAGACGCGGGCGCCGCCCCTCTCCAGGACGGCCACGACAAGCTCGGCCAGGTCGTCGACGTGCACGAACGTCCAGGTGTGCGGCTCGCCGCCGTTGGTGACGTAGACCCCGGCGCCGCGCTCGGCGGCCTGCGCGCGCATCATGGCGGGGATGCCGCCGCCGCGCCCGTGGACGACGCCGGGCCGGATCACCGAGCCGCCGCCGTCGATGACCAGCTGCTCGATCTCGTGCCGGTACGCCACGAGCGGAATCGGGTCGGCCGGGCTGCCCTCGTGCCCGTCGGCGGTGGCGCCCAGCACCCACACGCCGCTGGTGAAGACCACCTTCCGGCCCGACGCGGCGAGCACGCCGATCGCGGCGAGGTCGGCCTCCTTGTCGCCGCCGAGCTGCGCGGCGACCACGATCGCGTCGATGTCCGGGGTGATCGCGGCGGCCAGCCCCGCGACGTCGGCCAGGTCTCCGTGACGCTCGTCCGCCACGCCCGGCACGCGCCGGGACCCGTCGGCGGTGGGCCGCACCAGGACGGCCACCTCGTGCCCCTGCTCGGCCAGCCGCTCGACCACCGCGCCGCCGATGTACCCCGTCGCGCCCAGCACCAGCACCTTCATGATGATCCTACCTCGAAAATTTCTACGTTGAACATTTCGACGTCGTGGACAGTACCGCACGATGCCGAACATTTCAACATCGAAGCTTTGGTAGGGTGAGCCACGTGGATGACGCGGTGGACGTGATTCTCGGACAGTGGGCGCGGACACGGCCCGACGTCGACGTGTCCCCGATGGGCGTGATCGGCCGGGTCTCGCGCGCCTCGCGCCTGCTTGAGCGCGGCGTGAAGGACTTCTTCGCCGAGCACGGGCTGGAGGCGTGGGAGTTCGACATGCTGGCCACGCTGCTGCGCAGCGGCGCCGAGGCGACCATGTGCATGAAGGACCTGTCCACCTCGGCCATGGTCAGCCCCGGCGCGCTGACCAACCGGATGGACCACCTGGTCCGGCGCGGCCTGGTCCACCGCTGGCCGGCGCCGCACAACCGGCGCATGACGCTGGTCGCCCTCACCGACGAGGGCAGGAGGGTCGCCGACGAGATGCTCGTCCTGCACGCCGCCAACGAGGAGCGGCTGCTCGCCGGCCTGTCCGAGGACGAGCGGGACGCCCTGGCCGGGCTGCTGCGCAGCCTGCTGGTCTCCCTGGGCGACACCTCCCTGTGAGCGACCCCGGACCAGGAGCGGCGCCCAGTCACGAGCGGTCCGAGTCGCGAGCGGCCCCGATTCCGGGCGTTCCGAGCCACGAATGGCCCCGAGCCGCAAGTGATCCCGAGTTGTGAGCGGAGTGCGTACATGGATCTCGACGCCTTCGGCGAGCTGCTGACCCCGCGCGGGCAGCGGGCGCTCGCCGAGGCCGCGGAGCTGGCCGGGACCGATCCGGTCGCGGCGGCGACCAGGCTGCGCCGCACCTACGACGCGGCGCTCACCTCCGCCGCGCTGACGCAGGCGGCGCTGCGCGAGCGCGCCGCGGCGAAGTTCGGCGCGGAGGCCGCGGTCATGTACTTCACCCCGCATGGTCTGGAGCAGTCCACCCGCCGGGAGGTCGCCGACCACCGCGCCCGGCGCATGGGCGCCGGACGGGTGATCGACGCCTGCTGCGGAGTCGGCGGCGACCTGCTGGCGCTCGCCCGCGCCGGCTGCGAGGTCGACGCCGTCGACCTCGACCCGCTGACCGTCGCCGTGGCGAGCGCCAACGCCGACGCGCTCGGGCTGTCCGCACGGGTGCGGGTGCGCGTGGGCGACGCGGCGCTGGTCCGGCCCGAGGAGTACGACGCGCTGTTCGCCGACCCGGCCCGGCGCAGCGGCAAGGGCCGCACGTTCGACCCCATGGCCTACTCGCCGCCCTGGCCGGTCGTGCTCGACCTGGTCGCGCGGGCGCGACGGGCCTGCCTCAAGGTCGCGCCCGGCATCCCGTACGAGTTCATCCCCGAGGGCGCGGAGGCCGAATGGGTCTCCTACAAGGGCGAGGTCAAGGAGGCCACCCTCTGGACCGGCCCCCGCGAAGGCGCCGGCCCCGCCCGGCGCGCCACCCTGCTGCCCGGCGGGCACACCCTGACCGCCACCGGGGTCCAGGCCCCCGTCGGCCCGATGGGCCGCTACGTCTACGAGCCCGACGGCGCCGCGATCCGGGCCCACCTCGTGGGCGAGGTGGCCGAGCTGATCGGCGGACGCCTGCCCGACCCCATGATCGCCTACATCACCGCCGACGAGCCCAGCCACACCCCCTGGGCCTCCGGGTACGAAGTGGACGAGGTCATGCCGTTCTCGCTGAAAAAGCTCCGCGCGGCTCTCCGCGAACGGCGGATCGGAAATGTCACCATCAAGAAACGCGCGTCCGCGATCGACATCGAACGCCTGCGCGCAGATCTCCGGCTTTCCGGCGAGAACTCGGTCGTCATTATCCTGACCCGCATTCTCGATAAGCCTTCAGTTATCATCTGCAACCCCCTCCCACCTGCCTGAACACTCCAAAGCGGTCATTCTTCCGCTAAATACGATCTTTCACTTCGACGCCGCCTGACCTTGATCGAAAGGCTAAGGTGGACGGGCGGGAGTTCTCCCCCTTATGCGGTAACCCGCGTACTCGCCCTTTCATCTGCAAACCGGACCTATCCCACCGCTGCGCGGCAGACCGTCGGCGAGCGAAGGAGCCTTTCGGTGGACCATTCCAACCACACCACCCTTCTTCAGGCAGGCGGCCAGTCCGCCATCTCCGAGAGGATGCGAGACCTCCTCGCGCGCGCCGCCCAGGACCATGTCTACGAGCAGCGCACCCAGGGAGCCGTGCTCGACGAGATCCGCCAGCGTCTTGAAGGCATGGAGTGGCTGCTGCGCGAGGTGCGCGAACGCGAGCTCGGGGGCCTGAGCGGCACGCTGGAGGCGGTGAGCGGGCGGCTCGACGACATCACCGCCAAGCCGCCGATGTGGGCGGAGGGCCTGGCCCAGCACGTCGAGGCCGTGCGCGACCACGTCGACGCCGTCGGGGAGAAGATCGGCCACGTCGACGCCCGGGTCGCGCCGGTGGCCGAGCTGCCGAGCCTGTGGGCCGACCTGGGCACCGTGGGCGAGGCGGTCGACGAGGCGCTCAAACGCCTGCAGTCGGTGCTCGACACCACCGACGGCATCACCCAGAACATGTCCGACTTCGCCACCAAGCTGACGCAGCTCAACTCCAGCATGGAGGCCGCGGCCAGCCGCTTCACCCGGCTCGACAAGTCGGTGGCCGACCTGTCGGGCCGCGCCGAACGGGTCGAGAGCGTGGTCGGCGAGCTGGCCGAGAGCGTCGCGGCCACGTCGCAGCAGGTCGCCGTCAAGATCGACGCGGCCGAGCAGCGCCTGACCGGCCGCCTCGACGACACCGACCTGCACATCGCCGCCCGCCTCGACGAGGCCGACAAACGCCTGGCCGGCCGCCTCGACGAGACCGACGAGCGGCTGACCCAGCGCCTGAACGAGCGGCTCGACCGCGCCGACGAGCGCCTGGCCGCCAAGCTCGACGAGGGCGACCAGCGGCTCACGGTCCGGCTGGCCGACGTCGAGCAGCGGCTCACCGCCCGCCTCGACGAGGCCGACCAGCACCTGGCCGTCCAGCTCGGGGAGAGCGAGCTGCGGCTCAGCGGGCGGCTCGACGGCGTCGACTCCCGGCTCGACCGGGTCGAGGGCCGGCTCATGGGGCTCGACACCCGGCTCACCGGCTTCGACGGCAGGCTGGAGTCGGCCGACGAGTGCCTGGCCGACATCGACACCAGGCTCGACGGCGTCGACGGCCGCATCAGCGGCGTCGACAAGCGCCTCACCTCGGTCGACGGCCAGCTCGGCGGCCTCGGCAAGCGTATGGGCGCCATCGACGGCCACCTCGTCCGCCACGACGACCGCTTCGACGCCCTCGACGGCCGCCTCAGCGCGCTCGACGACCGCGCCTCGGCCACCGACCAGCGCCTGGCCGAGACCGCCGTCCGCAGCGAGGGCCGCTTCAACAAGCTCGACAACCAGATGGAGTCGATCGACGAGCGGCTGGTCGAGGCGGAGGAGCACCTGATCACCCGGTTCGACACCCTCGACGGCCAGTTCAGCGGGCTCGACAGCCGCTTCAACGGCCTCGACACGCACCTCAACGGCCTGGCCGCGCGCGCCGATCAGGCCGGCGAGCACCTGGAGTCGGTCGACGACCGCATCGAGGCCATGAACCAGCACGTCAGCCAGCTCCCGGCCGCCCTGGCCATCCCCGAGCGGGTCGGCGAGCTCATCCAGTCGCAGGCCGGCGCGCAGGCCGACCGCCTGTCGGCCGCCGCCGACGCGCTGACCGAGCTGGTGCGCTCCCGCCCCGACCGCGACGAGCTGAGCGAGACGGTCAGCGGCATCGTGCAGCCGGCCACCGACGACCTCACCAAGCGGCTGGCCGCGCTGGAGGAGACCATGCTGGCGCTGGCCGAGGCCCTGCTCCGGCCCACCAGGACCAAAGACTGACCCGCCCGGCGGTGGGGCACGTCCCGCGCCTCACCGCCGGCCTCAGGCCCCGCCGGGGCTCAGACGTGAACCGTCGTGATGGGCAGCGACGAGTCCGCCGGGATCTCCAGGGTCGAGGGCGTGATGCCCGCCGCCACCAGGTCGGAGCCCAGGGCGGCGACCATGGCCCCGTTGTCGGTGCACAACCCCGGCCGGGGCACCCGCAGCCGCACGCCCGCCGCGTCGCAGCGCTCCTGGGCCAGCGCCCGCAGCCGCGAGTTGGCCGCCACGCCGCCGCCGATCAGCAGGTCGTGCACGTCGTACTTCTTGCACGCCTGCAACGCCTTGCGGGTCAGCACGTCGACCACGGCCTCCTGGAAGGAGGCGGCCACGTCGGGCACGTGGATCGACTGCCCGGACGCCTCGCGCGCCTCGACCCAGCGGGCCACGGCGGTCTTGAGCCCGGAGAAGGAGAAGTCGAGCGTGCCGTCGTCGATCTTGCCCCGGGGGAAGGTGACGGCCGTGCCGGAGCCCTCGCGGGCGGCCCGGTCGATGTGCGGGCCGCCGGGGAAGGGCAGCCCGAGCACCCGGGCCACCTTGTCGAACGCCTCGCCGGCCGCGTCGTCGACGGTCGAGCCGAGCGAGATGACGTCTTGAGCCACGTCGGGCACCAGCAGCAGCGAGGAGTGGCCGCCGGAGACCAGCATGGCGATGCACGGCTTGGGCAGCGGCCCGTGTTCGAGCTGGTCGACGGCCACGTGGGCGGCCAGGTGGTTGACGCCGTAGAGCGGCACGCCGAGGCCCAGCGCGTACGACTTTGCGGCGGCCACGCCCACCAGCAGCGCCCCGGCCAGGCCGGGCCCGGCGGTGACGGCGATGGCGTCGATGTCGGAGAACTTGAGCCCCGCCTCGGCCAGCGCCGCCTCTACCGTGGGCGTCATGGCCTCCAGGTGGGCGCGGGAGGCGACCTCGGGCACCACGCCGCCGTATCTGGCGTGCTCGTCCATGCTGGAGGCAATGGTGTTGGCGAGGAGCGTGTGGCCTCTGACGATGCCGATGCCGGTCTCGTCGCACGACGTCTCGATGCCCAGGACCAGGGGTGCGTCAGCCATCCAGCTTCCTTCTCATCATGATCGCGTCGGTGCCGTCGTCGTAGTAGCGGCGGCGGGTGCCGATCTCCTCGAACTCGAAATGCCGGTAGACCGCCTGGGCGCGCGGATTGTCGGCGCGTACCTCCAGGAAGATCTCGCGCGCGCCCCTGCGCCGCGCCTCGGCCAGCAGCTCGGTCAGCATCGCGCTGGCGAAGCCGGTGCCCTGGTGCTGCTCCAGCACGGCGATGGTCTGCACGTCGGCCTGGTCGGAGGCGACCGCGATGCCGGCGTAGGCGACGATCTCGTCGTCGGCCAGGGCCACCACGTAGTGGCGCGAACGCGGCATGTCGGCCAGCTCGCCGCGCATCATGCCCTCGCTCCACGCGTCGAGCGGGAACGTGGCCCGCTCGATCGCCATGACCGCGGGCAGGTCGGCCTCGGTCATCGGCCGCAGTCTCACGCCGTCACCTTCTTGGGCGCGCCCGGCACCACGGCGTCGGGCCTGCGCAGGTAGATCGGCCGCGGTGGGTCGAGCGGGACGCCCGCGGCCAGCCGCTCGGCGGCCAGCGCGGCCAGCGCGCCCGCGTAGGGGTACGGCGGGGCGTCGTGGCCGCCCAGCACGTCGGGGTAGAGCCCCGCGCCGGCGCCCACGACCGGCAGGCCATCGACGGGCACGTCGGCGGGCCGGTCGACGAACGGGCCGTCGGCGCGGGTGCGCATGTCCTGGTAGCGCGCCCAGAACACCTCCTTGCGCCGGGCGTCGGTGGCGACCAGGAACGGCTCGCCGAGCCCGCTGCCGTAGGCGACCGCGTCGAGGGTGCAGATGCCGTACGCGGGCACGGCGAGCGTCGTCGCGAGCCCCTGGGCGGTCATCAGCCCGACGCGCAGGCCCGTGTAGGGCCCGGGGCCGCTGCCCGCGACGACGGCCGTCACGTCGCGCAGCGCGGCGCCCGACTCGGTCAGCACGCGTTCGATGGTGGGGACGAGCAGCTCGCCGTGGCGGCGGGCGTCGATCGTCGTGGACTCGGCGAGCACCCGCTCGCCGTCGTGGAGCGCGGCGGTGACGGCGGGCGTCGCGGTATCAAAGGCCAGGACCAGCACGACTGTTTAGCCTACCCGCCGGACGGGTCACACCCAGCCGGTACGCCGTTTCAGCCACTCCAGCGCGACCACTCCCTGCGCCCGCTGGAACGCCCTGAGCGTGGGCAGGCCGGGCGGATCCGGCAGCCGGCCGTGCCGGACGAAGTAGCCGGTCAGGGCCGCGACGACCGCGGTGACCGCCGGGTCGGGATCGTCGAACAGCTCGTGCGGCGCCGGACCGCCCTGCATGCCGACCGACGGCAGCATGGCCACCTGGTCGTACCAGGGCGCGGCCAGGCAGGCCCAGGGCCAGTCGACCACGTAGACGCGGTCGTGCGTGAGCAGGACGTTGTCGGCCCTCAGGTCGGCGTGGACGAGGGTGTCGCCGGCCGCCGCCGTCGCCCAGCCGGACTCCAGCTCGGCCAGCTCGGGCAGGTGGCGCAGCGCCCACGGGTCGAGCCCTGCGGTGTCCTCGTCGAGCAGTCTGCGCCAGCCCTGGAAGGAGTCGCCCATGACCTCGCCGACCGTGCGAGCCTCGATCGGCGACGGGGTGAGCGCGGCGGACATCTCCTTCAATGCCGTGATCACCCGGTCGAGCTCGTCGCGCCGCCACGGCATCGCGGGGTGGACGGCCTCGACGTCCTCGAAGACCAGGGCGACCCAGCCCTCCAGCTCGAAGGCCGTCAGCAGCTTCGGCGCGGGGACCGACTCGGGGAGCGCGGCGGCGTTCCTGACCTCGGAGCGGTAGATGCGCACGCTGTCGGGGTTGGGCTCGGGGCCGACGGCCTTGACGAACGCGCGCCGGCCGCCGTCGGTCCGCAGGCGCACCGCGGCCGCCGGGGAGAAGCCGCCCTCCTGGGTGACGGCCTCCACGACGCGGCCGCCGAGGAAGCCCTCGACCGCCTCGCGCACCAGCGGGTGGACCTCCTGCCAGGGCACGCGGGCCCCGGACGCCGGCGGGTTGTGGTCAGTGCTCATCGTTCCATGATCAGGCTCGGGACGCGTAGACGATGATGTTGTCGACATATTCGCCTCTGGCGTAGTCGAACTTGCCGCCGCAGGTGACGAGTTTGAGCCCGTCGTCGACGTACACCCGCCGGGCGGGGAAGTGGTCCTTGGAGACCTGTTCGATGGCGTCCACCTTGAAGCTGACGACCTTGCCGTCGCTGCGTTCCACCTTGACGGTCTCGCCCTTGCGCAACTGCCTGAGCTTGTAGAACACGGCGGGGGCGGTCTTGGTGTCGACGTGGCCGATGATCACCGAGGCGCCCTTCTCGCCGGGCACCGCGCTGCCGCTGTACCAGCCGGCCATCTTGGGCTTCTCGTACGGCGGCAGCTCGACCTCGCCGTCCTTGCTCAGCCCGAGCTTCATCAGCGGGGCCTCAAGGTCGAGCGAGGGGATGTCGATGCTCTTGGGCACCACGCCCGCCGCCGGGGTGGAGGAGTTCTGCATGCTCTTGCCGAAGGCGACCAGCAGCAGGCCCGTGACGGCGCCCGCGAGCACCACCCGTCCTGGACGTGCCATCGGTCAAGCCCGGCTGCGCCGCTTGACCATCACGACCGCGCCGCCGACGAGGACCAGGGCCACCAGCGCGCCGGCCGGGCCCAGCGGGATCGAGGACTCGTCGTCGACGTCCCGGCCGAAGGTGCCGCCGCCGCCCGCCTTGGGCGCCTTGGTGGGCACGCCGGTCGGGTCGGCCTCGGCCCTGGCCACCTTGAGCGTGGCCTTGCCGACGTCGTTGGTGCCGTCGCACTTGACGTCGACGGTGTACGAGCCGCGCTTGACCGTGCCGGAGACCGTCGCCTCGCCCCGGACCCAGGGCGAGCCGTTCGCCGGGCTGCTGGTCGCGGTCGGCGAGGCCGACCCGGCCGGCACGGGGTTGAGCGGGACGCCGTTGAGGAACGCCCGCGAGGTCGCGGTGCCGGTGTGGGCCGGCCCGCCGGACGGCAGCGGGCAGTTGGCCAGGATCCAGACCTTGGACGTCTCCCCCGCGGTGACCCGGTCGGGGTTGACCTGGACCGCGATGCTCGGCCTCTTGGTGGGCGGCGGGGCGGTCGCGGTGGTCGTGGCCGTGGTCGTGGCCGTCGTGGTGGCGGTGGTGGACGTCGTGGCTGTGGCCGTCGGTGTGCCTGTCGGTGTGGTCTCGGCCGAGGCCGCACACCCGGTCAGCCCGACCACCATGATGGCACCCGCGTACGCGACTCGCCTGACCCTGAGCACCGCCGCACCCCACTTTGCCGTCTTGCACCCAGCATCCACCAAAAAAGCGGATGTCGCCCCTCCTGATACCCAGAAATTCTGGGCAAATCCCTGACCAACGATCATGATTTATGTCTTCGGTCAGGTACGTCAAGGGTGACAGCTTTGCCGGATATTGACGGAGGTTTTAGCCTTAGGCCGGATCAGACGGCGTGTCGGCCCACCGGTCGCCCACCCCGCGCAGGGTCACCAGGCGGGCGTCGTCGCCGGTCTCCCGGTCGATGTGGATCTCCAGCCGGTCTTCGGCCAGCCCCTCGACCAGGCCCTCGCCCCACTCGACCACGGTGACCGACTCCTCCAGCGAGGCGTCGAGGTCGAGGTCGTCGACCTCCAGGTCGCCGCCGAGGCGGTAGGCGTCCACGTGCACCAGCGGCGGGCCCTGCCGCAGCGACGGGTGCACCCGGGCGATCACGAAGGTCGGCGAGGTGATCGGCCCGCGTACCTTGAGACCTTCGGCGATCCCCTGGACGAGCGTGGTCTTGCCCGCGCCGAGCGGGCCCGACAGCACGATCAGGTCGCCGGGCCGCAGGTGGGCCGCCAGGCGGGCGCCGTAGGCCCGCATGTCCTCCGCTGTCGCCAGTCGCACTACAACTCCACTCGCTTGATCAGGTCGCGCAGCGCGTCGTTGACGATCCCCGGGCGCTCCAGCTGGATCAGGTGGGAGGTGTCGGGGATCTCGGTGACCTGCGCCTTGGGCAGCGCCGCCGCGATGGCCCTGCTGTGGTCGGGCGGGGTCAGCCAGTCGCGCTCGCCGTAGACGATGGCGGTCGGGACCGGGTCGAGGACGTGCAGCGCGGACAGCTTGTCGTGGTTCATCAGGGCCGGGTAGAAGGCGGCGAACACCTCGGTGGGGGTCTGCCTGATCATCGACTCGGCGAAGTCGACCACGGTCGGGCTCACGTTCGCCGAGTCGCCGAAGCCCATGTAGCGGGTGATCAGGAACGCGATGTCGCTGCCCGCGTGCCGGGTCTTGTCGATCAGCGCGCCCTTCCTGCCCAGCAGCGACACCGTGGACGGCGCGACCTTGTGCACGGCCTTGGACACCATCGCGGGCAGCCCCAGCGTCAGCTCGGCCAGCTTGCCCGCCGAGGTCGCGATGAGGGCGACCGCCCGGATCTTCTTGCCGAACAGCTCAGGGTGGCTGTCGGCGAGCGCCATGATCGTCATGCCGCCCATCGAGTGGCCGACCACCACGCACGGGCCGGGCACGAACTCCTCGATCACCTCGGCGAGGTCCTGGCCCAGCCGGTCGATGGTGCTGTCGTCGGCCGTCACGCGCTGCGAGCGGCCGTGGGAGCGGATGTCCCACAGCACCAGGCGGTAGTTCTCGCGCAGGTCCTTGCGCTGGTAGTGCCACGATTCGAGGTTGAGGCAGTAGCCGTGGCACATCACGATCGTCAGCGGCGCGTCCTCGGGGCCGTCGATCTCGACGTGGAGCGCCACCCCGTCGGAGGTGACGAGCGTGCGCTCCCTGCCGCGCAGCTCGCCGAACGGCTCGCTGGCCTCCTCGTCGTGCCGCAGCCTGATCCGGCCGACCGCGTAGCGCTTGGCCAGAGCCGCCGCCGCGACACCGGCCGACGCCGCTCCGACGATCGCGCCGGCGATTCCGACCCTGCGCCGCCGTGTTGTCGTCGTCATGTCCCCGATCCTTCTCCGCTCATGGCCGCTCCGGAGTGCCCGCCGTCACATGCTGGTGGACCCGTGGCACCCGGGAACCGATCCTGGTCACGATCTCATGCGTGATCGTGCCGAGGGTATCCGCCCATTCCTGGGCAGTCGGCTCGCCCCCGTCGCCGGGACCGAACAGCACCACCTCGTCGCCCGGCGACAAGGGGTCGTCGCCGACGTCGATCACGAACTGGTCCATGCACACCCGGCCCGCCACTTTCCGGCGGCGCCCGCCCGCCAGCACCTCGGCTCTTCCCGACGCGTGCCGGAGTATGCCGTCGGCGTAGCCGAGCGGCACGAGCCCGAGGGTGGTCTCGTGGTCGGTGACGTAGAGGTGGCCGTAGGAGACCCCTGACTCCTGCGGGACCCGCTTGACGAGCGCGATCCTGGCCGTCAGGGTCATGGCCGGACGCAGCCCGAAGTCGCCCAGCTCGGGGACGGGGCTCAGGCCGTACATGGCGATGCCCGGCCTGACCAGGTCGAAGCGGGCGGCCGGCAGCGTCATGACGGCGGCCGAGTTGGCCAGGTGCCTGATCACCGACGACCCGGCGGCGCCCGCCTGCTCGGCCTGCTTCAGCGCGCTCTCGAACGCCTCCAGCTGCTGCTCGACCGAGGGATGGCCGGGCAGGTCGGCGCAGGCGAAGTGGGACCACAGGCCGACGATCTCGACGACGCCCTCCGCCCGCAGCGCGAGCGCCCTGCTCAGCAGCCCCGGCCAGGCGGCCAGCGGCGCGCCGCCCCTGCTCATGCCGGTGTCAGCCTCCAGGTGCAGCTTGGCCGGACGCCCCACGCGGCGCGCGGCGGCCGCGATCTCGTCGAGCAGGCCCTCGTGGGCGGCCGACAGCTCGATGTCGTGTGCCACGGCCCGGTCGAGGGGCTCGCCGGGGGTGATCAGCCAGGCCAGGACGGGTGCGGTGACGCCGCCCTCGCGCAGCGCCAGCGCCTCGGCGACGAAGGCCGTGCCCAGCCTGGACGCGCCGCCCTCAAGGACGGCCCTGGCCGAGGGCACCAGCCCGTGGCCGTAGGCGTCGGCCTTGACGGCCCCCATCAGCTCGGCGCCGCCCGCCCGCTCCTTCAGCAGGGCCACGTTGTGCCGGATCGCGGACAGATCGACCCGCGCCTCGGCGGGGGTGGCCATCGAGGAGTACATCTCTCCAGTGTGGCAGCTCAGACGGGTGGTCGAGCGCGGTTCGCGCCGCTCAGGGCCGGGGTTCGCCGTGGACGGAGCGGATGGCCTCAAGGACGGGGTTCGCCGTGGACGGAGCGGATGGCCTCCGGGACGGCCGACGCCACCCCGGCCGAGGTGAGCGGCGCCCCGCGGGCGGCCAGCCGGCCGGCCAGCCCGTGGACGTACGCGCCGACCGAGCCCGCGTCGTAACAGCACAGCCCCTGGGCCAGCAGCGCGCCCGCCACGCCCGACAGCACGTCGCCGGTGCCCCCGGTGGCCAGCCACGACGTGCCGGTCTCGTTGACCCGGACCGGTCTGGCCTCCTCGGCCACCACCGTGGTCGAGCCCTTGAGCAGCACGGTCACGCCCAGCTCGGCCGCGGCCCGGCGGGCGTGCTCCAGCCGGGCGGCCTCGATGTCGTCGCGGCTCACGCCGATCAGCCGCGACAGCTCGCCCGCGTGCGGCGTGATCAGCACGGGCGCCCGCCTGCGCAGCAACGACCGGTCGCGGGCCACCAGCGTGAGCCCGTCGGCGTCGATCAGCACCGGGACGTCCGAGGCCAGCACGCGGGCGGCCAGCTCGTGCGCCCAGTCGCCGGTGCCGAGCCCCGGGCCGAGCAGCCACGCCTGGACGCGTCCCACGTCCTCGACGGACGGCCGGTCGAGCGGCGTGATCACCGCTTCCGGCCAGTGGGCGCGCACCTGCTGGACCGGCTCGTGGGTGCCCGCGTAGCGGACCAGGCCCGCGCCCGCCCGCAGCGCGCCGCCCACGGCCAGCACGGCCGCGCCGGTGTACAGGTCGCTGCCCGCGGCCACCCCGAGCACGCCCCTGCGGTATTTGTCGGACTCGTTGCCGGGTCTGGGCAGCAGGTCCTCCACGTCCGCGCGGGTCAGCGCCGCGACGTCGGGGTCGGGCAGGAAGGGGCCGAGCCCGATGTCGACCAGCTCGACCCGGCCCGTGTGCGCGGCGCCCGGATCGACCAGCAGCCCCGTCTTGTACGCCCCCATCGTCACGGTCACCCGCGCCCGCACCGCCACGCCCGCGACCCGCCCGGTGCTCGCCTCGACGCCGCTCGGCACGTCGACCGCGACGATCGTGCCGTGGGCCTGGTTCGCCTCCCGCGCCAGCCGGGCGTACGGCTCGCGCAGCGCGCCCGCGGCCCCGATGCCCACCAGCCCGTCCACGATCAGGTCGGCGTCCCGCACGGCTGACGGGCCGGCCACGCGGCCTCCGGCGTCGCGGAAGGCGCGCAGGCCGCCCTCGTGCGTCTTCGCGCCGGCCAGGACCGCCTCGACCCTGGCTCCCCGGCGGGCCAGGCGCTCGCCGGCGTAGAGGGCGTCGCCGCCGTTGTCGCCGCTGCCGACCAGCAGCACGACGCGGGCGCCGTACACCCGGCCGAGCAGGTCGGCGCAGGCGGCGGCGAGACCGTGGGCGGCCCGCTGCATGAGGGCGCCCTCGGGCAGGCGCGCCATCAGCGTGCGCTCGGCGTCCCGGATCTGGTCGGCGGTGTAGGCGGTCTTCATGGCCTCACTCCGTTCGGCTGCTCGGTCGCCATATGCCGCCGCCTTCCCCCGCTCCGGTCGTTGCGCTCGCGCCGCTCCCTGCGCGCGACGGAACCCCCTCGCGCGCATGATCCGAAACTATCCCTCCGCGATCACATAGGCCACGGCGACGCCCCCGTCATGGCTGAGCGACAGGTGCCAGCGCTTGACCCCGAGGCCGTAGGCCACCTCGGCGACCTTGCCCGACACGTGCAGCTCGGGCTTGCCCAGCTCGTCGCAGCGCACCTCGGCCTCCAGGTGCCCGAGCCCTCTCGGCGCGCCGAGCGCCTTGGCCACGGCCTCCTTGGCGGCGAACCTGGCGGCCAGCGAGTGCGCCGGCAGCGGCCGTTCGACGTCGGTGAACAGCCGCTCGCGCAGTTGCGGCGTACGTTCGAGAGCCGCCTCGAAGCGGGCGATGTCGACGATGTCCACTCCGATACCCAGGATCATCGTCCCAGGCTACTCAGAACAGGCCGCGCTCCCACGGCCCCCAGATGGCGAACGAGCGCCCCCGGACGGCCTGGACGTTGACATAGAGCGTCTGACCGCCCGGCCCGAACGTCGAGCCGGCGAACTCGGCGCCCGGATCGCCCGGGATCGGCTGGAGGCGGCAGAAGTCGAAGATCTCGCCCGTCCTGGTGAGGCCGCGCAGGAAGTTGTCGCCGTCGCCGTCCTCGCAGAGCACCAGCGTGCCGCGCCGGCTGACGGTCACGTTGTCGGGCAGGTCGAGCGCCGACGAGCGCGGCGACTCGTAGACCAGCCGCAGCCGCCCGCTCCACGTCTCGTACGCCCACACCTGCCCCCGCCCGTCGCCGAACCCGGGAGGCGGCCGGTCGCCCGGCGCGGTGGCCCCGCCCTGGGTGGAGACGAAGTACACCACGCCCTGGTGGAAGACCGCGCCCTCCAGCCTGGCGAAGATCGCCGCGCCGCCCGCGCGCCCCTGCCGGCCCACCGCCTGGACGGCCTCCTCGTACGGCGGCCTGCCGGTGAAGCGGGGGTCGGGCTCGTCGATGTCCACCCAGCGCGTGGCGTAGGAGGCCCCCGCCCGCTGCCCGCGCGACAGGTCGGCGCGCTGCTCGCCGTCGACGGCGAGCATCTGCAGCCGGCCGCCGTCGAGCAGCCGGCCCTCCCGCATCGGGTGCTTGGGCGGCAGGTAGCGGTAGAAGCCGGAGGGGAAGGAGAAGTTGTCCTCGGTGAGGTAGACGGCTCCGGTGGCGGGGTCGAAGGCGGCCGACTCGTGCGGGAAGCGGCCGGCCGACCTGATCGGGCGCGCGCTCGCGACCCCGCCGACCGGCACCTCGAACAGGTAGCCGTGCCTGCGCCTGAGCTTGCTGTTGTCGCTCCCGGACGGGTCGTCGCCCACGTCGGGGCCGTTGACCGTCTCCTCGCAGCTCACCCAGGCCCGCCAGGGCATGGGGCCGCCGGAGCAGTTGGTCATGGTGCCGTTGAGCGAGGGGGCGCTGCTGATCACCTCGCCGTGGCGGGTGACGTGCAGGGTCGAGGTGCCGCCGCCGGCCGCCGGGTCGTAGGCGGCGCCCTTGTCGCCGAACGCGCCGACCGGGCCGGTGACCTCGTGGTTGCGTACGAGGATCGTGCTGCCCTTGGGGCCGCTGAAGGCCGCCATGCCGTCGTGCCTGCCGGGGACGGTGGAGCCGTCGGTGAACCTCTCGCCCGCGGCGCTGAACGAGCGGTAGCGGAAACCGTCGGGGAGGTGCAGGCGCACCTTGCCGTCGCGCAGGTCGGCGACCGGTCGCAGCGGCCCGTAGCCGGCGGCGCGCCGCGCGCCGCCCCTGGCCCCGGCGCAGGCGACCCCGGCGAAGGGCCCGGCCACGGCCAGCACGTTGGCGAGGAAGCGACGGCGATCCACAGGACCTCCCGGGAGGCTACGTCCGGAACAGTAGCCGCCCGCCGGTTCCGGCACGCCCGGATCGTCAGGACCGGTCTTTCTTCCCGGAATCATGCTTTGGTAATCCCACGTTTTTATCCACAGGCTGTGGATGTCCGCCGCGCCGCACCCGCCCATGATCGCATTTGTCCCCCATCGCTACGCTGCCTAGGTGAACAACGGCTACGTGGAACTGAGCAGGGAGCAGTGGAGCGAGCTCCGCAAGAACACGCCCTTGACTCTCACCGCAGACGAGCTGGAAGACCTGCGCGGCGTCGATGACCCCATCGACCTCACCGAGGTCACCGACATCTATCTCCCCCTGACCCGGCTGCTCAACCTGCACTTCACCGGGTCCAAGCAGCGCAGCAGCGTGCTGAGCGCCTTCCTCGGCGACGCGGGGACGCGCGTGCCGTACATCCTGGGCATCGCCGGCAGCGTCGCGGTCGGCAAGTCGACCACGGCGCGGCTGCTGCACACCCTGCTGGCCCGCTGGCCCGAGCACCCGCACGTGGAGCTGATCACCACCGACAGCTTCCTCTACCCCAACGCGGTGCTGGAGGCCAAGGGCATCATGCAGCGCAAGGGCTTCCCGGAGAGCTACGACCGGCGCGCGCTGGTCAGGTTCGTGGCGGAGGTCAAGGCGGGCGCTCCCGAGGCGTACGCGCCCGTCTACAGCCATCTGGAGTACGACATCGTCCCCGGCGCCCGCCAGGTCGTGAAAAATCCAGACATCTTGATCATCGAGGGGCTGAACGTGCTCCAGCCCGCCCCGCCCACGTCCCTGGCCGTCAACGACTACTTCGACTTCTCCATCTACGTGGACGCCAAGGTCGAGGACATCCGCACCTGGTACGTCGAACGCTTCCACAAGCTGCGCCGCACGGCCTTCGAGGACCCGAAGTCCTACTTCAAGTACATCGCCGAGCTCACCTACGAGCAGGCCACGGACTTCGCGGTCAACGTCTGGCGCGACATCAACGAGCGCAACCTGGTCGAGAACATCGCCCCCACCCGGGGACGCGCCGACCTCGTCCTGCAGAAGGGCGCCGACCACGCGGTCAGGCGGGTACGGCTTCGCCGGACCTGAACACCTCGTGGAAGACGTAGGCGGCGAACCGGCCCGCGCACTCCTGGTCGTCGATGTCGGCGAACCAGCAGTCCTCACCGTGATCGTGGCATCTGAAGCGTGTCATGTGAGGCAGCCTCGCGTACGACGGTCAACGCGACGTCAATGTCCGATGGACAACAATGGCGGGGTGCTGCATCTCCGACTGATCATCCCCGCCGAGCGCACCGACGAGGCCGTCGCGCTGCTGCAGGAGTGCACGGGCGTCACCAACGTCATCGTGCTGCCCGGGGCGGCCCGCGAGCCGGCGGGCGACGTCGTCCTCTGCGACGCCGCCCGCGAGGCGGCCAACGAGGTGATCAGCCGGCTCAAGTGGGTGGAGGACGTCGGCTCGATCGCCATCGAGCAGGTGGACCTGTCGCTGTCCAGGGCCGCCACGGCGGCGGTCGAGGAGGCGCCCGGCGACCCCGACGACGCGGTGGTGTGGGAGGAGCTGGCCCACAAGGTCTCCAGCGAGTCCCGCATCACCTGGGCCTACCTGGCCTTCCTGGCCATCGCGACGCAGCTCGCGGGCATCGGCGTGCTGCAGAACTCGCCCATCCTGATCGTCGGCGCGATGGTGCTCGGCCCGGAGTTCGGCGCGATCGCCGCGATCTGCTTCGGCCTGCTGCACAGGCGCTGGCGCCTGATCATCAGCTCATTCAGGACTCTGGTCGTGGGCTTCACAGTGGCGATCGCCGTCACCTTCGCCTGCGCGCTGGTCTCGACCTGGCTCGGCTGGATCACCGAGAACAACCTCGGCGCCACATCCGAGGTCCACTTCATCGTCACTCCCGACAAATGGTCGTTCATCGTGGCCCTGCTGGCGGGGGCAGCGGGCGTCCTGTCGGTGACAGCGGGCAAGTCCTCGGCCCTGATCGGCGTGTTCATCTCGGTCACCACGGTCCCGGCGGCCGGTTACCTCGCCGTCGCACTCGCTCTGGGTGACTGGAAGGAGGTCTCCGGGTCGGTATCGCAGCTAGCGGTGAACATCCTCGGCATGGTCATCTCGGGCACCGCCACGCTGGTGGTCCAGCGGAAATTCTGGCCTCAAGTAGGACAGCGTTCATCCGTGTGAACGAGGCCAGGCCCACCCCGCGCCGGGTAGGGTCCGCCACATGCACATCCTCGCCACCGAGGGGCTGACCAAACGCTTCCCCACCGTCACCGCGGTCGACGGGCTCACGGTGACCGTGGGATCCGGCGTCACCGGGCTGGTGGGGGCGAACGGCGCGGGCAAGTCGACACTGATCAAGATGCTGCTCGGCCTGCTGCCGCCCAGCCAGGGCGCCGCGCGGGTGCTCGACCTCGACGTGACCGCGCAGGGCGCCGAGATCCGCCGGCTCGTCGGCTACATGCCCGAGCACGAATGCCTCCCTCCCGACGTCTCCGCGACCGAGCTGGTCGTCCACCTCGCCAGGATCTCCGGGCTGCCGCGCACGGCCGCCCGCGAGCGCGCCGCCGACGTGCTGCGCCACGTGGGCCTGGCCGAAGAGCGTTACCGCCCGATCGGCGGCTACTCCACCGGCATGAAGCAGCGGGTCAAGCTGGCCCAGGCTCTCGTGCACGACCCCAAGCTCGTCTTCCTCGACGAGCCGACCAACGGGCTCGACCCGCGCGGCCGCGACGAGATGCTGACGCTGATCAGGCGCATCGGCACCGAGTTCGGCATCAGCGTGCTGGTCACCTCCCACCTGCTGGGCGAGCTGGAACGCATCTGCGACCACGTGATCGTCATCGACGGCGGCCGCCTGCTGCGCTCGTCGGCGATCTCGGAGTTCACCCAGGCCACCCAGACGGTCACGGTCGAGGTCGAGGACGGCCTTGAGCCGCTGGCCCGGCGGCTGACCGAGACCGGCCAGACCGTCTCCCAGCAGGGCCGCCTGCTGGTGGTCAAGGTGCTCGGGCCCGAGACCTACGACGCCGTCCGCGACGCCGCCGTCGACCTCGACCTGTGCCTGATCCGCCTCGAACAGGGACGCCACCGCATCGAGGACGTCTTCAGGGAGGAGGCGGCCCATGTCTGAGATCTACGACATCGGCTACCGGCACTACGACGGCCCCCGCATGGGCGGCGCGTACGCCACCCGCGCGCTCACCGTCCACAGCCTGCGCGGCGTCTTCGGGCTCGGCCGTCCGGCGCGCAGCAAGATCGTGCCGTTCGCGCTGGTCGTCATCATGCTGATGCCCATGGTGGTGTCGATCGCGTCCATGGCGCTGGCCAAGCAGCGGCTCATCCCCTACAGCGGGTTCGCGGTGGTCATGCAGGCCGTGGTGGCCATCTTCCTGGCCTCGCAGGCCCCCACGGTCGTCGCCCCCGACCTGCGCCACCGCGTGCTGCCCCTGTACCTGTCGCGGCCGATCTCGGTCTTCCAGTACGTGGCCGCCAAGGTGATCGCGATGACCGCCGCGCTGTTCCTGCTGATCGGCGGGCCGCTGACGCTGCTGTGGGTCGGCGAGCTGGTCGTGGACCTGCCGGGGCCGCCGGCCACCGGCGAGTTCCTCGGCGCACTGCTCATGGCGCTGGTGCTGGCGCTGCTGCTGTCGGCGTTCGGGCTGGCCCTCGCCTCCTTCACGCCGCGGCGCGGGCTCGGGGTGGCCTCGGTGATGACGGTCTACCTGCTGTCCTCGGCGTCGGTGCCGCTGCTCTACGGCACGATGCTCAGCACCGGGAACGAGTCGTCGGCTCCCTGGGCCTGGTTGATGAACCCGTTCTGGCTGGTCGACTCCGTGCAGTCGTGGCTGTTCGGCACCCCGTCCCACGCCGACAGCGCGTACCCGAGCGGTCCCGCCTCGGCGGCGATCCTGGTGGTGCTGATCGCCGTCGGCCTGGCCGCTCTCGCGCTGCGCTACAGGAAGGCGGCCTCGCGATGAAGATCGAGCTCTCCCAGGTGTCCCGCTGGTACGGCAACGTGGTGGCGGTCAACGACGTGACCATGACGATCGGCCCCGGCGTCACCGGCCTGCTCGGCCCCAACGGCGCGGGCAAGTCGACGTTGCTGCACATGATGGCCGGGTTCCTGGCGCCGTCCGGCGGCTCGGTCACGCTGGACGGCACCCAGGTCTGGAAAAACCACCACATCTATCGAAATATCGGTCTGGTCCCGGAACGTGAGGGCGTGTACGGCTTCCTCACCGGCTGGCAGTTCGTCCTGTCCGCCGCCCGCCTCCACGGCCTCCCCGACCCCGTCGAGGCCGCCCGCAAGGCCCTGGCCACGGTCGAGATGGAGGAGCCGAAGGACCGCCGGGTGGAGACGTACTCCAAAGGCATGCGCCAGCGGGTCAAGGTGGCCGCCGCCCTCGTCCACGACCCGGCCGTGCTGCTGCTCGACGAGCCGTTCAACGGCATGGACCCGCGCCAGCGCCTCCACCTGATGGACCTCATCCGCGCCATGGGCACGGCGGGCAAGACGATCCTGTTCAGCTCGCACATCCTGGAGGAGGTCGAGCGGGTCGCCCAGCACATCGAGGTCCTGGTGTCGGGCCGGCACGCCGCCTCGGGCAACTTCCGCGAGATCAGGCGCCTGATGACCGACAGGCCCCACCTGTTCGTCATCCGCTCCAGCGACGACCGCAAGCTCGCCGCGGCCCTGATCCGCGACGAGTCGGCCGGCGGCATCACGCTCCGCCCGGACGGCCTGGAGGTGCAGGCGACCGAGTTGCGGCGCTTCGCCCGGCTGCTCCCCCGCGTCGCCCGCGACGAGGGCGTGCGCCTGCACCAGGTCTCCCCCGCCGACGAGGACCTGGAGAGCGTCTTCTCCTACCTGATCAACAGGAGCACCTGAATGAACACCGTGGTCGCCGGCATCACGTACCGCTCACTGCTCGGGCGTCGCCGCATCATCCTGCTCCTGCTGCTCCCGCTGGCCCTGATCGCCCTGGCCGTGCTGCTGCGCGTGGCGACCGGCGCCGACCAGAAGCTGGCCGTGGACCTGATGCAGAAGTTCGCGATCGCGGCGATGCTGCCGCTGCTGGGGGTCATCGCGGGCACCGGCGTCATCGCGCCGGAGATCGACGACGGCACCGTCATCCACCTGATGTCCAAGCCCATCTCCAGGCCCGTGATCGCCCTGACCAAGTTCGTGGTGGCGGCCTCGCTCATGGCCCTGTTCGGGGCTCTGCCGACGTACGTGGCGGCCTGGATCCTGGTGGGCGGCGAGGACGGCATCGCGACCGGCTTCGCCCTCGGCGCCCTGGTCGCCGGCGTCGCCTACGCCGCGCTGTTCCTGCTCCTCGGGGTCGTGACCAAGCACGCGGTCACGATCGGCGTCATCTACGCCCTCGTCTGGGAGGTCACGGTGGCGGGGATCATGGCCGGGGCCCGCAAGTTCTCGATCCAGGCGTGGGCCAACACCATCGCCGACCAGCTCTCCGACTCGCCGTTCCTGAGGTCGGACGTCACGATGGGCTTCGCCGTGCCGGCGCTGGTGATCGTGACCGTGGGCGCGGTCTTCTGGGCCGGTCGCAGGCTGCGGGTGTTCGCCCTCACCGGCGACGAGTAGCGGCCCGGCGGGTACGGCACGCGGCCGTACCCGCCCAGGCGCGTCAGGAGGCGCAGGCCGTACGGACCACGTCGGCCAGGCGGCCCGCCACCTGGTTGGCGTGCTCCTCGGAGGCGGCCTCCACCATCACCCGGATCATGGGCTCGGTGCCGCTCGGCCGGATCAGCACCCGGCCGGTCTCGCCCAGCTCCGCCTCGGCCTCGGCCACGGCGGCGATGAGCTCGGGCACCGACGCCTTGCCCTTGTCGACGTCCTTGACGTTGATCAGGATCTGCGGCAGCGGGGTCATCACCGAGGCCAGCTCCTTCAGCGGGACGCCCGACTTGGCCACAACGCCCAGCAGGTGGAGCGAGGTGAGCAGGCCGTCGCCCGTGGTGGCGTGGTCGAGCAGGATGACGTGACCGGACTGCTCGCCGCCCAGGTTGAACCCGTCGGACTTCATGCGTTCGAGCACGTAACGGTCGCCGACCGCCGTCTCGATCACGGTGATGCCGGTCTCGCGCATCGCCAGCTTGAAGCCCAGGTTGGACATGACGGTCGCGACCACGGTGTCCTTGGACAGCAGGCCGTCGCCGTGCATGGCGGCGGCGAGCACCGCCATGATCTGGTCGCCGTCGACGACCGTGCCGGTGTGGTCGACCGCCAGGCAGCGGTCGGCGTCGCCGTCGTAGGCCACGCCCAGATCGGCGCCCCTGGACACGACCACCTGCTGGAGCTTGTCCAGGTGGGTGGAGCCGTGCCCGGCGTTGATGTTGAGCCCGTCGGGCCTGGCGCCGATGGCCTCGACCCGGGCGCCCGCACGCACCAGCGCCTCGGGCGCGACCATGTGGGCGGCGCCGTGCGCGCAGTCGACCACGACGTGCAGGCCGTCGAGCGCGGCGGTCATCGTGGTCAGGACGTGCGAGATGTAGCGGTCGGCCTCGCCGTACGCGTCGCGCACGCGGCCGACCCCCGAACCGACGGGGAAGGACCAGCTCTCACCGAGCCGGCGCTCGATCTCGTCCTCGACCGCGTCGGACAGCTTGAAGCCGCCCCTGGCCAGGAACTTGATCCCGTTGTCCGGCGCCGCGTTGTGCGAGGCGGACAGCATGACGCCGAGGTCGGCGCCGAGCGCGGCGGTGAGATGGGCGACGGCCGGGGTGGGCAGCACGCCGAGGCGCAGCACATCCACTCCGGACGCCGCGAGGCCGGCGACCACTGCGGCCTCCAGGAACTCCCCGGAGGCTCGCGGGTCCCGGCCCACGACGGCCACGGGACGACGTCCCGTGGCCGCGAACGCGCCCGCATCACCGAGTACATGGGCGGCCGCCACGGACAGGTCCATGGCGAGCTCGGCCGTGAGGTCGCGACCAGCGACCCCACGTACCCCGTCGGTGCCGAAAAGGCGCGCCAATTTAGCGCTTGCTGTACTGCGGAGCCTTGCGGGCCTTCTTGAGGCCGTACTTCTTCCGCTCCGTGGCGCGGGCGTCACGGGTGAGGAAGCCGGCCTTCTTCAGCGGCGGGCGGTTGACGTCGACGTCCAGGATCGCCAGGGCGCGGGACAGGCCCATGCGCAGCGCGCCGGCCTGGCCGGTGACGCCGCCCCCGTCGATGCGCGCGATGACGTCGAACGCCTCTTCGGCGCCGAGGACCACGAAGGGCTCGTTGACGATCTGCTGGTGGACCTTGTTCGGGAAGTAGACGTCCAGCGAACGACCGTTGATCGTCCACTTGCCGGTGCCGGGGACGATGCGCACGCGGGCGATCGCCTCCTTGCGGCGGCCGGTGCCGTACGAGTTACCCGTGGTGACGGGCTTGCGCACGGGCGCGTCAGCGCTGGCAGCGGACTCGGTGGTGTACTCGGACGGGAAGTCCTCGCCGGAGAATTCCTCCAGCTCGGTCTCGACGACCGTCTCGACACCGGTGGGCTCAGCCACGGTTCTCCTCTAACTCTTTCGAACTACTACTGGGCGATCTGGGTGATCTGGAACTGCACCGGCTGCTGAGCCTGGTGCGGGTGGTCGGAACCCGCGTAGACCTTCAGCTTCTTGGCCATCTTCCGGCCGAGGGAGTTCTTCGGCAGCATGCCCTTGACGGCCTTCTCGACGGCCTTCTCCGGCCGCTTGTCCATGAGCTCGCCATAGGTGACGGAACGCAGACCGCCCGGGTAGCCCGAGTGACGGTAGGCCTTCTTCTGCTCACGCTTGTTACCGCTCAGCGCAATCTTGTCGGCGTTGATGACGATGACGAAGTCACCGGTGTCGACGTGGTTGGCGAAGATCGGCTTGTGCTTGCCGCGGAGCAGGTTCGCGACGTGGCTGGCCAGCCGGCCCAGCACGACATCGGTCGCGTCGATGACGTACCACTGACGCTGGACGTCGGCGGGCTTCGGTGAGTACGTGCGCACGGTCGTAGCCTTCTTTTGCTCGCGTCTTCGGCGCTGTCGGATGCGACAGCTACATGGGTCGGTCGGTGCGGGCACACGGCAGCCCGGACCTTCCGTCTCCCGAGCCCGATGGGCTTGATGATGGGAGATGACGCCGGACGCGCCGCGCATCGGTCACGCTGGACCTATGCACACAACGAACGATTAGGTTACCCGCCTATCGGCGCGCAGGTCAAAAGACCGGTAACCCTGCACGAGTCTACCCGACAGCAGAACGGTTCCATTTCGTTTCCCTGGGATCCCTTCTTTCCCAGTACCCGACATCTCTATCGTTAGCTGCGGTATGTGGCGGAACTCTCACACCCGGCAAACCCAGCGGGGCGCGCGGCGCCGGAACAGCCTGGGCGTGCTGGCCTGCCTGATGGCCGCGCTGTTCACCGGCGTGCTGCTCGGCCGGCTGTCCGACGACGTCGAGCCCACCGCCCACATCTACCTCAACGAGACCGCCCCGCCGGCCGCGGCCACCGCGCGTCCCGCGCCCACCGCCGGGCAGAAGGCCCAGCCCGAGCTGGACCGCATCCCGCGGCAGGCCAGCACGGTCAGGACGCCGCGCGGCAGGTCCACCCCCAGGCCCGCCAAGACCCCCGAAGGGCAGATCGCCGGCTTCGACGCCCCGGACGACCCGACCCAGGTGTTCACCGGCGGCGGCGACCAGGCCAAGGTGATCCCCGGCATGGCCGCCCAGGTCGTCACGCTCACCAACGCCGCCCGCGCCGAGCACGGCTGCGGGCCGCTGCGGGTGGACGGCAGGCTGGGACGCTCGGCGCGCGAGCACTCGCTGGAGATGGCCCGAACCGGGCAGCTCGCCCACAACTCCCCCGACGGCGCCTCCCCCTGGGACCGCATGGACCGCGCCGGCTACCACTGGGGCGCCGCCGAGAACATCGGCAACGGCTACAGCACGCCCGAGCAGGCCGTACGCGGCTGGCTGGACAGCCGCGACCACCGCAGGAACATCCTGGACTGCACCCTCAAGGCCATCGGCGTCGGCGTCGCCGCCGGACCGGACGGCCCATGGTGGACCCAGGACTTCGGAACTCAATGACGCACATCACGGTAATGTCTCCGCATGGTTTCCAACGGCAATGAGGAACGTGGCATGGACAGCGGTCCCCGCCGTTCGCGCAGGGAGCGCGCCGCCGAGAGCGAGACCACTCAGCAGTCTCCGTTCCCGCAGCCACCGTCTTCGCAGTCTCCGTTCCCCGGGCCTTCGCAGCCGCCGCCGTCCGCCCGCACCGGCCAGTTCCTGCCGCCGGAGCAGCCCGGCCAGTCCGGATCGTTCGGCCAGTCCGGATCGTTCGGCCAGTCGGGGGCGTTCGGTCAGCCGCCCTATTCGTCGCAGTCCGAGCAGTCGGCGCAGCCGGGACAGCCAGGACAACCGGGGCAGTCAGGGCAGGCGGGTCAGTCCGAGCAGTCGCCGCAGCCGCAGCAGAGCCGGGTCGGCTGGAGCCCCTACGACGAGGGCAAGCGCTCGCGCGCCCCGCTGTGGTTCGCGATCGGCGGCGTCCTGCTGCTGGGCCTGCTCGGCGGCGGCCTGGCGCTGATGTGGAACGCGGACGGTCCCAGCACCGCCGCGGCCGGCGCCCCCACCAGGACCTCCGCGCCGCTCCCCTCGGCCCCGCCCGGCAAGTACGGCTTCGCGGCCGAGCGCAAGACCGACCCCGACCCGATCACGGTCAAGGAGATCTTCGGCTCGACCAAGAAGATCAACGTCTCGGGACGCGCGTACGAGATGACGGTCACCAGCAAGGACAAGAAGTGCACCGACGGCGCGCTGGGCGACAAGCTCCAGAAGGCGCTCAAGTCGGGCAAGTGCACCCAGCTCCTCCGGGCCAGCTTCCGCGACAAGTCCGGCAAGGTGATCGGCACGATCGGCGTGGCCAACCTCAAGACGAGCGGCACCGCCAGCAAGGTGGCCAAGGTCGGCGACGCGAGCAACTACGTCAAGCCGCTGGCCGGCAAGGACAGCGTCACCAAGATGCTCGGCTCGGGCAGCGGCGGCGCCAAGATCTCGACGCACGGCCACTACGCGATCATGGTGTGGTTCCAGAACAAGGACGGCAGCAAGCCGGACAAGAAGGAATCCAAGCGCATCCTCGAAGCCATCAAGGACCTCAGCGACGCGACCGTCTTCAAGGCTCTGGACAACCGTTCGATGACGGGCAGCGCCCTCAGCTGAACCGGCATCCCACCCGATAACCCCCCAAAGAGGGCGGCGGATCCCGCGAGGAACCCCCATACCGACATAACGATCTCGCTACTCTCGCTAGGCTCGCCCTATGCGTGGCCAGGAACCCGGGTCCGAGCACGATCGCAGGGAAGCCGACCGTACGACCGCATCACCGATGCCACCGCCGAGTTTCGGCCGCATCGGCAGCGGCGTCCCGTCGGCGTTCTCTCCGTCAGGTGAACCGACCGGCGACGAGACGCGGGTTCCAGGTGGCACTCCACCGGAGCCGGCGGAGGCGTCCGCCGGCGTACAGCCGTGGGAGGTGGCCGGCGACGACTCGGCCCCCTACGACTGGTTCGCCGACGACACCCCCGACCCCACCGCTCCCCCACCCCCAACCTCCTCCACGCCCACCATCAGCACTCCCTTCGCCACCCCAGCCACGTCCTCCGGACCGGGCACCCCAAGCGCCTCCTCTGGGCTCAGTGCCCCAGGCGACTCCTCTGGGCCCCGGCCTGCAGGCGTGTCCTCCGGACCCGGCGCGCCAGGCGCGTCTTCTGGGCTCGGTGGCCTTCCCGGGACCTCCGGCCCCCGTGCGGGCGGCTCCTCCGAAGCCTCCGGTCCCTTCGCCGTCCCTGGGCCTCCCACCGCCTTCGGGGCGCCCGTACCCGCCACCGGCGCCCCCTTCGCGCCTCCCGGGGGCGACGCCTCCCAGGGCCCGAGAGTCGGCGAAGACACCGTCGCGACCTCCCGGGCCCCCCGCGGAAACACCGGCCCTTGGCCGACCCGCGCGCCGAACACCCCCGCCGGCGCTCCCTCCACCCCGACCTCGGCCGCCACCCCTCCGGCCTTCGGATCCGGCGCCCCCGGCACCCCCGGTACCCCTGACGCCTCCGCTTTCGGGACCTCCGCCCCCGGCCCTGGCCCCTCCGGAGCACCCGCCTCCGCGTCCCCTATGCCCGGAACGCCCGTCTCGGCTTCCGACCCCGCAGGGGTTTCCGATGCCCCCGAGTGGGCTGTCGACGCCCCGACGAGGCCCGCCTGGGCCCCCCAGATTTCCGACGCAGCCGGCGAGCCGTCCCGTTCGTCCGCGTCCGCCCAGCCCGCCTGGGCCCCCCAGGCTCCCGATCAAGCCGCCTCGCCGCCCAGGGCCGTCCCCGACCCCGGACGCCCCCTCGGCACCCCCACGGAAGCCGGATGGGGCCCCAGGCCGATCAGCGAGACCGGGCCCGGCACAGGCGCCGCCGACACACCCGCCTGGGCCCCCCAACCCCCCGACCAAGCAGCCTGGACCCCCAGAAACGCCACCGAAGCCACCTGGGGCCCACAACCCCAGAACGACGGCGACTGGGGCCCGCGGCCAGGGGGCAACCCCGCCATGGGCCCACGGCCAGAGAACGACGCCTCCTGGAATCGGCACCCCCACAACGACGCCCCCCAGGGCCCGCAACCGGAGGGTGGCGCCCCCTGGAGTCGGCACCCCCAGAACGACGCCAGTCGGGGTCCGCAGTCCGGGGAGAACCCCACGCGGGGCGCGCAGCCGGAGGACGACGCCTCCTGGACCCCTGCCCCCGGCCAGTGGGCCGCCGTCCCGGAGGAAGACCCTCCCGCCTGGCCGGGCCAGTCAGCCGTACCGGGCACGCCGCCGTGGGAGCAGCCAGGGCCGGTCGTGCCGGGCGCGCCGCCGTGGGAGCCGCCGCCGGCGTTCACGGCCGCCGCCGCGGGCCTTCAGGTGTGGCCCGCCCCGGTCGCCGACCCGCACGCCATGCCCCCGTGGCCAGCCGCCACGGGGGAACTCGTAGCCGAGCCGGACACCGACGACCCGGCCCTCGGCGACCGGGCCTCTGGTGACCGGGCTCTTGGCGACCGGGCCTTTGGCGACCGGGCGCTCGGCGACCCCACCGCCCGGTTCCCCACCACTCAGGCCGGTCACCCCGCGCCCCCGGCAGCCGCCGACCGCCGGCCCACCCCGTTCCCCACCCAGCCGACCGACGCCCCGATCGGCCGCTCCACCACGCCCACCGGCGCACCGGCCACCCACCCGACAGCACCGCCCGGCACGCCGACCGGCCACCCCGCAGAGCCACCGCCCGGCACGCCCACCGGCCACTCCGCGAATCCACCGACCAGCCCGAAGGCCGGTCGGCCCGCAGAGCCGCCGACGGGCCCGTCGACCGGCCGCCCCACAGAGCCACCGACCGGCCCGACGACCGGTCGGCCCACAGCGTCGCCGGGAACCCCGTCCACCGCCGCGGCCGGCACCGCCTCAGCCGGTACCGCCGCCACCGGCGTGCCCGCCGACCCGAACGCCACAGCACCGGCGTTCCCTCACGACCCCGCCGCGCCGTACAACCCCGCCGCGCCGTACGACCAAGACGCGCCGTACGACCAGAACGCGCCGTACGACCAAGAGGCCCCGTACGACCCCGGCCACCCGCCGTACCCCGGTGACGCCCTCGACACCCCGGACGCCGCGCCGCACGACGCCCCCGCCCCCGTACGGTTCGGTTCCGAGCCCGGGCGGTTCAGCCCCGAGGCCGCAAGCTTCACCCCCGAGGCCGTTTCGTACGACCCCGATGCCACCCGTCCGGGCGGCATCCCCAAGGCGGCCCACTACTTCGACCCCGAGGCCGCCAAGCGCGACGCCGCCGCCACCGTCCAGCAGCACGCCACCCCGGCCCCTCCCCGCGACGAGCACGAGGAGCACGAGGAGCACGACCCGGCAGCCCTGGACACCCCGCCTCAGGGCATGCGCGCGTCCGACCCCCGCGAGGAGCCCACCGGCCCCATGCGGACGGCCCACCACGTCGAGCCCCACCCCACCAACCCGACGGGCCGCCCCCCGGAGCCGGGCGACGTCCCCGTATGGCCCCCCATGCCCCCGGCCGAGGACAAGCGCCCAGAGGAGAAGCGCCCGGAGGACAGGCACCCGGACGCCAGGCCCGACGAGGCGACGCAACGCGCGACCGGCCACTCTCCCGACGCGCCTGCCCAGAACGCCCGCCCAACGGAACGGGACCCGGACGACAAGCAGGCCGAACCCCGGCCTTCACCAGAGCCGCATCAGGACCCGTCCCCCACCCAGGAGAAACTCCCCGACCTGCCCTTCAACCAGGACCTGTGGACGAAGCGGCCCGGCACCGCCCTGGACCTCCCCACCCCGCCCCACGGCACGCCCACCTTCCCACCCGGCGCCTTCAGGCAGCCCCCGTTCCAGATCCCACCCCCGCCACCCCCGGCCCGCGGCAAGAGCAAGCGAGCCCTGCTCGTGACCCTCGGCGCACTGGCCCTGGCAGGGGTCGCGACCGGCGGCTTCTTCGCCTACCGGGCGCTGAGCACCGCCCCGCCGGCCGCCACGACCGCGGGCGCCACCCCCGCCCCGTCCACGCTGCTGCCCACCTCGGAGCTGACCACCAGCCCGTCCGCCGACGTCCCGGGCGCGTCGATGCTCAATTCGGAGGAGACCGACCCGAAGAAGATGTCCCTGACGGAGGCGTTCCCGAAGAAGAAGGTCTCCGCCGCCGGCACGACGTTCACCAGGGTCAAGACCGACACCGAGACGAGCTGCGACAAGGCGGCGACCGGCGCGTTCGCCGACGCGCTGCGCGAGCGGAAGTGCAGCCGGATCATCCGGGCCACCTTCGTCGACAGCAAGCGCCGCTACGCCGTGACCACCGGCATCGCGGTGCTGCCGACCAAGGAGGACGCCGTCCAGACCGACCAGGCCAAGAACCTGCCGCGCAACGTCTGGTTCCGCGCGCTGCCAGGTGCGAAGGGAAGCGGGGGCGAGCGGGTGTCCATCGCCGGCGGCTACGCGGCCGGGCTGGTGTGGGGCAGGTACATCGTGTTCAGCTACGCCACCCACGCCGACGGCCACACCCCGGACGCCGGCGACAAGACGCTGGCCAAGGTCAGCGGGGCGTTCAGGGACCAGACCTCACTCGTCCTGGAGCGCCGCGTCACCAAGGGCTGAGAGCGTGCGGACCCGCCGGGTGGCGGCCGCCCGCGCGGCGAGTTCGTCCGCCGCCGGGTAGCCGACCTCCTCCAGGCAAAGCCCGTGCGCGGGCGCGACGTGCACCCCGGAGTCCCGTACGGCCCGCGTCAGCACCTGGCCGGGCCACTCCACCGGCCGTCGCCCGTCGCCCGCGGCCAGCAGCGAGCCCACCAGCGCCCGGACCATCGAGTGGCAGAACGCGTCGGCCACGACGGCGGCCACCAGCACGCCGTCCGCCTCGCGCGTCCACTCCAGGCGCTGCAGCTCCCTGATCGTCGTGGCGCCCTCGCGCTTCTTGCAGAACGCCGCGAAGTCGTGCTCGCCCACCAGCCGCCGGGCCGCCTCGTTCATGGCGTCGAGGTCCAGCGGACGGCTGTGCCAGACCACCTCGTGCCGCCGCAGCGGATCGACCCCGCCCGCTATGTCGCACACCCGGTACGCGTACCGCCGGAACATCGCGGAGAATCGGGCGTCAAAGCCCTCAGAAGCCACCGAGACCCGATGAACGCGTACATCCAGGGGCAGGAGCCCACCCAGCCGCCGGACGAGCGCAGAGAGCCGCTCATCGACGTCCAGGGGCCCGCGGTTGCCGTCGAGCTCGGCGAGGGATCCGGCCGGCACGTCCACGTGCGCCACCTGGCCGCGCGCGTGCACGCCCGCGTCCGTACGCCCGGCCACGGTCAGCGCGGCCGGCTCGCCCAGGCGCAGGATCCTGGTGAGCGCCAGTTCGATCTCACCCTGGACCGTACGGCGACCGGGCTGCCTGGCCCATCCGGAGAAGTCGGTCCCGTCGTATGCCAGATCCAGGCGGAGCCGTAGCACGATCGTCCCTTTCGCGTTCACGGAAAAGGGCCCGGACCCCCGCGAAGGGGATCCGGGCCCGATTCAACCAGCCTGAGAGATCAGGCCTCGTCCTTCTTCGCCTCGGCCTCGGCGGCCGGAGCCTCCTCGGCGGCAGCCGGGGTCTCCTCGGCGGCGGCCTCGGGGGCCTCGGGCGCCTCGGTCTCGGCGGCCTCGGTCTCCTCGGCGGCCGGAGCCGGAGCGGCAGCGGCGGCCGGAGCCTCGGTACGGCGGGTGGTGACACCGTTCAGCGGCTCGGACACCAGCTCGATGACGGCCATCGGAGCGTTGTCGCCCTTACGCGCGCCGACCTTGGTGATCCGGGTGTAACCACCCGGACGCTCGGCGAACGTCACCGCGATCTCGGTGAACAGGTGGTGAACCACGCCCTTGTCCTTGACCACGGTCAGGACCTGGCGACGGTTGTGGATGTCGCCCTTCTTCGCCTTGGTGATCAGGCGCTCCGCCAGCGGGCGAAGGCGCTTGGCCTTGGCAACCGTCGTACGGATCTTGCCGTGGCGGAACAGGTCCGTGGCGAGGTTCGCCAGGATCAGCCGCTCGTGCGCCGGGCTGCCGCCAAGACGTGCACCCTTGGTGGGCTTGGGCATTGCTTTCTCCTCTTGGGTTAACCCGCCCCGGCCGTACCAGGTACCGGAGTCGGGCCGGCCGCAGTCACCACGACTGGGCCGTTACGTTCGTCACGCGCCGAGCGGCTGGGCCACTCGGCGCGTGCGGGGCACGTGCGGAGACGGGTCTCCGCACGAGGCTCAGTACTGCTCGGTCTCGACGTACGCGCTGTCGTCGTCGTCGTAGCCGCCGCCGGCCACCGCGCTCGGGTCGAACCCGGGCGGGGAGTCCTTGAGCGCCAGCGACATCTCGTGCAGCTTCTGCTTGACCTCTTCGATCGACTTGGCCCCGAAGTTCCTTATGTCGAGAAGGTCCTGCTCGCTGCGGGCGACGAGCTCACCCACGGTGTGGATGCCCTCGCGCTTGAGGCAGTTGTAGGAGCGAACGGTCAGGTTCAGCTCCTCGATCGGCAGCGCCAGGTCGGCGGCCAAGGCGGCGTCGGTCGGCGACGGGCCGATGTCGATGCCCTCGGCCTCGACGTTGAGCTCACGGGCCAGGCCGAAGAGCTCGACGAGGGTCTTGCCGGCCGAGGCCACCGCGTCGCGGGGCTTCATGGCGGGCTTGGTCTCGACGTCGAGGATGAGACGGTCGAAGTCGGTGCGCTGCTCGACTCGGGTCGCCTCGACCTTGTAGGTGACCTTGAGCACCGGGGAGTAGATCGAGTCGATCGGGATGCGACCGATCTCCTGGCCCGGCTGCTTGTTCTGGGCGGCGGAGACGTAGCCGCGACCGCGCTCGACGGTCAGCTCCATCTCCAGCTTCGCCTTGCCGTTGAGCGTGGCGATGCGCAGCTCGGGGTTGTGCACCTCGACACCGGCCGGAGGCGCGATGTCGGCGGCGGTGACCTCACCCGGGCCCTGCTTGCGCAGGTACATCACGACCGGCTCGTCGTGCTCGGAGGAGACGACCAGCTCCTTGAGGTTCAGGATGATGTCGGTGACGTCTTCCTTGACCCCGGGAACGGTCGAGAACTCGTGCAGCACGCCCTCGATGCGGATGCTCGTCACGGCCGCGCCCGGAATGGACGACAGCAGCGTGCGACGCAGCGAGTTGCCGATGGTGTAGCCGAAGCCCGGCTCCAGCGGCTCGATGACGAACCGCGACCGGGTCTCGTCGATCGACTCTTCGAGAAGAGTCGGGCGCTGAGCGATCAGCATGGTGTGGGTTCTCCCCTTGTCGTGTGACGCCCGCTATATGACGCCACTCCGATAAACAGTCTAGTTCGGGCACGGAAAACCGCGTATAGCAGTCTTCCGTGCCCGAACTAGGACGTCAGTGACTACTTGGAGTAGTACTCGACGATGAGCTGCTCTTGGACCTGGGTGTCGATCTGCTGGCGAACCGGCAGCTGGTGGACCAGGACGCGGAGCTTCTCCGGCACGACGCCGAGCCACGCGGGAACGGTGCGCTCGCCCGCGGTCGCCCGAGCGACCTCGTAGGGCAGCAGGTTGCGCTTGTTCTCGCGGACCTCGATGATGTCGTGCTCGCGAACGCGGTACGACGGGATGTCGACCTTCTTGCCGTTCACCAGGATGTGGCCGTGGCGCACCTGCTGGCGGGCGGCGTCACGCGACTGGGCGAAGCCGGCGCGGTAGACGACGTTGTCGAGACGGCTCTCCAGGATCTGGAGCAGCACCTCACCCGACTTGCCGCTCTTGCCCGCGGCCTCTTCGTAGTAGTTGCGGAACTGCTTCTCGAGGACGCCGTAGATGCGACGGGTCTTCTGCTTCTCGCGAAGCTGAAGCTGGTACTCGGACTCCTTGGGGCGTCCGCGGCCGTGCTCACCCGGCGGGTAAGGACGGATCTCGATGGGGCACTTGGCGGACTCGCACTTGCTGCCCTTGAGGAAGAGCTTGGTCTTCTCGCGACGGCAGAGCTTGCAGTCCGCGCCCGTGTAACGAGCCATTTCTCAATATCTCCTGGGGAAATTCAGACGCGGCGGCGCTTCGGCGGACGGCAGCCGTTGTGCGGAACCGGCGTGACGTCCTGGATCGAACCCACCTCGAGGCCGGTGGCCTGGAGGGAGCGGATCGCGGTCTCACGGCCGGAGCCGGGACCCTTGACGAACACGTCGACCTTGCGCATGCCGTGCTCCATGGCGCGGCGGGCGGCGTTCTCGGCGGCCATCTGAGCGGCGAACGGGGTGGACTTACGGGAGCCCTTGAAACCCACGTGGCCGGCGCTGGCCCAGGAGATCACGTTCCCGTTGGGGTCGGTGATCGAGACGATCGTGTTGTTGAACGTGCTCTTGATGTGGGCGTGCCCGTGAGCGACGTTCTTCTTTTCCTTGCGGCGCACCTTCTTCGGGGCACCCTGACGGCTCTTAGGAGGCATTGTTTGCCATTACTCCTGAGATCTTCGGTCCGCGGCTGTGGACTACTTCTTACCGGGCTTCTTCTTACCGGCGACGGTCTTCTTCTTGCCCTTACGGGTACGCGCGTTGGTCTGCGTGCGCTGACCGTGGACCGGAAGGCCCTTGCGGTGCCGGATGCCCTGGTAGCAACCGATTTCGATCTTGCGACGGATGTCGGCCTGGACCTCGCGGCGCAGGTCACCCTCGATCTTGAAGTTCGCCTCGATGTAGTCACGCATCGGGACGAGCTCGGTGTCGGAGAGCTGGTGCACGCGGAGGTCGCCGCTGACACCGGTCGCCTGGAGGATCTCCTGGGCGCGGGTGCGGCCGATTCCGTAGATGTAGGTGAGAGCGATCTCCAGCCGCTTCTCGCGGGGGAGGTCGACGCCAACCAGGCGAGCCATGGTCGGGCATTCTCCTTCTTTTGGGCGGAGGTCTTGCGCCGCACTACCCCTCCCCATGCCCGGGGTGAGGGCCCCGGCCTCCGACCGGGGGTCTCCTGAGTGGTCCGGATCGCTCCGCCTGCCCAGGTGTGAGACGCGATTACTGTCGCGGGCTCCTCATGCGTCGAGCCCGCTCCCTAATTCGGGGCGGACTCGGAGAAACCTTGCGTACGACTAACCCTGACGCTGCTTGTGGCGCAGGTTGTCGCAGATCACCATGACGCGACCGTGCCGGCGAATCACCTTGCACTTGTCGCAGATCTTCTTGACGCTCGGCTTTACCTTCATTGTCCTTCGTGTTCCTCAGACGTCTTACTTGTATCGGTAGACGATCCGCCCGCGACTCAGGTCGTAGGGGCTCAGTTCAACGACTACCCTGTCGTCCGGCAGAATTCGGATGTAGTGCATCCGCATCCGTCCGCTGATGTGGGCCAGGACCTTATGGCCGTTGTCGAGCTGCACCCGGAACATGGCGTTCGGGAGCGACTCAACCACAGTGCCCTCGATCTCGATGGCGCCGTCTTTCTTGGCCAAAATCCCTCGCGTTTCACTGATCGGTCGTCTGAGGCTCCGGTTCACTAAGCAGCCGCGACCTCACGCTTCGAAGAGAGCGGCGATCGGCAAAGACCGCCGACGCGTGTAAGTCATAGTGAGCCGACTAAGGAGTGTACGACACCTGAGCCCAAAACGCGAAACGCGTGCCAGGTGTCCTGACACAACCATGTAAGAGTCTACCCCACGGCCCGCACTCCTTCGTCCACACGCCGAAGAGCCCGCCGGGCGGACCGGCGAGCCCTTCGCGGGGTGCCGCTAGTAGACGCGGTGCCGGTCACCGCAGTACGTAGCCGGGCCGCCCCAGCACGTCCAGGTGTAGATCTTCTTGATCCCCCGGCCGGACCAGGTCTCGTCGTGGCTCCCGTCCCACTTCGTGGAGAACTGGTGCCAGCTTCCGTTCGCGTGGTACCGGAACCACACGTAGCCCAACCTCGGCGTGGACTCCTTGCCGTACCAGTGGGTGTAGACCTTGCCGTGCGACCGGTACGTGCTCCCGTGCGTGGACGCCTTGTGGTTGCCCGAGTAGAACGTGCCCCACCCTCCGGACGAGGCCGCCTGGGCGGCCGGGGCGACGGCGAGACCGGTGACGGCGATCGAGCCGGCGAGGGCGGCGGCTGCGAGGACCTTGCGCATCTGATTCCTCCGTGAGTCGTGTTCCTGACACGGCACACGCTAGGAACCGGCGCCGTCACGCACTGCGGAGGAATACACACAGTGCATTACGCCACATAAGGCTCCGGGCTAACTGCGCTTCGGCCCGTTCCCGAAGATGGTGCTCATCAGCAGGATCGCGCCCCAGGGCCCCATGACCCACAGCGGCCACGGATAGATCATGTGGCCGGACGAGACGCTCACGATCAGCCAGATCACCCAGTTGACGGCGCTGGCCGCGGCCCAGGCGCCCCAGGCCGCCCGCATGCCCGGATGCAGGTTGCCGCGCGTCGCGGGCACCGCCTCGGGCTTGGCCGGCCGGTGGCGCAGGTCGACGTCGGGCAGGTCGGCCGTCAGCTTGGCCAGGTCACCGTAGGTCTTGCTCTTGTAGAGCTCCTCGAGCCGCTCGTTGAACTCGTCCATCGTGATGCGGCCCTGCGCGGTGTGCTCCCGGAGGATGGCGGCGACCCGGTCGCGGTCGACGTCCGAGGCACGCATCTCGGGGCTGTTCGCCATTCCACCACTCCCGGGGGTCAGGGCTGAAGGTGACTCAGGCGCTCTTCGCCACCGTCCAGGGCGGTAAGCACCCAAGGTCCATTATGTGTCACCGCGACGCTGTGTTCGAAGTGCGCAGAGGCCTTCCCGTCGATCGTCACGACCGTCCAGTCGTCGGACAGCACGCGGGTGCGCTCGGTGCCGAGGTTCACCATGGGCTCGATGGCCAGGCACATGCCCTCCTCCAGCAGCGGGCCCCGGCCCGGCTTGCCGTGGTTGGCGATCCACGGGTCCATGTGCATCTCGGTGCCGATGCCGTGGCCGCCGTACTCCTGGGGGATGCCGAAGCGGCCCTGGGACTTGACGTAGCGCTCGATCTCGTAGCCGATGTCGGACAGGTGGCGGCCGACCTTCAGCGCGGCGATGCCGCGCCACATGGCCTCCTCGGTGACCCGCATCAGCTCGGTCAGCTTCGGGTCGACCTCGCCGACCGGCACCGTGACGGCGGAGTCGCCGTGCCAGCCCTCCAGGATCGCGCCGCAGTCGATGGAGATGACGTCGCCCTCGCGCAGCTTGCGGGCGTCCGTGGGGATGCCGTGGACCACCTCGTCGTTGACGGACGCGCAGATCGTCGCGGGGAAGCCCTGGTAGCCCTTGAACGACGGGATCGCGCCCTCGTCCCTGATCGCCTTCTCGGCGATGGAGTCGAGGTCGAGCGGCGTCATGCCGGGCTCGACGGAGCGCCTCAGCAGATCGAGCGTGCGCCCGACCACCAGGCCGGCGGCCCGCATCTTCTCCAGCTGCTCGGGCGACTTGATCTGGATTCCGTGTCGGTTTCTCTTGAACATTGTTCGGCACCCCCCGGGGTTTCTGACGGGCCTCGTGGGAGCCCTAATTCCCCCACAATAGCCGCACACAAAAAAGCAAGGTGGCACGGATATCCGTGCCACCTTCGCAGGAGATCGTGTCCGGCGTCATCCCAGGTACGGGCGGATCGCCTCCATGGCCCGCTGCGTCACCTCTTCGACCGGCCCGGTCGCGTCGACGCCCACGAGGATGCCCTCGTCGACGTAGTACGAGACCAGCGGCGCGGTCTGCTCCTGGTAGACCTCCAGGCGGTGCCTGACGGTCTCTTCCTTGTCGTCGTCCCGCTGGAACAGCGCGCCGCCGCAGGCGTCGCACTTGTCGTCCTTCTTGTCGTCGAACTCCACGTGCCAGATACGGCCGCACTGACTGCACGTGCGCCGCCCCGCCAGCCGCCGGACGACCTCGTCGTCGTCCACGACCAGCTCCAGCACCAGGTCGAGCTCCAGACCCCAGTCCTTGAGCATGTCGCGCAGGATCTCCGCCTGCGCGACGTTCCTCGGGAAGCCGTCGAGCAGGAAGCCGTCCTGCGCGTCGTCCTCGGACAGTCGGTCGCGGACCATGGCGATGGTGACCTCGTCGGGCACGAGATCGCCACGGTCCATGTAGGTTTTGGCCAGCTTGCCGAGGTCCGTGCCGCCCGAGACGTTGGCACGGAAGATGTCACCTGTCGAGATCTTCGGGATGGACAGGTTCGATGCGATGTACTGGGCCTGTGTCCCCTTACCCGCTCCGGGGGGCCCGACGAGAACGAGACGCACTACCGCAGGAAACCTTCGTAGTTACGCTGCTGGAGCTGGCTCTCGATCTGCTTCACCGTGTCCAGGCCGACACCAACCATGATCAGAATGCTCGTCCCTCCGAACGGGAAGTTCTGGCTAGCCCCGGCCACCGCCAGCGCGACGATCGGGATCATGGAGATCAGACCCAGATAGAGCGCGCCGGGCGCGGTCAGACGGGTGAGCACGAAGTTCAGGTATTCAGCCGTCGGACGGCCGGGACGGATGCCCGGAATGAACCCACCGTACTTCTTCATGTTGTCGGCGACTTCAGCGGGGTTGAACGTAATCGACACGTAGAAGTACGTGAAGAAGACGATCAGCACGAAGAACGTGATCATGTAGACCGGGTGGTCACCCCTGACCAGGTACTGGGAGATCCACTGCACGACCGCGTTGTTCGACGTCGGGAAGAGCGAGGTCAGCAGCTGCGGCAGGTAGAGCAGCGACGAGGCGAAGATGACCGGGATGATGCCGGCCTGGTTGACCTTCAGCGGGATGTACGTCGAGGTGCCGCCGTACATCCTGCGGCCCACCATGCGCTTGGCGTACTGGACCGGGATGCGGCGCTGCGCCTGCTCGACGAAGACCACGGCCGCGATCATGAAGACACCGACGACCATGACGACCGCGAAGGTGAACTTGTTCGCCTGGAAGATGTTGGTCAGCTCGGACGGGAAGACCGCGACGACCTGGGTGAAGATCAGGATGGACATGCCGTTGCCGACGCCGCGGTCGGTGATGAGCTCACCGAGCCACATGATCACCGACGTGCCGGCCGTCATGATGATGACCATCGTGACGATGCCGAAGATGTTGTCGGGGTCGAGCAGGACGTCCTGCTGGCAGTTGGGGAACAGCTGGCCGGACCGCGCGAGCGCGATGAAGGCGGTCGACTGGAGGACGCCGAGGCCGATGGTCAGATAACGCGTATACTGCGTGATCTTGGCCTGACCCGCCTGGCCCTCCTTCTTGAGAGCCTCAAGACGTGGAATCACCACGACGAGCAGCTGGAGAATGATGCTCGCGGTGATATACGGCATAATGCCCAGCGCGAACACCGACAGCTTCAGGAGCGCACCACCACTGAACAGCTGCACCATCCCGTAGATGTTGCCGGTGGCTCCGTTACGGGCCTGGTCGAAACAGGCCGCGAGGTTCTGGACGTGAACTCCCGGAGTCGGAAGAACCGAGCCGAGACGGAACAGCGCGATGATGCCCAGGGTGAAGAGCAACTTCTTGCGCAGGTCCGGTGTCCGGAACGCCCGGGTAAACGCGGTCAGCACGGTCCCTCCTGCGCGCCTTTATGGCGATGTGAGTATGCGGTGGTGCGGGGATCTGCCATGTCAAGTCTCAAGTCAAACGAGCCGGACAGAATCCTGCCGTCTCGCCGAACTCTAACGCACTAAGGGCGTGGGGGCCCATTGTCGGAACCCCCACGCCTCGTCATAGCGGAGCTACAGCTCGGTAACGGAACCACCGGCGGCGGCGATCTTCTCCTTCGCGGCGGACGAGAAGGCGTGAGCCGTAACGTTCACAGCGACGGAGATCTCGCCGGTGCCGAGCACCTTCACGAGCTGGTTCTTGCGAACGGCGCCCTTGGCCACCAGGGCCTCGACGGTGACGTCGCCACCCTCGGGGAACAGCTCGCCGAGCCTGTCCAGGTTGACGACCTGGTAGGTCGTCTTGAACAGGGCGTTGGAGAAGCCCTTGAGCTTCGGCAGACGCCTCTGCAGCGGCACCTGGCCACCCTCGAAGCCGAGGGGAACCGTGGTACGGGCGTGGCTGCCCTTGGTGCCGCGACCGGCCGTCTTGCCCTTGGACGCCTCGCCGCGACCCTTGCGGATCTTGGACTTGTTGGCACCCGGGGCAGGACGCAGGTCGTGAATCTTGAGCGGAGCCTTGTCAGTCATGACTAGTCGACCTCTTCCACCTCGACGAGGTGCGTCACCACGGACACCATCCCGCGAATCTCGGGACGGTCCTCCTTGACGACGACATCGCCGATTCGCTTCAGGCCAAGCGAACGCAGCGAGTCACGCTGGTTCTGCTTGCCACCGATCTTCGAGCGAACCTGAGTGATCTTCAGGCGTGCCATGACTAGCTCACCGCCTTCGCGGCCGCGGCCTCGGCGATGCCCTCGCGCTGAGCCTTGAGCATGCGGGCCGGAGCCACGTCCTCGATCGGCAGGCCACGGCGGGCGGCGATCTCCTCGGGGCGGGAAAGGCCCTTCAGAGCCGCCACGGTGGCGTGCACGATGTTGATCGGGTTGTCCGAGCCGAGCGACTTGGACAGCACGTCATGGATGCCGGCGCACTCCAGGACCGCGCGCACCGGGCCACCGGCGATGACGCCGGTACCGGCCGACGCCGGACGCAGGAAGACGACACCGGCCGCCTCCTCGCCCTGCACGGTGTGCGGGATGGTGCCCTGGATGCGGGGCACCTTGAAGAAGTGCTTCTTGGCCTCTTCGACGCCCTTGGCGATGGCCGCGGGGACTTCCTTGGCCTTGCCGTAACCGACGCCGACCAGGCCGTTGCCGTCACCGACGACGACGAGGGCGGTGAAGCTGAAGCGACGACCACCCTTCACGACCTTGGCCACTCGGTTGATCTTCACTACGCGCTCGATGTACGAGACGCCCTTGTCGGCGGCGCCACCGCGGCGATCGTCACGACGGTCCCGCCGCTCGCCACCGGTGCCGCCACCGCGACGCGGAGCTGCAGCCATCAGTGGTTCCTCTTCTCAGTTGCCATCAGAATTCCAGCCCGCCTTCGCGGGCGCTGTCCGCCAGGGCCGCGATGCGACCGGCGTAGCGGTTGCCACCGCGGTCGAAGACGACCTTGGTGATCCCGGCTTCCTTGGCCCGCTGAGCGAGGAGCTCGCCGACCTTCTTGGCCTTCTCCGTCTTGTCGGCCTCGAGCGTGCGCAGCGAGGCGTCCATGGTGGAGGCGCTCACCAGCGTGTGGCCGACGGAGTCGTCCACGATCTGGACGAACATGTGACGGGTCGAGCGGTTGACGACCAGGCGCGGACGCTCGGCCGTACCGACGACGAACTTGCGGACGCGGCGGTGACGGCGAGCCCGCGAGACGGTGCGGGCAGCCGTGTGCTTGCTGAACGCAGTCTTCGGAGCCATGCCTACTTACCAGCCTTTCCGACCTTGCGGCGGATCTGTTCGCCCTGGTAACGCACGCCCTTGCCCTTGTACGGGTCAGGCTTGCGCAACTTGCGGATGTTGGCCGCGACCTCGCCGACCTTCTGCTTGTCGATGCCGTCCACGTGGAACAGGGTCGGCTTCTCGACGCGGAAGGAGACACCCTCGGGGGCGTCGACGATGACCGGGTGGCTGAAGCCCAGCGAGAACTCCAGCTGCGTCGGGCCCTTGGCCTGGACGCGGTAACCGACGCCGACGATCTCCAGGGACTTGGTGTAGCCCTGGGTGACGCCCTGCACCATGTTGGCGATCAGCGTCCGGGACAGGCCGTGCAGCGCACGGACCTTGTTCTCGTCGTTGGGCCGGGAGACGGCGATGGCGCCGTCGTCGTCACGACCGACCGTAATCGGGTCCGCGACCGTGTGAGAAAGCGTGCCCTTCGGGCCCTTGACCTGGACATCCTGGCCGGTGATCGTGATGTCTACGCCACTGGGCACAGGGATGGGCAGCCGTCCGATTCTCGACATGCTGTGTTCCTCCCCTCTACCAGACGTAGGCGAGGACTTCGCCGCCCACGCCACGCTTGCCGGCCTGCTTGTCGGTCATGAGTCCGGCGGACGTCGAGATGATCGCGACGCCCAGCCCGCCCAGAACTCGAGGCAGGTTGTCCTTCTTCGCATAAACCCGCAGACCGGGCTTGGAAACCCGGCGCAGGCCCGCGAGCGAACGCTCACGGGTAGGCCCGAACTTGAGCTCCACCACGAGGTTCTTTCCGACCTTGGCGTCTTCGACGGCCCAGGACTGGATGTAACCCTCCTGCTGGAGGATCTCGGCGATGTGCGCCTTGATCTTCGAATACGGCATCGACACGCTCTCGTGGTACGCCGAGTTCGCGTTGCGCAGACGCGTCAGCATGTCTGCGATCGGGTCGGTCATCGTCATGGCCAGTGGCCTTCCTCGCCGCGGTTTCCAGTCGGCCAAGCAGCGCTCTGCCGGTGGACCTTCGGCGCGGTCATGGACGCAAAGCGTCCTGTCTTCTTCTGAACATGGACCCCGGGGGACGACGCGGAGCCGCCCCCCAGAGTATCTACCAGCTCGACTTGGTGATGCCGGGCAGCTCGCCCCGGTGCGCCATCTCGCGGAAGCACACGCGGCACAGGCCGAACTTGCGGTACACCGCGCGCGGACGACCGCAACGCGAGCACCGGGTGTAGGCCCGGACCTCGAACTTCTGCTTGCGCCCCGCCTTGGCGATCAGCGACTTCTTCGCCATTGGATCAGGCCTCCTTGAACGGGAAGCCGAGGAGCTTCAGCAGCGCCCGGCCCTGGTCGTCGTTCGTCGCGGTGGTCACGACCGTGATGTCCATGCCCCGCGGGCGGTCGACCTTGTCCTGGTCGACCTCGTGGAACATGACCTGCTCGGTCAGACCGAACGTGTAGTTGCCGTTGCCGTCGAACTGCTTCGGCGACAGGCCGCGGAAGTCCCGGATACGGGGCAGCGCCAGCGCCAGCAGGCGGTCGAGGAACTCCCACATGCGGTCGCCGCGCAGCGTGACGTGCGCGCCGATCGGCATGCCCTCACGCAGCTTGAACTGCGCGATGGACTTGCGCGCCCGGACGACGGCCGGCTTCTGGCCGGTGATCGCGGTGAGGTCGCGTACGGCGCCTTCGATGAGCTTGGAGTCGCGAGCCGCCTCACCGACACCCATGTTGACCTTGATCTTGGTCAGGGCCGGGATCTGCATGACGTTCTCGATGCCGAACTGCTCGCGAAGCTGGGCCGCGATCTCCTCGCGGTACTTCGTCTTGAGTCGCGGCGTCGGGCGCTCGGTCTCAGTGGTCGTGGCGGTCATCAGCTGTCCTCACCCGTCTCCTCGGCCTTGTCGGCCTTCTTGTCGGCGGGCTTCTCGTCCTTGAGCTTCTTCACGTTGGACACGTGGATGGGGCCCTCCATCGTCTGCACGCCGCCGGTCTTGGCGCCACGCGGACCCTGGAGAGACTCCTTGGTGTGCTTCTTGATCATGTTGACGCCCTCGATCACCACGCGGTCCTCGCGCGGGTACGTGGCGATGACGTGACCCTTGGCACCCTTGTCCTTGCCGGCGATGACCTGAACCAGGTCACCCTTCTTCACATGCAGCTTCGGCATTACAGCACCTCCGGGGCGAGCGAGATGATGCGCATGAACTTCTTGTCGCGCAGCTCGCGGCCGACCGGGCCGAAGATACGAGTGCCACGAGGGTCACCGCTGTCCTTGATGATGACGGCGGCGTTCTCGTCGAAGCGGATGTAGGAGCCGTCGGGCCGGCGGCGCTCCTTGACCGTGCGGACGACGACGGCCTTGACCACGTCGCCCTTCTTGACGCCCGTGCTGCCCGGCAGCGCGTCCTTGACAGTGGCGACGATGATGTCGCCGATACCGGCGTAGCGTCGGCCCGAGCCACCGAGAACACGGATGCAAAGGATCTCCTTCGCACCAGTGTTGTCGGCGACCTTGAGCCGCGACTCCTGCTGGATCACTTGAACTCCTGTTAGTCGCGCCGGTTCTCATCGCTGAGCCTGGCGGAACCTGTCGTTGTCTTGTTCCCACGGCCACAGTCCGCGAAGGGGCCGCACCGCAGGCGACGCGAGGTCCGGGAGGACCTCGCGTCCTTGGACGCCGTCATGGGGGCCCTGAGGCCCCCACGAGGCGCGGTATATCCGAGAGGGCCTTACTTGGCCTTCTCGAGGATCTCCACGACCCTCCACCGCTTGGTGGCGGAGAGGGGGCGGGTCTCCATGAGCAGCACGCGGTCGCCGACGCCGCAGGCGTTGGCCTCGTCGTGTGCCTTGTACTTGGTCGTACGGCGGATGACCTTGCCGTACAGACGGTGCTTGACGCGGTCCTCGACGGCGACGACGACGGTCTTGTCCATCTTGTCGCTGACGACCAGGCCCTCACGGACCTTGCGGAAGTTCCGCGCGTCGTTCGCCTCGGTGGTTTCGGTGGTCTCGGTCTCAGCCATCGCTCGACTCCTTCTCGACCGTGACGATGCCGAGCTCACGCTCGCGCATCACGGTGTAGATGCGGGCGATCTCGCGGCGGACGGCGCGCAGCCGCCCGTGGCTCTCCAACTGACCGGTCGCTGCCTGGAAGCGGAGGTTGAACAGCTCCTCCTTGGCTTCCTTGAGCTTCTGCACCAGGGTGTCCTGGTCCTCCACTCGCAGCTCGCCGGCGGTCAGGCCCTTAGCCATCACGCCTCACCCACTTCACGCTTAACGATCTTGCACTTCATCGGCAGCTTGTGGATCGCCCTGGTGAGGGCCTCACGCGCGACCGACTCCGCCACGCCGGACAGCTCGAACATCACGCGTCCGGGCTTGACGTTGGCGATCCACCACTCCGGCGAACCCTTACCGGAACCCATGCGGGTCTCGGCCGGCTTCTTGGTGAGCGGACGGTCGGGGTAGATGTTGATCCACACCTTGCCGCCACGGCGGATGTGACGGGTCATGGCGATACGAGCGGACTCGATCTGGCGGTTGGTCACGTAGGAGTGCTCAACAGCCTGAATGCCGAACTCGCCGAACACGACCCTGGTGCCGCCCTTGGCGGCTCCGCTGCGGTCAGGCCGGTGCTGCTTGCGGTGCTTGACCCTGCGCGGGATCAGCATGGTCAGCTCCCTTCAGCACCCGGCTGCGCAGCCGGGCCGGTCTCGGGGGCAGCGCCCGCGGGCGCGGCCGATTCGGTACGGGGGGCGCGGTCGCCACGGCCGCCGCCACGACGCGGACGGTCACCGCCGCCACGACGCGGACGGTCGCCGCCGCCACCACGACGGTCGTCACGCTCGCGACGCTGACCGGCACGAGCGCCGGCGGCAGCCGCCTCACGCTCGGCGCGGCTGGTCGGAGCCTCACCCTTGTAGATCCAGACCTTCACGCCGATGCGGCCGAAGGTGGTACGGGCCTCGTAGAAGCCGTAGTCGATGTCCGCGCGAAGGGTGTGCAGCGGCACGCGACCCTCACGGTAGAACTCCGACCGCGACATCTCGGCGCCGCCCAGACGACCCGCGCACTGGACACGGATGCCCTTGGCGCCGGACTTCATGGCCGACTGCATCGCCTTGCGCATGGCGCGGCGGAACGAGACACGGCTGGACAGCTGCTCGGCGACGCCCTGAGCGACGAGCTGAGCGTCGATCTCCGGGTTCTTGACCTCGAGGATGTTGAGCTGGACCTGCTTCTTGGTCAGCTTCTCGAGGTCGCCGCGGATACGGTCCGCCTCGGCGCCGCGGCGGCCGATCACGATGCCCGGACGCGCGGTGTGGATGTCCACCTGCACTCGGTCCGTGGTGCGCTCGATCTCGACCTTGGAGATGCCGGCCCGCTCCATGCCCTTCTGCAGCATGCGGCGGATCGCCACGTCCTCGGCGACGTACGACTTGTACAGCTTGTCGGCGTACCACCGGCTCTTGAAGTCGGTCGTGATGCCGAGGCGGAACCCGTGCGGGTTAACCTTCTGGCCCACTATCGGGTCCTTCCCTTCGGCTCGCGGGATTCCACGATCACGGTGATGTGGCTCGTCCGCTTGTTGATCCGATAGGCGCGACCCTGTGCACGCGGGCGGAACCGCTTCAGCGTCGGGCCCTCGTCGACCCAGGCGCGGCTCACGACGAGCGTGCTGGGGTCGAGGTTGAAGTTGTGCTCGGCATTCGCCATGGCGCTGCTGAGCACCTTGTAGATCGGCTCGCTCGCCGACTGGGGAGCGAACTGCAGCACGGCCTGCGCCTCCGAAGCGGGCAGCCCGCGAATAAGGTCCACCACGCGGCGGGCCTTGAGGGGCGTGACACGGACGAACCGCGCCTGAGCCCTGGCTTCCATCGCTTACTCCTCTAAATGCTTCTGAAGGCGTCTATCGCCGGCTGCGCCGGTCTTCCTTGACGTGGCTGCGGAACGTCCGCGTGGGGGCGAACTCTCCGAGCTTGTGGCCGATCATCGACTCGGTGACGAACACCGGGACGTGCTTGCGGCCGTCGTGCACGGCGATCGTGTGCCCGAGCATGTCGGGAACGATCATGGAGCGCCGCGACCACGTCTTGATGACGTTCTTGGTGCCCTTCTCGTTCTGGGCGTCCACCTTCTTCTGAAGGTGGTCGTCCACGAAGGGACCCTTCTTAAGGCTACGTGGCATTTCGGCTGCTCCTACCGCTTCTTCCTCTTGCTCCGACGACGGATGATCAGCCGGTCGCTGGACTTGTTGGCCTGGCGGGTGCGGCCCTCGGGCTTGCCCTTGGGGTTCACCGGGTGGCGACCGCCGGACGTCTTGCCCTCACCACCACCGTGCGGGTGGTCAACGGGGTTCATGGCGACACCGCGGACGGTCGGGCGCTTGCCCTTCCACCGCATACGGCCGGCCTTGCCCCAGTTGATGTTGGCCTGCTCGGCGTTGCCGACCTGGCCGACCGACGCCCGGCAGCGCACGTCGACCATGCGCATTTCACCGGACGGCATACGCAGGGTGGCGTACTGGCCTTCCTTGGCGAGCAGCTGGATCTGGGCGCCCGCGGAACGACCGAGCTTCGCGCCGCCGCCCGGACGGAGCTCCACCGCGTGGATGAAGGTACCGGTCGGGATGTTGCGCAGCGGCAGGCAGTTGCCCGGCTTGATGTCGGCAGCGGGGCCGTTCTCGATTCGGTCGCCCTGCTTGAGGCCGGTCGGCGCGATGATGTAGCGCTTCTCACCGTCGGCGTAGTGGAGCAGAGCGATGTTGGCGGTGCGGTTGGGGTCGTACTCGATGTGAGCGACCTTCGCCGGGATGCCGTCCTTGTCATGCCTACGGAAGTCGATGATCCGGTAGGCGCGCTTGTGTCCGCCGCCCTGGTGGCGCGCGGTCACCCGGCCGTGTACGTTCCGGCCGCCCTTGCTGTGAAGGGGCGCAAGCAGCGACTTCTCGGGAGTGCTGCGGGTGATCTCGGAGAAGTCCGAGACACTCGACCCGCGGCGACCCGGAGTCGTCGGCTTGTACTTACGGATGCCCATCTTTTTCGTTCATCCTTCGTCGGTTACATGGGCGAGCCCGCCGCACCGAAGCACGACGGTCTCGTCCCTCGCAGACCTTTCGGCCCGCTTCCTATCTATGGCGCTGCTAGCCGATCTGACCGAAGATGTCGATCCGATCGCCCTCGACCAGGCTCACGATCGCGCGCTTGGTATCGGGACGCTTGCCGAAACCGGTGCGGGTGCGCTTGCGCTTGCCCGTCCGGTTGATGGTGTTCACGCTGGTGACCTTGACCCCGAAGATCTGCTCAACGGCGATCTTGACCTGGGTCTTGTTCGCGGTCTTCTTCACCAGGAACGTGTACTTGTTGTTCTCATCGATCAGGCCGTAGCTCTTCTCAGAGACGACCGGCTTGATGATGATGTCGCGCGGGTCGGCGATCTTCTCCATCAGGCGTCTTCCTTCCCGCCCTGGCTCAGCCGCGCGACGACCTGGTCGTACGCCTCCTGGGTGAAGACCACGTCGTCGTGCACGAGCACGTCGTAGGTGTTGAGCTGCCCGGCGTCCAGCAGGTGGACCTCGGGAGCGTTACGCAGGCTCATCCAGGTCAGCTCGTCGGCCTCGTCGACGACGACGAGCACGCGGGGAGCCTGAGTGATCTTGCGCAGGGCCTCCAGGGCAGCCTTGGTCTTGGGGGTCTCCCCCGTCACCAGCGTGCTGACCACGTGGACGCGACCGCCGCCGGCCCTGTCGGACAGGGCGCCGCGGAGCGCGGCGGCCTTCATCTTCTTGGGCGTGCGCTGCGAGTAGTCACGCGGCACGGGCCCGTGGACGGTGCCACCGCCGGTGAACTGCGGCGCGCGGGTCGAGCCCTGACGGGCGCGGCCGGTGCCCTTCTGGCGGTACGGCTTCTTGCCGCCACCGCTGACCTCGCCACGGGTCTTGGCCTTGTGGGTGCCCTGCCGGCGAGCGGCGAGCTGGGCCACGACCACCTGGTGGATCAGCGGAACGTTGACCGTCGTGCCGAAGACGTCTTCGGGCAGTTCGACGGTGCCGGCCTTGGCGCCGCTGGCGTCGAGGACGTCAATAGTGGTGCTCACTTGGCAGCCCCCTTCTTGGCAGCGGTGCGGACGAGGACCAGGCTGCCGTTCGCGCCGGGGATCGCACCCTTGATCAGGATGAGACCGTTCTCGGCGTCGACGGAGTGAACCTTGAGGCTCTGCACAGTGGTGCGGACGTTACCCATCCGACCGGCCATGCGCAGGCCCTTGAATACGCGGCCCGGGGTGGCGCAGCCACCGATGGAACCCGGCGAGCGGTGCTTGCGCTGCGTACCGTGCGACGCGCCCAGACCACCGAAGCCGTGCCGCTTCATGACACCGGCGAAGCCCTTGCCCTTGCTCTTGCCCGTCACGTCGACGAACTGGCCGGCCTCGAAGGTGTCGGCCAGCAGCTCCTGGCCCAGGGTGTAGTCGCTCGCGTCGTCGGTGCGGATCTCCGCGAAGTAACGGCGCGGGGTGATGTCGTGCTTACGCAGGTAGTCGCCGAGCGGCTTGTTGACCTTCCGGGGGTCGACCTGCCCGAAGCCGAGCTGAACGGCGGAGTAGCCGTCCTTCTCTGCGGTGCGGACCCGGGTCACCACGCACGGACCGGCCTCGACCACGGTCACCGGAACCATCCGGTTGTCCGCGTCGAAGACCTGGGTCATGCCGAGCTTCTTGCCCAGGACGCCCTTGATCGTCTTAGCCATGTCAGTGCGTTCCCTCAGAGCTTGATCGAAATGTCGACACCCGCGGGGAGGTCGAGCCGCATGAGCGAGTCAACCGTCTTGGGGGTCGGGTCGATGATGTCAATCAGCCGCTTGTGCGTGCGCATCTCGAAGTGCTCGCGGCTGTCCTTGTACTTGTGCGGCGAGCGGATGACGCAGTACACGTTCTTCTCGGTCGGCAGCGGCACCGGGCCCGCGACCTTCGCGCCAGTCCGCGTCACCGTCTCGACGATCTTCTTGGCCGAGCTGTCGATGACCTCGTGGTCATAGGCCTTAAGCCGGATGCGGATCTTCTGTCCCGCCATAGTGGCCTCGGTGTCCTTCGCTGTCGTCTGAAAAAGTATCGTGCGGCCTTGTGCCGCTGTGCTGGTGCAGGTCTGACCCTGCGTGACCCCACGAGACAGACACTGTTGATCTGTCTTTTCTTCCGTGATCCGGCAGTTACTTCGGTCACTATGGCCGAAGCGACTGCTGGATCACGGCGCTTTACGCGAGGCCCTTGACGCGGTACGGCGGTCGGCCCTGAATGTGGGGCCGACCGCCGCCCCGACGGTCGAGCTACTTGATGATCTTCACGACCCGGCCGGCGCCGACGGTGCGGCCACCCTCACGGATCGCGAACTTGAGGCCTTCCTCCATGGCGATGGGCTGGATCAGCTCAACGCGCATCTCGGTGTTGTCGCCCGGCATGACCATCTCGGTGCCCTCGGGGAGGTTCACAACACCGGTCACGTCAGTCGTACGGAAGTAGAACTGCGGGCGGTAGTTGTTGAAGAACGGCGTGTGGCGGCCGCCCTCGTCCTTGGACAGGATGTAGACCTGGCCGGTGAACTCGGTGTGCGGGGTCGTCGTGCCCGGCTTGATGATGCACTGGCCGCGCTCGACGTCGTCGCGCTTGATGCCGCGGAGCAGCAGAGCGGCGTTGTCGCCCGCGTGACCCTCGTCGAGCATCTTGTTGAACATCTCGATGCTGGTGACGGTGGTCGTCGTCTTCTCCGGCTTGATGCCGATGATGTCGACCTGCTCGTTGACCTTGACGATGCCGCGCTCGATACGACCGGTGACGACGGTGCCGCGACCGGTGATCGAGAAGACGTCCTCGACGGGCATGAGGAACGGCTTCTCCGTGTCACGGGGAGGCTCGGGGACGTTCTCGTCCACCGCGTTCATCAGCTCGATGATGCTGTCGGCCCACTTCTCGTCACCCTCGAGAGCCTTGAGGGCGGAGACGCGGACGACGGGCAGGTCGTCGCCGGGGAACTCCTGCGCGGACAGGAGCTCACGGACCTCCAGCTCGACGAGCTCGAGGATCTCCTCGTCGTCGACCATGTCGGCCTTGTTCAGCGCCACGACGATGTAGGGGACGCCGACCTGGCGGGCCAGGAGGACGTGCTCCTTCGTCTGCGGCATCGGGCCGTCGGTGGCGGCGACCACGAGGATCGCGCCGTCCATCTGAGCGGCACCGGTGATCATGTTCTTCACGTAGTCGGCGTGACCGGGGCAGTCAACGTGAGCGTAGTGACGCTTCTCGGTCTGGTACTCGACGTGCGCGATGGAGATCGTAATACCGCGAGCCTTCTCCTCGGGCGCCTTGTCGATCTTGTCGAACGGGGTCGCCTTGTTGAGCTCGGGGAAACGGTCGTGAAGCACCTTGGTGATCGCCGCGGTCAGCGTGGTCTTGCCGTGGTCGATGTGTCCAATGGTGCCGATGTTCATGTGCGGCTTAGTCCGCTCGAACTTGGCCTTGCCCACTGGTTCTCTCCTTGAGAATCTGACTGACTTTCGTCTACACACTCGGGCCCGGGAGATCCCAGACCCCTAGGCGGTGGGGTGGCTCGCACCACCCCACCAGGGACCGGAACTATTCGCCCCGGGCCTTCGCGACGATCTCCTTGGCGATGCCCGGGGGCACCTCCGCGTAGGAGTCGAACTGCATGCTGTAGCTCGCGCGCCCCTGCGTCTTGCTCCGCAGGTCACCCACGTAGCCGAACATCTCAGACAGCGGCACGAGCGCCTGGACGACACGGGCGCCGGCCCGCTCGTCCATCGCCTGGATCTGCCCGCGGCGACCGTTGAGGTCACCGATGACATCACCCATGTAGTCCTCGGGCGTGGTGACCTCGACGGCCATCATCGGCTCGAGAAGAACGGCGTCCGCCTTGCGCGCGGCCTCCTTGAAGGCCATCGAGCCGGCGATCTTGAACGCCATTTCCGAGGAGTCGACGTCGTGCGCGGCACCGTCGGTCAGCGTAACCTTCACGCCCACCATCGGGTAACCGGCCAGCACGCCGAACTCGGCGGCCTCCTGCGCGCCGGCGTCGACCGAGGGGATGTACTCCCTCGGGACGCGGCCACCGGAGACCTTGTTCTGGAACTCGTAACCGTCGTTGCCCTCGCCCAGCGGCTCCAGGTCGATGATCACCCGCGCGAACTGACCCGAACCACCGGTCTGCTTCTTGTGGGTGTAGTCGACCTTCTCCACCTTGCGGCGGATGGTCTCGCGGTAGGCCACCTGCGGGCGGCCCACGTTGGCCTCGACCTTGAACTCACGACGCATACGGTCGACGAGGATCTCCAGGTGAAGCTCGCCCATGCCCCAGATGACCGTCTGACCGGTCTCCTCGTCACGACGGACCTGGAAGGACGGGTCCTCCTCGGCCAGCCGCTGGATGGCGGTGGACAGCTTCTCCTGGTCGCCCTTGGTCTTGGGCTCGATGGCGACGTTGATGACCGGAGCCGGGAACGTCATCGACTCGAGCACGACCGGGTTGGCCGGGTCGGCAAGGGTGTCGCCGGTCGTGGTGTCCTTCAGACCCATGACGGCGACGATCTGACCGGCGATCGCCTGCGGGCGCTCTTCGCGCTTGTTGGCGTGCATCTGGTAGATCTTGCCGATCCGCTCCTTCTTGCCCTTCACCGAGTTCACGACCTGTGAACCGGTGTCGAGGGTGCCGGAGTAGATGCGGATGTAGGTGAGCTTGCCCAGGTGCGGGTCGCTGGCGATCTTGAAGGCCAGCGCGGAGAACGGCTCGGCCGGGTCCGCGTGACGCTCGATCACCTTCTCCTCGTTGCCGACCGCGTAACCCTTGAACGCCGGGATGTCGGTCGGGGCGGGGAGGTAGGCGACGATCGCGTCGAGCAGGGGCTGAACGCCCTTGTTCTTGAACGCGGTGCCGCACAGCACCGGGTTGATGGCGCTGCTCAGCGTGGCGCGGCGGATGGCCGCGACCAGCTGCTCCTCGGTGGGCTCGGTGCCCTCCAGGAAGAGCTCCATCAGCTCGTCGTCGTTCTCGGCGACCGTCTCGATGAGGCGGTCACGCCACTCGCGGGCGGCGTCGGCGTGGTCGGCCGGGATGTCGACGGTGTCGTACATCTCGCCCTTGGCCGCGTCGGCGCTCCAGATGAGCCCCTTCATCTTGATGAGGTCGATGACGCCCTTGAAGTCGGCCTCGACACCCCACGGAAGCTGGATCACAGCGGGGGTCGCGCCCAGGCGGCTGACCATCATCTCGACGCAGCGGTGGAACTCCGCGCCGACACGGTCCATCTTGTTCACGAAGCAGATGCGCGGGACCTCGTACCGGTCAGCCTGCCGCCACACCGTCTCCGACTGCGGCTCGACACCGGCGACACCGTCGAACACGGCGACGGCACCGTCGAGGACGCGGAGCGAGCGCTCCACTTCGATGGTGAAGTCGACGTGACCCGGAGTGTCGATGATGTTGATGGTGTGACCGATCCACTCACAGGTCGTCGCGGCAGACGTGATCGTGATGCCGCGCTCCTGCTCCTGCTCCATCCAGTCCATGGTGGCAGCGCCCTCATGGACTTCACCGATCTTGTAGTTGATGCCGGTGTAGAACAGGATGCGCTCGGTCGTGGTGGTCTTGCCCGCGTCGATGTGGGCCATGATCCCGATGTTGCGGACCTTGGCCAGGTCAAGAGCGGTCGTAGCGGCCACTTTAACTCGCGTCCTCGTCGTCTCGTCGAACCCGCCGGGTTACCAGCGGTAGTGGGCGAAGGCCTTGTTGGACTCGGCCATCTTGTGGGTGTCCTCGCGCTTCTTGACACTCGCCCCGAGGCCGTTGCTGGCGTCGAGGAGCTCGTTCATGAGGCGCTCGGTCATGGTCTTCTCGCGGCGGGCGCGGGAGTACTGCACCAGCCAGCGCAGGGCCAGGGTGGTGCTGCGCGCGGCGCGCACCTCGACCGGCACCTGGTACGTCGCGCCACCGACACGGCGGCTGCGAACCTCGAGGGTGGGCTTGACGTTGTCAAGCGCGCGCTTGAGGGTGACGACCGGGTCGTTGCCCGTCTTCTCCCTGCAGCCTTCGAGGGCGCCGTAGACGATCGACTGCGCGATGGAACGCTTGCCGTCGAGGAGCACCTTGTTGATCAGGGCGGTCACCAGCGGCGAGCTGTAAACCGGGTCAGACATGAGCTGACGACGGCCAGGAGAACCCTTACGAGGCATTGTTAGCTCTTCTCCTTCTTCGCGCCGTAGCGGCTGCGGGCCTGCTTGCGGTTGCGGACACCCTGGGTGTCGAGCGAACCGCGGATGATCTTGTAGCGAACACCAGGCAGGTCCTTCACACGACCGCCACGCACGAGCACGATGGAGTGCTCCTGCAGGTTGTGGCCCACACCGGGGATGTAAGCCGTGACCTCGATGCCGTTCGTGAGCCGAACGCGGGCCACCTTGCGCAGTGCCGAGTTGGGCTTCTTCGGGGTCGTGGTGTAGACGCGCTGGCACACGCCGCGCCGCTGCGGGCTCCCCTTGAGGGCAGGAGTCTTGGTCTTGGAGACCTTGTCCTGCCGGCCCTTGCGGACCAACTGCTGAATAGTGGGCACTGCCACTCCGTTTCGTGCCTTGGCCGGTGTTACGTCATTGGGTCTTGCATTTCGCAGGTTCTGCCGGTGTCATGACCTGCTGGTTTTCCTCGTCCCGGTGCCCCCGCGGTCGGGCGTGTCGCGCTATTCACACAGACACAGCCACGGAGACTTGCGAGCCTGAGAGTCCAGCCGACGCTCTCCCTATGGATATGAGCGCACAGCCGAAAGCCCGCTAGAGACGGGCACGATGCTCAAGACTACCCAGGCCCAGCCGACACGTCAAAACGGCACGGCAACGCCTGTCGGCCTCACCGCTCCGTGCCACCGGGGCCTGTCTCATCCAGCCCATCCGAAGCGCCGCGGCAATGATACCTGGCCTGGGGACCGACGTGTGCCGATTCGCCGGGGAACCCCGCAACCGGCCCACAGGCCGTCAGGCCGGCGGACCGTCCCCCCGGGCCCGTGCCGCCCCCACAGGGCGTCTGGGACCGTCTACGGCAGCGCGTACGGCCGCAAAAGCGCCGCGCCCGGGCCTCTGCGGAGAGAGACCCGGGCGCGGCGCCTGCGAACTGCTAGCGGTTGTACTGACCGAAGTCGTACTCCTCCAGCGGGACGGCCTCGCCGCTGCCCGTGCCGAAGGTGTAGTCGGCCGCGGAACCGTCGTAACCGCCGACGGTGTACATGGCGGCCTTGGCCTCCTCGGTCGGCTCGACCCGGATGTTGCGGTACTGGGGCATGCCCGTACCGGCCGGGATGAGCTTACCGATGATGACGTTCTCCTTCAGGCCCAGCAGCGAGTCGGACTTGGCGTGGATCGCCGCGTCCGTCAGGACCCTGGTCGTCTCCTGGAAGGAGGCCGCCGACAGCCACGACTCGGTGGCCAGCGACGCCTTCGTGATGCCCATGAGCACCGGACGGCCCGCGGCCGGCGAGCCGCTCTCGGCCACCGTCTCGCGGTTCATCTGCTCGAAGCGCGGACGCTCCACCAGCTCACCGGGCAGCAGGTCGGTGTCACCGGACTCCAGCACGTTCACGCGCTTGAGCATCTGCCGCACGATGATCTCGATGTGCTTGTCGTGGATCGACACACCCTGCGACCGGTAGACCTGCTGGACCTCGGCCACCAGGTGCAGCTGCACGGCCCGCGGGCCGAGGATGCGCAGCACCTCGTTGGGGTTGACCGCACCGGCGATCAGCTGCTGGCCGACCGTCACGCGCTGACCGTCCTGGACGAGCAGGCGCGACCGCATCGAGACCGGGTAGGCGATCTCCTCCGACCCGTCGTCGGGGGTGATGACGATCTTCCTGGTCTTGTCCGTCTCGTCGATCCTGGCCCGGCCCTCGGCCTCGGAGATCGGGGCGACACCCTTGGGGATGCGCGCCTCGAACAGCTCCGTGACACGGGGCAGACCGTGGGTGATGTCGGCGCCGGCCACACCACCGGTGTGGAACGTACGCATCGTCAGCTGCGTGCCGGGCTCACCGATCGACTGGGCGGCGATGATGCCGACCGCCTCGCCGACGTCCACGAGCTTGCCGGTGGCCAGCGAGCGGCCGTAGCAGGTCGCGCAGACACCGATCTTGGCCTCGCAGACGAGCGCGCTGCGGGTACGGACGGTCTCGACGCCGGCCTCGACCAGCTTCGTCACGTGGATGTCGTTGATGTCGACACCCGCCGGGACGATGACCTTGCCGTCGACCTCGACGTCCTCGGCCATGATGCGGCCGTGCACGTTGGACTCGGCGTTCTCCGCCTTGACCAGGTTGCCCGACGCGTCGCGCTCGCCGACGTGCAGCGGGACCGCGCGGTCGGTGCCGCAGTCGATCTCCCGCACGATGACGTCCTGGGCGACGTCCACCAGACGACGGGTCAGGTAACCCGAGTCGGCGGTACGCAGGGCGGTGTCGGCAAGACCCTTCCGCTGACCGTGGGTGGAGATGAAGTACTCCAGCACCGACAGGCCCTCGCGGAAGGAGGCCTTGATCGGCCGCGGGATCGTCTCGCCCTTGGTGTTGGACACCAGGCCACGGATGCCGGCGATCTGCCGGACCTGCATCTTGTTACCACGGGCGCCCGAGTTGACCATCATCCAGACCGGGTTGGTCGCCGGGAAGGCGTTGACCATGTCGGTCTCGACGTCGGCCGTGGCGTGGGTCCAGATCTCGATGAGCTCCTGGCGGCGCTCCTCGTCGGTGATCAGACCACGCTCGTACTCGCGCTGGACCTTGTCGGCCCGGCGCTCGTAGTTCTCCATGATGTCGGTCTTGTTCGGCGGCGCGACGACGTCCTCGATCGAGATCGTGACGCCGGAGCGGGTCGCCCAGCGGAAGCCCGCGTCCTTGAGCGCGTCGAGCGAGTTGGCGACCTCGACCTTGGGGTAGGTGTCGGCCAGCTCGTTCACGATCGTGGACAGCTGCTTCTTGCCCACCTGGAAGTTGACGAACGGGTAGCTCTCGGGGAGCGTCTGGTTGAACAGGCACCGCCCGAACGTCGTCTCCAGCCGGATCGGGTCACCCTGCTCCCAGCCCTCCGGAGCGACCCAGTCGCGCGGCGGCAGGACGTCCTTGACCCGGATCTGGATCTTCGCCTGGATCTCCAGCTCGCGGCGGTCGAAGGCCATCTGCGCCTCGGCGATCGAGCCGAACACGCGGCCCTCGCCGGTCGCGCCTTCCTTCTGGGTGGTCAGCCAGTAGAGGCCGATGACCATGTCCTGGGTGGGCATCGTCACGGGCTTGCCGTCGGCCGGCTTGAGGATGTTGTTGGTCGAGAGCATCAGGATGCGTGCCTCGGCCTGGGCCTCAGCCGACAGCGGCAGGTGCACGGCCATCTGGTCGCCGTCGAAGTCCGCGTTGAAGGCGGTGCAGACGAGCGGGTGGATCTGGATGGCCTTGCCCTCGACCAGCTGCGGCTCGAACGCCTGGATGCCCAGACGGTGGAGCGTCGGAGCGCGGTTGAGCAGCACCGGGTGCTCGGTGATGACCTCTTCGAGCACGTCCCACACGACGGGGCGGGCGCGCTCGACCATCCGCTTGGCCGACTTGATGTTCTGCGCGTGGTTGAGGTCCACGAGCCGCTTCATCACGAACGGCTTGAACAGCTCCAGCGCCATCTGCTTGGGCAGACCGCACTGGTGCAGCTTGAGCTGCGGGCCGACGACGATGACCGAACGGCCGGAGTAGTCGACTCGCTTGCCCAGCAGGTTCTGGCGGAAACGACCCTGCTTGCCCTTCAGCATGTCGCTGAGGGACTTCAGCGGCCGGTTGCCGGGGCCGGTCACCGGACGACCGCGACGGCCGTTGTCGAACAGCGCGTCGACGGCCTCCTGGAGCATCCGCTTCTCGTTGTTCACGATGATCTCGGGGGCGCCGAGGTCGAGCAGACGCTTGAGGCGGTTGTTCCGGTTGATGACCCGGCGGTACAGGTCGTTGAGGTCGGAGGTCGCGAACCGGCCACCGTCGAGCTGCACCATCGGGCGCAGGTCCGGCGGGATGACCGGGATGCAGTCGAGCACCATGCCGCGCGGCGAGTTGGTCGTGTTCAGGAACGCCGACACGACCTTGAGCCGCTTGAGGGCGCGGGCCTTCTTCTGGCCCTTGCCGCTGCGGATGGTCTCGCGCAGGTTCTCGGCCTCGGCGTCGAGGTCGAAGCTGATCAGGCGGTCCTGGATCGCCTGCGCGCCCATGCCGCCCTTGAAGTAGCGGCCGAAGCGGTCGCGCATCTCGCGGTAGAGCAGCTCGTCGCCCTCAAGGTCCTGGACCTTGAGGTTCTTGAAGCGGCTCCAGACCTCGTCGAGCCGGTCCAGCTCGCGCTGGGCACGGTCGCGGAGCTGGCGCATCTCGCGCTCGGCGCCCTCGCGGACCTTGCGCCGCTGGTCGCCCTTGGCGCCGGCGGCCTCCAGCTCGGCCAGGTCGGACTCGAGCTTCTTCTGCCTGGACTCGACGTCGGCGTCACGGCGCTGCTCGATGTGCTGCCGCTCGACGGAGATCTTCGCCTCCAGCGAGGGCAGGTCACGCTCACGCATGTCGGTGTCGACATGCGTGATCATGTAGGCCGCGAAGTAGATGACCTTCTCCAGGTCCTTCGGGGCCAGGTCGAGCAGGTAGCCGAGGCGCGACGGCACGCCCTTGAAGTACCAGATGTGCGTGACGGGCGCGGCCAGCTCGATGTGGCCCATCCGCTCACGACGCACCTTGGCCCGGGTCACCTCGACGCCGCAGCGCTCACAGATGATGCCCTTGAACCGGACGCGCTTGTACTTGCCGCAGTAGCACTCCCAGTCGCGGGTCGGACCGAAGATCTTCTCGCAGAAGAGTCCGTCCTTTTCCGGCTTGAGAGTCCGGTAGTTGATGGTCTCGGGCTTCTTGACCTCGCCGTGCGACCACTGACGGATGTCGTCGGCGGTCGCAAGACCGATCCTGAGCTCGTCGAAGAAGTTGACGTCTAGCATTGTGTGCGATCTCCCCCTCAGACTTCTTCCACGCTGCTCGGCTCACGCCGGGACAGATCGATACCGAGTTCCTCCGCCGCGCGGAAGACGTCCTCGTCGGTGTCGCGCATCTCGATGGACATGCCGTCGCTGGAGAGCAC